>JAXMOE010000001.1:0-1014554 GCA_034670025.1 Chlorobiota bacterium
ACTATACTGGTGATGTCTGGTATATGGTAAGGGAGAGAGTCTTGGAATACAGCCCCACGGCTTCATTCTGGAAACACCTACGTGGCGAGATAGTCCAAACCAAAGTAACCACAGTAGTAGAAGTAACCGACACTGATGAGATAAAGATTTATCCCAACCCGACGGATGATTTTATTAACATAGAAACAGATTTAAGATTATATAAAATAGAGATTCTGAACACAGAAGGTAAGCTAATGTTCACTGCGGACAAGAAAAGGATTGACATCTCACAACTCAGTAGTGGACTCTATTATCTTGTCTTCAAATCAGAAAAACAAGTAATAGCAAAGACATTTACCATAGTTAGATAGGGGGGGGGGAATGTTATTCTTCTAATCTCACGGAGTTCATTCTTGCCATAATTGTATTTGCCCTGCCATTGATATAGTTCGTTGGTTTTGCTGGATTCCAACGTATTGGGTTGGGTAAAACAGCTACTAATAGTGCGGCTTGGCGTTTGCTGAGTTTACTGGCAGGTTTGTTGAAGTATTTTTGAGATGCCGCTTCCACTCCGTATAGTCCAGTGCCGAATTCAACTACGTTGGCATAGACAGTGAGTATTCTTTGCTTCCCCCAGACTAATTCTGTTAGATAGCTGAAGTACACTTCCAAAGCTTTTCGGACATAAGTTCTACCATGCCAAAGGAAGGTATTTTTTGCAGTTTGCATAGTTATAGTGCTAGCTCCACGTCTTCGCTTGTTGGGGTATTTGTTATTGTGTACTCTTGCTTCTTCTACAGCTTCCCAGTCAACTCCATTGTGTTCATAATACCTTGCGTCTTCCGAAGCGATTAGAGCTCTGAAAAAATTAGGAGATATGTCTTCATAGCCAACCCAATCTTTTGTTAAGCCATCTCCAGCAATGTAGTTGTAAGTTTGATAGGGTGTAATAATTACAGGAATAATTTTTAGTAAAAGCACATTGAGAAATGAACCGACGAAAAATAGCAGCATCAGTTTAAATAGAATTGAAAATATTAATTTTATTTTATCCATAAAAAAAAAGAGTAAAAAAGTTTTGTTTTCTCAAATAAACTTCAGATATTTGTAACTCAAAATCGGTACCAAAGGAGGATTCGCATAATTGGTATTGCAGCAGTCTTGAAAACTGCCGGGCGCAAGCCTATGGGGGTTCGAGTCCCTCATCCTCCGCATTAAAGCCCTTAAGTATTTTTGCTTAAGGGCTTTTTTCGTTTTATAATTCCTATATAACAATTATCTCTTGTTGTATGTCACCAGCGACATCAACATTACCGTCATTGTCAACTATTACATCTATCTCTGTTCTGAAACCAAGTTTTTCTTCAGGAATATAAATTCCTGGCTCAAGTGAGAAAATCGATCCTTTTATTATTTCTCTAATGTCGTTGGACTCTAAGTTGTCAATGTGAGTTCCGTTACCGTGGCAATCAGTAGCTATGTTGTGCCCAGTCCTGTGCCAATAATACTCACCATATCCACCATCAACTATCACATCTCTAACTGCATCGTCAACTTCTGCACCAGTAACTGGTTCACCTGCGGCAAATCGCTCTTTTACTAATTTGTAACCTGCATCACGTGCGTCGGCTGCTAATCGGAATATCTTTTGTACTTTTTCTGGTATGTCGTTGCCAACAAAGCCCATCCAAGTTACATCGAAGAATATGGAGCCAGTTTCTTCGAATCGAGCGAATAGGTCAATCAATACCAAATCACCTTCAGTTATTTTTTGGCTGTTTTCTGGTGTTGGCTCAAAGTGAGGGTCTCCTGCGTGCTCGTTTATTCCCACTATTGGGCCGTGGTCCCAGAAAATACCATTGTCCCTAAATTGTTGGTGCATATACTGCTGTACTTCGTATTCAGTAGCTGGGTTGCCTTCGTCTATTCTTGTTCTTATGTATTTGAAAGCGTTATCTTTTATTGACAGCATAACCTCACCACATTTTCTGTGGTCAGCTATTTCTTCTTCTGTTAGGTGCGATTCGAACAAGCTAACCAAATTACCACTGCTAACTACTTCTACTCCAAAACTTCTGATTAAATCAATCGTTCCACCGTCAACTATCGACACATAGGGTATAGCGTTGTTGGGCGAATACTGCATTGCTACTTGTTTTGCTCCATCTAAAATATTAGATAGCTTTTCCTGTAGCTGCTGCCAAGGTAGGTAAATCTCTTTTTTCCCTGGTAAATCTTTTAGATAATTCGGCTCTATTTTGTGGTTTAGCTTCGTTGGTTCGCCCTTAGCAGGTATATAGTAAAACCAGCGACGAGTTGCCATGTGTCCGCCATCTAATCCCAATATTCTTGCAGCTATGTGGTCACGACCATGAAAATCGTAAAATAACCAGCCATCTATGTTCATTTTTTGTAATTCTTCTTGTATCTTTTCAACTTGCATTCTATATCCAGTTTTAATTTTATAAATTAGAGAAAAACAACTTACTATATTCAAATTATGAATCCAACTCGTTTACCCCAAATATTTATTGATAAATACGAAAAGCTGAGACCCAAAATACAGCAAAGATTGAATGATTTTTCTAACGTATCAGAAGACAAATACTTTTACGAACTTTGCTTTTGTATTTGTACTCCACAGAGCAAAGCTGCTTCTGCTATGATTGTCCAAAATGAATTAGAATCGCTTGATTTTTATAATAACAATGTAGATACAACTCCGATACTGAGACGAAAGGAGAATTATATCAGATTCCACAATCAGAAATCGAATAGATTGCAGTTAATAAAACAGCAATGGAATGAAATAAAAGCAGTATTGCAATCCGACATTTCTGACAGAGAGAAAAGGGAATGGCTGAATAACAATGTAAATGGCATTGGCAGAAAGGAATCGGCTCATTATCTTAGGAATATAGGGTATAAGAATATTGCAATTTTGGACAGACATATACTGAAGCATTTGGTTACTTGTGATGTGTTTGACGAAGTGCCCAATATTGCCACAAAAAAGCGATATGATTTGGTTGCCGATGAGTTTTTTAATTTCTCTAAAGTTGTTGGTATTCCTATGGATGAACTGGATTTACTCTTTTGGGCAGAAGAAGCAGGGGATATTATAAAATGAGAACATTAATCATAAAGTTTGAGTTTGATGGTACTGACTTTTGCGGTTGGCAGATGCAGCCCAATCAACGTAGCTTACAGGGGGAGCTAACTAAGGCATTCAAGCTAAAAACGACGTTGGATTTGAAGATAATAGCAGCAGGAAGAACAGATGCAGGTGTACACGGCAGAGAGCAGATAGCTACCATTGCAATTGATGAGTTTAGAATACCCGAAGAAAAGATAGTGCCAGCGGTAAATACAGTCTTACCAGATGATATACGGTTGCTCGACGCACAGATAATTGATGAAGAGTACAACGCTCGATTCGATGCTACTGCTCGCGAGTACAGCTACTTCATTACCTCTGAAAAGTCAGTTTTCAAGTATAGATTCTATTCTTACGATAGGAATGAGTTGAGCTTAGAAAAGCTAAATGAAGCAGCAAAAATAGTGGTAGGGGAGCATGATTTCACTACTTTTTCTAAGGTGAATTTGGAGTTGAACCACTATCGTTGTACCGTTGAATATTGCCATTGGGAGCGGTTGAACGACACTGATTTGGTATTCAAGATAAAAGCGAATCGGTTTGTTTACTCTATGGTGCGTTCTCTGGTCGGAACAATGATAGATATTGGTTCCGGGAAATATGATTCCGAGTATATGAAAAAAGCTTTGGTGGCAAAAGACAGGTCACTTTGTTCTAAGTTAGCACCTGCCAAAGGGTTGTTTTTTGACAAAGCCCACTTCAACTCAGAGTATGAAATATTAAAATAGAAAACTTTTCATTTTATGAGACGTTTTATCCTTTCATGTGTCTATATAAGTAAGTCATAAGACAAAAGTTAAGAATTTGTTAAGAAATTGATTAAATTGCCAAATATGTTGCGTAAATATTCATTCATATTATTTTTTGTTGCACCACTATTTATCATTGCTCCAATAGAAGTAAGCTATTTAGTGGAGGCAAACTCTATTGTCTATTCGAAAAAAGAATGGCGATTGGTTCGTGATGCCAATGGTGAGCTTAGCTCTATGATTGTTGACAATGATAGAAATTTCTCTATTGCAAAAACAGACTATATTTTTGATAGGGGAGATGTAGCAAAAATTAATTTCTTTACTCACGGCAAAACTATCAATGCAGATGATACTATTGCGGTAATTAACTCGGATGTGATAAACCAGTCAATTATTACTCTTACTACTGAGTTGGAAATTGCAAAAGCTAATTTGAATGATAACAGAACTGGTGAAAAGCCTTCTGTCCGCGATGAGTTTCAAGAAAGATTGGACATAGCAAAGAACAATGTTGTTTTTACCAAAGGTCAGCTCAATCGAGCTGAGAAAATGGTGAAGGAAGATTTGATTTCTGAGTTGGAATATGAGCAATACAAAAATGCTTACGATTTGGCTGTGATTAATAATGGGCTTGCAATAAAGAGCTTAGAGACTGTATCTACTGGTGAGAAACCTGAGTTGGTGCAAGTTTATCAATCACAAATTACTTCACTCCGTGAGCAATTGAATATACTACAAGCTAAGAAAGAAAAATATGTGATTACTGCTCCTTTTGGTGGAATTATCAACTACTATCAAGATAGTATAAACCTTATTAAAATCAAAAATCCTGATGAGTATTTGGTAAAAATACCCGTTAAAGTATATGAAATAAGCTATGTAGATATTGGCGATTCGGTAGAGTGTAGTATAGAAAGAACTGACAATGTGTATAAAGCCGTTGTGACTAATATCGAAGATGAGATTAGGGTGCGTGGCAGAGAGCAATTCTTTTTAGTAACAGCAAGGATTCAAAATCCTGACAAATTCTTAAGACCAGGTATGATTTCTCGTGCCTCCATTTATTCTGATGACATTCCGCTCTATGCGTTTGCTAAGCGTAAATTAGGGTTTTAACAAAAAGGGGCAGGACTTTGAGATACGAATATAAGTTTTATGTTCACAGGCATAAAATCCCCCTGATGAGAAATATCATCACTACTAAGCTGCAGTTAGACAAAAATGTAAACCCAACTAGACCACATTATACTGTGAGAAGTATATACTTTGATTCACTTGACTTAAAGCATTACTATGAGAAGATAAATAGTATGAAGCATAGGAAAAAAGTGCGTTTGAGGGGCTACGATTACAACCCAGATTCCAATGTGTTTTTTGAAGTGAAGCGCAAGTTCGAAGAACCAGGGATGAAGAATAGATACCAGATAAATTACTGGAAAGCTGTGGAAATGTTGAAGTCGAGAGAAATAGATAAAACGAATGACGATTTGGGTAAGTTTTTTTATCAAATTATGTCATTCAATCTGAGGCCAATAGTCAATGTTATTTATGACAGAGAGCCATATACTGAGTTCGTAAGGACTAAGAATAATCTGAGGGTTACATTCGATAAAAATCTCAGGAGCGTGGCTTATCCAAGAATTGACGAGTTGTTTGTTGATGATAATGTGAAACCAGCAATGATGGACTATTTTATTCTGGAAGTAAAATTTGACGATTATCTTCCTGGTTGGATTCGACAGATGTCCGAATCACTTTCATTAAAGCGTGAGTCGGCTTCGAAGTATGTAATTTGTATCGATAATGAAAAATCAATAGTGAAACAGAGCCGATTTGCTTATCTTCGTGCTCAAAAATTTTAGAAAAATATGCAAGAATTTCAATACATAGAACTGTTCCCAATATCTCCTATGGAGATTTTGTACTCATTGGTAGTCTCATTTGTTTGTGGACTGATAATATCTTTCGTTTACAGAGTTACTTACAAAGGGCCAAATTACTCGCGAACATTCGTCAGCTCACTTATCGTGCTGACTATTATCACTTCATTAGTGCTATTGGTTATTGGGAATAACTTAGCTACTGCTTTTGGTTTGGTGGGAGCTATGTCAATTATTCGGTTCCGTACAGCCGTCCGTGATGTGCAGGACATTGTGTTTATATTTTTCTCATTGGGTATAGGTATGGCGTCTGGTGTTGGGCTCTATATGGTTGCAGTAATCGGTACTGTATTTATATGTTTGGTCTTGCTATTGCTGTCTAATACTAATGTGTTCCAGACGGCAGATGTGAATTATCTGATTCACATTACTTACAAGCCCAGTGAGCTGAAAGATGAAGTCAAAGAAGCTCTGAGAAAGAATACTAACTCACTAAAAGTAGTAAATGTAAGGGCTTTAGATGAGAAAGATTATATCGAAGTTTACTACAACATGAAGTTGAAAAAGGGTGTAGAAAAAGAGCTACTAATCCGCAAGATAAAGAATTTGGAAGACGTTCGTGACATCAATATCTACTTCGATGATGATGACACTAATGCACCTGCAAATTATTAGCATTCTAATAACTCTTTTTACATCATGAGAACAGGTGTTATTCTCTTGTCATTACAAATTCTCCGCCACCTTGGAATAGAATAAATTGATTGTTTTCTGGCTTGAACTCTATCTTTATTCGAGCAGCTTCGTATCTGAATTTGTGTAAATCGTAAGCTTCCATGGCAAACTCTGGTTGACCAGTTCCTTGTCCGAAGAGCTTGCCTTCTTTAACAAATATCTTTATTTTTAAAGGTAGTTTGCTACTCGAGTAAGTACCTTCATATTGTTTCAAATCTTCTTCATCAACCTCTATTGCTTCTGTAAATTCAGGCAATTCGTATTCATCACCAAAGTATATGCTAAGCACACCAACAAGGATATCATTCACGGGATAAGACACACCGTTTGAAATATAAGAGATAGATAGATTTAGATCCGTGAAATAGAATGAATTAGACTGAAAACCATCAATTCCGCCTGTGTGACCATAGGCTGACTTTTCTAAGTAAGGAACTTTGAACAAACCCGCACCGTAGCCATCTTCTATCATCATCATCTCAGCTAATGATTCATCAGAAACTAATTTTCCTTGGAATAGACAAGTCATAAACTTATTCAAATCAGTGGGGGTTGAAACTATAGAACCCGCTCCTTGTGGTACACTCATATCTGTTTCTGTTGCCTTGTGCCAGTCAATATCTCGATAATATGATTGTGCTTCATTTGGCTTTGCTCCTATCTTACCACCATAATAAGTATTTGCCAACTCACAAGCGGATAAGATATATTTTTCTAGCAGCTTATTAAAACTTTCCCCAGAGGCATTTTCTGCAATAAATGTGAGCAAAACATAGTTTGAATTAGAGTATTCTGCCTTTGAATCTGGTTCAAAAACACTATCATATTCATTTATTTTATTTGCTAATTCTTCTTTGCTTACGGGGGATTCCATCCAATCAAAATAGTTTTCGTCATTAGTAAAACTATAAATCCCTGAGCGATGTTTCAGCATTTGTTTTATCGTAATCTTATCGGCATTTTCTACTTCTGGATAATATTTACTTAGTTTAGTGTCCAAGGCAAGTTCACCTTCTTCTATTAGGTTCATTATAACTACAGCTGTGAAGGTTTTGGAGATAGAACCAATTCTATATTTTGTGTTTTTCGTTGCGTTTAATTTGTTCCCAATATTCTCAAACCCAATTGCCTTAGAGTAAATTTCATTTCCGTCTTTCGCAATAGATAAACTTCCCATAGCTCTGTTGTTAGCATCTAATGTGTTCATTAGTTTATCTAATTTCTCTGTATCGAGTGAATACGTAGTAGCAGTAAAAGCTATGAATGTAATTAGTAGTAATAGTTTTTTCATTTAGTATTTATAGGGTTATTTTTTAAAGTCATTATACGGACTTGCTCTAATTGGGTTACAGAAGTTTGTTATGTATTGAGAAGTAGAGAACTATATAATTCTTAAGTGCAATATCCATCATTACAATTTAATAATCTTAATCTAATTCAATCGTCATATTATGAACTAATAAAAATGATGATTGTAATGGAATTTTTAAATTCAATATATATACTATTTATAGAAATGGCTCCCTACCTAATGTTGGGGCTTGCCTTCGTTGCTATTCTTGATATTTATATCACCAAAAAATTTGTCAAAGAACAGATTGGTGGCAAAGGATTCGGTTCCGTTGTCAAGGCAGCCCTTTTTGGTGTGCCCCTTCCACTTTGCTCTTGCGGCGTTATCCCTACTACTGTATATATGGCGGATAGCAAGGCCTCCAAAGGGGCAGTTACTTCGTTTTTGGTGTCCACTCCACAAACTGGAATTGATAGTATAGTCGCTACTTATGGAATGATGGGGCCTGTGTTTGGGTTCTTCAGACCAATAGCTGCTTTCATTATGGGGGTAACTACTGGGCTTTTTATCAACAAAAAATTCCCACCAGAAGAAGAGAAAAAGATATTCAACCTAAATGTGATTAATTCAGCTGAATCGGAAGAAATAGCTGAGCAGAAAAAGCCATTCAAAGAAAAAGCTAAAAACTCCCTGAGATATGCCTTTGTTGACTTCCTCGACGACATAGTTGTAGAGTTTCTCATCGGTTTAGTCATTGCTGCTGCTATTACTTACTTTTTGCCAGCTGAGTTTTTGGCTGGTACTGGGCTAAAATCTGGAATACTGGGAATGTTGCTGATGATTATCATTGGGGTGCCGATGTATGTATGTGCTACGGCATCTATACCAATTGCCCTATCATTGATACTCAAAGGGTTTTCCCCGGGTGTTGCATTTGTGTTCTTGGCTGTAGGCCCTGCTACCAATGCTGCCAGTCTTGGGATACTATCTAAGAGTTTGGGAAAGCAATTGATAATATACTATTTGACTACTCTGATTATACTTTCCATAGTTTTCGGTTACTTGCTCGACTTTGTGTTTGCTTACCTCGGTGTCAATCCGCAAGATCAACTAGCAGTAGGGCACGGCCACCACGACCACAGCTCTATGGGGCTTATACCTTATGAAGTTCAGATTGTGCTTTCGGTTGCTTTTGCGGCTCTGGTGCTTGGTTCACTTTACCGTAAGTTCGGTGCTAAGTGGTTTGGTAAATCAGCCGCAGCGGACAGTAGAAATTTCGTGAGTGTGAGCGGTATGACCTGCAACCACTGCGTTGCTACCGTAACAGATTCCCTAACTGGTGTAGGTAACATAGGTGAAGTGGAAGTGGACTTGTCACAAGGTAAGGCATATTATACTGGTGATGCAGACAAGGCATCTGTCAGAAAAGCAATAGAAGATTGTGGTTATGATGCGAGTTGATTATTGATATCAAGAACCCACTTAGTATGTATGGATCGATAGATAATTGGAGATTTAGAGCAGAAATCCTTAATTTGAGTAATCGCTTTGGCTACGCTCAGCACAAGTACTATCCTTACGGAATGCAAATACCAACATCGTAAATAGTTAAAGTGATTGCTAGATATTCACCTCGTATTTCAATAAAAACCAAAAGTAAGCTTACTCACACAAGTCACGGCAACGCTCATCTCTCTCTTTCTCTCTTATTTCACATCGCTATTGTGTTTTCGGCTTGCTTGGTTAATGTTTTTCCTTATAGGAAGCCCACGCTTCTCTTCAGCTCTATGGCGAGCTTGTCGGATTCGACAAAGTTGCTCGACTTATAGTTTTGGTTCTGCTTCCAGGCGTTAGTAGTACCCATAGTTGCATAGATTATGGTGTCCGTGCCGCTCTTCTGGTTTATCTTATCTACGGCTTGGGTTACTCGCTCTAGCTTGAATCTGTCTCGCTTGTCAAGCATAGACATCTGCTGATTGTTCGCTGGTTGTAATCCGCTTAGTAGCACCCCTGCTTTGTAGTATAGTATCCACTTGCAATGTTCTTTTTCGTCTGTTAGTTTCTTCCCTTTATGTTTATCAAAATTGAAGAAAGCTATATCATCCACAAAAATGAGAATATCAGATAGTCCTATCTCTTTTATTCGGTGCTGGTGCTGTTCTTGGTGCTATGTCATCAATATTATCATCTTCTCGGTCTAAGTGCTTTCGCTAGTATTTTAACTGAATCTATTACGTCAACAGATGCGTTTTGAGCGTTTTGCATATACTCGTGTAAACCTTCAACATAGACGTTAAATCTCTTGGGTGCTGAAGCAAAGCCAACTTGACTAAGAGCGTATACTAGTTAAAGTATTAATTTGGATTGTCCACAGTGCTATATCTTGAGTTTCTTCTAACTTCATATCATGGAGTTCAACTTTAAAAAAAGCTTGTATTTGGTCTACGTCCAGAAACAGTTGATTACTTTCGACTTCACCGAGTTCTATCATAGTATGAGATAGATTGTTATGTAAATCATTTTTAATACCGTAATTTAGGAATGACTTGAATTTTTTAAAATGACCTCTAACCGTATTATGTGAGATCCCTATATCTTCAAGATAATCTATAAACCCATTGTGGAAATTAATTGTTAATTAAATCTGTGTCCACCAAAGTGGGACAGTCCAGATTTTATGAATTAGATGGGTGATGATAAGCTCTCAGAAGAAAAAATCAACTTTATTGAGATTCTAGTCATTACAAAACATCCAATCATAGACGCTCTAAATAACAATGGATGGGGAATAGAGAAGTGGATTGTTAGAATGAAGAATACTTTACCGTACGAAGATCATTGAATAGTATTAAAACGAAAAAATATAGATTAATTAGATGTTTTGTATACCAAAGTGTATACCGTTCAAACAGAAAAGCCTCTAACTTTAGATAAATTAAAAGTTAGAGGCTTCTTATGTGATCCCTAGGGGATTTGAACCCCTGTTGCCGCCGTGAAAGGGCGGAGTCCTAACCACTAGACGAAGGGACCAGTGCGTCAAAAATTTGAATACAAACTTAAGGATATTTTTTTAATATCCAAAACATTTTTCAAAAAAATATGTTATATTGTCATTAACTATTTCTAAATAATAAGAATATAAATTATGAATAAATTTACTCTCTTCACTTTTGCTATTTCTGTTATGCTTATAAGCACTCAGTTTAGCTATTCACAAGGATGTTCCGATGCCGGACTTTGCTCAATTGATGGTGGGCATAGCGATATGGACAATACCACAGAAAAATCTAATATCAATCTATCACTTTCTAATTCCATTGGAATAGGCGACAACTCTGTACTGATTAATTCTACTGGAATCAATGTTGCTTATAGCGCAGATGATTTTACTGTGTCGGCTGGTGTCCCTTTTGCAATTACATCTGGTGATTTGGGTTCGACTAGTGGTCTTGGCGATGTGTTACTTACACTTGGTACTAATCTATATTCTGATGATGATATTAGCTGGAATGCTACCTTTGGTGGTAAGATAGCAACAAACAATGCTGATTTGAAAAATTCTGAT
This sequence comes from Chlorobiota bacterium, assembly GCA_034670025.1. Taxonomy (GTDB): domain Bacteria; phylum Bacteroidota; class Ignavibacteria; order Kapaibacteriales; family UBA2268; genus PGYR01. The sequence goes on from JAXMOE010000001.1 coordinate 11,363, forward strand.
GGTCTGCCTATGCCAATGGTAAACCAGACCAGTCAAGGTACTAATGATATGATATTCCTTACTTCTCTTAGGTCTGGCAGCTGGCAGTTCACTACTGGTGTACAAACTCCAATGAATAGGAATGAAAATTCTTTTGATAATGATATGTCACTTATTGATATTTCGAGTGAATTTGCAGATTATTATAATAAAATTGGAGAATACGAGCCATCACACAAGTTCAAAAGAGGTAGCGATGCTATGTTCAAATTAGAAAAATTCTTTGAGTTAAATGAAGACCTAAAATTGATGGGTGGTGTACTTCCTGTTTATAGGTTGAGCAATTCCGTTTACGAAGAAAGAAGAACAGGTAACGATATAGTGGTTAGCGATTCCGACGGTTTGACAGTAAATATAATTGGAAGTATGGACTACAGAGTAAGTAAAGTTAGTTCATTCAAGCTTAACTTTGGCTTTCCAGTGCTAACAAGAACTGTAAGAGCCGATGGACTGACTCGTGCGTTAGTAGCTACTGTAAGCTATAGTGTTGCTATTTAGTATTCGGTAAGTTCTTAGAGTAGTGCAAAAATCTTAGGAATAGGAATATCCCTGAGAAGCTAAGCCCTGCCAAAAGTCCATACCATATCCCCTCTGGTCCCATATCCAAAGTGAAAGCAAAGTAGTAAGATAATGGGATACTAAGCCCCCAATATGCTATTATAATGATTATAGTAGGGATTTTCACGTCTTCCAACCCACGCAACACACCCAAGCCGACTGCCTGTGCACCATCTACAATTTGGAAAAATCCTGCTATCATTAGCAGCTGAGTCGAGATGGCTAAAACAACTTCGTCATTAGTGAAAATCATTGATATTGGTCTGCCAAGGAAAATAAAACAAAGAGCAGTAAACACCATCATTGCCATTCCCATAATATAAGTAGAATACCCAGCAGAACGCATTTTTTCATACTTGCCATTCCCAACAAAATTACTAATTCTGATAGTAGCAGCAGTTGCTACGCCTGTTACTGATAGAAACGCCAATGCACTCAAACTAACTGCTATCTGGTGAGCTGCAAGTGGATTTGTGCCAATCCAACCCATCATAAAAGTAGCAATCACGAATGAGCTGATTTCCAATACGAATTGAAATCCAATTGGTACACCTATTTTCAATAGATTGACTATGCTTTCTTTTCTTATTTTTAATCGCTTAGCAGCACGTAAGTAACGAGCAACTCTTTCATCTTTACTAATAATATAGAACAAGAATAGTCCCATCAGTGAGCGAGAGATTGTGGTTGCAATACCAGCACCAAACAGTTCCAACCGAGGGAAACCAAACTCACCATATATTAATAAATAGTTTAGAACTACGTTAATCAGGTTCCCTGCAAGACCTGCCCACATAGCCGGTTTTGTTAGGGTTACACCTTCTGCAAATTGCTTCAGTGACATAAAGTACATAAAAGGCACCATCGATATAGATAGTGTCAGAAAGTAAGGAATAGCGTATTCGACCACATCGGGCGGTTGGTTCAGCTTATCAAAAAAGTAGGAGGCGGCAACCATTACCAAAGTCAAAAAGAATCCAGTCCAAAGGTAAATGAACTTTCCGTTTTTTAGATAGGATGCTATCTGTCCGTGTCTTTCATTACCATAAGCTTTACCAACGGCAGGTGTAAGCCCAATGGACAGACCAATCCCAAATATATATATCATAATGAATACAGTGTTGGCAAGTGATGAAGCAGCAAGTTGAACACTACTAATATTGCCCACCATTGCATTATCAACCAACGAAGTAGCCATGTGACCTATTTGGCCCAAGACTACTGGTATTCCTATTCGGAGGTTTTCTTTGTAATGATTCTTATATTCTCTGGAAAATATCATACTTTCAAATAAAAATCCCTTCACACAGAAGGGATTAAATAATATCTATAATTTTGTTTTTTGGCTCTATACGATTGTCACTTCATCGGACAAATAAACATCTTGAATAGTGTTAAGTAACTCAACACCTTCATTTATTGGTCTTTGGAATGCTTTTCTACCAGAAATTAGTCCAATTCCTCCAGCACGTTTGTTGATTACAGCAGTTGCTACTGCGTCTTGCAAATCATTAGTGCCAGAAGCACCGCCACTGTTAATCAATCCAGCTCTACCCATATAGCAATTAGCTACTTGGTATCGAGTCAAATCAATCGGGTGATCAGAAACTAATTCTTCATACATAGCTTTATCGTATTTTCCATAGCTAACACCAGCTTCATTCATAGCCACATAGCCACCATTGTTAGTTGGTTGCTTTTGCTTGATGATGTCAGCTTGTATAGTTACACCTAAGTGGTTAGCTTGAGCAGTCAAATCTGAAGAAGCGTGATAATCATCACCTTTCTTAAAGTCATTGTTTCTTAGGTAACACCAAAGAACTGTAGCCATACCTAATTCGTGAGCCCTTTCGAATGCTTCCGCAACTTCAACAATCTGTGCATTGCTCTCGTCAGAACCGAAATAAATAGTAGCACCAACTGCAGCTGCACCCATTTCGTAAGCTCTATCAACACTACCGAACATAATCTGGTCGAATGTGTTTGGTGATGTCATTAGTTCATTGTGATTAATTTTCACGATGAACGGAATCTTATGAGCATACTTACGAGACACCATACCCAATACACCAAAAGTAGAAGCAACTGCATTACAGCCACCTTCTATTGCCAATTTTACTATGTTCTCAGGATCGAAGTAATCAGGATTTTTAGTGAAGCTTGCACTACCACTGTGTTCTATTCCTTGATCAACTGGCAATATAGAAGTGTATCCAGTGCCGGCTAATCTACCAGTTTGGAATATCCACTCTAAGTTACCCAATACTCTATTATTTCTGTCTGATTGCATAAATATATCATCAACAAATGATGGAGATGGTAAGTGCAATCTTGATTTATCTATTTTGGGTGAGTCAAATCCTAATAATTCGTCTGACTTATCACCTAATATTTCGCTTATTTTATCAATCATTTTTTTTCTCTTTGAATAAACTAACTCTTCAAAAATAATACAATTAATCACATAAAAAAAGCGGGTGTATAAAACCCGCTAATTTTAATTACTTTTTGTAGCTATTGTTTATTTAATCTTAATAAATTTCAAGTTGTTTGAATAAGGACCAGAACTATACTTAATGAAATAAGCTCCAATAGTCAAGTCACTTACATCCAAATTGAAATCATGAATTCCAAATTTGCCATCTGCAAGGTTTACAGTTTTAACTAATTTTCCATAGCTAGTATAAATATCAAGATTGATATTATTATCATAAGGAAGTTCATATTCTAATCTCAGATTATCAGAAACTGGGTTTTCACCTATGATGTTGGATGAGAAACCATCTTTTACTACTTCTAAGTCTTGAATTAAAGATCCTGCCAAATTACAACCAAGAAGGAAAGATTCTACAGAAGTATCATTGATAGTCAAGCAATTCAAGTCAAGCAATTCTGCTTTTACATCAATTACTGACATTGTATCATTACCCAATGTAGTTAATAGAGGAAGCTCAAAATTGATTATTCCATCTGTCGAAATTTCTCCAGTGTAAGTAACTGTAATAAAGTTCTCACTTATTTGAGTGGTTAAATCAACCACTGGTGCCATAGGTAAACTAGAAGTAATGCTTTGCTCAGTCATTGTGTGAGTTCTACCATTATAACTAATAGTTAATGTAAGTTGATTTACATCTATGTCCGGTCTAATAGTATAGTCGTTGAAATTAATATCAAAATTAATATTAACTACTTCTCCCAAATTCGTTTCATATTCGTTTTTGTCAAAGTTAATCAAACTTGCTGATTCAGAATTAGCAACTCCAGCAAGTGGTGCAGTGTATTCAAAACCGTTTGAAAAGCTAAAGACAGCATTAGCAATATGGTTGCCTAAGTTACTTGGCTTGTATGTAATAGTAACTGTTCTTGTACTATTTGCATCAATTGAAAAAGTAGTTTCTTGCAATTCGAAGTTAATATCTGTCAAAATAGAAGTTACATCAACTGATTCTGTGGTGTTGTTTTCTAAAACCACTGATTGAGATTCTAACTCACAACTAAGAATTGGCCCAAAATTAGTAACTGCCAATGTCTCCCCATCTCCTGGTATTGCAGTCCCAGTTATATCAAATTCATTTAAAACGAAAGTTACTGGCTCTGGGCCTTCTGTATTGTCAGCTTCTACTATAACTACTGCATTATTAACTCCAACTGCAGTTGGTGAATACAAAACAGGTATATCGATTGTCTGCCCTTTAGTTAGTGTTGTACCAGAAGTGAAGTTTGTCAAATCTAAGCTAATTTCGGTATCGCTTCCAGCTTTCAATCTTATGTCCTTAACTTCCATTGTCCCAAAATCAGAATTGTTAGTCACTGAAAAAATTTCTGGGTTAGCAACTGTGTTTACTTTAGTGTCAGCAAAAGTAACATTGTTGCCATTTATTTCTGGTAAGAAACCTATACCTGTCAATTGAGTTGAAAGTGTTTCAGCTCTGTTCTTGATTTTTACAACCAAATCAATGTTTGTGTTACCTTCTGCGTTTGGAGTAAATGTAATATCAAAACTAGTCTCACCACCGTTAGGACTCAAACTACCATAAGATCCACTAACATCGCCTATTGAAAATCCTTTAGTGTTGTCAGAAAGTGTAATCTCTTCTATTTCGACAGGGTTTTCGTTAGTGTTAGTTATAGTATAAGTCATATCAACTGGATTGTTAATTCTAACTAAATCCCAATTCATAGGAGAAAGTGCCAAATCAGATTCTATTACATTAGCAGTAATAGAAGAAATAGCTTCACCACAATCAGAGATTATACCATAGTTCAAAATAGCTGTTTTAGTACCAGTTGAAGTGGCAGTTATTGTCAACTCCACGTTCATACTTTCACCTGCTGCCAAAGTAAAATCAGCACCAGCATTACCATTGACTTTTTTAATAGCAAATTCATCCTTATAAGCACCCTCTATAGTGATAGTTCCAGAAATTTCTGCTGTAGAATTGTTAGTGAAAACGTCTGTCGCTACATAATAGGTGCTACCGGTTAGGTTAATGTTTCCTATTTCAATTGGCTGAACAATTGGGCCACAAGGTGCAACCAAATCTACAGGTTCAACAGGGCAGAGGTTAGTTTCAAATTCTAACTTGAAATCTTTTGGTGCATCCGATGGATCTTTTATATAATTTACTGCAAAGGTCTTGCTATCACCTTCATCTAATACAAAGCCACCTGTGGGCATATTATCAAATTCGGGAATTTCAAAATCAGTATCATCGTTTGTGATATTATATCCTGTTACTAAGAAATCACCAACTTCTGCGGTTAATGTAATATTCTGAGTAACTGAGCCATTGTTGTCATAGAATAAAGCATCTTTATTTCTCGATACTTCAGCAACTCCTTTGTCTTCGGGCGGAGTGTATTTTATATTTCTTTGTATTGGGTCGTAAGTAGTTCTAGTAAAAGTAACATCTACGTTTCTTTCTGTTACTTCATCGCATTCTAATTCCGATTCCCACTCTAACCAACAGACAGTTTGTGATTTAAGGTTGTCAGTTATAACTCTATAAAAATCTCTTAATTCTTGTTCAGTTTTAACATTCTTGTATAGACCACCAGTAGCTAAACTAATTTGTCTAAGGTCATTTATACTTCCAGTCTCATCTGGGTCGAAAGTAATAGAATAGAACTCTATTCCTTGACCTTGAAGATCGTCTATAACTCTTTGTCTTTGAAAAACGGTGCTAGTAGAGGAAGATTGATGTTCACCATCTGTTAAGAAGACAACTACTTTTCTTTCGTTTGGTGGTCTTGACTTAAATATCTCATTTACATTTTTACCAGACGATTCTTGCCACAAAGGAGCATTGAAATTTGTGGAACCAGTTAATCTATCATAAAATGTAAAATCATCTTTAGCATCTTGTGCAGTATAATTCCAATCTCTCCATACTTTCGGGGGTATAGATGATCCAGAAAAAGGAACAATATGTAAAGATGAACCGTTACCAAATTTGACTGAATCAATAAATTCACCTACCGCTCTTTCTAACACGTCTGCTCTTGTTTCTCCTCCTTTCCAGGGGTCAAACATACTATCTGAAGCGTCAACTACGAGAGCAATGTGAACTGGCAAAGCACCATCTATTTCTTCACATTTTAATACTAGCGAAGTTGCATCTTTACTCACACCGTTTTCGAGTAAATCAAAATCAGGTGGGTTTGGGACATTGAGCGGAGCTTGATAATAGCTATCGTTCGTTCTACCATTTTTAGCAATAAAATAACTTTTTACTAATGGAAACTCAGCAGTCTCTATACCCGTTATATTGAATATAGGTTTTTCTTGTGCTTGAGAATTTGAACTCAGAAGTAAAAATAGAGAGGCAATAATTATTAAAATTTGTTTTGACATCCTATTATCCTTGAACTTTTGTTAATTTTGTTTGTTCTATTAACACTTAAGTTGCTAAAAAATTACATTAATAACTGACTTTTTCGGACATTTTTGACTTATTTTAAGATAATATTACTAACAATTACTTTTGCTTGCACTTTTGTGTCAAGTTATGCTGACAAATGCTATGATGTTCAGCTTACTGACGGCGGTGAAGAATTAGTTGATTTTGGTATGGACACCACATTTAACTGGTGGGCTGTCACTCAGACTTTTTCAAATAGGCAAAGGATGTACATCAATAATTATAGTTCTGATAACTTTGTGTCTTTGAGTAAACCAATATTTTCTCCAGATGGAGAGAAATGGGCATTTTTTGCTAAAGGTTTTTCTGGGTGGGATTTAGTCTATGGGGATACTTTGATCCAAATAAATGCTGATGGTCCTGGTGATATATTATTTAGTTCCAATTCTGAAAAAATACTCTATTCTTATTACCGCTCGGATTTACTTGAAGTTGTTTCAGTTCATGATACTATGAATGTCCGCTACAAGGAGGGTCCACTATTTATTAACAACACTGGCGACAAGTTTGCTTATGTTGAAAGCCGAGGTGGAATAAAAACTATTTATAATGACGGTAAGGTTTCAGAGGGGTTTCAAGACATCCGACCAATTGGTTATTGGCACAATGATGATTTTGCCTTTGCCGCTTTTGACGGGGCGAATTGGAAAATATTCATTGGGGAAGAGGAGCGTTCTGATATGTACAGCAATATATTCGAGTATAAAATAAATCTAACTGGCGATTATTTGGCATTTCTGGGTACTTTAAATTTTGGTGGTTCCGAAGCTGTTCTAATTGATGACAATATGAGTGGGCCAGTGACTGGCAAAAACTATCCTCAAGTTATGGGACTAGCTATCCATCCGCATATTGCTATGTTTGCTTATAGAGCATTAACTCAACTGAATACAGATATTGTGGTTTTCAATTCGGTGGAATACACAGGTGGCAGGGAAAACTCCAACCCTTATTTTTCTTACGATGGAAGCGAAATGTATTTCATAGCTTGCACTATAGATTGTAATTTGATTGTGAATGGGAAGAAAATAACCGCACCAAATGGGATATTTTTAGATGGAGAGTACGCAAAAAAACCAAATTCCAATACTTTGGGCTATGCTTCTTCTACGTCATTAGTGGTGAGAGATTTGGATACTCGTGAGCTTTATGCTGGAAAAATGATGGACTATACTGCATCGGTAAGGTATAATTGGAGATTAGGTGAATACGAATCGCTCGGAGTTATTAATAACAGACTATACTTACAGGCATGCGAGTTTTAATATTATTTATTCTAATTTCAATTTCTGCTAAAGCTCAATTTGAAATGAAACCGAATTCAGATTTAGTTATTATGCCAATTACTGTAATTGGTGCTGCAGTAGGGCATTCGCTAACGAACAACACTGATTTGCCAGTTCTTGCAGATTATGAACAGCATTCTATTTTGGATATTCCTTTCTTCGATAAATTGAACACAGAGTTTCGTAGCACTTACGCTGATATAAGTGATGTTCTTCTTGGTTTACAATTGATTTCGCCTCTTGCTTATGGTTTCTCAGATACTTATGGAGACAATTTAGGAACATTAGGAATGATGTATTATCAGACTATGTCTCTTAACTATGGGCTGAATGCAACGACTAAAGCCATAATTGCTCGTAGCCGCCCATTATCATATAGTAAGAACACAACCGAAGATATGCTATTAGACCCTGATACCAAGTTTTCGTTCTACTCTGGTCATTCATCAAGCGCTTATGCATCAGCAGTGTTTAACAGCATAATGCTATCAGAAATGCCACAAACTACACTACGTGATATTGGCATAGGTCTGAACTTAGCAAACGCTACTGCTATTGCTACACTTAGGGTGTTGGCAGGTAAGCACTTCTTATCCGATGTAGTTATTGGGGCAGTTATTGGTAGCGGAATTGCTTACTTAATTACAGAAGTTCATAGGGGAGAAACTAATTCCTATATTCCACATGAGTTCACTCCTGTTCGAATTGGTGTTTCATTTGGGTTGTGATATTATTTCTAATAATAAAGTGATAGATGTCATAACGAGCGTAGCACAGCTTGCCACGCATTGGCGTGGGCTATCTATTTATATATATAACATTTTCAAATTAGATTCCCACGGTCGTCCAAGGACTCCCTCGGAATGACCGTGAAAATTAAAAACTTGTTGAACACACCCTTGCCCGTGACTTGGCAAGTTCCTCTTTGAAAAGAGTCTATCTCTAATACAAGGACTATTTTTTTTGCATATTGTGAGACTTTTTTCGTGTTCTTATGTCTATATAAATATACAACAAGGGAACTTGTTCCCTTGCTATTTATTCTGAATTGCCTCCAATTACCAAATTATTTCTATATTGTTCGAAATAGAATATCACCAATCTTAAAATCAATATGAAAACACTAATATTTTTAATCACAATAATCGCTGCTGCCTCGCTTGTGAGGGCTGGGGAGAACGAAGAGATAATCTGGGAGACGGAGCAAATTGGGGGCATTAACGATGTTTTAGTTTCTCCACTTGGTGAGATTTTCTACAATGTAACTGGAAGTACAATACAAATTAGAAGTATAGAAGATGGTACTTTAATAGATTATTTCATACCCGATGATATGCCAAACCATATTACACACATATCAATAACGGATGATGGTAGATATATGGCGATAAGTGGAGACAACCCACATATAGTTATCTATGATTTACAAGAAAAAATGGAAGTAAAACGACTAACTACAGCAGTATGGGAAGAAGAGAAATATGGTGAAAACAAAGTTTATCAAGCAGAACAATGGGTTTCATCTTCTATTTCACCTGATGGGACAAAAGTAACTGGAGTTGCAATTAGTGATTTTGGAGTTAAAAAGTCTAGCTTTATAATAATAGATATAGAGACTGAAGAAATTCTTCACGAAAGCAGAAGACAGTTGTATGATAGAGATATTCAAAAACCAGACAATTTTGAATGGATAAGCTCAGAATTTACGGCTGATGGGAATTATATTGTATCTCAATTAGATTACGAATACTATCATGGTGATGAAACAGACTCAATATACATCCACGATGCTAATACTCTTGAGGTTTATGATGTGGTTTTAAACCTTTATGGAAATGATGCAAATGATGTCAATTTAAGTAGTAACAAAAATACATTTACTTATAAACCTAAAGCGAATACCCCCATACATATTTATAATATTTCATCGAAGGAAACATTTCAAACTAATATTGATCCTTACATTTGGACATTCACATTTTTAAAAAATTCGGAAAATATTATTTATGGTCATAGCGATGGGTTAAGAATATATGATTATCAAAATGATAAACCAATTTATGACTATAAATTGGTTACAAATGTTTTTACTACATCTTTAGACGATTCGAAACTACTAGCCAATTATCATGGACATGTTTATTGTTTAAAGACCTTTATTAATGAAACAAGCGTTGAAAAAAAATATGCTGATGAAATTACTATCAGCCCCAATCCAACAGACGACTTCCTAAATATAAATACAGAACTAATAATAGACGACATAGAGGTACTAAACATCGAAGGAAAATTGATGTTTACAACGGATGAAAAATTGATTGATATATCGCAGCTCAGTAGTGGGGTTTATTATTTGGTTATCAAATCTGGTAAGCAGACTGTAACTAAGCAATTCAATGTGGTTAGGTGAAAAAAAAACTCCCACTTTTTGGAAAGCAGGAGTCTTGTTTTATCTGTTAATTTGAGACGTATGCAATACGTCTATACAAAATTATGAGAATTTTAATCTAAGAAGTGGACAAAGAGTCCGTCTCTTAGTTTTGGTTCGAACCAAGTTGATTTTGGTGGCATTACCTGACCAGCATCAGCTATGTTCATCAGCTCTTCTATCGAAGTCGGATACATGCTAATAGCTGCTTTCATTTCGCCGTTGTCAACTCTTCTTACTAACTCTTCCAGCCCTCTTATTCCACCAACGAAGTCAATTCTCTCATCTGTGCGTGGGTCTTCTATTGCAAGTAGATTGTCCAATACGTGTTTTTGCAATAGTGCTACGTCAAGTGATTCCACTGGGTCATTCTCGTCAACTAATTCTGGCTTTATGTTTAGTTTGTACCATTTTCCTTCGCAATAGAAACCAAACTCACCTTTTTGTGATGGCTTTACTTTATCGTTTTCTTCTGTTACTGTGAATTTCTCTTCCAATTTGGAGATAAATTCTGGTAAGTTGTTGTCATTCAAATCAACTACTAATCGGTTGTAATCCATTATGTATAGCTCACTCGCAGGGAAAAGCACAGCCAAGAATCTGTTATAATTCTCATTGCCATTGCCATTAGGGTTGGCTTCTCTTCTTTCTTTGCCAACTATTGCTGCTGCTGCAGAGCGGTGGTGACCGTCTGCTACATAAAAGCTAGGTACTGCCGCCAATTTGTTTTCAATAAAGCTAATGTCGTCAGTATCAGTAATTAACCAAGTTTGGTGTCTTATTCCGTCATTGGCAACGTGGTCATTGTCTGGCTCGCTTTTCTTTACTTTTTCGACTATATTGTTTATCTCATCTTCATCTTTGTAAGTCAAGAATATTGGGCCAGTGTGAGCATTAGTTACCCTAACGTGCTCGCAACGGTCTTGCTCTTTTTGCTTTCTGGTGTATTCGTGTTTCTTGATTACATTGTTCCAATAATCATCTATACTGGCAGCACCAACTAATCCGTTTTGGGTTCTACCGTTCATAGTTAAACTATAGATATAGTAACACGGTTTTTCGTCTTCAACTAATACACCGTCTTCTATCAATCTGGTTAACTTTTCCTTACCTTTGGCATATACCTTTTCGTCATAAAGAGATATATTTTTATCTAATTCAACTTCGGGTTTACCCACTCTAAGGAACGAATCGGGATTGCCATCTACTATTTGGCGCGCCTCTTCGGAATTGACAACGTCATAAGGGTATGCCGCCACGTCCTTTGCCTTACTTGGCGTTGGTCTGTATGCTTTGAAAGCTTTGAATACTGCCATTTTATCTTCCTGTCTGTTTTATTTTTTTAGTTCTGCTACTATTTTTTCAGCTATTTCTATTCCAACTCTGTCTTGTGCTTCTGAAGTTGTTCCACCTATGTGGGGAGTAGCACTTACATTTTCATGATTGATTAATGCCGTTTGTGCTTCAGTTGTTGGCTCATTGGCCCACACATCAATTCCAGCACCTGCAATTTTACCGCTATTTAGTGCTTCGAGCAACGCTGCTTCGTCAACTACACCACCTCTGGCACAGTTAATTAGTATAGCACCATCTTTCATTTTATTGATTTCTTCTTTGCCTATTGTTGCACCTTTGTCGCTGTCAAATGGGATGTGCAATGAAACTACATCGCTATTAGATAGCAATTCATCCATTGATGAGCAAACTTTTACATCCATATCTGTTGTGAATTCCGAACGACGATAAGCACATACATTCATGCCCAGAGCCAATGCTCTTTTTGCTGTTTCTTGTGCTATGTTACCGAAGCCAACTAAACCAAGAGTTTTACCAGCTAATTCAAAGCCTTTGAATTCTTTCTTAGGCCACTCGCCTTTTTCCATAGCCGTAGTACTTCTGTGAGTAAATCTTGCCAACGAGAACAAGTGAGAGAATACTAATTCGGCAACTGAGGCGGAAGAAGCGGCAGGTGTGTTAATAACAGCAATACCTTTGCTTCTAGCGTAATCTACATCTATGTTATCCATTCCTACACCAGCTCTACCAATTGCTTTTAGGTTAGTGCTGTCTATCAGGTCTTTTCTAACAGTAGTGGCCGAACGTACAATGATAGCATCAAAATCATTAAGCTTCTCTTTTAACTCTTCTTGGGGGATTTTATCTGTTGATACTTCGATCCCAGCTTTTCTAATTATATCCGCACCTTCTTGCGAAATTCCATCATTTGCTAATACTTTCATTTGAAACTCTTTTAAATATAAGTTGACAAAAAATAAACCCAAATATAACCAAATTACTGTTCATATTCAATTATTCTGAGCTGTTATTACATAAACGAACTATACTACAATTATTTTCATTATCATTAGTTTATATGTTAAATTTGAATAAGTTTTTTTACTAATTAATATAATGGTTCGTAATAATGGAAAGAGTTCATAATTTTAGTGCAGGGCCTGCAGTATTGCCAGTATCTGTGTTGGAAGCATCAAAACAAGCAGTTGTAAACTATAATAATCTTGGTATGTCAGTGATGGAAATGAGTCACCGATCGAAGGAAATTGTATCACTGTTCGATGAAACTAAGGCAAATGTCTTGGAGTTGATGGGCTTAAGCAGCGATGATTATTCAGTGTTGTTTCTTGGTGGTGGTGCCAGTATGCAATTTGCTATGTTGCCGTTGAATTTCCTTAAAAGCAGTGCTGATTATATTAATACAGGAACTTGGACTCAGAAAGCAATAAAAGAAGCAAAATTAGTGGGTAAAGTGAATGTTGCAGGTTCTTCGGAAGAGAAGAACTTTAGCTATATACCTAAAGAATTCAATTTTGATGAAAATGCAGATTATGTTCACTATGCAACTAATAACACGATTTATGGAACAAGAGTAAAAGATATTCCTGAAGTTGGTGATGTGCCTTTGGTTTGCGATATGTCTTCGGATTTGTTTAGTCGCGAGATGGATTACTCAAAATTTGATATGATTTATGCTGGTGCTCAAAAGAATATTGGGCCATCGGGAGCTACTTTGGTAGTTATTAAAAAATCATGGGTTGAAAAAGCAGCTAAAAACGAAAATATGACACTATTGAAATACTCTACTCACATTGATAAAGATTCTATGTTTAACACGCCTCCTGTATTCCCTGTGTTTGTTATTAACGAAACACTAAAATGGATAAAGGGACAAGGTGGATTAAGTAAGGTAGAGGAAGTAAATAATAACAAAGCTAATATCCTTTACGATGCTATTGATAATTCTGAAGGTTTTTACAAAGCTGTGGTTGAAGACAAAGATGACCGCTCTGTAATGAATATTACTTTCAACTTACCAAATGAAGAGTTGGAAGCAGAATTTGTTAAGCAAGCTTTGGACAAAGATATGTCTGGACTTAAAGGTCACCGTTCAGTAGGTGGTATCCGTGCTTCTATTTATAATGCTTGCCCAACAGAATCAGTACAAGCGTTAGTTAAGTTTATGGGTGAGTTCCAAGCAAAATACTTATAAAGCTTACTTTAAGATTCATTATTCAGCTCCAATGCTTATAGTGTTGGAGCTTTTCTTTTTGAAATATCTAATAGGGGATAAATCATCTCCTAATTTATATTTAGCACAGCTGATTATTGCTATTATTATACCAATGTGGTACCACAGGTAAATGTTTATGAATGAGTTACCTGAAATAAAGTTGGTACCGATAAGTATGAATGTTAAATAGAAAGCAGAGTTAACGAGATACTGCAATTTAGATGATAGTGTTACTATTCTGTTTTTTAAAAGTAGCATTTCAGAAATTAATGAGATAAATATCATTAGAAAAAAGAACCCGCCAATTATACCAGTTTCCATAAGTGCGTGCATGATTCCGTAATCACTATAACTAAACTCTGAAAAATACTTCGAGTGTCCCAATCCAACACCAACAATCGGATTTTCCATCCAAACTCCGAATGAGCTTACGAAGTTATTACTTCTAGTGGTGAACGATTCCCCAACAATACCAACATTAGACAGCCCTAATACATTTGTTATTCTGGTATAAAATAAACCCAAGAGACTAGTTTCGAAGTACGCTTCGATAACTACATCGGCAGCAATCATTAATACTACTACATATAGAGTGGTTTTAAATATTCTAAGGTAGTTTATATTCTTATTGAACATAACATAAGCAATTGCCAGCAGTCCTAACCCCATAACAGCCGTTAACGAGAAAGTCACGAACAGAGTGATTACTGAAAGTATAAATATGAAATTCAAAAATGCCTTCGATTTGAATACTGTATATGAATTGGGTTTAAAAATTGGTGTAATCAGAGTGCTAAGAATTGCTAAGTTAAAGCCAGCTAAGGCTGAGGGTTCTGAGAAAATAGAGGTTGCTCTGTAGAAGTTTTTGAACTTTAAACTTAGCTGCTGAAATTCTTGATCTTCATTGCCTGATATACTAACATTGTTCAAATCAATCCAAGCAAGTGGAAGTTCAAATGCACGAGCGAAAAGTTGATATATTCCAAAAATATTGAGTAATATCGAAACAATAAGCCATATCCGAAAAATATTCACAAACACTTTGCTCTCTAAGTTAATTACCCCAAGAGTGAGAGCAAAAAATGTTAAAAATATGAAGTGTGAGTAAGATTTGATGAATTGTATTACATCTGCATTTGGATTAGAAATAACAAAGAGAAGAGCTAGACCCGCAGATGCCTGTAACAATATTAATGATTTTACTGGAACAATAGGTGCCAAATTTACTGTAACCTTGTTTGTTACAAAATGATAAAGGAACAGAAAGAACATTAGAATTATCCCAACGTAAGAGGGCTGAACACCAAAATCGCCAATACTTGTAAGTTGAAACATACCTACAAAATATAAGATTGATATTACATATAATGAAATATTTATGCTTTTGTTGTTATTCAATTTGTTCGTCGATTATATATTACAAAAGTATTGTCTATAGTTGTGTCCAACTCAAAATAGTAGTTTATGTATTCTTGGAACTTTTTGTTTTCTTTTACAGCCCCTAAGGAAGAGATATTCTTAAAAAAAGTTATAGGTGAATAGTCGTTGTTCAATATTATTAATGTTTCTGTTTCTTCTAATTCATCGAATACAATTTCCTGCAATTCTATTGGCGAAATGTCATTGAGATAAAAAGATGACATTGCCATAGAGTATTTATAATCAGTATCTAAAAATGTAATCATTTCATTTCCATTTGCTGACATCAATAAAGTCTTGTCCGATCTATTATTATGGTTCAAATACTCTGCCACTTT
Organism: Chlorobiota bacterium; assembly: GCA_034670025.1. GTDB lineage: Bacteria > Bacteroidota > Ignavibacteria > Kapaibacteriales > UBA2268 > PGYR01. The sequence continues at coordinate 26,881 of JAXMOE010000001.1, forward strand.
TTTATGCTTATATACCATAGCACCATATTTACCATCAATAAATGAGTTGTAATAATTTTCGTCACCATCGCTGAAATAATAATACGGAACTTTTAGCAAATTGATATAGCGAGGTAGGGGCGAGTATATGAGAATAAACACCGAAGCAATTGCAATATAAACTACTTTCAACTCTTTAATTTTTATCAACAAATACGCAACACCGAATGAAGCCAAAAGTGAGTAAAGCGGTATTAACCTTTGATAATGATAAGCTAAGCCCTTACGTTCTAATATAATTGTAATAATTAATAGAATGAAACATAGTAACCCATAGCTAATTAATCTACTGTTTTTAGATTCATCCTTTTTAAACACAGCTAATAGTAAAGCAATAAATAGAAATAATGATAGATTATCTGAGAAATGAATTGTCAATGATTCAATTAAATATAAAACATGTCCAAAACTCCAAGTGGGGTAATTGCTATAAACAGACATATAGTCCATGAATTTCAGCATACCTTCTGTGTTACCATTCAATATAACTGGTAGAAAAAACAGAAAGGTTAGAAATATAAACGCCGAGACCTGAATTAATAAATTAATTACAGTCCTTTTATTTAGTCTGTTATTTGATACAACAAAGTATATATCTGCTATTAATACCACGCCCAAAGTATATTTCAAATTAAAGATTAGGGCCAAAAGTATGCCTTTTGCTATAGCTGATTTGTAGTTGTTGTCTGACTTAAAAGATAGATAAAAATACCATATAAATGGCAGGAAGAACATACTCTCCACTTGCATTATATTGGCATAACCCATAGTAGTATATAGCAATGGGGTAACCACTAAAAAAAGATTTGTAACACTGCTTTTTATATCTAATTTTCTAAATATATAAACACTTGAAGCAAGAAAAATAGATTGATATACAAAGTCAAATACCCTATAGCCGATGATATTTTTGTCAAACATTCCATAGAGTAGCTCGAATAAATAATAAACAAAGGGCGGTTTTACATCAAAAAAGTCAACGTAAAGCTCACCACCATTGTGCAATATCATTCCACCTTGTATGAAAATAGACAAATCAGAACCAACTGGAAAAAGAATAGTGATGCTTAAGATTACCATTCCCAGCGCTAAAAACAACCAGTTACTATGTTGCTTGTTCTGAATCATTGTTTTCTTCTCAGTATGTAGTATCTATCTAACAGGACTGTATCTTGATAAAAATTGCTAGATAAGTATTCAGAATATTCTTCATACATCACATCATAGCTGCTTCCTTCTCTCAAAAATATCATATAAATTGAGTCCTTATTGTCTATTGCCAATGTGTTTGCATCGTATAAGTCCTCTTCGAAGCTATCATTGTATAACTTGGGAGCAATAGGTGAGAGATGAAATGCTGAATGGGGAAATTTATATTTATAATCACTATCTAAGTAATGTATAGTTTGATTCCCACCAGTGTTGAGGAATAGGAATTTTTCAGAACCAGTTTTGTTAATATACTCAGCCAATTCGAGATGATGACCAAGCAAGTTGAAGCTGCCTGGGCGAGTATAGTAATCTACATAGCTGCCGTAGTTTGCTACTCTGTTAAGCACAATTTTGTAAGTATTAACCAACCTTAAAAATGGGCTAAAAACAATGAAAACCACTATGAAAAAACCGGTCACAATATTCTTTTTAAACTCAAAATTCTTTACAAAATGATAGAAACCATAGCTCACCAACAGAATCAACAGTGGGTAGAAACGAGTTATGTGATACATGTTAATCTTCTTTTCTATCAGAACAGACAGAAAAAGGAGCGATATAATCAGGGCTGAGTATTTAATTATTTTTCTATCAAATTTAGATTTAACTAATGCCAGAACAGCAAAAAACACAAAAGAAATAGAAACAATTTCTCCCGTGAAGCTGGCTAATTTCTTCAACATTGATTTGAGTAATTCAGCTCCCCACGGTGGGTATTTGGCGTATTCAGATAAATAGCTATTTGTTGCCAAAAAGCCATCGAAGCCAGAACCAAACAATGTGGGGGATAGAGTAATGAAAAGCACAAAAAATGCTATTAATAGTTGATATACTATTCTCAATATCTCTTCTTTTTTAACACCATTAGCAAGTACACTATATATACCAATTAGAAAAACAATACCTAATGTATATTTTAATGATAATAAGGCTCCGAGAGCAAGTCCCATATATAATGTTTGTTTAGCACTCTTCTTACTATTTACCAATAAATAAAAGTAAAGAATCATGGGAATGAATGCCAATGATTCTGTTTGGAATGTATCGCGATAGTTTAATACAGTGTAAGCGATTGGGAATAGAATTAGATATGATTTGATGATCATATCCTTAATTTTAAGTTTGCGGAATAAAAAGACTGAAAGTCCTAAGAATGTTAGTTGATAAGCAAAGTCGAATAACCTAAACGCTACTATATTGTTACCAAATAGCAAATCGATGAATGCAAATATATAGTAAATAAGCGGAGGCTTAATATCAAAGAAATCTTTGTATAACACACCACCATCTGCTATTAAGCTACCTCCGTGCATAAACACAGACATATCCGATGATATTGGGAATGCTAATGTAGGCAAAAGCAAAATTGCGGATATAATTAAATACCCATATATATTCATGCTTTCATTTTTTAGCATTATTATTCTACTCTTCAGTTTTCTTCAGAAATCTATATGAGTCCTTTTTCGTGCTTTGCTGATAACACTTCTATCATATCTTTGGTCATTTCTTCTAAGCCGAAGCTGTGTGACCAATCCCACTCTTTTCTGGCTGCACTGTCATCTATTACTTGTGGCCAAGATTCAGCAATTTTTTGTCTAGAATCTGGAGTGTAAGTGATTTCAAATTCAGGAATATGCTTTTTAATTTCAGCGGCTAATTCTTTTGGTGAAAAGCTAACAGCAGCCACGTTGAAATTAGAGTGGTGTTCTAATCTTTCAAAGTCAGCTTCCATTAGGTTGATTGTAGCTTTCACACAATCAGGCATATACATCATAGGTAGTGTTGCATCTTCTTTCAAGAAACAATCATATTTTTTATTCTTTATTGCTTCGTAGAAGATTTCAACAGCGTAATCTGTAGTTCCACCACCCGGTAAAGTTTCTGAAGAAATGATACCTGGGTAACGAAGTCCACGGATATCTAACCCATATTTTCTTACCATATAGTCACTAAGTATTTCACCACTTACTTTTGTTACTCCATACATAGTAGTTGGTTGCAAGACTGACTCTTGAGGAGTGTTAATTACTTCTACTCCTGGTCCCCAAACGGCTATGGAGCTTGGTACAAATATTCTTTTTAACTTTTTCTCCAACGCTACTGAAATTACATTGAGTGTACCGTTCATGTTTATATCCCAGCAAAGGAATGGGTCTTTCTCACCAGTGGCTGAGAGCAATGCCGCCATGTGGAATATACTATCAATCTCGTACTTGTCAACTAATTCGGCCAATCGCTGCTTGTCCATTATGTTCAGGACTTCATTTGGGCCACTATCGGCGATAAAGCTTGGTGCTTCATCTCTGATATCAGAAGCTACTACATTACTTCCGCCATATTTATTTCTTAATTCGTTAACTAATTCGGTGCCGATTTGTCCATAAGCACCAGTGACAAGTATTTTTTTCATTTTCTTATTTGTTTTGTTTCTTTATTCTCGCAATTTAATCAAAAAATGAATAAATAAGATATGAAATATAGAAATTGGGGCTTGTTTGCCCCAATTTGAATGTATTTTATGCTTTGCTATTGATAGCGATCTTTATGCAGTTGATAATAAGTTTCGTGGCTCAGTTGGCTGGGATTGGATATATAGAAAAGTTCTAAATCCCCATCTGGGTCAATTTGCAATTGATTTTCATCTGTGATAATTAGGTAATCGTCGGTAGTGACTTTTTCTCCACCAATTGCACCGTTGCCAGAAAGTACATAGAAAGAGTGATATTTATTACTGTCTATCTCAATTTCCGTGTTTTCTGTTAGTTCCCATTGCTCTGCCGTTACACCTTCACTAACTAATTCAATAGGGCTATCAGTACCTATCATCTTCTTTTTTATGATATTATTCTCTTCTGTAGTCTCAAAGTCAGCTTCTTTGTGGTCACTATATTCTGCCTTATTCTTTAACGTAATATTTATATCTGGATTGAACCAAATTTGAAACATAACGGAGTCTTTGTACATTTTCTCAGAGTGATATATCCCATTGCCAGATTTGATTACTTGCACATCACCTTTTTCCAAAGGAAACCACTTCTGGTTGTGTGAGTCATAATGCTCTATGTCCCCATTCAAGACAAATGATAAAATTTCAAATGCTTGGTGAGGGTGTTCACCTATTGTGCTGTCTTCTGTTGCTACTGCTTTTGCCCAATAGAACAAATTGGAATAGGGATGCGAACCGCCACCACCTCCTTGAGGGAAGCCGATTGGTTTGTTTTCAATTATTCCACCGCCATTGAACTCGCCATAAGCTTGTTCAGATTTGCTATACTTTCTTATAGCCATAATTAACTCCTAATTTAGGATAAAACTTATATTTATGACGAATCTGTGAAAGGAGTATTTTAGTTGTTAGTGCAACCGTTTCCACACCAAAATGGTCTTTTCCAAACCATTTATGTGGGTCAATTCTTTTGCCTCTAAGGTAAGTATATCACCTTCGAATATGAAGAAGCGTTTTACGTTGTGCCCAACCCAGTTTGGGAACAAGCTCTGCTCTATTTTGTGGATTATATAATCTTCGTAAATCTCATAACTACCAAAGTAAGCTATATATGAATTGAGAGCTGATTGTGCTTCCTTCGCTTGTACAGACTTCGAGTCGAAGCTTTCAAAATGCTCACGATTTCTAATTCCGAGTTGAGCTGCCATTCTCCCTTTGGAATAAATAATCATTCCCTTTACTTCAGTACCCCAAGGGTGAATCTTATCTCCGTCGGAGGTGATGCTGTATTTCTCGACTAACTCCCAGTAACCTTCAAACTTATCCATAATTCTATGCTTTTTTGACAAATTCCGATTTCAATGACATCGCACCAAACCCATCAATTTTGCAATCTATATTGTGGTCGCCATCTCTTAATCTAATGTTTTTGACTTTAGTTCCACCTTTAATTGGCTTCGATGCTCCTTTTACTGGTAAGTCTTTGATGACTACTACTGTGTCGCCATCACTCAATTCTGCACCGTTGGAATCTAATATTTTCCCTTCACTGCTATTGTCGCTATTGTCTTCTTGAACTTCGTCGTTCCACTCATTTCCGCAGTTGGAGCAATTCCAAAGTGCATTTAGCTCATAAGTATATTCGTAGCCACATTCGGGGCAAGGTTTTATATCGGACATAATTTTAGCTCTTTTGTGTTTTAGGTTTTACAATAATACACATTTTTTCAATCTTTTTAATGTGCTAATTTCATAGAATAGGTAATAAATTATTAATTAATTAGTTTTGTGATTGTATAAATTTGAATGCGAAAACAAAATAGTAAAGAATATGAAGAAATTTAATCAAAATGTTATTGATGTAATTGGCAACACGCCAATAGTTAAGCTAAACAAAGTAGCCAGCCATGTAGATTCTGACATATATGTAAAGTTGGAATATATGAACCCCGGTGGCTCTATCAAAGAGAGAATAGCTCGCCACATAATAGAAAAAGCGATAGAGAGGGGAGAGCTGAAGCCGGGCGGCACTATAGTCGAAGGTACTTCTGGTAATACTGGTGTTGGGTTAGCTATGTATGCGGCCGTTCATGGCTACAAATGTATATTTGTTTTACCTGATAAGCAATCAATAGAAAAGATTAATAACCTCAAAGCTTTCGGTGCAAAGGTAGTGGTTACCCCTACAAATGTTGAGCCAGACGACCCACGCTCTTATTATAGCGTTGCTAAAAGAATAGCAGAAACTACTCCAAATTCGTTCTATGCTAATCAATATTACAACTTAGATAACCAAGAAGCTCACATTAAGTCAACTGGGCCTGAGATATTCAAGCAAACAGATGGTGATTTCGATGTGTTTATGGCTGGTGTAGGTACTGGTGGTACTATATCTGGTACAGGTAAGTATTTGAAATCAGTAATGCCAGATGTCAAAATTGTTGGTGTGGATATAGAGGGGTCTATACTTGCTCCTTTTTGGAAGACTGGGGAAGTAATAGAAGCTCACGGCTATGTGTTAGAAGGGATTGGAGAGGATATATTCCCCGATAACTTGGACTTTGATGTAATCGATGATTTTGTGATGATTGATGACAAGGAATCATTCGTAATGACTAGAAGATTACTCACTGAAGAAGGTATTTATTCTGGTGGTAGCTCAGGGGCTGCTGTTGTGGGTGCTATTCGCTATGCCGAAAGTTTGGACACCCCAAAGAGGATTCTGGTTATACTGCCTGATTCTGGAAACAGATACACTGGTAAAATTTACAATGATGAGTGGATGAAAGAAGGCGGCTATGCTGATAGTGATTACAACAATACTGTTGGCGAAATGATTGCACAAAAGGGAAAGCCGGGCAAATTGATTAAGCTACAAGATGACAAAAGTGTTGGCGATGCGGTTGACATTATGAATGCAAATAGTATTTCACAACTGCCGGTATTCAAAGGCGATGATTTGGTTGGTTATGTTAGCGAAGACAAACTGACGACACCACTTTTCGATGGTGAAATAAGCTTAGAAGACAATGTGAATTTGATAATGTCTAATGACTTTGTATTAGTTCACAACGACACTAAATTGCAAGATGTTCAAAATGAGTTAACTCAAGACAAAACTGTATTAGTAGAAAATGAGAACAAGGACATAGTATCCATTATTACTCACTCAGACTTGGTAGAGTATATCGCTGGTGTGTGAGGGATTCTTTTAAAACAAAATCGGTGCAAACACTATGAAAATGAAAATATCAGTATTACTTACGGCTCTTCTCCTAATGTTGCTCTCTTGTGATAGCAGCATTGGTGACGCTGGCAACAACTCCGTACCTGATAAAGTGCAAAAGAGCTTCAGCGAGCAATTTGGTAACCCTGAAGGTGTGGAATGGGAAAAAGACGATGGCAAATGGGAAGCTGAATTTGAGTACAGCGGTAAGGAATATGAGGTAGTTTACGACGAGAATGCAAACTGGATAAAGACTGAATACAAATTGACAGAAGAAGAACTCACTGAGAAAATGAAGAATATTCTTGCAAGAGATTATAGTATGTATGAAATACTCGAGATAGAAAAATACGAAACACCTGATAATATTTACTACAAATTAGAAGTGCAGAAGGGTGGAGATATAGATGAAATCGTAATCTACCCCAATGGTAAAATAAAAAAGGTAGATGACGGTGATAGTGATGATAGTAGTCCAGAAATGGATAACGATTAATAGTTTTTTAGAATTAAAATTGAAAAAAAGAATATGAATAAGAAATATTTAGAAAAAGGATTTAACACAAGATCATTGCACGTAGGTAACGAGCCAGACCCAGCAACGGGTGCTGTATCTCCACCAATTTTCCAAACATCGACCTTTGCTCAATCGTCTCCCGGTGTTCACCGTGGTTATGAATACACAAGGTCGCACAACCCTACGAGAACAAGATTACAAGAGTGTTTGGCTGCGTTAGAAAATGCAAAGCATTGCTACGTTACAGCTACTGGTATGTCAGCAGAAATGTTGATACTCCAAGCTATGCCAAAGGGATCGACTATTTTGTGTGGCGATGATGTTTATGGTGGTACTTACAGATTATTTACTACTGTTTACAATGATGATTTTAATTTCGTGTTCACTGATACGAGTAAGACTGAAGACACTCTGAAGAAGATTGATGAGCTAAAGCCCTCTCTTATTTGGGTGGAATCGCCTACTAATCCATTGTTGAAACTTAGCGATATAAAAGCTATCACAAAGAAAGCGAAAGAAGTCGGTGCTATTACTGCAGTTGACAACACTTTTATGAGTCCTTATTTCCAAAATCCATTGGACTTGGGTGCTGATATTGCTTATCACTCTATGTCTAAGTATATCAACGGTCACAGCGATGTGGTTGCTGGTGCTATTATGCTCAATGATGATGAGTTAGCTCAGGAAATTTTCAGATTGCAAAACTCTATCGGCCCATCACAATCACCTTTCGATAGCTGGTTGGTTCTTCGTGGAGTGAAGACTTTGGGTATCAGAATGAAGCAACACGAGCAAAATGCTATCAAACTTGCTGAATATTTGGAAGGTCACGATAAGGTAGAGAAAGTTGTTTACCCAGGATTGCAATCGCACCCACACCACGGCTTAGCTAAAGAGCAAATGTCAGGTTTTGGGGGTATGATTACTTTCTTCATCAAAGGTGGATTGGACGGAGCGAGAAAATTCTTAGAAAATGTTGACCTATTCGTATTGGCTGAGAGCTTAGGTGGGGTAGAGAGCTTAATCGAAAGCCCTGCTATTATGACTCACGCATCAATCCCTAAGAAGGAAAGAGAGAAAATCGGTCTTTCTGACAATCTTATCCGTGTTTCTGTTGGAATAGAAGAAATTGACGATTTGATTGCAGATATGGAACACGCATTCTCTAAAGTGTAGCCAATGAGTAAGTTAGCTGTAGTATTGTTGAGTGGTGGTATGGATTCCGCCGTTACTGCTGCCATTGCCAAAGAGCAGGGGTATGACATTGCCTGTTTGCACTTGAACTATGGGCAAAAGACTCAGGAGCGAGAGTTGAAGCAATTCAACAAGCTCTGCGATGAGTTCGGTGCGGTGTCGAGATTGGTAACGGACGTAAGATTTCTTTCTCAAATTGGCGGCTCCAGCTTAACCGATGAGAAGATTGAAATCACGGATGCCGATTTGGATTCGGAAGAAATTCCGACGAGTTACGTCCCATTCCGAAATGCTAATATATTGGCTATAGCGACGAGTTGGGCAGAGGTGATAGGTGCTGAAACTCTATTCATTGGTGCTGTTTACGAAGATAGCAGCGGTTACCCAGACACGAGACGAGAGTTTTTCGAGGCATTCGAACAAGTGATATCTACTGGAACAAAGCCAAGCACACAAATCAAGATAGAGACTCCTATTATTGATATGAACAAAGATGAGATAATAAGAAAGGGACAAGAGCTGAATGTCCCTTTTTCTGAGACTTGGAGTTGCTACAGGAATAATGATGTAGCTTGTGGCAAATGTGACTCCTGCGGACTGCGACTACGTGCATTCGACAGGGTTGGGATGGAAGATCCTATTGAGTATAAGTGATTATTTGATGCTATTTAGATTGATTGTGAGCAATTAAAATCTAATTATTTCAAGTTTTCTTTTGAATATTATATATAAGCTATTATATTTGTAGTCTTATTAGAAAATGAATACAAAAAACTAAAATTATTTTGGTAAAACGATGAACTATACTGGACCAAAAGTTAGGCTATCCCGTAAAATTGGGATACACATGGACTCAAAAGCAGCTAAAGTAGGTGCTAAAAAATCTTATCCTCCGGGACAACACGGCAACAGCAAAAGACGTAAGAAGATGTCTGATTACGGAAAGCAGTTGTTAGAAAAGCAAAGATTGAAATTGCAATACAATGTAAGTGAAAAGCAAATGAAAAAAGCTTACAAAGAGGCAACAAGATTAGATGGTAACACTGGTACTTTGCTTATGTTGCAATTAGAGCACAGATTGGACGCTTTGGTTTACAGAGCTGGTTTTGCTCGTACGCTTTATGCAGCGAGACAATATGTAGCTCACGGTCACATATTAGTAAATGGAAAGAAAGTTGATAGACCTTCTTACTATGTTCAGATTAATGACACAATTTCTGTTAAGCCGAAAGCTCAAAAGATAGAAGCTATACAGGAAGCAGTAAGAGGAACAGGAAACCCTGAGTACTTGGACGTAAACAAAGCAGATTTTGCTGCTAAGTTACTTCACGAACCAGAAGCAACTGATATTCCAGTTCAAGTTGAAATTCCATTAGTAGTAGAGTATTACTCAAGATAATAACTCGCTACTTATTAGAGATTATAAAAAATCCCGCTCAAAAGGCGGGATTTTTTTGTTATACATTTCTTGATTATTTCCTAATCATCGTAATTATCTATCTGAGCTCTCTGCAACTTATCAGAGTAGTCAATGTAAACAGTCTTCCACTCAGTGAAAATATCGAACACAGTCCAGCCGCCTTCTCTGTGGCCGTTGCCTGTTCCTTTTACTCCACCAAATGGCATGTGCGCTTCTGCCCCAATAGTTGGTGCATTGACATAAGTGATTCCTGCTTCCAACTCACGGATAGCCAACCAGCTATTTCTAACATTGTTTGTGTAGATAGATGACGATAGCCCATAGTCAACAGAGTTAGATAAATCGAATGCTTCTTCTAATGTATCAAATTTGGAAATAGACAGCACTGGCCCGAATATCTCTTCTTGGAATATTCTCATATCCTTAGTTACATTTGTGAAAAGTGTTGGCTCAATGAAGTTCCCATTGTCCAAATCGAAATTATCATCTGATTTCTTGTAACTATTTCCAGCTCTGTTGCCACCGAGTTCCAATTTAGCCCCTTCCGATTTGCCAATTTCAATATATCCCATAATCTTGTTGATTGCTTTCTGGTTGATTACTGGACCGACATCTGTTTTTGGGTTGAGTCCATCTCCGAGTTTTAGCTTGTTTACTCTTTCTTTGAACATGTCTATAAATTTATCGTGGATAGCGGAGTGAAGTAAAACTCTACTCGTAGCAGTACATCGCTGACCTGTAGTTCCATAAGCTCCCCAGAGTGCACCTTCTAAAGCAAGTTCGAGGTTTGCGTCATCCATTACTATCTGGGCATTCTTGCCACCCATTTCGAGTGATACTTTTTTGTTAAGCTCGCCACATTTTGCGGCTATGCTCTTTCCTGTTTTAGTTGAGCCAGTAAAGCCAATTAGGTTGATATCGGGATGATTGACAATAGCATCACCAATCTCAGCTGCACCGTGAAGTACATTGAATACACCTTTTGGCAGACCCGCTTGTTCCATTATCTCTGCGAATATGTTAGCAGATAGGGGACTGTCCTCACTTGGTTTGAATATCACAACATTACCAGCAGCAAGTGCAGGAATTATCTTCCACGAAGGTACTGCTATTGGGAAGTTCCAAGCCGTGATGATACCACAGATACCAACCGGTACTCTGAATGATAGGTTCATCTTGTCAGGCATCTCGCTCGGTGCGTTGTGACCGAAAAGTCTTCTTGTTTCCGTGGCTGCATAGTAACAAGTGTCGATAGCTTCCTGTATATCGCCTTTTGTTTCAAAGACTGGTTTGCCCATTTCTCTGGTCATTATCTCAGCCAATTCATCTTTTCTTGCAGCGAATATATCGCCAGCTACTCTTAAGATATCGCCTCTTTTTGGGGCAGGTAATCTTTTCCATTTTGCATAAGCATATTTTGATGCTTCTACAGCATCATTCAAATCATCGCTGTTTGATACTGGAAATTCTCCAATAATGTCGTCCTTGTTTGCAGGAGAAATATTGTTGAAAGTCCTTTGGCTGCTCGATTGTCGCCACACACTATTTACGTAATTATTATATTGTTCCATATTAAATTCATTCCAAATTTTCAGTTATAAAAAAAGGGTAGCAATTGCTACCCTGTAATATAATAAATATTCTTTAATTCCAATGAAGTGACTTATTTTTTACTCAACAACAAAAGAGCTACTCTCACTTAGACCGTTTGAATATAATATTTCTAAAATATAAGTACCAGCTGAAAATCTAATTTCTTTGCTTAAAGTTGTTTTGATAACAGTAGAATTGAAATTCTCATTAAATTTAGAGTGTTCTCTACCATCAACTCCAATTATTGTAATCTCTGCAGAACCTATAGATATTGGAATAAGTTCAATATTCAAATTTTTCCCTTTTGAAATAGGGTTAGGGTAAAGGAGCAACTCACGCTCTAATTTTTTAAATTCAACATTAGTTATAGTAATAGGTTTACTTATATCAACCTCAAATACGTAACTACCATAAGAAGTTAAAAATAATCTATTATCAAATATCATATAATCAGAAGGACGAGTATATCCATAATCATCACTTAACGATTTTGGATTATTTGGTAAAATTCTTGAGATTTTATTATTTTCGAAATCATAGAACTTCATACTTCCATTAATTGCTTCTCCTAATAGATATTTATCTGTGTATAGTTCTATATTATATGGGAGATAAGCATTCACAAGAGTGTCTTGTTCATAAAGTAAAGTGTTCCAAGTTTCCCCATCATCTGTTGATTCATAAATCAGATTATCTCCAAATGGTTCTCCAAAGATATTGTTTCTATACTTATTATCTATTATTCCCCATACAAGCAATCTACCATCAGAATCATATAAGAATGTATTGGAGAAGTTGTCAAATTTAACTTCTTTTTTTTCCCATGTTTTACCCTGGTCAGAAGTAGATACAAGATATTTTAAATAAATTAGCGAGTCATTAATTGTCTTACCGTCAATATAGTAAAAGTTTAACTGATTATCTTTGCTGTAAAAAAAACTTGTAATATTTGGAAAATTATTATCCTGAAATAATGTATCTATAGGTATTCTAACAGAATTCCAGTTACCTGTACTATTTGAATAAAATGATAGGTAGAAAGATTTCTTTTTTTCAATTATACTACTGTAGAGTGCAGCTACTTCACCACTACTTGATTTTTTTACTGTACTATACATAAAAGACCTCTCTAATTCATGTCTATTCCAATTAATACCTTTATCGTTAGATATAAAAACATCATTATTTTCTGTAAAAAGTAAAATTGTACTATCATTAGCAAAGATGAATTGCGTAGGTGTTCTGTTAATTTTTTCCTTTTGAATTAAATCTTCATTTTTTTGAGTGAACAGGAGTTCCCAATTGCTCCCTTCATTTGATGACTTAAATATTTTAATATTTGATGTATAAGAAATAGGGTTATCATTCAAAACCTCATTGCCAGCCACAAATATGTCACCTTTTGAATTACTTTCAATAACTTCAAATCGTATATCCTCATTAACTAAAACAGGTGAAAAATTAAAAACATCATAGGCATTCAATGAAATAATTGGAACTGAAAAAAATACGATTAATATTATACAAAGCATTATCATGTTTATTATGGTAATTGTTAAAGTAATATATCAATATACAAAAAAAAGTTAGTCCAACAAGAGGACTAACTTTATAATATCTTATAGATATGTAATTTTTTACCTACTCACCAGAAGGATTTACTTTTGCTTTTTCAGCTTGCATTCTTTTATAGTCTGCAAGGAAAGCGTCGAGACCTTTGTCTGTAAGTGGGTGGTTGAGTGATTGCATTAGCACATTGTGGGGAACGGTAGCAATATCAGCACCAGCCATAGCAGCTCCGACTAAGTGTCTTTGGTGGCGAACAGATGCCGCTATTATCTCTGATTCGTATAAGTTTACATCCCAGATTTCAGCTACTTCTTCTACTACTTGGTTGCCATCGTGCGATATATCGTCCAATCTACCCATAAATATAGATACATAAGTAGCACCAGCATTGTTAGCAGCTATTGCTTGAGTTGGAGAAAATATTAATGTTACGTTAGTAGGAATATCTTGCTTTGCAAGAGCATTCACAGCTTTCAATCCTTCGCCAATCATTGGTATTTTTATTGTTGCTTCTGGAAACCACGACAGAATGTCTTCGGCTTCTCTTAGCATATCATCTTTCTTTGTAGAATTTACTTCTACAGATAAGTGGCCGCCAACCAATTCGTGTATTTCTAATATTCTTTTCTTTACATCGACATTTGGGTCTTCTTTGGCTAATAAGCTGGGGTTAGTAGTAACTCCGTCTATTATTCCCATTTCGTTGACTTCGCGTATGTGGTCTATGTTCGCAGTATCTATATATAATTGCATAATATAATTCTGTTGTGATTAATTGGTGTAATGTTAAACAAATCTAATGATTTAGTTTGTATAAATAAAATTTATTCTTCTTCATCCGAATCATTCGGAGGTAATATTTTCAAAATGGGCATCAGTGCATCGTAAGCTTTTCTTAGCTCTTCTAATGTTCCATTGTTTTCAATTGTGAAATCAGCCAACTTTTTCTTTTCTATTGGGTTGAGCTGCGAATTTATAATTATTCTTATTCTTTCTTCTGTTAGTCCACTCCTTGTCATAACTCTGTCTATCACTTTATCTTCCTCAGTGAACACAGTAACTATATAGTCATAGCCCTCGGCCATACCAGATTCGAACATAAGAGCACTTTCTACAAAGATTCTTTTTTCACCTTGGTCGGCTAATTCGTCTAGCTTTTTTACTATTTCATCAATAGCATAGGGGTGAACTATCTGGTTTATTTTCTTAACTTTCGAGTGAGTTGAGTGAAATATCAAATCAGAGATTTTCGATTTATTTAGTTCACCTTCGTCGCTATAAATATCATCACCAAATGCTTCTATTAGCTTGCTTTTGAGTTCCTCGTTCGTTCTCATTAGCTCTTTGGTAATATCATCAGAAGAAATAACTGTGTAGCCATCTTCTTTTATCCAATTGCCAACGGTAGACTTGCCAGAGCCAATTCCTCCGGTGATACCAATTATTACTATGTCGTCGTGCTTTGTCATTGCTGCACCATCTCCTCTTCTAATTCCTCATCAGTTGGTATCTTTCTAACATTTTCCCTAATGAAGAACATTCCCCCAAGCAAGAGTTCCATAAGTTTAGAAGCAGCGTGAGCCACAGTAGCATAAGCAAGTCCTACCTCTGAGCCAATGCCGTAGAGTTGAACCAGTGCGGTAGTAACTAAGTAGTGATAGACCCCAATAGCACCAGGTGTAGGAGCAATAGTAACTCCAATTCCTGATACAATAACTAAAAGTAAAGCGTCTTCTATTCCAAGATTATAAGTAGTTTCAAAGCCAAAAGCGAAGAATAATAAATATAATGGCAAGGCATAAAGTATCCAAATAAATAGAGACTCTGCTGCTATTCTTGCATATTTGGAAGGGTTCTTTATTATGGCAAAACCTTGTCTGAATTTCTCAAACAAGTCATTCAACTTTAGATATAGTTTATCTGAGAAAGGTTTTACTAATTTATCGAGTGCAAACTTTATCGTTGGTGGATAGAGTGCCAAGAACATAACTATTAGTATAAATCCAGAAATGAATACTAATTTCATTGGATCTGTATCTTCTGGGAATGCTTTCAATACTTGATCGCTATTCCAAGTCAGCACTATTGCTATCAGCACACCGAGAGTGATTAGGTCCAATATTCTTTCTACTAATATTGTAGCGAATGTGCTTGAGTAAGATATTTTCTCTCTTTTGCTATAAATATAAGGACGCACCAACTCACCACCACGCGGCGATACATTGTTGAACAGATATCCAACCATAGTGGCGGAGAATAAATTCATTATCGATTTTGCGTCGTGGAATGGAGATAGAAATAATTTCCAACGTATTGCCCTCATCAAGTGGGAAAGCACAACGATTGGAATAGGTGCTATAACCCAAAAGTAGTTGATGTCAAGTATTGCATTATACAGCTTATCAAAATTAATTCCATCTATTGTTAAATAAACAGAACCAACTAATAAGATTAGCGAAATGCCATACTTCAATATTGTTTTTATTTTGCCCAAACTACCTTTGTTCTTTGCCCCATAATTGAACTAATTTCAGCATTGTTTCTACAGTCAACTCCAAAAAGTCAACCGAAAGCCACTCTTTGTTACTGTGGAAATTCTGTCCACCAGTGTAAATATTCGGTGTTGGCAAGCCCATTTCCGTTAGTCGTGAGCCGTCCGTTCCACCTCTGATTGGTTCCCAAACAGGGTTTGCTCCAGCTTGCTCAGCTGCTTTGTAAAGTAAATCTAAACCAATTGGATTTTCCATTAAAACATCATACATATTTCTGTATGACTTTTTAACAAGCAAATCTATTTTTGCTTTGGGGAAGTTTGGCTGTACTTCGCTTATTATTTTCTCTACTATTTTTTTCTGTTCTTCTAATCCCTCAGACTTAAAGTCTCTGAAAAGAAGCATAAGTGTCGATTTTCCGACTCTCGCATCTAATTCGTGAGGGTGTATATATGGTTCAGACCCTTCAGTTGTTTCTGGTGCCATATCTTTCGGCAACTTGGATATTATTTCGCTTATTACTCTGATTGAGTTAACCATTCTGTCTTTTGCTTCACCTGGGTGGATTTCGTTACCCGTTACAGTTATCCAAGCATGATCGGCACTGAATGTTTCTTTGTTTATCTCACCGGGTAAGCCGCCATCTACGGTGTAAGCGTACTCACAACCAAATTTTTCTATGTCAAACTTATCTGCTCCACGGCCAATTTCCTCATCGGGAGTGAACCCAATTTTTACTGGACCGTGCTTTATAGAATCATCAGAAGTTAGTATCTCTGCCATTTTCATCATAGCTGAAACACCAGACTTATCATCGGAGCTAAGGAGCGTTGTGCCGTCAGTAGTAACAATAGTGTGGCCTATACACTTAGCTAATCCTGGATTTTCTTTTTCTTTTATATATTCGTTGCTGTCGCCAAGTTGAATATCCCCACCTTGATAATTTTCTACTATTTGTGGATTAACTCCAGTAGCATTGAAATCGGGGGATGTATCCATGTGGCAAACAAAGCCAACAGCGGGTACATTGCCTTCTACGTTGCTAGGTATTGTTGCATAAACATAGCACTCATCAGTAAGCTCTACATCTTGTATTCCCATATCTTTCAGCTCTTTGACTAATAGCTTAGCCAAATCAAATTGCTTTTCTGTAGAAGGAATAGTCTTGCTTTTTGGGTCTGACTGAGTATCTATTTTCGCATATCTTATAAATTTATCAAGTACCTTTTCGCTCATAGTATTCTATTTTGTTATTATTTATAGATTGCAAAAATACAAATTTCATAGCAAAATACTTAACTTTTGTATTAACAAAGACGTATAAATAGCTGTTTCAACTAAATAAACCCAAGGGAAAAATGATGAAAAAAGTAATACTATTATTAATAGCAAGCACATTGTTCGCTTACTCACAAGAGCGAAAAGATGTCGATGTGACAATATATAACACCAACTTAGGTGTAGTGAAAGAAACAAGAGAAATTGATTTAAAAAGCGGCACAAACGAAGTATTTATTAGAGATGTACCAACTGGAATCAATACGTCGAGTGTAAAAATTGGTTTAGATGGCAAAGTATTGGAACAAAATTATAGATATGATTTGGCAAATCCTCGCTCACTTTTAGAACACTTCATAGATAAGAAAATCAAATTAGTCAGCAAAGATGCAACAATAGAAGGTATATTAATATCTGCAGCTGGGGGTTCAATTGTAATTAATTCCAATAATGGTGGGTTGATGATACTTCCTTCACTCGAGGGGTTCAATATCGCTCTCGACTATATGCCAGAAGGATTGTTGACCAAGCCAACTCTTGTATGGAAGGTAAGAACTGACAAATCAAGCAAGCAAAACGCAGACTTAACTTACCAAACGAGTGGTATGAGCTGGACAGCAGAATATGTTGCAACACTAAACAAAGATGACAATGAATTAGACCTAAACGCATGGGTCAATGTGACTAATAATTCTGGTGGCTCTTTCAAAAATGCAAATCTGAAATTGGTAGCTGGCGATATAAATAGAGCTAATAGCTATAATGGAGCACCAATGTATGAAAGAACACAAACATACTCCAAATCATTAGGAGCCGAAGCAGACTTGGTCGAAGAGAAGAAATTCTTTGAATATCATATATATGAAGTTGCGAACAAAACAGATTTGTTAAACAATGAAAATAAGCAAATCGGTATGTTCAATGCCAATGAGATTAGTGTAAATAAGATATTCACATACAATAGTCGTGGTTCTAATGTAGAAAAGCAAAAGCCAGCTGTAAGTATTGAATTCAAAAACTCCAAAGATAATAATCTCGGATTGCCAATTCCAAAAGGAATCGTTAGAATATACAAAGATGACGGAGAATCAGTTGAGTTAGTTGGTGAGGACAATGTTGACCACACAGCAAAAAATGAAGAGATGGAGTTGAGGATAGGTGAAGCTTTCGACATTACAATAGATGAGAAAGTGGTAAACTCAAGAAAAATTTCTGACAAAGTCCGTGAAATGGAATATGAAATAGAAGTTAGAAATAGTAAAGACGAAGATATAGAAGTTGAGATTAATCGTCAACTGTGGGGTAATTGGGAAGTGTTATCAACTAACATAGATTATGAGAAAGAAAATAATAACAAAATCAGCTTTAAAGTAAAAGTTGGTGAAAATGGTAAAAAAAAGCTAACTTACAAGATTAGATTTGTATATTAATAACAAGGAAAAATAATATGAAAAACAAGTTACTACTTTTAGCAATGGCTGCACTATTATTCTCATGTAGCAGTGAGGATGACGATAAGCCGACTGGTCCTGGCGATGGAGACAATACTGAAATTTACATTATGAATACTGTAAATAGTTATTGGATTTATGAGAATGAATCAGAAGATGAGAATGGTAATATGGTCACTACTTATGACTCAACTTACGTTAAGTCAATAGATGACAACAAAGACGGCAAAAAAGCATATAATTGTGAAACTATGTCAGACACTGATGGTAATGGCACTTATGAAGAGGACAATGGTACTATTCAATATGCGGCTAGCACAACAGCATTTTTCTCGCACAAAGATTCGTTTACTCCAGGGAATATTGACTTAGATATGTTTGGAGATTTAGCTGAGCAAATTCAGATAAAATCAGATTGGGTAAAAATATCTGACACAGAAGACAATGACTGGGAAATATTAGAATCTGAAATAGACATTACAGTAATGGGTGACATTGGAGTAAAAGGTGATATAGAAGCAGAAGCTGACAATATGAACGAAACAAAATCTTTCAACATTGACGGTAAGACTATTGAAGCTAAGGGCTTTGAGATGAAAGTAGAGTTTAAGGGTAATATTAAAATGCAATTCGGACCAATACCAGTAAATGCACCAATGTCATTTACAAGTGTAACCAGATACTGGGTTGCAGCAGGAGTTGGACCAATTCAAATAGAGAATATGCCAGTAGAGTTTGAAATTGATTTAGAAGGTTTTGGAGACCAATTACTTCCTGACCAACCTGGAAGTGTTTCTACATTAGTTAGATTCGAGCAAAAATAAAAAATGTATCCATTTTTGATTAATTGTGTTAATTAAATAGTAAAACAACCAAAAGAGTAAAAAATATGAAAAACAAAATAATAATGTTAATCTCTATGATGAGCATAGCTGCATTTGTAGTGAGCTGTAGTGATGATGATAATGGTACCGACCCAAATGGTAATGGTGATGATAAAAATTATGTGAATGCTGACATAAAAACTTATGTATATAATGAATATGATTTGAATTTTGCAGATGACCCAGTAGATGGGACTGAACACCAAGATTCATTAGTTTATGAACAAGAAACAGAAAAAGATTCAAAAACAGTACATGAGTATAAGTTCTATACAAACGAAGAGGGAGATTACACAGAGGATGGTTCAGTATTTTATGCTGGGGAAAAAGGTAAACTATATGTCCACCAAAGTTTCTTCCAAAAGTTAACTGGTAACGTAGAAGCTGAAGGGTTTTCTTTGGCTAACTTATTTGATGGTGCTGAAGACTGGTTTCTTATTGCAGATGCAAATGCTGAGCAGAATAAATCTTGGGAAATCTTCAATCAGAAAGTGACTGTAGGCTTACCGACTTTAGGTGATGTTGAAGCAGATGTTGTTATTAAAATTCAGAATGAAGGTTTTGACGCTGTTAGTTCTCCTGACGGCGAGACTTACTCTGCTGAAAAATATGGTATGGAAATTACTATTTCGGCAACTGTTCAAGGATTCCCTGCAGTAATTGAAGCTGATGGTAATTTTTGGGTTGCTTCTGATATTGGAATAGTCAAAAACAATATCGAGACTTTCAACTTACCAGTTGTTGGTACTGAAATTGCTGGAACTGAAAGAATATTAGTTTCTTACGAAAAATAAAAAAAAAGGTAGATTTAGTATATGAAGAATAAGATAATAATGTTAATCTCAATGATGAGCATCGCTGCTTTTATAGTTAGCTGTAGTGATGATAGTGACGGTGGTGGTACTAAGCCAGAAGACAAGGAAGATGTGGAGTATTTTGATGGTTCAGTAGAATCGTATGTTTATAATGAATATGATTTGGACACGAATAATGTTAAAATCTCTTCTACAGTTCACCAAGACTCGCTTGCCTTTAAGCAAGAAACTCAGATAAATAGCAAAGCTGCAAGTGAATATTCAATGTTTACTAATGTAGATGGTAGTTATGTAAATGATAGTACTGTTTACTTTTCAGGCGAAACTAACAAAATGTATGCACACTTGACTGTGTTACAAAGTATGTTTGGTAACATAGAAGCAGAGGGTTTTTCATTAGAAACATTCTTTGACCAGATTGGACGGTGGTTTCTTATTGCAGATAATAAGGCAGTAAGCTGGGTTCTTTATGATGGTGGAGTGACTTTTAATCTGCCACAACTTGGCGAAACCGATGGCGATGTTGTAATAACTATGAGAAACTCGGGTACTGAATCAATCATTATCAATGACGAGTCAATAATCACTGATAAATTTACAATGACTATGAATATCAAATCACAGATAACCGAACCTGCTGAATTTAGTTTGGATATTGATGTGAGTGGTGCTTTTTGGGTAGCTCCTAATATAGGAATAGTTAAGAGTAATGTCAATTCATTCAAGTTACCTTTGATAAACCTTTGGGTAGAAGGTACAGAATCAGTTTTAGTTAATTATACTAAAAGTGTAGAAGAACAGTAGAAATTGAAAATCTTTAGTATTTAAAAAGGGTAGCACAGTTGCTACCCTTTTTTTTGTTCTAAATTGCTACAAACAAACATTCATTATCTTATAAATTAGCGATGCTGTTAGAATATCTGGATGGCTAAGTCCTTCCCTCGGGGCTAACTCCACTATATCGAAACCTACTAATTTGCGACCACTTGCTTTTATCTTTCTTATCAAATCAATTGTCTCGTGGTACAAGAACCCATCTGGCTCAGGTGTGCCTGTCGATGGCATAATAGATGGGTCAAAGTAATCAACATCGAATGTGATATATACCTCGTCTGCGAGTGTATCGACTACAGATTGCTGCCAATCAGTACCATGAACTCCTCTTCTTATTGCATTAGCATAGAATGTATTGACTTTGTTTTGCTTTATAAACTCAGCTTCTTCTATACATTGGGCTCTTATTCCCACTTGTGTTATCTTGTCGTTTGGCAAAAACTCTGCTACACGTGCCATAACAGATGCGTGAGAGTATTTTGAACCCTCATAAGTATCACGAAAATCAGAATGTGCGTCGAATTGAAGTACACTCATATTAGGATATTTTTCATAATGTGCCTTGATTGGTGCTGACGATATAGTATGCTCACCGCCGAGTGTGATTACAAACTTACCCATTCCTATAAGCGATTTTATCTGCTCATAAATCAATTCTAAAGCATCTGCATCTACTTTATCCCCAAAATCTATTGGCTCTATTGTAGCTATTCCTTTCTCAAAACATAGCTCTCGTTCAGTTTCTTCATCGTAAAATTCAACAAACTGGCTTGCCCCTATTATCCCTGCTGGGCCTTGCCTAGTACCTCCACCATAGCTTACTGTGTGTTCGTAGGGAGCTGATACTACTGCAATTTCACTTTTCTCTAAACTCGAATGTTTTTCTTCTATTCCTAAAAAATTATCATCAATTCCCATTATTTTCATATCAATTTATTCCTTTTTTAAGTTAAATTACTAAGTTTGTAGTCTATACGATTGTACTCAACCGTAAAACTAATAAAAAGTTATATAAATAATACGAATTTAAAATTATGCTGAATTTAATTGCGAAGGTCTTTGGTGGTAAAAAATCAGATAAAGACATAAAAGATATTCAACCAATAGTTGATAAAATAAACGAAATTTACTCTGGTTTAAACACCAAATCAGACGACGAAATCAAAGCTAAAACCGACGAGTTTAAGGCAAAAATAAACGACGCTGTTGCTGATTTGGAAAGCAGGAAAAGCGAGATAGAAACAAAGTTAGCCGAAAACTCTTACAATCATAAGGAAGTGCAAGCCTTCTATGATGAGATGAAGGAAATAGACAAAGATATTTTTGAAGTGACGGAAGGAGTATTAGAAGATATTCTTCCAGAAGCATTTGCAGTAGTAAAAGATGTTTGTCGCAGGTTGACTGAATCTAAGTTTAGCTACGAGTATGTTGGTAATCACAATGTTTGGAATATGATTCCTTACGATGTGCAACTAATTGGAGCAATTGTTATTCACCAAGGTAAAATTGCAGAGATGCAGACAGGTGAGGGTAAGACATTAGTATCAATTATGCCTATGTATCTGAATGCACTAGCTGGCAAAGGTCTTCACTTAGTAACTGTGAATGATTACTTAGCTCGACGTGATTGTGCGTGGATGAAGCCAGTTTTTGACTTCCTTGGTATTACTGTAGGCTCTATTGAATCTAAGATGAATAATGCTCAGAGAAAAGAAATATACAACCGTGACATAACTTATGGTACTAACAATGAATTTGGATTCGATTACCTAAGAGACAATATGGTCGTTGACCAAGAACACATGGTACAGCGTAATCATTGGTTTGCTATTGTCGATGAGATTGACTCTGTATTAGTAGATGAGGCAAGAACACCGCTAATCATCTCAGGTCCTGTTGGTAAAACTGATCAGATATTTGATGATTTGAAACCTGGTGTTAGCTCATTGGTCAACGCACAAGCCAAATTAGTGAACTCTTACCTTAAAGAAGCACAAGAATTGCTCGAATCCGACAAGAAAGAAGATAAAGCAGAAGCTGGAGTGCTAATGCTTAAGGCATCGCGAGGTTTACCAAAGCACCGCCGATTGCTAAAAATGATGCAAGTACCAGAAATCCAGAAGCTGAAACACCAAACTGAGCTTGATCACCACCGTGACCAAGGTCAGATGATAAGAGAAATTGATGATAATCTATACTATACTATTGATGAGAAAAATCATCAGATAGATTTGCAAGAGAAAGGTCGCGAATTACTTAGTGGCAACCTCAACGACAAAGACACTTATTTACTGCCTGATATTACCGCTCAAATGAGTGAAATAGAAGGAAATAGCGAACTAAGTGACGATGAGAAAGAAAAGCAAAAAATGGAAGTGAACAGAGTCTATGCTGAAAGAAGCGATACTGTCCACACTGTGTTGCAGTTGCTAAGAGCATATTCTCTTTATGAAAAAGACGTTGACTATGTAGTTCAAGAAGGCAAGGTACAGATAGTAGATGAGCATACTGGTCGTGTGTTGGATGGTAGAAGATATTCTGAAGGGCTTCACCAAGCAATAGAAGCAAAAGAAAATGTAAAAGTAGAGAGAGACACTCAAACTCTTGCAACAATTACCCTCCAAAATTATTACCGTCAATACAACAAACTTGCTGGTATGACTGGTACTGCAGAGACGGAAGAAGCTGAATTTGATAAAATTTATAAATTGGAAGTTGTAGTTATTCCTACTAATGTTCCAATCCAAAGAGATGACAAAAATGATTTGATTTTCAAAACTAAGCGTGAAAAATACAACGCTTTGATTGATGAAGTAGTCAAACTAACTGACAACGGACAAGCTGTTTTGGTTGGTACTCCGAACGTTGAGGTATCTGAGATAATTGACAAATTGCTTACTCGAAGAAAAATTAAGCACAATGTACTAAATGCCAAACAACACGCCAAAGAAGCAGAAATTGTGGCAAGTGCTGGTAAGAAAGGTGCTATCACTATTGCAACCAATATGGCTGGCCGTGGTACTGACATAAAGATAGACCCAGATGTAAAAGAAAGCGGTGGTCTTTCTATTCTTGGATCAGAAAGACATGATTCCAGAAGAATTGACAGGCAGTTGAGAGGTCGTGCAGGCCGTCAGGGTGACCCTGGTAGTTCGCAGTTCTACATTTCGTTGGAAGATAATCTGATTAGACTATTCGGTGCTGGTGGCGACAGGATTGCTACTGTGATGGAAAAACTAAATATTCCGGAAGGCGAGGCAATAGAGCACAATATGATTACAAAATCAGTCGAAAAAGCTCAGAAAAAAGTAGAAGAAAATAACTTTGCTGTTAGAAAGAGATTGATTGATTACGATGATGTTATGAATCAGCAGCGTGAAGTTGTTTATACAAGAAGAAAACAAGCTCTTCGTGGTGATAGATTAAAAGGGGAGTTCTTCGAATATATAGAAGATATGGCTTCTGATTGGTACCAAGAATACACTGGCAAAGAAGATGATATAACAAAAGAGTTAATAGATGAAATAAGAACAAAGTTACTACTGAATATAGAAATTACGAACGACCAATTCCAAAATATGACGGAAGAGCAATTTGTAGAAGAGATAATCAATGCTGCCGAGGAGTTCTACAAGAAAAAAGAAGAGCTAACGAGTCCAGACTTTATGAAGCAATTGGAAAAAGTAGCTGCCCTAAGGACTATTGATGAAAAATGGAAAGAGCACCTAAGAGTGATGGATGATTTGAAAGAGGGTATTCACCTTCGTTCTTATGGTCAGAAAGACCCACTTTTGGAATATAAGCAGGAAGCTTATCAAGAATTTTTGGCATTTTTGAGTGAAGTAAACGAAGCTACTGTTCACTTTGCATTCAAATACTTCCCACAAGTAGTGGAAAGAGAAGTGAAATCTGTTGACGAAAAAGGAAAAGAGTCAACGAGAAGAGAGCAGAGATTAGTTTTAGCTCCGAGTGATGCAAATAAGAATGTAAAGTATGAAAGAAGAAATGATGTACCTCAAGGGCAACCAGCTGGCGTAGGAGCTGCTGCTGCCCCAAGACAACAAGGTCCACAAGGTGGACAAGCAACTACTGTAAGAGACACTGGTCCAGAAAAAGTTGATATTGGTAGAAATGACAGAATAACTGTTAAGTATCAAGATGGCAAAGTTGTGAAAGATGTGAAGTACAAAAAAGTGATGGATGATGTAGAAAACGGGCTTTGTCAAGTAATTGACAAGTAAGGAAAACCATGAAAATTAAGCTGCAATGCTTCGGATTATAAATAAAAAAAGCCAATCGAAATGATTGGCTTTTTTGTATTGTTATTAGCTCTAAAAGCTATGGGCGACCGACGGGACTTGAACCCGCGACAACCGGTACCACAAACCGGGGCTCTACCAACTGAGCTACGACCGCCATAATTAAGAATACAAAACTAAGGAATAGGTTTATATAATTCAAATGAAATATGATATAATGTTAAAAAAAAAGTGTTGAATTTATTAAACACATTTTGTAACTTATGTTTATTACGTTTGTCATTAATACATATAGAACAATCGAAAACAAATTTTTAACAATTTAATAGAGGTTTATTATGAATAATAAATTTACATTATTCTTAGTTGCACTGACGGTAGTTGCAACTGGGATTTTCGCATCGGTAGATGCAGACGCTGCTAAAAGAAAAGTAGTATTAGAAGATCACACTGGTGCTTGGTGTGGTTGGTGCCCACGTGGTATGGAAACTCTTGAATCATTAGAAGATCAATACGGCGATATGGTTATTGGAGTTGGAGTTCACAACGGTGATGGAATGACAGTTGCATCATACCAAACTCCTTTAGCTCAAGCTATGGGTGTAACAGGGTATCCTAACGGAACTGTCAACCGTGTTACTTATGGTGGTAAAATTGCACAAAGTGATAACGTTTGGAATACAATTGCTCAAAGCATTATTAACACTGAAGTTCCTGTAGGTGTTGATTTAGATGTTGTTTATGACAAAGTTACAGGTGACTTTACAGCAACTGTTACAGCAATTGTAGAGTCTGAAGTAAATGCTCCATTAACTTTTAACCTTTGGTTATTAGAAGAATATATGAAAGGTACTGGTTCTCAATGGGATCAAGCAAATTACTTAGCAAACAGACCTGGTTTTGAAAGCTCAAAGTATTTTAACGAGCCAAATCCAATAGTAGGGTTTGAGCACAATGATGTATTTAGACATGCAATGGCAGGAATAAATGGTGAGACAGGTAACTTCCCAACTGGTAATACTACACCTGCTGGAACTTATACTCAAGTTTACACTGGTAACGTGAAAGACTTAAATGTAGATGATAGTTTTAACGCTTATTTCGTTGCTGTTGTTTCAAATTCAACTAATAAAGAAATTATTAATGCTGACAGAGCTGGAAGACCAGATTACACAATGGAAGTTGCTGCTCCTGCGGTTACTGTTGATGCTTCAAACATATACAGCTTTGTTGAAAGTGGCAAAACTGGCGACCATGTTGTACCAATTAAAAGCAACTATGGCCAAGAAGCTGATTATGAAATCAGGTTAATGGAAGGCAATAGCTTAATACCTAATGGTTGGGAAGTTAATTATGACAAGAATGTAACTATTGCTGCTAACGGAACTGTTGATATCAATGTAAACGTTGATTCAAAAGGTAACAAAGGAATGGCTACATTGCAATTCAGAGTTTATCCACGTGTCCCTGACGCAAAGAACTGGAAATCAAACTTTACAATTGCTTCACTTGCTGAAGGCACTAAGCATGCTTATTTCGCTTCTAGTGATAATTCTTCAAATGTTGTTATATATGATTTGAATCAGTCTAGTTTATTCCAAGGTTCTGCAATTGTGCCGTTTTCTCTTGCACAGTTTGCAACTTTTGACCCTAATTTTTCTGACCGTTTTGAAACAGTTGTATTCACAGTTGATGAAGCTTCTTTCGTTGGTTTCGCACCGCCACAAGTTAGCGGTAACTTAACAGTAATGAAAAACATGGCTGCTAATGGAACTGATATGTTGATTGTTTCTACTTTAGATTTGATGAGTTACGGTGAATCTGCTACATTGAATGCACAATTCCACGCAACTGCTGAAGCTAAAACTTGGTTCAAAGATGTACTTGGTGTTGACTTTGGTGTTGATAAAGCATTGTTGGTCAATAATCAACTGAGTGGATTACCAACTGTTGGTGTAGCAGGTGACCCTATATCTAGTGGTGTTCAGTTTACTGCTAATGCAGACTATAGCGGAGCATTTCCTTTTTATGCACAAAGATATGCAACAATGAGCTTGAATGGTAATACCAATGCAACTGCTTTCTTAGAAGCATCTAACCCTGTTGCACCTCTTACTAGCAATAACAATAAGTTAGGAATTAAGGTTGAAAATGGTGACCAAAGAACTATATTTATGGGACTGGCTTTGGAATCTATTCCAACTGCAGTTAGAACTGACTTAGTTCACAATATGATTTCTTGGTTAATGGAAGAAGCTGTTGCTGGCCCAACTATTTCTCTTAATGTATCTGATGTGAAGTTTGGTACAGTTGAAGAAGGTAAATCAGCGACTGAAGCTGTTAGAATTAATAACAATGGTACAGGTGATTTGACAATTAGTGAAGTTTCGTTCAAAACTGGAACTATGTTCTCAGTTAATGCTAGCTTCCCTATGACAATTGAAGAAGGTGGTTCAACTAATTTAGAAGTAACATTTATGCCTTCTACTAATGGTGAGTTCACTGACGAAATGTCTATTATGTCAAACGCTACTAATAATACTAATATGACAGTTCCATTGTCTGGTAAAACTTCTACTACTTCTGTGGACGGTATCATTTCAGGTTTATTCGAAATGAAAATGGTTCCAAATCCGGTAGTTGACAATTCTCAAATAGAATTACAAGTAAACCAATCTGCTAATGTAACATTAGAATTGATTGACGCAACTGGTAAATCATTTGGTGTATTCTACAACGAAACTACTACAGGCGATTCATTTGATTTCAACTCTTCTGAGTTGACTTCTGGTACATACTATATCAACGCTAATGTTGATGGTAAAACTACTCAATTACCTGTTGTAATTACTAAATAATATTTAGTAACAATACTATTTACAATCCTACTCCTTTCACTAGGGGTAGGGTTTTTTTTTGATTAAAAATAATTATCCCTATTAATTCGTTATTTTAGAAAGTTTTAAAACCCAAAAAAGAGAAAAACAATGTACAGTAAAGATCAATCAGTAGATAACTCTATTATACCTTATATAATAGAGACTACGAGTAGGGGAGAGCGAGCTTATGATATATACTCTCGTCTATTAAAAGAGAATATAGTTTTCATAGGTGGCCCAATAGACGACCACATGGCTAATTCGGTAATAGCTCAGCTATTATTCTTATCAAGCCAAAACCCTAAGAAAGATGTAAATATATATATCAATTCGCCTGGTGGAAGTGTAACTGCTGGCTTGGCAATATATGACACTATGAAATTTATCAAACCCGATATTTCAACTATCTGTATGGGTATGTCTGCTTCTATGGCACAAGTTCTATTGTGTGCTGGAACTAAAGGTAAACGATATGCTTTACCACATTCCAGAATTATGATGCACCAACCATCTGGTGGTACACAAGGGCAGTCGGCCGACATAGAGATATACACTAAGGAAATATTGAGAATAAGAGATGTACTTTACAAAATAATTGGCGAGCACACAGGCAAAGATGCTAAAACAATAAAGGAAGATGCGGACAGAGATAACTATATGACTCCCGAAGAAGCATTGGAATATGGATTGATTGACAAAGTATTAACCCCAGGTACAAAAATATAATGAGTGGTGGCAAAGGAAAATTTCCGCTTAAAGTGATGTGTTCATTTTGCGGACGAAATTCAAAAGAAGTAAAGAGCTTAATAGAAGGCCCCAATGGTGTCTATATTTGCGACGTTTGTATTACTAATTCTAGTGAGTTGATGAATCTGAATGCTCAGAAAACATCTCCCGAAGAGTTTGCTGTGGGTGACATTAGTTTATCTACTCCAAGCAAATTGAAGAAGAAATTAGACGAGTATGTAATAGGGCAAAATACTGCAAAACAAGTGCTTTCTGTTGCCGTTTACAATCACTATAAGCGAATATCGGGCAAGAAATTAAATAATGATTTCGATGAAGTTGAGTTAGAAAAAAGTAATATACTTATGCTTGGCCCAACAGGCACTGGTAAGACTTTGCTTGCTAAAACTTTGGCTCGCTCGCTCAATGTTCCATTTGCTATAGCAGATGCAACTACAGTGACTGAAGCTGGGTATGTTGGCGATGATGTGGAAACGGTATTACTCTCGCTTTTGCAAAATGCTGATTATGATGAAAAGGCAGCCGAGCGTGGCATTATCTATATTGATGAAATCGATAAGATTGGCAGAAAAAGTGAATCTTCGAGTATAACCAGAGATGTTTCGGGTGAGGGAGTGCAACAAGCACTACTTAAGATATTGGAAGGCACAAAAGCTGGAATACCCCCGAAAGGTGGAAGAAAACACCCAGAGCAAAAATTGATTTATGTAGATACATCAAATATACTATTTATATTAGGTGGTGCATTCGATGGACTAGAAAATATTATTGCTCAAAGATTGAAGCACAAGACTGTCGGCTTCCTAGGTGATGACGATATTAACATAGATGATGAAAAAGATGATTTGTTTAATAAAGTAGCAGCCGAAGATATAGTAAAGTATGGCTTTATACCAGAATTGGTGGGGCGTATGCCAGTTATCACTGCTCTCAATTCTTTGGATGAAGAGGCAATGCTCTCTATCCTGACTAAACCGAAGAATGCTGTTATAAAGCAATACCAAAAACTATTTGCCTATGAGGGTGTTCAACTCGAATTTGAAGAGGACGCACTAAAGACAATAGCCCACAATGCAATGAAAAGCAAGACTGGAGCTCGTGGTTTGCGTTCGAGGGTAGAGTTGGCTATGTTGCCGATTATGTATGATTTGCCAGATATGGATGGCGTTACGAAGTGCGTAATAACGAAAGACACTATTGAAAGTGGTGCTGAACCAAAATATACTTATAGTAAAAAGAAAAGTAGTTAAATAAAAATGCCAAAAGAAATCACAATTGATAATCACGAAGTTGGATTAGGAGAAGTAAAAGAGATTTATCTAAAAGTTGCTCGTTTACCTACCTATACTAGCATCAAACTCCCTGTACATGTTTACAGAGGCAAGGAAGATGGACCAGTATTGCTACTAACTGGTGGTTTGCACGGTGATGAGCTGAATGGCATTGAGATTATCAGAAGAATGATAAACAATGGTGATATTATGCCCGATAAGGGTACAGTTATTGCGGTACCATTGGTTAATGCTTATGGATTTCTTCAAAATGAGCGGGGAGTGCCAGATGGGAAGGACATCAACAGGAGTTTCCCGGGTAGTAAAAGTGGCTCATTGGCAATGCTTATAGCGCATAAGTTGATGCACGATATTATTCCTCAGATTGATTATGGTGTTGATTTTCATACTGGTGGAGCATCGAGAGCAAACTATCCGCAGGTAAGGTGTAATTTTACCGAACCGTTGAACCTTGAACTAGCAAAGGCGTTTGCTCCTCCAATGATATTAAACTCTCCTTTGATTGAGAAGTCTTTCAGAAAAGCTGCCTATAAAAAGAAGAAACAAATATTGGTTTATGAAGCTGGCGAAGCAATGAGGTTTGACGAACACGGAATAGTAGAAGGAATAGCTGGTACTAAGCGATTAATGAAACATCTAGGTATGATTGATAATGCACCTGAGCCGAGTGAGCCAACTATAATATATATGAAAAGCACTTGGATAAGAGCAAAGTTTGCTGGCTTGTTCAACTCAGAAATAGAGCTAGGTGATGAAATAAAAAGGCGACAGAAACTCGGTCATATAGCCGAGCCGTTTGGACACGAAGAGTTTGAGATATTTAGCTCAAGAGCTGCTAGAGTTATCGGTTTGAACTATGCCCCAGTAATGCACAAAGGCGACGCGCTAATGCACATTGCTTATGAAAGCAAGGAAATTGATTAATTATTATAAGTTAGTATAAAAATATTTTGTATATAAAAATTAAATCAATTATATTTGAAGTCTATTAAAAATTACAATCGGAAAAACAAATGGCAACAGTAGTAGAAATAGCTGGTTTCCAATACGAAGTAGAACAAGACGCAACTTATGACGTACCTATGTTAGATGGTAAGTCTGGCGATAAAGTTGAGTTTAACAACGTATTGCTTTCAGGTAGTGGGAACGACGTTACTTTTGGTAGCCCCTTCATTGATGGTGCTAGTGTAACTGCTAAGATATTGGAACAAAGAAGAGACAAAAAAGTCTTGATATTCCACAAGAAAAGAAGAAAAGGGTACCAAAAATTAAACGGTCACCGTCAAAAATATACTAAAATTCAAATTACTGATATTTCAGTTTAAGGAGATTTAATAATGGCTCACAAGAAAGGACAAGGATCCGTAAAGAATGGAAGAGACTCTAACGGTCAAAGACGTGGAGTAAAAAAGTTTGGTGGCGAACAAGTAATACCTGGTAACATAATCATTAGACAACTTGGTACAAAATATAAGCCAGGTGCTAACGTAAAATTAGGTAAAGATTACACTATTTTTGCTGTTGAAGAAGGCACAGTTAAGTTTGAAAAGAAAGCAAACAACAGAACTTGGGTTTCTGTACTGCCTAACTAAGAATTTTTATTTTTATGAATTAGTTATATAAAAAAATATAACTCTCTACTTGCATCCCATCTTATTTATAATGTGGGATTTTTTTTGTGATATATGCGTGAAAAGTAAGTAGGATTGAGTTTGTAGTATTTAGAATAGATGCAAAAAAAATCCTTCCTCAATAAAGAGAAAGGATTTTTTGTTTAGTAGCGGGGACAAGACTCGAACTTGCAACCTTCGGGTTATGAGCCCGACGAGCTACCTATTGCTCCACCCCGCGATCATTTAGACTACAAACTTAGGAAGAATAATTGAATATACCAAAACTTTAGCTAATAAATTAATTGACTATTAGTTTACGCATTTTTCTTTTTCCATTTAAGTTTATTACAACAAAATAGATACCAGTGGTTAGTTTGTCTGCATTAATTTTATAATTTATACTTTTACCGTCATTTATTCCATCGAATATGTTTTGCAATGTCCTACCTTGAGTGTCAATCAGTTTTATCGATAGGTTATTCATAGTATTTTTCAATGGAACAAAAAGATTAGCATTCCCACTACTAATCGGATTGGGATATAGTTCTATTTCAGTTAATTGATTGTCCGTTTCTGCACTTGTTGCGGTTGTTTCATTTAACTGATGAAGAGTAGTCAATTCGTCAAGATAAATATCAGTAGGAATATAGTCGAGAGTTAGATTAAAACTTTGTTCAATTTTATCGTTCAATAATATTTCAGTTGTATCTGTTCTATTCTCATTTGTAGTAATTATTCTGATTGGTGTTATAAATAAATCAGAAACTTGGCTATTCTGTGAGTGATATCTTTGAACTTGTGTTAAGTCAATACGGAATTGATATTCATCATTTTCTATATTAAGCAATTCTGCATCCATTTCGTATTCTGGGTGCCCTGCACCGTAAACCCATTGCTCAAAGAATGTTTCTATGTCAACTATTGGATTTTCAACTCTATCTATCCACTCTTGTTCAAATTCTGCAGTTGTGATTGATTTGTATTTCCATTCTTCAAATATTTGTTGAAGAATTGCAAAGAACTGATCATCTCCTACATTTTGCTTTAATAAGTGAAATACAATAGCTGCTTTGTCATAAATTAAGTAGCTATCATCACCGAAAAACTTATTGATTGGAACGGCATAAATGGGGCCAGAAGAGTTATTAGAATTCTTCCTGAAGTAGTAATTTATTTTATTTCTCATTGCACTAACATAGTTATTATATCCATAAAGATCTCCAAAATATATTGCTTCTGTCAATGTAGCTCCACCTTCTTGAAACCATATATCAGCCCATGTTGCACAAGTAATTAAGTCGCCAAACCAATGGTGACCCATCTCATGTACAAAACCTGCATCTCCAAGGTCTTGTATCCAAAACCTATGTTGAGTAACCATAGTTTGGTGTTCCATTCCGCCATAAGGGAATGGGTAAACTGTGGCAGTTCCGTATTTTACAAATGGGTATGGTCCATAATTGTCTGTAAGAATTTGCATCATCTTTGGGTGTGTATCCATTGATGCTTCTAATTTTAAAATTTCTCCATCTCTGTCTTCTTCCCAAAAGTAGTGTACCATAGGTATTGTGTCGCTTTCAGTTATTGCTTCTTGGTGATATTCACTATAAACAGAAGCAGCAAAATTCATAAGGTAAGTAGCAATGGGATCTTCATTGTCCCACACGAATAGGGTTTTAGTGTCATCTAAAACATATACATCCGTCAATCTCCCATTAGAAGCAACTTTGTAGCCATTTGGAACTGTTATACTCATACTACTTATTGCTTTGTCATAAGGTCTATCATTACACGGCATCCAATAACGAGCTAATTCTGGCTCTGACATAGAGTAGGCAATATTATGCTCAGTGTACATATTTACATCACTAATATCTTGATTAAAGAATTCACCTTTGTGATATATGTGCATACCCCGATTATTTCTATAATTTTCGAAGTCATCTCCTGTTCCTTCAAATTCAATTTTAATTGCTAACTCGTCTCCTAATGAAACATTATTTAGCATAACCGTTAGTAGATTTTCTTCTTTAGAGTGAGTGAAGCCCAATGATTCCCCAGCTATAGAAACATCTGTAATAGTTGACATAGCAGCATCGAATTCTATTTCGTTAGTGTTTTCCAATAGTCTGATTGTTATATTATTACTTCCAGAGAAATACTTTTTAACTGAAGTATCGTCATCTAATTCTGAACTGAGTGCTTGGGTTAAGTCTAATTCGTAATCATATCGTAGTGCATCATATTTTCTCTTTTCCACTTCGCCATATTCTTGGATAGTATGTAGTTTGTGTCTGTAACCTTCCTCCATTGTGTTTTCAGGGATGAATTTGGTTTCTGCTCTAATGTAGTCTGGTAAGTCTAGGCTTACAGCTAATGCTTGAATTGTTATTAGAAAATATAAAATATATTTAGCCATTAATTATCTCTTTATTGTTTAATTCGTTATTATACTTTCTTAAAGAAACATAATTAACACAAAAAGTTACAAATAGCGAAATGAAAATAGATAAAAATAGAGACATAGTGCTTAACAATGGTGTTGAAATACCAAGAATTGGTTTCGGTACATACAAGTTAAGGGGCAATGAGTTAGAATCAGCAGTGATGAATGCACTCGAAGCAGGATATAGGCAATTCGACACTGCTACACTATATGAAAATGAGGGTGAGTTAGGGCACATATTGGCTAATTCGGGTATAAATAGAGAAGATTTGTTTATAACTACTAAGTTATGGAATGATGAACAAGGTTACGATTCTACTCACAGAGCAATTGATAAGAGTTTGGATTTATTACAAACAGATTTTGTTGATTTGTATCTTATCCATTGGCCAGTTAGTGAACTGAGGCACGAGTCTTGGGAAGCTATGATTGAAATTTATGACCAAAGGAAGGCAAGGGCAATTGGTGTTAGTAATTATATGGAGGAGCATATCGATGAGTTAATGAAAAAATCATCAATTACGCCTGTGGTAAATCAGATTGAAATAACCCCGTTTTTATATCAAAAATCATTAGCTGAAAAGTGTGATTCTTATGATATAAAAATTCAAGCCCACACACCTCTTGGTAGAGCTAAGTTTATGGATAATGATGTTATTGTAGATATAGCAGACAAGTATGGAGTTAGTTCAGCACAAGTTCTACTCCGCTGGTCTTTAGAAAAAGGGTTTATACCTTTACCCAAATCATCAAAGAAGGAAAGAATTGAGAATAATATTAATCTCTACGATTTTGAATTGACAAATGACGAAATTTCTGATTTGGATGATTTATCTGATAATGACAGAGTTTCTTGGGATCCAACTGGTGTGAAGTAACAATGAGTAAAGCTGGCAGAATAGACACATCGAACAGAATCATTACGGAGAACTATTCTTCACGTGGTGGTCGCTATGTGGCACCTAATTCGCCAAAAGCCAAAAGTAAGGCATCGCACAAGCTTAAGAAAGGAGAGATTGTGTTGGGTCAAGTCTTAGAAAAAGTAAATAAAGATGTTTATAAACTTAAGTTACCCAATGGAATCTTCAAAGCAGTGGTGGAATCAAAATTAAAACAAGGGGATAAACTTTATTTCCTTATTCAGTCTATATCGCCGTCTCTGGTTATCAATGTTCATTCGACTAATGTCTTATACAAAGACAATGCAGTTTATTATGATGAGATAATTCGAGTATTGGGTCTTGAAGACAATAGCACTATTAAAAGCATAATAAATGAATATCAGAAAAGAACAAAAAGATTAGTTAAGTATGTAATAGAAGATGTTTATTCTGTAATACTTAGCTATATGAAGAAGGAGAAGAAAAAGCGAAATTTGACACATAGTTTAGAATTTATTTTTATTGATTTATATATGACAGGGTATGATATTCTTGATGAAAACACTCTAAATTTGATTTACAATTACATATCACCTTCTGCTATAAGAATAAAAGAAGGAGTGGTTATTCCCAATTTTAATAATATCGAAAGTATAGCTAACACAAGCTCTAAGTTTATAAAATCGCTTTATGTTCGGAATATGATTGCAAAACTAAATGATTCGCAATCAGTTTACTATATAAACATAGCAGATAATAATTACAGAATAGAACTATATAAAAAACATAAGATAATTCAGGCAATTGTTTCCGATGAGAAAAATATAGTCATTAAATTAGTAATAGATGAGAGAAACAAACGGGCAAAAATATACTATAATAAGTTAGATATAAATATTAGAAAGTTAGAGAAAATATCAGATTACAATGTTAGCTACGAAATGACTGAGAATATATTTATCAACTCTTTTACTGAATCGATGGATGAACAGAGTAAACGTATAACTTACGTAGTATAAATTATACACTTATCGGAAGATTTCTTCATAATTTTGTATATTGATGTGCTAAAATTTGCAAATAAAAATAATTATACTTTATGAAAATCAGAAAAAGTGATGCACTCAACTACCATTCCAAATCTCCTGCTGGTAAAATTGAGGTCGTACCTACTAAGCCATTTATCACACAAAGGGACTTGTCTTTGGCATATTCCCCTGGTGTTGCGTATCCTTGTTTAGAGATTGAAAAAAACGAAAACGATGTCTATAAATATACAAACAAGGGTAATTTAGTTGCTGTTATATCCAACGGGACTGCAGTCTTAGGGTTGGGTGACATAGGAGCATCTGCGAGTAAACCAGTAATGGAAGGTAAAGGTGGTCTATTCAAAGCATTCGCTGACATTGATGTCTTTGATATTGAGTTAAACTCCAAAGACCCCGAAGCTTTGATTAATGCAATAGAAATGATGGGGCCGACATTTGGTGGTATTAATTT
Organism: Chlorobiota bacterium; assembly: GCA_034670025.1. GTDB lineage: Bacteria > Bacteroidota > Ignavibacteria > Kapaibacteriales > UBA2268 > PGYR01. Next base: position 63,471 of record JAXMOE010000001.1, read on the forward strand.
GGAGGATATAAAAGCTCCAGAATCTTTCGAGATAGAAAGAATATTACAAGAAAGATTGGACATACCTGTATTCCACGATGACCAACACGGTACAGCTATCATTTCTGGTGCTGCACTTATCAACGCTCTTATGATTTCGGAAAAGAAAATAGAAGATATCACCGTTGTTTACAATGGGGCAGGAGCTGCTGCAATCGCTTGTGCCAAATTCCACATGGCTCTTGGTGTAAACCCTAATAACGTATATATGTGTGACAGACAAGGTGTTATATACAAGGGTAGAGAAAATGATATGAATGAGTACAAAAAAGAGTTTGAGATAGAAACTGACAAGCGTACTCTGGAAGAAGCAATGAATGGTGCCGATGTATTTATGGGGCTTTCAGTTGGTGGTGTTGTTAGCAAAAAAATGGTGAAAGGCATGGCTGATTCTCCAGTAATTTTTGCTATGGCGAACCCTGACCCTGAGATTACTTATAATGATGCAAAGGCAGCAAGAAAAGATGTGATTATGGCGACTGGTAGGTCAGATTACCCTAATCAAGTAAACAACGTATTAGGTTTTCCTTTCATTTTCCGTGGTGCATTGGATGTTCATGCAACTGCTATCAATATGGAAATGAAAATTGCTGCAGCAAAGGCACTTGCAGAGTTGGCTAGGGAAGACGTACCCGAGGCTGTTAAATCGGCTTACGGCGTAGATGAGATTACTTTTGGCCCAGATTATATAATTCCGAAGCCATTTGACCCAAGGGTCTTGACTTCTGTTTCGCCTGCTGTTGCCCAAGCTGCAATGGATACAGGTGTTGCACGTACAAAAATAAAAAATATTGATGAGTATAAGCGTGAGTTGAATGTCCGAATGGGCAGGACTCAGAGTTTTATGTCACTTATCTACAAAAAAGCACGAAGAAGCCCTAAAAGAGTGGTGTTTCCAGAAGGGGATAATGCAAAAATAATAAGAGCCGCTCAACTATCTGTAGAAGAGGGAATAGCTAAGCCCATACTTCTTGGAGTAAAAGATGAGATAAAAGAAGTGGCTGAGCAATTTGGTTATGACTTAGATGGCATAGAGATTATGAATCCCGAAACTCATAAGAATACTAAAAAGTATATTGATGAGTATTATAGGTTGAGACAAAGAAAGGGTGTCAATAAACATGATGCTGAAAAGAGAATTATAAAGCATAGGAATTATTTTGCTTCTACTATGGTATCTATGGGTGATGCCGATTGTATGCTTAGTGGGCTTAATACAAATTACGCATCGACTATAAGACCTGCATTACAAACTATTGGACATGACCCAAGATTTAATAAAGTCTCTGGTTTACACGTTGTTTCTACTAAGAAAAAGACTTATTTTTTAGCTGACACAACTGTTAATATCAATCCAAATGCACAAGAAATAGCTGATATTGCAATACAGGCAGCAGAAGTTGCTCAATATTTTGAAGTTACCCCTAAGATTGCACTACTCTCTTATGGTAATTTTGGTTCTGCAACTGGTGAAACCCCTGCTAAAATGAGACAGGCGAGAAGTATAATAAAGACAAAAAGACCAGAACTTATCGTTGATGGTGAAATGCAAGCAGATGTAGCAGTAAGACCCGACTTGTTAGAAGCCACTTTCCCTTTTAGTGATATAAAAGGTGGAGCTAATGTATTAGTATTCCCTGATTTGAATTCTGGTAATATTGCGTACAAATTGTTGTCAAAAGTAGGTGGTACAAATCTTATTGGCCCAATACTGATAGGTATGTTAAAGCCAGTTCATATATTAGAGCAAGGCAGTGACGTAGAAGAAATATTAGATATGGTAGCTATTGCTGTAGTGGATGCCCAAGAAGATCACTTTAGCAATCAGATTAAGAAGAATAAATAAATACTATTTTAGAGTTTAAAAGCATAAAAAAAACTCCAACTATGATTATAGTTGGAGTTTTTTTGTAATATATCTATATGATTAGAGTTTACTTTTTCTTTTCTTCAGCCAGTTGTGTGAATCCAAAATCATATTTTTCTAATAGATTATATGCCCCAAACATAGCTCCACTGTATAGTAGTGTAGAAAGCAAATTCCACTTCAAAAATGGTAGTGCCATAGAGTAAGAGGTCATTAGTCCAGCCAAGTTTTGAGTGTAAAGTGTAGTGAATGCCCAAACAGAGAAATTAGTCACTAAGAAGAAAATAACTGAAGATGAAATAGCAGACAATGTAATTGACTTGCTATTCTTTCTTTTTACCTGAGTTCCTATGAACACAAACAATGCTAAACAAAGATACACTGCCCAAAGAGATTCGTGAAGTCCTAAAAATAAATCTGCTACAAACATAGAACCCAGTGTTACTGAATATGCAATAGTCTTATTCTTAAATATAGCACCACCAAACAGAGCAATAGCCAAGATTGGTGTAAAATTAGGAGGGTGGGGTATAAATCTTGATAGTAAAGCAATTGCTACAATCCCAAGTGCAAATAATATTTCTTTTTTCATATTTCTTTTTTTAATCTTAATTTTTAATTTCTTATATTTAAAACAAAAATACATTGTTTAAGGTAAAAAACCTAAAAAATTGGATAGATTATTATATGAAAAGTATAAAAATTATAGTGATAATAGCTGTTTTACTGCTTATTTCAACTTCCTGTAGTGATGATGTAACTTCTCCGCCTGTCGGGGCAGAATGCAAATTGATATCTTATACAGATAGCTCAAACTATTATTATGAAGTAGAATATAAAGATGATGAGGTCTTTTCACTTAACTATTATAAATTCGAAGCTAATGAGGTACAAAATTTAGTTAGAAAAATTGAAATCAGGAGAAATGTATTAAATGAAATTATAAATATAGTTTATACCAATAGTGAAGGAAATATAAATTTTATAGATTCAGTATATAGGAATCAAAGTGGATTACCTTATGAAATTGTTACATTTAATGGCCAAGGTGACTTTGTAGAAAAGACAGTTAGGACTTATAATAATCAAGCACAAGTTACTCAAGAATCTAATTATAAATATAAAGATAGTTGGGAGATTAACAGTGTTAACGTATATTTATATGATAACGAAAACAGAGTAATTGATAGGGCTTACGAACAATACCTTACTAATGGAACCCGGAAAGAGCATTCAATCTACAAGTATGATGACATGAATAATATCAACAAATCTGTTGATATATTTACATTATTTGATAAAAATAATTTTACTTCTGTAATTACGACTTATACATCTCGTGATGGCAATGAAACAATATCCACAAAGACTTATATGTATGAGTACAACGAAGAAGGTTACCCTACAAAAGTAGAATCTACCACTTCTAGCAATGAAAGTGTAACTGTTAGATTTAATACAATTGTCTGCGACTAACTTTTATAATCATCAATCAATTTATGTAATATCTCTTTGGATGAATCTGTTATCTTAACTCCAGGGCCAAAGACTTTGAATACTCCTTTATCAAATAGGAAATCATAGTCTTGCTTAGGGATAACTCCACCAGCAATAACAATTATGTCTTCTCTGCCTTGCTCTTTGAGTAAATCAATTAGTTTAGGTAGTAGTGTTTTATGTCCAGCGGCAAGTGTACTGATACCGACAATATGAACATCATTCTCAACGCATTGTTTTGCAACTTCTTCAGGTGTAGAAAATAATGGCCCAACATCGACATCGAATCCCAAATCAGCAAACGCTGTAGCTATTATTTTTGCACCTCTATCGTGTCCGTCTTGACCCATTTTGGCAACTAATATCCTCGGTCTTCTGCCGTCCAGTTCCATAAACTCATCAGATAGTTTTCGTACTGAATTTATCTCATCTTTGTTGCTGTTTTCTCTGCTATAAACTCCACTTACAGTTCTAGTCATTGCTTTGTGTCTCCCCGAAGATTCTTCTATTGCATCAGAAATTTCACCTAAAGTTGCTCTTGCTTCCGCTGCTTTTACGGCTATATCTAACAGGTTACCCTTTCCAGTGCGTGCTACTTCTGTTAGCTCAGTTAGTAAACTATCGACCACTTCACTATTTCTTTCTTTTTTAATTCTATTTAATCGCTCTATCTGAGAATTTCTAACAGTTACATTGTCAACTTCAAGTATGTCAAATTGGTAGTTGTCTTCTACTTTGTATTTGTTGATACCAACTATTATTTCTTCACCAGAATCAATTCGTGCTTGTTTTTTTGCTGCGGCTTCTTCTATCTTCAATTTAGGCATTCCCGACTCTATTGCTTTTGCCATTCCACCTAAGCTTTCTACTTCTTCAATTAGTTCCCAAGCTTTGTCGTAAAGTTCTTTTGTTAAAGTTTCTATATAATAAGAGCCACCAAAAGGATCTATATAGTCTGTTATTCCAGTTTCGTGCTGCAGTATTAGTTGAGTATTTCTCGCTATTCTTGCACTGTAATCTGTAGGCAAAGCTATTGCTTCATCAAACGAGTTTGTGTGTAGTGATTGCGTATGCCCCAAAGCTGCAGCCATTGCTTCGATTGTAGTTCTTGCCACATTGTTGAATGGGTCTTGTTCTGTCAAGCTCCAACCAGATGTTTGGCTGTGAGTCCGCAATGACATTGACTTAGGATTTTTGGGTGAAAATTGCTTCATCAACTGAGCCCAGATTAATCGACCAGCTCTCATTTTGGCTACTTCCATGAAGAAATTCATACCAATTCCCCAAAAGAAAGAGATTCTTGGAGCGAACTTATCTATGTCCAATCCTGCATCCATTCCAGCTCTTACGTATTCTAAACCATCAGCCAGAGTGTAAGCTAATTCTATGTCGGCAGTAGCTCCTGCTTCTTGCATGTGGTAACCACTTACAGAAATAGAGTTGAAGCTCGGCATATTCTTACTTGTGTATTCAAAAATATCAGAAATAATCTTCATTGACATTTTTGGAGGATAAATGTAAGTATTTCTTACTAAGTATTCTTTTAATATGTCATTTTGTATTGTTCCGCTAAGTTTATCTGTACTAACACCTTTCTCTTTGGCAGCGGCTATGTAAAATGCCATAATTGGTAGTACAGCACCGTTCATAGTCATTGACACAGAAATTTTGTCCAAGGGGATTGAATCAAATAATATTTTCATATCCTCTATGCTATCAATAGCAACTCCAGCTTTCCCAACGTCACCTTCTACTCTTGGGTTGTCACTGTCATATCCCCTGTGAGTAGCCAAATCGAATGCTACTGACAGTCCTTTTTGTCCTGCTTTCAGGTTTCTTTTGTAAAAAGCATTGCTTTCTTCCGCTGTAGAAAATCCAGCATATTGTCTGATTGTCCAAGGTCTCCCGAGGTACATAGTGTGATAAGGGCCTCGCAAATAAGGAGGTATTCCTGACATATATTTCGTATGATTTGCGTTAACCAAATCCTCAGAACTATATCTTGGTTTTATCTTTATACCTTCTAACGTTTCAAAAATTTTAGTCATTGTTTACCTTGCTCATTTTTGAAATTATAGTGCTTATATTTGTTAGCATAGAATCTGAACTGAACTCTTCTAAAGAAACTATACTATACTCACTTAGCATAATGTTCAGATTTCTAATAATATTATCGTCACCATTTACTATTACTAAATCGGGGTCATATAGCTTTATAGTATTGTATCCATCTTCTATTAAATCAAATAGGGAGTTTGCTTCAAATTCGATATTGAATGTATTTAGTGCCATAGTAATGGGTAATTGCTTCTTGCTCTTTTCTTGAAAGTTGGCAATATATACTCTTGGCTTGCTATTATCCACTTTCACTTTCAGCTGTTCGTAATCTGTAGCTAATCTATCGTCACTATCAGCGGGGCTATCAATTAACTCACTATTCTGATATATATTTACACCGATGAGTTTTTTAACACCACTGTCCAATTTTACTTTTGTCTTGTTGATTTGTTGTGTACTTTTTTCTAATAGATACTTATTTACTGCATCATCGCTGAGCAAACTCTCTAATTCCGACAAATGGCTTTTCGCAGAATTAATAAACTTCAATGTTAGTTCTTCTATTAGATAAGAGCCAGCAAGTGGATCGGTCACTTTGTCGAAATAGCTTTCATCATTGAGTAAATTCTTAATATTTTGAGTTATTCTGTTGCCAAACTGAGTGCTTTGGTCATCTAATTTGGAATTGATTGAATTGTAAGGAAGCAAATCTAATGAATCGCACCCACCAATGTTTGCAGACATTGCTTCTGTTGTCAAACGGATAATATTGTTACTTTCATCGATGATTGATTTATTCAAATTAGTTGTGTAAGCTTCTATTTTGAATTTGGTTAAGTTGCTTTTGCCAAGTAAATATCTCAATGCTCGGAACTTTGCTATTGAAAGAAAGAAGTTTGTGTCAATCTTTGCTCTTACTGTAAGTTCATCGGTTTTTGATTGACTAGCTAAATACAGCAAATGTGCTACTTCCAAATCTGATTCTAATGTGTAATTAGAAGAAACAGAATAAATCGGAAAACTATCTGACTCATTGAAATTTAGCTCTATACTTTTGCTTGGTCTTTCACTGTAAATTGATTGAATATCAATACTATCAGTCAGTTGTTTACTTATCAAGTCTTCAATTTTATTATTTTTCAGATACTTTTGAGCATCTTCCTTCCATTCATCAAAAGATGGTGGAGGAAATTGATTAACCAAGTTGTTCTTTAAATCATTCATATTATTCATTCCAAAAAAAAAGCATACTTTATTATTAGTATGCTTTCAATATATTAAATTTCTTTATCATTTCCTTATTGTTTCGGAGTTCTAAATAGAATTGCATCACCATAAACCAACATTCTATAATCATTATCAACAGCGTGCTTGTAAGCATCGAATGTTTTCTTTTTGCCACCAAAAGCACAAGATACTAATATCTGAGGTGAAGCAGGATAGTGAAAGTTAGCTAAAAAGTCAGTTACTATTTGAAATTCATACTGGGGATAGATGTATTTGTCAGTCCAACCTTTGTTTGGCTTGATTGAGCCAGTAGTCAATACCGATGATTCAACCGCCCTAACAGTGCTTGTTCCTACAGCAAATATACGTTTGTTTGATCTCAATGACTTGTTGATTAACTCAGCAGAAGCTCTTGGTATTTCAAAATACTCGCTATACATTCTGTGTTTTGTCAAATCTTCAACATCAATAGTTTCAAATACACCTTGACCTATTGTTAAGTTAATGTAGGCAATTCTAACACCTTTCTTTTCTATCTTTTCTAACATTTCTGGAGTGAAGTGCAGACCAGCAGAAGGAGGAGCTATCGATTGCAAGTGATCATGGTTTGCAAATGTTGTTTGGTAAGTTTGTTTGTCGATAGGTGCTGTATCTCTGTCAATGTATTCGGGGATTGGCATTTCGCCAATTCTTTCGAATTCATCTAACAAATCACCGTCGTAAGAGAATCTAACAGTCCTACCTCTCGAAGTAGTATTATCTATTACTTCGCAATAGAATTTGTTGTCATCAAAATATATTTTGTTACCAATTCTGACCTTACGAGCTGGCTCTACCATAACGTCCCATAGTTTTTCTTCACGCTTTAATTCGCGAAGTAATAGGACTTCAATTCGAGCATTAGTCTTTTCTTTATTTCCAAAAAGTCGAGCGGGGAAGACCTTAGTGTCATTTAGCACCAAACAGTCACCTCTGCTAAGCTCTCCCAAAATATCTTCAAACATTTTGTCTTTTAGCTTACCAGTTTCAGTATCCATAACTAACATCTTCGAGGAATCTCGAGGTTCAGCAGGAAATTTTGCTATTGATTTTTCTGGTAAATCATACTTAAATGAAGATAATTTCATCAATTTGGGGACCTTTTCGTTTTGTTGAAAATTATGTAATTACAAATATACATTTATTTTGAATAAAATACTAATTAACTGCGTTTTCAATTAGCTTATAGACCTTTGCTACATATTCATTTGGGTCTTTTAGTTCACCTTCTATTAGTAATGAACTACTGTAAAGTTGGCTAACTATTGATTTGAACTTCTCGTCAGAACCATTTTTAGCTAAGTGCTTAGATAGATTTTCTAATATTGCGTGATTAGTGTTCACCTCAAATATCTTTTTTGCACCAGTAAAGTTCTTGTCCATCATCTTCATCATTCTTTCTGTGTGTGCGTCCATACCGTCTTTGCCAGCAACTATTGTGCAAGGTGAATCAACTAATCTGTTCGATTCTTTTACATCCGCAACATTGTCACCCAATACTTCTTTTATAGCTTCGAGTAAGTTATTACTTTTTTCTTTTTCTTCTTCACTCTTTTCAGTTTGGTCTTCTAATTCTTCTTTGTCGATTGAAACTATTTGCCATTCTTCAAAAGTGTATAGCTGTGGTATAACAAATGAATCGATTGGGTCTGTTAGTAGCAATACTTCAATATTATTCTTATTGAAATACTCTAAGTTTGGATTCTTTTTTGCTGACTCAACTGACTCTGCACTTAAATAATAGATTTTTTTCTGCTCTTCGTTCGCATTTTCAATGTAGTCGCCGAAAGAAATTAATCCATCTCTTTGCGATGAATTAAACCTAAGTAATTTCGTCAATCTGTCCTTATTCGAGAAATCAGAGTTAACTCCCGTCTTTAGCATAGTTCCGAATTCATTGTAAAATTCTTCATACTTTTCAGTGTCATTCTTTGCCCATTTCTCAAATTCACCTAATATTTTCCCAGTTAAGATATTCTTAATCTTAGCCATAGCAGGTGAGTGCTGTGTTACTTCTCTCGATACATTGAGCTTCAAATCAGATGTGTCAATTACCCCTTTGCAAAATCTTAAGTAATCAGGTAATAACCACTCTGCATTGTCTTGAATAAATACTTTGTTGGTATATAAGTGCAATGTTGTTTTAAAATCATCAGCAAACATATTCATCGGTGCCTTCTTGGGGAAGAATACCAATGATTTGAAACTAACTACTCCTTCTAAATCTAAGTGTAAATAGTCAAATGGCTCTTGGAAGTCATTGGATATGAATTTATAAAACTCATTGGCTTCTTCTACTGTTATATCACTTTTTGATTTTTGCCAAATAGCATCAACCGTATTTATCTCTTCATCGTTTAGGTAAATAGGGTATTCAATAAAGTTAGAATATTTTTTTAATATACTCCTAACTCTATCAACAGATGCAAATTCTTTGTATTCATCTTTAAGCTTAAAAGTAATTTGTGTACCTCTATCGGCTTTCTTTACTGGTACTATATCAAAAGTCTCGTCGCCTTTGCTAGTCCATTTTAACCCTTCACCTTCTTCTTCGTGGTTTCTTGTTTTTACAACTATTTTGTCCGTAACCATATAGACTGAATAGAAACCAACACCGAATTGACCAATCAAATCGCCGTCAGCTTTTTGCTTTCCTTTTTTCAATTGTTCCAAAAATTCAGACGTACCTGACTTGGCAACAGTACCGAGTTGATTGATAAGATTTTCTTTATTCATACCAATTCCTGTGTCAGAAATTGAGAAAGTCTGTTTTTCTTCATCAACTTTTATATCAATTCTTAGTTCAGCATCTGCCTTGTAAACATTCTTGTCAGTTAGTTTTTTGAATCTAATTTTGTTTAGTGCATCTGATGAATTGGACACTAATTCTCTTATGAATACTTCTGGATGTGTGTAAAGAGAGTGAGCAATTAATTGTAATAATTGCTTCATTTCTGCTTTATATTCAAAAGTTTCCTTATTTTGTTTTTTTACTTCTGTTGCCATAATTACTTTTTTAATATTATTTGTTTACAAATTATTACGTTATAACGAATTTATGATACGAATATTGATTTTAATTTTATGTTGTTGTTCTTTTGTTAATGCAAAAGATAACCTCAATGAATATAAAACATTAAAGAAAGACATTGAGACTTTACTCAACACTCCTAAGTTAAGCAATGCCCACATAGGGGCAAGTATATACTCAATTGACAAAGAGAAGTATATTTATAATCTTAATGAGGAGAAGAACTTTGTACCTGCCTCTACTATAAAATTGCTAACTTCTGCTGCTGCATTGTATTATTTGGGTAGTGATTTTGTTTACTCTAATCAAATATATTTAGATGGAGAGATAAAAGAAAGTGGCGAATTTATTGGTAATATTATCATAAGGGGGAGTGGGGACCCAACATTATCACTTGACTATTATAATAATGAGAAAGTAATATTTGATAGAGTAGTTTCTAAGTTAGATAGCATGGGTATCAAGTCCATAAAAGGCAATATAATAGGTGATGATAACTATTTTGATGATGAACCATATCCATCAGGTTGGGCTTGGGATGATATGAAATATTCCTATTCATCTCAGGTTGGTGCTCTTAACATATTTGATAATTCGATATTGGTAAACATCAATTCATCGGACAAAAAGAATGAAACTGCCAACATCAGCTTGGTGCCCAATTCAGATTACGCCCGAATTGTAAATAATATAATAGCGAGTACCGAATCTGAGTATAATGAAGTGTCATTTGTGAGGGATCCAATTACTAATTTCTTCGAGTTTTTTGGAACTATACCATTTGACCCATTGAAAAAAGACACTGTTAAAGAACATATAGCTATTGACAATCCAACTTTGTTCTATTTAAGTAATTTTAGCGATCACCTCAGACACTTTAATATTAGGTTCAAAGGGGCATTGATTGACATTGATGATTGGAATGAGACACCAGTTTATTTTAAGATAAAAGAAAAAATACAGAAAATTTCTCCACCCTTGGGAGATATACTCGAAGTGATAAACCGCAAGAGCAATAATCTGTCTGCTGAAGTTGTGTTAAAAACAATAGGGAAAGAAGCCGCTGGCGATGGCAGTTTTGATTCTGGTGTACGTTTGGTCGAAAAATTCATTCAGAAATTTTATGATAGAACTGATTTTAATGTTGTTGATGGTTCTGGACTTTCTCGATTAAACTACATTTCGCCTTCAGTTTTAACAAATTTGCTAAAGTTTATGCACGAATCTGACGACAGGGCTATATTCCTTAACTCTTTGGCTCAGCCAGGACACGAAGGCACACTCAAGAGAAGAATGAGAAACACGACGGCTCAGAATAGAATATTTGCCAAAACGGGGTCTATGACTGGTGTGTCTAATATAGTTGCTTACATAGTCAGTGAAAGTGGAGAGACATTTATAGCATCTCTGTTTTTCAATAATTTTACTATGACAAAAGCCGAAATAAACAACCTGCAAGATTTGATAATAATGAGGTTGGCTTCATTCAAATAAAAAATTCAGCAAATTCATAATTCATTCACATTAACTTCGTTATTGGTGAAATGTAAATAAATATTGAACTTTCTATATGACAAAAAATCCTATCCTAATTATTGGCATTGCCATAGCAAGCATACTCTGGTTTCTTATGTTTGCAGAGTTTACTACTATTGGTGACTTAATACACAACAACTATTTTTGGATTGCAATGACTATTTCAGCTTCATTTTTAGCTGTGTTTTCAGTTGTAACTCAGAAAGAAAAGTTCAGAAAATTACTGGTTATAAATAAAAAATATATTGCTATTGGAATAATCCATGCCATTGTGCTCTATGGGTTTTCCCGATTTGGGGTATATATAGCACAGAGTCTTTTCGATTTTGTAGTCCCCCAAATAGAGGCAATCTATTCTACTCGAAGTCAGATGGATGCACTGTATATAGGATTGCTTTTAATATTTCTAATTGGCCCAGCCGAAGAAATATTCTGGAGGGGCTTTGTTCAAAACAAGTTAGAGAAAATTACAAATTCTAAAAAAGCATTTATTATTACGACTGCAATTTATGCTTTGGTTCACGTGTGGGCACTCAACCCAATGCTTATGTTAGCCGCATTAGTACTCGGTGTGCATTGGGGGCTTATGTTCAAACGGTATAAATCAATAGTTCCTGGTTTAATATCACACGCTTTGTGGGATGCCATGATTTTTGTTATTTTCCCAATTCAATTTTAGAAATCAAAAAACAACATTATAATTTAAAAAGGTAAGAAATATGAAAGCTGCTTATTATGAAGCAAATGGTGGATTGGAAGTCATCAAATTCAAAGATGATTTTGAAAAGCCAACTATAAAAGAAGATGAAGTTTTACTAAAAGTAAAATCTACTTCAATAAATATGATTGATACAGTAATGAGAAACGGTTACCCCGGAGCAAAATTAGAGTTCCCACACATCCCAGGAGGCGATATGGCTGGTGAAGTTGCTGAAGTTGGAAGTGCTGTTTCTGAATATAGTACAGGCGATAGGGTAGTGTCGTTCCCAATAATATTAGCTGACAATATAGACCCTAAGTACAAAGAAGATCCACAGCTTCAATTTGGGTGGAAATTTTTCGGTATGCACATAGATGGCGGCTATGCTGAATACGTAGCTGTTCCTGCAAAATCACTTTTCAAACTACCAGATAGTGTTTCTTATCAAGAGGCGGCTACTTTACCAACTGCTGGTTTAACTGCTATGCATGCTATTGATTCAGTAGCTAATTTGCAAAGTGGCGATGTTTTTATGGTGTGGGGTGGCTCTGGTGGAGTCGGTACTTTTGCTATACAGTTAGCTAAACAAAGAGGAGCAACCGTAATAACTACTACTTCTACTGAAGAGAAAGCAGAGAAATTGAAGGAGTTGGGTGCAGACTTTGTTTATATGAGAGACGATGAGGAAATAGTAGAGAAGATAAAATCAAATTTCCCTCAAGGGTTAGACGCTGTATTAGATTATGTAGGGCCAACTACATTTGACAAATCTTTTGCTTTACTAAGAAACAATGGTAGAATTATGTTTTGCGGTATGATAACTGGCAGAGAAGTCAGTTTGAATATACAGCAAACATATTTCAGACATTTGAATATCAACGGGCTGTTTTTGGGTTCACCAAACAATATGAGTGATTTGTTAGAATTATTAGGCAAGGGCGAAATTGAACCACAAATTGATTCGGAGTTCGATATTTCTAACGCGAAAGAAGCACAAGAAAAGTTCGAATCAGGCAATTATATCGGCAAAATTATAATGAATTTTTAATTTTGATTAAGATAGCTAATAAAAAAAAAGTCAGATTAAAGATAATCTGACTTTTTTTATAGTATAGATTTTAGTTTTAGCTTTAGTTAGTCTTACCAACAATTCCTCTTATAGGGATTTCAATTGTCGGATGATTTTTGCTGTTGGTTTTCAAAATCACTTTTTTATCAAAGGTACCTTTTGTACTTGTTGTTATTTCTGCCTCTATGGCTGTATGAGAGCCAGGTTTGAGTATTGTTCCTTTTTTGAAGTTGATGGTAATATCCCCACCTGGATCTATTAAATCCACAACTTTAATTGATTCTTGGGTGTGGTTAGAAATCACTACTTTCCTATTTGCTGGTTTATTTATTTCTACGGCACCCATGTTAAAAAAACTGGGGAATAAGTCAATTGGAACTTTTACATTCGCTTTTAGCATATAACTTATTCTGTCGTTAACTGGATCACTTGTAGTGAACTCTATTCCCTTAGTAATAGGGCCATTATCTTTGTCGATTTTCAAAGTGACATCCACAGTTGCAATGTCTCCTGGATCCAATAAGCGCTTATCTATCGGAGCTGTGGTACACCCACAACCTGGCTTTACGCCATAGATTTCTAACAATTTATCACCAGAATTTTTGATTTTTATTGTTGTGTGTAGTGGTCCTTGGGATTTCATTACTTTACCCCAGTTTTTTTCACTGCTTCCTACAAATTCAAACTTAGGTTGTGCATAAGCACTAAAAGTTAATACAATAGTCAAAATAAGTGTAGTAAATTTCATATTAATTCGTCTTTTTTTTTATATATTCCGTATTGTAATACGTAGAAGAATTAGAAAAAGTTTAAAAAGATAAAAATTGATAAATAACCGGTGAATAATATGTTTTCGTTAGAATTAGATGAACTTCAACAACAGATACAAGATACAGCAAAATCATTTGCCAACGATGTAATAGAACCAGGTGCAGTAGAGCGTGATAAGAATGCAATATTCCCAAAAGAGATAATAAAGCAAGTAGGGGAACTTGGATTTTTGGGTATGAACGTACCAGAAGAGTGGGACGGTAGTGGTTTGGATAACATCAGTCAATGCTCTGTAATTGAGGAATTTGCTAAAGCTGATGCAAGCGTCTCCGTAATTGTGTCAGTACAAAAGCTTGTTAATTCTGTTTTGGTTAAGTCCGCTTCTGATGAGATTAAAGAAAAATATTTGAAGCCGATGGCTAGAGGGGAAATGCTGGGTGCTTACTGCTTGTCTGAACCAGAGGTTGGTTCTGATGCAAGGGGAATAAAAACTATGGCAACAGAGAACGGCGACCACTATATTATCAATGGCTCAAAGAACTGGATAACTACTGGTAGCAATGCGGGTATGTTTTTGGTGTTTGCTCAAACAAATCCTGAACTGAAGCACCGTGGAATAACTGCTTTTGTTATGGATGCTGATTCAGAAGGAGTTGAAATTGGATTAAAAGAGGACAAAATGGGGTTGCGTGGTAGCGATACTGTTTCGCTATCATTTTCAAATGTCAAAGTGCCAAAAGAAAATATTGTTGGCAAAGTAGGCGAGGGATTCTATCTTGCTATGCAAGGCCTATCTGGTGGTCGAATTGGTATAGCTGCCCAAGCACTTGGTATAGCCAAAGCTGCTTTTAATTTGTCAGTTAAGTATTCTTCGGAAAGGCATTCTATGGGTGTACCTATTAATAATCATCAGGCAATACAAATTAAATTAGCACAAATGTCAATGAAAATTTCGGCGGCGGAATTACTTGTTAATAAAGCTGCTTGGATGGATGATAAGGGTATGGATGTAAATAGAGTATCATCCGAAGCAAAGCTTTTTGCTTCGACTATTGCCAATGATATTGCTCGCGAGGCAGTGCAAATACATGGTGGTTACGGCTATGTGAGGGAGTACATAGTAGAAAGATTGATGAGAGACGCTAAAATTACTGAAATATACGAAGGTACTTCGGAAATCCAACATATTGTAATTGCCAGAGATGTAGTAAAAAATGCAGAATAAGAAAGATTTATTATTACTGCACGGAGCTATTGGTAGCAAAAAACAATTAGATGTTTTGGTTGAAAGGTTAGCTGGCGATTACAAAATTCATCGTTTTGATTTCCCTGGACACGGAGAAAATGCAAATCAATCGAGTCAATTCTCAATCCATAATTTTGTCAATTATATACATAATTACATATTAGAGAATAATCTAGTAAAACCATCTGTGTTTGGGTATAGCATGGGTGGTTTTGTTGCTCTAACTTTAGAAGTCAAGGAGCAAGTGTTTGGTGATATTATGACACTAAATACTAAATATCAATGGGACAGGGAGACTGCTAATAGAGAAAAGAAGATGTTTATCCCTGAAGTAATCGAACAAAAAGTGCCTCATTTTGCAGATAAGTTAAAACTAGTTCACGGTGAAGAGAACTGGGCAAGATTATTAGAATATCATAGAAATATGATGGATGATATTTCAGAGAATACCCCACTGCCCGATTATTTACTAAAGAGAATCAATTCGCGTGTGTTAATATCCAGAAGTGCAAATGACGAAATGGTTACGAGACAAGAATCTGAAAATGTGGTGAATTTAATAAATAATTCGGTTTATTTTGAGATAGCAAACTCACGTCACGCGATAGAGCAAATTGATATTGATGTACTTATAAATAAGATGAATGAGTTTTTTAGCTAAAATGTTTATCAATAGTTGCTTGTCTGAATTCAAATATTGAATCTACTTTACTATTCACAACTAACTTGTCAGCTATTGTCCCGATGATACCCCTACCAACATTGTAGTTAAGTATATCAATCATTTCAGTTGTGTCGTCTTCAAGTGCACGGAAGTGGTGTTCGTGGTGCCACATTTTGTATGGACCTATTCGTTGCTCATCAACAAAGTATTTTTTACTATCAATTTTGGTAATCTCAGTAACCCAGTT
Source organism: Chlorobiota bacterium (assembly GCA_034670025.1). Taxonomy (GTDB): domain Bacteria; phylum Bacteroidota; class Ignavibacteria; order Kapaibacteriales; family UBA2268; genus PGYR01. The sequence goes on from JAXMOE010000001.1 coordinate 79,462, forward strand.
CATTTTTACGCCAGGGAAAGGGGAGACCTTATACTTTATTATCATACCTTCGTACATCTGTTTACCAGATGTGTCGGTTAGGAACTCAAACTTCATATCATCTGGAGTTATGTTGTTCAAGTTTTCTGGTCTTGAAAAAAAATCCCAAACAGTATTTAAATCAGATTTTATTATTGTCTTCCATTCTTTAGTTATAGTCATAGATTACCTATTTAGTCGGGGTTATAACCTCTACTTCTACTGTCCTTGAATAAAATCTACCCTCTGGTAATTTATTATTGAACAATATTAGAGATTCACCATAGTGGTACAAATTATCAATATTTTGGGAATTAAACTCATTAGCTACAGATTGAACCCTTTTTTCAGATAAGGATTTGTTATATTCTGGGCTACCAATTTTATCCGTATAACCAGATATTCTTAGTTTAGAATTACTAGTCATATTGCTCTTAATTAAGTTTATAATTTTAGAATTAGATTTTTCTAATTCATACCCATCATAGTCGAATAATATTAAACTATATTTATCTACCATTATATCTTTTTCTTTACGGCTGTTTTTTTCATCTATAGTGTTAACTATTATGTTAAAATCACCAGCTAAAGACTGTCTTTCATTCTTTTCATCAATCAACGAGAATCTATACCTCAGTCTTTTCTTATCACTTATGTCATTTGCAAGTTTTTCATCTATTATGTAATTGAGTGATAATGGTGGTTCTCCATCGGCGGCGTCTTCGAATATTCGATTGCCTTCATCATCATTTATTTCTAATTGCCAGCTGTATTTAATCAGATTTGTATCGACAACGGTATAAAATTTCATTTCTTTAGTAATAGGCCTATAAAGTAAATCGCTTAACAATACTGGTTTCAATATATTTTCGTCGTTACTATATAGCTCAACTCTTCTGTTTTCTTCTTTCGATTCATCCGTATTACCAACTGATGGCTTTTTGGGATTTTCTGCTGAAATAAGCTCTAATCTATTAATATTTACTTTCCAATTGTTTACTAAGTAAGATTGAACAGATTTGGCTCTTTCTATAGCTATTATACTACTATTCTGATTAGTTTCATCATCTGATTTAGTCCCCACTATTTTTAGCTTAGCTTTAGGGTTTTGCTTCATTCTCTTACCGACTATATTTAACACATGGTGATAAATATCTAAAGTAGCTACATCAAATAGACTATCTAAATTGAAGTTCTTTGTTTCAGAATAAGATATGCTACTATACCTAATTGGAATTTTAGTTGAGTCTTTATCAAAAAATATGAAGTTAAGTATCGGAACTAATCTTTTTGATTTAACTTCATTTATATAAACAAAGTTTTTTTCTTGTCTATTTTCTTTATCATCAATTAATAATGGTCTGATTATAAGAGTAGGATTTTCTTGATAACTCGCTCCAGATTCCTTGTTCGAACTATTTGAGTTAAGCGTTTCAATTTCTTCGTTTAGCGCTATCTCAATCACTTGATTTTCTGGAATCGAAGTTTCTATTTCATTAGAAAAGTTACTTTTGCTTTCACCATCATTCATATCACTATTGCTGTTTCCACCACCAAAAGCATAAGCAAAGTCTAAACCAACATTAAAACTATTAGGAGTAAGCGACATTTCTTGGTTGATGCTATTGAATCCCAAAGTGTAACCAATATTTGGTCTTAGATATGAGCTTTTGTCAGAGTCAGTATATAATCTGTAGGCAACATTAGTGAATAAATTATGCAAGATGCTACTTTCTATTGTCCCCGAAGTGTTTGTACGAGTTTTTGAGCCAATGTTATCAAAAACAGCATTGTTGGGTGTTATTATTTTTTCTGTCTGTAGGTATTCCAAATCACTTGGAATACTAATCATATATCCTATTACAATATCTAATTTTTCTGTCAAGCTATACTCAGCACCAAGATTTAAGAAAATAGCCGATAAGGTAGAAGTCACTTTCTGCTCTATTTTTGCATCAACAGGATTTTCACCATTCAAATTTATTTTCTTATTCTCTAACTCGATAAAGTCAGATGACAAATCATTATATCCAATTCCTGCAAGAATAGACCATCTGTTATTGATTGGATATAGATAATTGAGTCCTATTCCCAATCCCATTCCTGAACCAGAGGTGAACCCAGGGCAGCAAGAATTAGCATTACCTAAGTTTGTAAAGTCTGAACCGTTAATGTTAAATAACATTTTTGACGAGAATAGTAATCTTTGCCTTTGTTTTTCTTCTTCGGAAGATAAACCCAAAGTAGAAACTAAGGTTATAAGAATTAGTAATATGTGTTTGTATCTATTTAACAATGACAAATATCTTTGATAAGACAACATTTTCTGTTTCCAACTGTACGATATAACTACCATTTGCAATATTTTTTGTATCAACTTCAGCGGTGTAAGCTCCTTTGTTCATGTTTTTATATACAAGATGGTTAACTAACTTGCCATCAGTACCAAAAATACTAATGTTCGTAAATCCATCTTCGATAAGATTATAATTTACGAAATATTCCCCATTTTCGTAATAAATATTCAAATCTGTTGGGTCAGACTCATTATAAAGTCTATAAGAACCGTCTGTGTAGCATACATTTGTAAGCTCAAAATATCCATTTTCTGTTGAGTGTTTTAACTCTTTAATTAAATCACCATTTGTATTGTAAGCTCTGACATCAGCTATTTCTATGTCAGTTGAAATGCTATTGCCAATGGTTGTGTAGAATCGTTTTGAGTCTATTCCTTTTTGTATTTCAGCTTGGCTAATCGGCAAAGTAATTTTTCTAATTTTATTTTCTACACTACCTTCTTCCGGAAATCTGAAAGGAATAAGAAGGGTAGCATTGTACTCAATATCAACCGCTAAGCTATCTAATTGGAGGGAGGCAGGGTTGTCATTTAGATTAATGAATGTATTTAGATCAATATATTTTCCTGCATCGTACATTATACTATCTATTTTGATATTAATGTTCACAGTGTCATTTGAAATACCTTTTCCAGTTATCCTAATATAGAATGGTTCACGGTAAATATCAGTATAAAATTGAGCAGTAGCGTTGTGTGTACCTACAAAATTGGGTGAAAATACAAACTCAGTAATCAAAGTGTCACCACTTAATATTAGATTTTCATCTGTAATAATATTTAATGTATAATTATTGCCATTATCATTTATAATTTTGACACTATCTATTCCTATGTTTGCTAAGCCAAGATTTTCTATGATATTGATAGTTTTAGATTTTTGTTCGCCTACCAATACTTCACCAAAATTGATTGCTAATGAATCATTCTCATAATAAGGTCTGTACCTCAGTTCTACCTCATTGTGCAATACATAGAAATTGAATTTACCAATATCTGTCGATATTATTCCTTTGGCTAATCCGCCACCAGACAAATTTACATCGAGTATAATCTTCAAATCTGTATTTTCAATTAGTGCATGAGGCGTGCTAAAATCTACTGAATATCCTGCATCTTCTATTATTACTGATTCAATTGTGATGTTTTTCGAATTGTCAGTCACTTTGAAAAAATCTAAAACTATAGTGTCTTTAATACTTCCAGAATATACATTTCCAAAATCAACAGTGTCAACATACTCGAACCCAGGTGATTTGATGCTCCACAATGAATCAGATATATCAAAACGAGAATTGTTATTAATATTTATAGACCACAAATAATGCTGATTCTTATTGTAAGCATTGCTATCTGTATCAATCTCAAATCCATTTCCAAAATCAGTTTTCCTGTATAAATCTCCCGATATTATTATATTATTGCTGTTGCTTGTGATTAATCCTTTATAAGTTGTTTCTGGCACATGTTTTAGCCAATTGAAAGAACCTGTTAATAAATCGAATGAGCTGAGGAACTGTGTGTTCCCATTTTTAAATATTGTGTACTTATCTACTTTGAAAGTTGAATTAGTTAATCCACCTATTACAATCTCTTCATTATCAAATACCATTAATTTCTTAAGACTACCAAATTTATCCAAATCAACAGACCACTCAATGGTATTTTGATCGTTAAAACAAATCAATGAATTGCTAAATATAGGATGTGGTAAAATTAATTCATCATTTTGTATTTTAATTGTGTCAAGTGCGAAGTATAGCCAATACTCGAATCCTTTGTAATGCTTGTAATCAATAAAGTTGAAATCAAATGTTCTGTCTATCTCAAGATAATTATTTAAAACCAAATTGGATTTATTATAACTTGAAGTTGCCGTTATCCCTCTGTAATTAGAATCTAAGTTAAAAAATTCTCCAGACCCAGTACCCCACCATACAACAGAATCATCATTTATGGGTTCAATTCCTTTCGGTTCAAAATCAAAATTGTCACTTTCGTTATTGAAGATTATTGAATTTATTAGTTCTAAATCTTTATTTAAGTGAGAAAGAAAATACTTATCATTAATAAAACTAGGAGCAACAATCATTTCCTCATCATATTCATAAGACTTTTTGAATGTTCCTAATAAGTGCAATGAATTCTTGCTGTTTTCAAAATCAATGATAAAATTAGTTTGATTAAAATATTCATTATTTACTTCAAACAATTTATGAGTTACAAGATCTAAATCAGCATCAAGTTTAATTATAATTCCTCTTTTTATTCGAGAATCTGTTGAAAATGAATAGCTCAAAGTATCAAAACTTAAATGACTAAAGTCACTAATGAGAACATAAGGACTATTGTCGATACTCGTTAAATAAGTATTTGCCGAAGAGGTCTTAATTGGTTTGTATTTAATCATTTCTAGCTTATTGTTCAGAATCAATATTAACTTAATGTTAACTGACGAATCTCTTAATGACAAGCCAAAATCAGTATAGAATAAATCTAAATTAGAAAACTGCAATTCTTTTACAATATCGATGACAGCTATAAATTTGTCTTCTTGGTATGGAATTATATCTAAAAATTGACTTTCTTTATTCGTGTTTACAGTCTCTAAGCCAATTGTTTTTACTAATGAATCGATAATAACATTCTTAGAGACCTTTAGTAAAGCATTATCTGTCTCTGGTCCGGGTATCTTTTTCCAAGGGAAGTCCTTGTCATTATAATTAGTAGCTATATTAATCCAGTTAGCTCCTTTGTTTGTAGAGTAATCAACATTATAGCTTGATTCATACCCAGAGTCTTCCCAAAGTAGAGTTTCATTTGAGTTAGTCAAGAACTCTTCACCACCATTAGGTTCTGAAACTTTGATAAAGTCTGAATTGTGTCTGAATTTTAAAAATACAGAGCCATTTTCACATGAATTTGATTCTATCTTAAAATAGTCATTTTTGTTATTTACTAAGTCAATAGGTTCGAAGACTAAATTGAGAACTTCAGTTTTTGATAGTTGAATAGGAAAATCAGATGCTGCTGGACTAATTAAGCTAAACTCACCATAAGCAGAGGCAATATTATTAATTGTCAAATTATCAGAATTTGAAATTATACTTACATAGTACAGATTATTAGAAGTAGAAGAGTTACTGGTTTTCTGATTATTGTTAACAATATTGTATTCCGTTAGATTCTTTTTTGATAAAACTAACTGCTTGGTATGACTATAGAGCTCATCATAAGTTAATGTTATACTCCTGTTATTACTGCATTTATCTGAAATGTATGACAGTCGACAAGTTTCAATACCTGAAGCAAATATAGCTAATGCAAGGAATGCATTGTTTATATCAGCTTCCGAAGTAATATTAGTTAGTGATTTTCCTCCAGTGGCTTCTGTTATATCTACTAACTCTACTTCCAAGTATGCATCTGCTCCCAAAGTGTATAATGTTATACTGTTAGCATTAAGTTTTGTCAAAATTTCATCTTTTTCTAAATCATTATCTTGTCCATCAGTCATAAATAAGACTACTTTCTTATGTTTTGCTCCTTCAATTGACTTAATAATTCCATTTTCATCATCTAAGAATGCTTCACTAATATAAGTAGATCCAAATGGCTCACCAATAGAGTTAATGGCATCCATGATTATATTACGATTAGTAGTAAGCGGCTCTATTATAGTGACATCTGTTGAAAAGGTAACAAGCGTGATTTCTGAATCGGGATGCAAAATATCAATTAATTTCATTGCAGATTCTCTTATAACATCAATTCGTCTCTTAGACGGAAGAGTAATAGTATCTTTCATTGAAGCAGACACATCTATTACTAAAGACATAGAAATTGGTTCTTTTGTATAATTCTCGTTGCACTCAATAGATTGTATCAGCTTTTCTATTCCATCTTCAGTGAGAGACATTACATTATTGTCAACTGGCTTTGCCTCCCCATTGTCATCCAATACTAAAAAATCAAGATTAACATAGGGGTAATTGTCAGTATCAACACCAGTTACGATCATTGACTGAGGATATAATGTTGAAAATAAAATTAAAAAAAGTAAAATATATTTCATATTAAGTGAAATTAGTTAATGCTCTATCTTATAAAGACACATGAACAGCAAAAACGTCTCATAAATAGTGAAAATAATTGATATTTATATTAATCACGGAACTGTCCGCAGCCAACATATTTCTCACCATCTAACCTTACTATCACCATGTAAGTCTCTGTGTCTTCTCTTTCGTAGTTGTGACATTCTCTGTCTATTATGTTGTATTCTAACAACATACCGTTCTGAGTGTGCTTGTGTAAAAAGTCCATATACTTGTCTTCACCAATATTGAACTTAATCTCTTCTTCCATTCCTTTCATGCTGAAAGTCACATCTTTCTCAGGTGTTATATTCAAACTCCAAAAAGGATCATCTCCCGACGCCGAGAATGATTTTTCATAGGGGTCAGAGCAACTGAATGCTAATAATAACGTCACAGATAAAAGAGATAATTTTAATAGTTTTGATAGTTTAGTCATAGTTTATATTTCTCCACTTAATAATACTGCTTTGATTAATTCATCCAAATCGCCATCCATTACAGATGTTATATCCGATGTTTTGTACTCTACTCTCGCGTCGTTGACCATTGTATATGGTTGGAAAACGTAGGACCGAATTTGGCTACCCCATTCTATTTTCTTTTTTGCCCCTTCTATCTTGGCTTTTTCGGCTTCTTCTTCTTCAACCTTCTTCTTGTATAGAGCCGATTTGAGCATCTTCATAGCCAAATCACGATTCTGCAATTGTGAGCGTTCTTTTTGGCAAGATACAACTATTCCACTTGGTTTGTGTTTTAATCTAACTGCCGTCTCAACTTTATTGACATTCTGCCCACCTTTTCCTCCTGCTCTAAACGTGTCCAACTCTACATCCGCAGGATTGATTTCAATCTCAACATCATCTTCTATCTCTGGATAAATATAGACACTTGCGAAAGAAGTATGACGACGTGAATTGGAATCAAATGGCGAAATTCTCACCAAACGATGCACTCCATTTTCAGCTTTTAAATATCCATAAGCAAAGCTACCTTCTATCTGAATGGTAGCTGACTTTATCCCAGCCACCTCTCCTTCTTGCTCGTCCAATAGCTTTGTGGCAAATCCTTTCCTTTCTGCCCACCTTAAGTACATTCTGAGCAACATTTCTGCCCAATCGCATGCTTCGGTGCCACCAGCACCCGAATTTACTGTTAAAATAGCGTTACTGCTGTCATCTTTACCAGACAGCATATTCATTATTTCCAGCTCGCTTACTTTCTTTATGGCTTTGTTTAGCTCTTTGTCTATGTCTTCTTCTAAACTTTGTTCAGCCATTTCATCTGCCAAAGCAACCATTGCCTCAGTGTCACCAACCGAGCGAATAGCTGAGTAATATGTATCTATCCATCCCTTTTTGTCCGATAGATTTTTCATTACTTTCTTTGCTTTATCCGAATCATCCCAAAAGTCAGGTGTCTCAGATAAGTCTTTTAACTCTCTTAATTCTTTCTCTTTAGACTCAACATCAAAGATACCTCCTGAGCTGTTCTATTTTTTCTTGAACCTTAGCTAATTCTGATTTTTGAACATCAAACATGTTATTCTCGTATATATGTGTAGTACTGATTAGTAATTTAACAGATTTGGAAGTGTAATAAAAACTTTGGGACTGTTGAAAACTAATGGCGGTTTATTTATTCATTTATTTGAATAGCTTATATACTAATTTTATATTACATTTATCGCAGCAAATAATACGAGTAAAAAAACGTCAATAGGACTTAATATAGTATCAGTAAACGCAATTTTTTGTAACTGTTTGCTATTTGAAGTGTTTTTATTAGTAGAAAGAGAAAGGAAAATAAAATTTTAGGTGATTGAAATGGAAGGAAATTTTTCAAGTAGGGTCAATGATGTAATCAAGCTGAGTAGGGAAGAAGCCCTAAGACTTGGCCACGATTACATTGGCACAGAGCATCTGCTACTCGGTATTATCCGAGATGGCGAAGGGATTGCCGTAAAAGTTCTAAGGAACTTGGGTGCTGACCTGTTCAAATTAAAAAAAGGGATAGAGGAAACTGTCAGGCCTAGTGGCACTACGGTTACTTCTGGTAATATACCCCTGACTAAACAAGCAGAAAAAGTATTGAAAATTACTTATTTGGAAGCTAAATTGTACAAATCTCAAAAGATTGGCACAGAGCATCTGTTGCTCTCGCTACTTAGAGATGAGGAGAATATAGCTGCTCAGATATTAGATCAGTTCAATGTAAGTTATGATTTGGTTAGAGATGAATTAGATAACATAATCAAAGGAGCATCGCCATCGGACGAGGGCGAGTCTTCTTATATTCCGAAAAAGACAGACAAATCTGCTCAATCGAGAAAGAAAGAAAAAGCGAAAACTCCAGTGCTGGATAACTTTGGGCGCGATTTGACAAAAATGGCAGCTGAGAAGAAGTTAGACCCAGTAATTGGGAGACAAAAAGAGATAGAGCGACTATCACAAGTTCTTTCGAGAAGAAAGAAAAACAACCCTGTTCTAATTGGTGAACCAGGCGTTGGTAAAACTGCAATTGTAGAGGGATTAGCCCTTAGGATAGTACAGAAGAAAGTATCGCGTGCATTGTATGAGAAGAGAATAATTACTCTCGATATTGCTTCATTAGTTGCTGGTACTAAGTACAGAGGTCAGTTCGAAGAGCGAATGAAGGCAGTTATCAATGAGTTAGAAAAAGCTGATGATGTGATATTGTTTATCGATGAGATTCACACTATTGTTGGTGCTGGTGGGGCTTCGGGTTCACTTGATGCTTCCAATATGTTCAAACCGGCTTTGGCTCGTGGCGATATACAGTGTATTGGTGCTACTACTCTCGATGAGTTCCGCGAAAACATAGAGAAAGACGGTGCGCTGGAGCGTAGGTTCCAAAAGATTTTGGTTGAGCCGCCTTCTGCACTCGAAACTCTTAAGATTTTGAATAAGATTAAGGATTCTTACGAAAAGCATCACCATGTTATCTATACTGACGATGCAATAGAAACGGCTGTTCGATTGGCAGATAGGTATATCTCGGAGAGGAATTTCCCTGATAAAGCTATCGATGTGATTGATGAAGCTGGTGCTAAGGTGCATTTGGAAAATATAGACGTACCGATTAGCGTTATCAATCTGGAAAAAGAGATTAAGAAAATCAACGAACAGAAAAATGATGTAGTTAAAAAGCAAAACTTTGAGGAAGCTGCCAGATTGAGAGATTTGGAGAAAACGAAGCAACAAGAACTTGCTAATGCCAAACTTGATTGGGAAAAGCAAGCTGACAAGTTGGTGTTCCCAGTTTCGGAGACTGATATATCGGACGTTGTGTCTATGATGACTGGCGTGCCAGTGAGTAGAGTAGCAGAATCTGAATCTAAGAAGTTACTATCACTTGCTGATGAACTGAAAGAATCTGTAGTTGGTCAAGAGCAAGCGATTGTACATTTGGCTAAGGCGATAAGAAGAGCAAGAGCTGGACTGAAAGATCCCAAGAGACCTATTGGTTCGTTTATGTTCTTAGGCCCAACTGGTGTTGGTAAAACTGAGTTAGCAAAATCGCTATCGAAGGCAATGTTCGACACAGAAGATGCCATCATTAGAATAGATATGAGTGAGTATATGGAGAAATTCTCTGTGTCGAGATTAGTAGGTGCACCTCCGGGATACGTTGGCTACGAAGAGGGTGGACAGCTGACCGAGAAGGTAAGAAGAAAGCCATACTCAATAGTATTATTAGATGAGATAGAGAAAGCTCACCCAGATGTTTACAATATCCTACTTCAAGTATTTGACGATGGTATATTGACTGATGGGCTTGGCAGAAAGGTTGATTTCAAGAATACTATTATCATTATGACTTCTAACGCTGGTACTAAGGACTTGAAGCCAGGTGGTAGAATTGGGTTCACTGACATAGATTCTATGGATGATTACGAAGAGCTAAAAAGCTCGATAGAGGAGTCAACTAAGACTATATTCAGTCCTGAGTTCATTAACAGAATAGATGACTTTATCATATTCAGAAAGCTGACTAAGAAGGACATCAAGGAAATAATCGACATTCAGCTGAAGCAAGTGGAGCAGAGAATGAAGCTGCACGAAATGAAGTTAGAAATCAGCGAAAATGCCAAAGATTATATCGTTGAGAAAGGATATGATGAGAAGTATGGTGCAAGACCGCTACGCCGAGCATTGCAGAAGTACGTAGAAGATGAGTTAGCCGACGAAATACTGAAAGGCAACTTGCTTCACGGTGCTACTGTTAAGGTGCAGTTCGACAAAAAGAACGATAAGCTGAAATTCTTATTCATAGGTGGGGAAGAGAAAGTGGACGAAGCCGAGCTTTTGAACCAAACTCTTAACCAACCAGAAGACGAAGCTACGGACAGCGAAATCAACATAGATGAGGATATTAGCAAGAACTAATTTCTGAGACAGGTTATTATTTATATGGGCTGCTCTTTTTGGAGTGGCCCTTTTTTTTGGGTGGGGGGATTTACAATTTAAAAATATTACAATATGATTTCTTGTTCTTTATAATTTGAAAAAATGTTCACCGAATAATATAAGATCAATATGACAAATTGCCTTCCTTATAAATGATTTAGTTGTTGGTGATTCATTAAAATGATTATCATAGATATTTTTAAGAATTTTCATTATGTAAGTTGAATCAATATCTTTATTTGTGAGGTGTGTAATTGCTTGAATTAAGTACCTTAATTCTTTAGTGTTCAAACTTTTAGAGTCAATCTCTCTTTTTTCCTTAAGTTTTTTTAACTCATTTGATATTTGTTTTGCCGCTTCTGTTCCAGTAGAAATATTTCCAATTTTAAATCTAAAAGTATCATTACCTTCCTTTTCAAAACGTTCTTTTACACTTTCAACTTTGTTCCCTTTAATATTATCTAACATTTTATAAATCTGAGATTTTTTCATTTCTGATTTAAAGATATAAAAATAGATAGGATAGTATTGTGTATTTTCGTGTAAAACCTTTTTAAAAAATTCCTTAGCATTATCTATTTCTAAATTTTGTTCAAAAAAAGAATTTAGTAGCTCAAAGTGAGTTATTAATTGATATTTATTCTCTACAAGTTTTACAATTTTATTACTACCAATAGGTTGAACATCTCCAATCAGTTTTAAAGCAGGAGCACCTTTATCTTCAACAAAATGTCCTTCATTTATAAAAGTTACTTTATTAAGTAGCTCATCAGAAATTAGAAGTTTATTTTTTTTACCTATTAATTCACCATTGTCTATATTTAATAATCCTATTTTCTCAACACCTATCGTAGCTACATTCTGAATCAAGTTGATCCAATTTTCATTTAATTTTTTTTCTCTATCGCTGATAATATTTAATAGATCCCCATATGATATTCTTTTACTTTGACCTGGATATCTATAAAAAATATCACTTTCTTGAATATTATTTTTTGCAGTTTTAATTGTGACAACAGGTTTATTTTGTGACTTATATATGTAAAGAAACCCAATCTTTAAATTATTAATATTTTTTGTAAATAATTCGAATTTAATCTCAGGAGCAAAATATGATAGCAATTCCTCAGATAAAGTCTGGTTTTCAAATTTTTCAATTTTTTCATTTTTTAAACCAACTAATTCTCCGTTATTTTTTATACCATATAATATTAAACCACCTTCGGAGTTAGCAAAACTCGCTATCCATTTAAGAAGTTTTTTATCATTATGTTTTGGACTGTGAAAACTTTCTTTAAATTCTAATTCAGAATTTTCTTTCTGCCTTACAACGTTGTCCGTTATTAAAAAATAATTTCTCCAATCAAATTCTATTAAAAATTCTTTTTCAGTCATACTAATTATTAACTTATCTCTACTGTTCTAAATTTACTAATGACTCTTTCAGTATATTTTGGTGGCTCATATGCTCTTAAGTTAAAATCATCTAACTCATTTTGAATTATTCCAGCTTTGAGGAGTTTTGATATGTCGATTTGTAATTTCATATTTCATTAAAAATATAATAAAAGTTCGGAAATATGCAGAACAATTGATTTATTTCTCATGTTGTTACTCTCAATTTTGACCATTTTCCCGACGTCAGCAAAATGGTTTAAAAAAAAATCACTCCCCAACGAAGAGAAGTGATATTATATTACCCTTAAAAAACCTCATCAAACCCCATCCCATTAAACTTAAATACATTTCCATCTTTCAGACCAAACCACAACTCATTATTATTATCCTTATAAATTGATATAACAAAGTCATTTGTCAGACCATCTTTTGTAGTATAATTAGTCATAATTTTGCCATCAAATTTCCAAGCACCAGTATCTCTATCACCGAACCAGATGTTACCTTCTGCATCTTCTTCTATTGCGAAAATATGCTCAAGAGTACCTGGTTTTGATTTGTCTCCTCGTTTTGTGCTTGTAGGGTGGATTAGATTTTTTTGTTCCGAAAAGTTTATGATTTCTTCACCTTGTTTTAGTAAGACCCCTATGCCATTATTACCAATCCATAAGCGTCCTTTCGAATCTTCTAATATGCTTCTAACATGGATTATTCCAGTTTCATTATTCAGACCTAATGTCTCATCATTAATTATTGTGAAATCACTTCCATCGTAACCAAATACTCCAGCATAAGTGCCAAACCAGATTGTGCCATTCACTCCTTCGGAAAGACAATTTACATGATAAACATTATTAGGATTGTTTTTTTTTGTTGATGGAAATGATAGATATTGAAGATTTATACCATCAAACCTAAGAACGCCTTCATTATTTCCAGCACTAAGCCAAGTAATATCATCTGATTTTTTCCATTCTCCCTTTTTAATAGTATTGATATTTATTCTATGACTAGTTATTAATCCATTATAATATTTACTAATTCCGTGAGCTGTTGTAAACCAAATATTTCCAATTAAATCTTCATTAATTGTTCTGATCTGATTATCTAACAAACCATCCTTAGTGGTGTAATAGGTGAAATTTTGACCATCATATTTGCATACTCCCTCTTCTCTACTTCCAAACCAAAAGTTACCCCTGCTATCGTGAAAAATAACACCAACAGCAGATTCAAATTTCAATTTATCGTCAACTGAATCTGATTGAATTGGTTTCTTTACTTGAATTTCTTTTGTTTGATCTAAGCTACAACTTGTGAGTTGTAGAGACATTGCAAATATTAGAATAAAAGCCTTCATTAGTTTACCTAAAACTGAATTTATAAGTGTTGTTTCTAACTAATTATAAATACGCTTTTTTTTTCTCAAGTTTCAACAAAAAAAAATCACTCCCCAATGAAGAGAAGTGATTTGATTTATCAAATTCATTTAGAAAATAGTTATACAATTGCAAAATCATCTTTGCTCAATTTTAGATTAGGGTTGTCAAAACTCTTGATTGTGTTTTTTATTTTATTCTGTTCAGATTGAGGTAAAAAAGTCGGAATTAAATCTGTCAAATCAATTTTAAGAAGTCGATTTATTATTATCAAATCCCTCATAGAAAAAGGGCTCACACCATTCATAAGCTCTGAGATATATGATTTATTATTATGACCTAATATTTTCCCAAAATCTTGTTGAGTTAAGTTTATGTTCTTTAGCTTTTGTCTGATGAGTTCTTTTCTTTTTTGAATGAATTGTCTTTCTTTCTCAGCTATTAATTCAGCTAAATCACTTTCTTCTATTTTACTATTGGGTATTTCAGAATCAGTATTCCAGTTTTTATTTTCATACTGTTCAATCAAATCTCTGAGTTTTTTCCTTGTTTTGGCAAACTCGGGATTCTCTTTAGAAAGAACACGCAGATTTCTATCAGCAATTAATGCTCTTTCTAATTCTAACTCATTTTGAATTATTCCAGCATTGAGGAGTTTTGATATGTCGAATTGTAATTTCATTTTAATTATGGTATCCATTCATTAGACTTAAGCCATTTTCTAATTGTATTTTTGTTGTTTTTAAAAGTTTTTTCATATTGTTGATGACTACCAACCCAGGCCACAGTTGCTTCTTTATCACTAAACTCAATAAGAATCATTGTTCTGTGTACATTTATATTAAAAAAATAGAAACCATCTTTGTGAACATTATCCGCATCGGGTCTTATTTTAATTAACTCCAATTGGTTATCCCAATCGTATCTATTAATGTCTTCAATCAATTTATCTATTGCTTTAGCTAATATTACATTACCTTTATTTTTCCGTTTTAACTTTTCTAATATTTTTTTGTTTATCAGTCTCATATACGTTACAAATATAATAAAAGTTCGGAAATATACAGAACATATTATTTATTTCTAGTTCCGAACCAGACCCAATAGCCACCATTTTGTTGACGGTAACAAATTGGTTCAACAAAAAAATCACTCCCCAATGAAGAGAAGTGATTTGATTATTTGTAAAATATCTATGCTATATTAATCTTTAGTTGCCTGGTATTTTGTAACGAATACCAACATAAAGCTCTCTGCCACGAGTTGGACCCCACACGGAGCTAGTGTCAAAAAACTCACCGAATGGGTCTTGCCAGCCGATAATTGGGCGATTTTGTCTGAAGTTGAATATGTTCTCAGCTCCAGCGTATAGCTCAACTTGATCTAAGTTGTAAGTGAATTGTGCATTCACTAACATATAATCTTCAGAGAAGTCTGGTCTTTGGTATTGCTCGGGATTGCTCTGCGTATTGGGTAATCTTTGCTCGCCGTACCAATGGATATTCATATCTATTTGGAAATCATCAGATAGGGGCTTGTAACCCAATGTAGTAACTACCTTATGTTTTGGGTTGAATGGTAGTAATACCTTTTCGTCATCTATTTCGCGGTAAACGTCCAAGAAGCTATACCCAGTTTTGAACTCGAATTGATCCCATAAGCTAAGATATACTTCCGCTTGGAAAGTGTTACTAACGCTTGTACCTGTGAAGTTTTCTATTATTGCTTTTGTTGGGTCAGTGTCATAATCGGGGAATATCTGATTTTGGAAATCAGTACGGTAAAAATCAGCACTGAAAAACCCATTCATGTCGTCATTCTCGAAATTATGAGTGAAGTTAATACCCATATTCAAGGCTTCTTCTGGTTGCAATTCTTCTGTTATAACTATGTCACGCGAGCTAACCAACAGCCCTATATTCTCACTGAATAAGTTCACTGTACGCCATCCTGTCCCAATGTTTCCACGAATAACCGTGTTGTCTGTTAAGTTGTATTTTAACAATGTACGTGGAGTGAACATTGTCCCAAATTGGTTGTGATTGTCGGCTCTTACTCCTGCTATCCACGTTAGCTTATCGTCGAAAAGCATTAGTGTGTTTTCAGCAAAAACGCCAGCTATCTGCTCATCTCTGAGGTAATTGCCATCGTAAGTTCTTTGTAAAGTATTATCGGTGAATGATAAGTCTTCTTCTAAGTTTAAGTAACGGAAGCTAACACCAGTTTTTAATGAAGTGTTGTCGTAGTCGAGTTCGTACTGCAAGTTTCCGTACATATTTGTTTGCTTTGCATCATACTTTATTGTTCCGAAGTACGACTCTTGGTTTTGGTAAAATCCTGATGCAAATAGAGCGAAATTGTGAGTGTCATCTAATCTGTAGCCCGTTTTTGCAGAAAATTCTGGCTGATTTATATTTACTGTCTGCCCGTAAACATCAGTGCTACCTTGGTCTGTTTCTTCGTCGTAGTTTGTTTGCCCGCCTACTCTTTGTTCATTGACAAATCGTAGGTTGATGCTTGTGATTAGTCCTGTTTTTGTGTCATCACCATATTTCAGCTTGTTGAATACCATATAGCGAGTTAGTTTTGGTAAATCTAAGAAATTATCATTGTCCCCGTCGTACTCATCGGCTGGCTGCACGGTGTGGAGTGCGGTTAGATTACTCCAATCACCAGACTTCACAGCGTAATTAGCGTTTATATGCTTTTCCAAAAAGCTGTTCATATAAGCATTTAGATATAGCTTATCGGTGTTTGCTGGGTCTTTTGTGGTTACGTTTATCTGACCACTAATGTTCTCAAATCCTTGTAGGACACTGTTTGCCCCTTTGGCAACATATATATTATCAACCACAGTACCTGGTACACTACTGATGCCATAAGTATAAGAAAGACCCTGAATCATAGGAAAGCCATCTATCAGGACTTGATTATAAACTCCCGAAAGTCCAAGTATTCTTAATTCCTTTGCGTTTGTAATAACATTAGTGGTTTGTGGCTGAATAGTGGTCTGTGTTTCAAAGCATCCTGCCAAATCACAGCAAGCTGATTTGCCCAATTCTGTTTGGGTCAGCTGCTCTGTTTTTATGGCTTTTGAGCTTGATATTAATACTCCTTCTCTGTTGCCTTTTACTACAACTTCATCAAGTGTTTGTGATTCTTCTAATGAGAAATTTATTTTTGTTTGATTTGTATGCTTTATTGTATCAGCTCGGTGTCCCACGTAGGTTGCAATTAGCATTTTGTCGCCACTACCCTTGGTGGTGAGCTCATAATCACCGTCTGCATTGGTTACGGAACCGACCTTAGTACCTTCCCAATAGACGCTTGCACCAACTAATGGCTCATCATTTTGATTGGTAACTTTTCCAATTATATTTTGTGCCAAAAGGGAAGTGGGCAATAACAAACAAAGTATTAGTATATATTTCATTCTTTTTTTAGCTAAAGTGTATGTATTAATCTTAACTAGGTAATTACGGATGATATTTATTGTATTGTTTAAGAGAAGAAAATATTATTACTTCAACAAAATTAAGATTGTAATATAAAAACTTAATAATCCTTAATGACTCTACGAGCAGCACCCCAAATTGTGAAATCATCAATGTCCATAATTCTAATGTCATCGTAATCTTCATTTTCGGAGCGGAGGATAGTCTTGTTTTCACCGAATATTATTCGCTTTACGAATGGTTTGGAGTTCAAACTGCCCACTATTATAGTGCCAGTAGTGATTGGGTAGTTGCTATTGACTAATATTTTGTCGCCAGAGTTTATGCCAGCATTTATCATAGAATCGCCCGATACTTCTACGAGGAATGTATATCCGTTCTCATCAATTACTTCCTTGTTTAGATCTAACCCATTAGTTCTTAGGTTACTTATTATTCTGTTTTTGCTGTATAAGCTATTGTAGTTTTTATTTTCTAATATTCTTGTATATAGTGTCAATTTTCCCTCTTTTCTTAATCTTTTTCTCACTCTTTATTATATTAACTACATAAACTGTGCCAAATGGTAACAGGTTGAATTATATCGAATAATACTGTTTTTGTGAGAGATGGGGAAAGTTGAAATACTATCTCAATTAAGAAAATTTCTTATTTTGTCTTATTTTTGTGATGTTCGCTTACACAACCCAATAATCATAAGAGCAATACTTGCTATTTAACTCATTCATATTTCTCATATTTTTAGCGGTGGTGCTACCGCTATTCTATTTGCTCAAATCGAAAGAAGCAAAGAATATGTTGCTGTTAGTGTCGAGCTATTTTTTTTATTGCTATTGGGATTGGAGATTTAGTGTACTGCTTTTGACTTCCACAGTTGTTGATTTCTATATTGGTAAGTTGGTTCACAAGACAAATGATCAGAAGAAAAGAAAGCAATATCTATGGGGTAGCTTGTTAGTCAACCTTGGGATACTGGGTTTTTTCAAATACTTCAATTTTTTCGTTGATTCTTTCCAAACTGTCTTCGGAACACAGTTTGATTATCTTCATTTGAGTATTATTCTGCCAGTTGGTATTTCTTTCTATACCTTTCAAACTCTATCTTACACAATAGATATTTATAATAGAAAATTAGAACCAACTAATAATATTATTGATTTTGCTTTGTTTGTTTCTTTCTTCCCCCAACTCGTGGCTGGGCCAATTGAAAGAGCTAAGAATTTACTGCCACAGTTAACAAAAAAGTTATCTCCAACAAAGGTACAAGTAAAAGAAGGCGTTAATCTTGTTGTGATGGGGCTATTCCGAAAAGTGTTGATAGGTGACACTGCTGGTAGATTTGTTGACCATATATTCAATGACTTACATAGCTATAATTCGGTGGAAATACTTTTTGCTGTATTAATATTTGGCATTCAAATTTACGCTGATTTTTCTGGATATAGCAAGATAGCCCGAGGAGTTGCGAAACTACTCGGAGTTGAGTTAATGATTAATTTCTCTCAGCCATATCTCTCTCGAAACATTACAGAATTTTGGCGGAGATGGCATATATCACTTTCCACCTGGTTAAGGGACTACTTGTATATTCCTCTTGGAGGCAGCAGAAAAGGCAAATCAAGGACTTATATAAACTTGATGATTACTATGCTCTTGGGTGGATTATGGCACGGCGCAAGCTGGAATTTTGTTATCTGGGGTGCATTGCACGGAGTATTCTTATCGGTCCATAAATTATATCTTAACTATAGAGGTAAGAGAATTGAGCCAAGTAATACTTTTAGTTTTGGAGATATTCCAAGAATAATTGCTACATTCGGTTTAGTTTCATTTACTTGGCTGTTCTTCAGATCAACTTCATGGGAGTCAACTGAGCTGATTTTTAGCAAAATAACCGACTTTCAATTCAGTGAATATACATTGCTGTTCTTTCAGATATTAATAGCTTACTATTCACTGTCATTTTTATTAGATTTCTTAGAGCATAAATTCGGTCAGAACTTCTTGTTAAAAATTAAAAATAGAGCATTTTCTTATGGGGTTCTAACTATGATGTTTGTTATTACTTTACTTTATATGTTCCAAGCAGATCCATTGCCATTTATTTACTTCCAGTTCTGATATGAAAATGATGAAAAACATAATATTATTCGTTCTTGGTATGGCTTCGGTTTTGGTAGTAGCAGAGCTATTTGTATCTAAAGCTAAAGTAATTGAGTATTCCCTCGGTCAATATTATGAAGATATAGGTAAGGGACTACCAACAAACAGAACTTCACTTATGTTCACAGAAGGGTTTGGAATATTCCACACTAATAGTGACAGATTTATTGGCAAAGGACTTAGGTACAACACTCTAATTTATAAAAGAGATCCAATGCCCACTATTAAAATTGCTTTGATTGGAGACTCTTTTGTGGAATCTTTTCAAGTGTTCGAAAGGGACTATTTCGGTACAATAGCTGAGGAAATATTGAATAATAAGTATAAGAATTATGAAATAGACATTCAGAACTTCGGTAGAGCTAATTTTGGTTTGAATCACATATATGCTTATCACAAATCATTTGTAGATAATTTTAATCCTGATTTGGTTCTCTACTTTTTGTCTAACGGTGATGTTCACACAGGACCACCAACTCCGCTATATCCATATTGCTATTTGAATGGGGACTCACTTATTGTTACAACTAATTACCCTATCTCAGACATTGAAAATTACAAGAAAGCAGAGAAGTGGTTGAGTGCTTCCATTATTGCTAATCTTGTTAATAACGCACGGCACACAATTAGAAAGCAAGATTTGGCAGCAGTGCTTTTAGGAAATGTGTATGAATGGTTTGCTGAACCAAAGCAAGAAACGCCGTTAGTTGACAGCAATTACAAAGTCGCTCCAATTATTGAAAAGATTGTTAATGAAGTTGATAGTAATACTATTCTAGTAAATAGAGAGAAAATACCACTTTATAGCGATTTCACTGATGTAGTGGAGGAGTATGACAAAGAATACTGGTCGCTTTATCCAGTTCTTGATTCTGCTGAAAGGGCTGGTATAAAAACAAACTATTGGGAAGTAACAAACAAAGTTGGGCATTGGAATAAGAAGGGACACCAAATAGTTGGTCGTGAACTTGCCAGAATGTTGGATGAAAAAGTACAAGAACTAATTACTTCCAAAAAGTAGTGCTAATCACCAAATCTTGCTTTTAGTTCCCGTTCGGTGTGAATAATTGGGAGAGCGAGCGCCGCAATCATAATCAGAAGTGAAAGCACTACTGCTGCTCCTTCGTTCAGCCAAGTAGTAACGAAACCAAGGACAAATGTTAGGGTATAGATAAAGCTATACCGAAGCATAAGCTCTGTGGAGTGAGCTTGAGCAAAATCCCAACTCTCCTGAGTTTTCATCGATTTGTTAGTTCGGTAGCCATAGAGTGAATTGATTTTTCTCGGTGGAAACTTCTTGACAAAAGCAAAGATTATCAGCAGCATTGGGCCAATGATTAGGGGCATAAAGAATAGTGGATTTTCGTAGAATGACATTTGGTTTTAATAGTATTAAGTTTATTTATTATATTGTACACTAATCTAAATGTTAATATAGAATAAAAAATATGAACAGAATAAAAATAATTCTTACTTACATTCTTTTTTCTTTTGCACTTATTTCATGCAGTTTATTAGATACAAAAGACTTAATAACAGAATTTAACTCATATCAGAACTCAATTGTCTCAGGAGAGTACAGAACTACAGTTAAATATGTCATTCCAGAAGTATTTGAATATATGTCAGAAGATGATTATGTATTCAAAATGATTAGA
Source organism: Chlorobiota bacterium (assembly GCA_034670025.1). Classification (GTDB taxonomy): domain Bacteria; phylum Bacteroidota; class Ignavibacteria; order Kapaibacteriales; family UBA2268; genus PGYR01. Next base: position 100,416 of record JAXMOE010000001.1, read on the forward strand.
AAGCTTGAAGAGACAAAAAATTATAAGTTAAGCTTAGGTAGTTATAGCAACCTGAGCATAAGTGACATTGAGGAAATAGATGGAGTTCAGTATGCCATTATTCAATTTATGCAAGAACGAATTCAAGATAATAAAAAGAATGACGAATTAGATGAGGATAGGTTAAATTCTCGTAGGGAAGTTGAAAAAGAAGCGTAAGATATGGCCTTGGGGAATGATAATGTTGAATATGATTCTGCAAACGATAGATTAATATTCAAAGTGGAAAATAGAGTTATCGCTAAATATGATGATAATTCTAAAAATTGGAAATTTGTAAATTTTGCCAATGCTGGTATGAATGTTATGAATGAATTATTCCCTGAAGAATTACTAGAAAAAGTATCAGTAGATGCAACATATAAAAGACTAAAGGAAAATAACAATTGAAAAAATTAATATTAATAGCTTCAATAATAACACTTCTGTTCGTGCCACTATCAGCACAGCAAGAAGAAATACAAACAGATTTTGAAGCGTATTTGGAGTTGATACAGAGTCAACAGTTTGATGAAGCAATGGATTATATGTACCCAGAATTCTTTGAGATAATGAATAGAGAAATGATGGTAACTTTGATGGAACAGACATTCAACTCGCCTGAGCTAACAATATCGCTATCGGATCCAACAATTGATAGCATTGGGTCAGTTGAGTATCTTGACTCTATGTACTTCGCACCAGTAAACTATACTCACGTTATGACTATGAAGTTCAACCCAGAAGAAGGGGAGACCGAAGAAGATATTAGATTCAGAGATGAATTGACAGTAGCGTCATTAAAAATAAAATTCGGTAAAGACAAAGTAGCCTACGATTCGGTAAGTAACGAAATGCTAATCACTTCACACAAATTAGTCTATGCTCGCTCATTAGATGGGGAAGATGACTGGAAGTTCATAGAGTTAGACCCCGAGAATATGTTTATGATAAAATCAATGATTCCCGAAGAGCTATACAACAGAGCTATAAATCAATCTCGTTAACAAATTGCATAAGTATATTCAAATCTACGTGATCCATAATTACAATTTTCCACCATTTGTTATTGCCGTCGTGGCTTTCCGGTACTAAACCGTATTTGTGAGCCAAATCGCTGCTTATCTGGTCTGATTTTATAGTTACTATGTTCATATCTTTGTCACGGAAATAAGATATATTTCTATTGTCCAATTCTGTGCAAAGTCTATCAGTTCTATAAATCAAAGTCTGCATTTTTTCTAACCAACCGTAAGGGCCATAAGTCATTAGTATCATCCAAACGGCTATTGCATTTGCTCCAGAGCGAGAGCCGATTAGAGTCAAATCCATACCAGTAACGTATTGTGCTTCTTCGGTCAATACGTACTCCATAAGTCCTTTCTTAGCTAAGAAAACCCCAGTACCATAAGGTGCTTGTAGCATTTTGTGTGCATCTATTGTAATGGAGCTAACTTTTGGATTGGCAAAAGTTAAATCTTTATTATCAGAAGTAACTGGATGTATAAATCCGCCATAAGCTCCGTCTATGTGTAGTTTATAATCAACTTCTTCGCTTTCTAAGCAATCAGTATAGATATTGACATCATCAACAGAGCCGAACATTGTTGTAGCCATATTAGCAACTACAATGAAGTATTTTTTGCCTTCATTTTTTGCTTTTGCTATTGCTTTGATAACGCTTTCTTGAGTGATTTCTCTTGTCTCTTGCTCAACAGTTGCATTGTAAAGAGAAAGGTTCAACAGGTTCGACGCTTTTGGAAGAGAGTAATGTGTATCTTCGGAACATAGGAGAGCAATCTCACTGTGTTTTGCTCCGTGCTCTTTTATGTAGTAATTTCTATAAATCCAACAAGCTTGGATGTTTGCTTCAGTCCCACCCGAGGCAATGTATCCATCGTAAGCATCATCTTCACCTGAAAGCAAATCTTCTGCTAATATCTGTATTGCTTCTCTTTCAATTTCGTGAGTACCTTCAAAAAACTCTTCCGAATCGCCAACAGTGTGGCAACCAATATGGTTAGGGTTATGAACCAGAGTGTTCATATAAGGGGCATCTTCTAAGAATGAAGCTTGACTGTAAAAAACTTTGTTGTCTAAGTGTGAGCCAGGTATTCCGATACTCAAATCATTTTCAAAGTCCACATTTTTTTCTAATGCGGAGAATACTCTTTCTCTTATTTGCTTGCTTGTTAATTTTTTCCAGTACTTCATTCTATCTTCATTTTGTAATTTATAGTATCACAAAAATAAGATATATTTATCTTAAATGAAATTGGAATTTGACAACTTAGTCTAAAGATTTGATATTTTTAGTCAAATTAATCAAAACTAAAATAGTTATAATTAGCAGATTAACAGCCATACTACCAATATTACTAAACTCTAATAATTCTTTGTTCTCAATAAAATTGAAAATAATATCAACTGAATAGAGCAGAACAAACGAAAGAAACACAAATATTACTGCATTGAAAGTTAGGTATATACCTGATACCAAATCATCTTGACTATAAGTTTCTTTGGTTTCTTTCCTTAATAAAGGAATGGTCTTTATCACGATAATCAGAGTAATAGTCTTGGTAATTAATTCATTAAATCCAGACATTCTATTTTCTGGGAAAACGAAAGCAAATATAAATTCAACCAAATATAGTATTAACCCAAATGGAATTAACAGTATAGCTATATTTTTGAATAGGTATAATATTTCTTTTTTTGTCATTACCTATTCGATCTGGTATTAATTAATTTATTTGCATAAACTCCATCGTGCCAATTAACGATAGAATCAACACCATAGGCATTAGTTAACCACAATGAGAAAAGTGATTGCATATCATCGGTTAAGATTTCGCTATTGTTAACTCTAAGAGATTCATCATCGGGTATAGAAATAATATAATTAGTTTCTTTCCCATCTTTTCTAACAGAAACCGAACCAATAGGTTTCGCTTCAAGCAAAGTCTGAATAGAATATTCTTCAGAAATCAAGAAACCATAGAGCAAATCGCCACTGTCTTCACCTTCACTGTGAGTAGAGGGGAAAAACCCGAGATTAGCCGGGAATGGCATAAACTCTATGCTCGAGTATTCACCGTCTTCAGTATAAACTTTGAAACCATTTGACTCATGGTCATACTCGTATTTTTCAACGCTACCAGCTGGATTCATTACAATAAAATGCGGCTTGTCATTTTTTGAAAAAGTATTCAAATCATCGAAACTCTTTTTTTCCTGACAAGCCGTAAATAATGTAAAAATAGCTAACAATAGAACTATTTTTTTCATTTTATTATCCTTTAAGAATACCAACCATTTCTACTTCGAATACCAAATCTTTGCCAGCAAGTGGTGGATTAGCATCGAAAGTTACAGTCTCTTCTGTTACTGCAACTACCTCTACAGGAATCGGTTGACCGCCTTGTTGTTCGTTAGAAAAAGAAACTTGCATTCCAATTTCGAACTCTTGGCTGTTATCCAATTTATCTTTTGGTATTTCAACAATGTAGTCTTCATTCTTAGGACCATAAGCTTTTTCTACTGGAATTTCGATTGACTTTGATTCGCCTTCTTTCATTCCAACTAAGCCATCGTTGAAGCCCTCTATTACCATACCAGAACCTAATTGAAATTCTAATGGATCTCTGCCTTCAGATGAGTCGAACACATCGCCTTCTTTTAATTTTCCTGTGTAGTGTACTTTTACCGTATCGCCGTTTTCAGATATTTTCATCTGTTACCTTAATTATTTTGAATATTTAGAAAAAAATAAAAAAATATTATCTTAAACTTGAACACATTTTTCAAGTAGTTGTAAAATAATATTTTACAAAACTAACATAAATTATAACAACTACAATAGTTCTGCATTTTCTCTTATGACGAAATAAATCTATTTTAATTATTCAAATGAATTCATTATATTATGAAATTCCTAAATCAGTAATAAACGAGAAAAATTATGAAAAGATTATTAACCTTTTTAATTCTAACCTTTACATTCACATTATCTGCATATTCTATTGAATACTTTACGGAAGTATCCGAAGAAGCAGGACTATCTGAAATTGTGGGTTTTAGAGTTTGGTTATCCGATGTAAATGGTGATGGGTATCCTGACTACCTATATAGTGGTGACAATGGTGCAACTCATAATCATATATTTCTTTACCTGAATCAACCTAATCCTGATACAGAAAGTGAGTCGAAAAGAATATTTGTTGATTACACTGAAGAGTCGGGAATACAGAAAAGCAGAATAGATAGTGTAGATAGTAGAATAGCAGATATTGCTGCTCTAGCAGATTTGGATAATGACGGTGATTTGGATTTAGTTACAAGTATCTATGGTCATAGAGTACAAAATTACAAGAGCACTGGCGATAGAACTGAAGTGATGCTCAATGATGGCAATGGTAACTTTACTATGGTAGATGGGCACGGTCTGAATGATTTTAATTTTCATAGCTCTCTTGATTTGGGACAAACTAACACAACTGGGCTTTCATTTCTCGACTATGATTTGGATGGGATAATTGATTTATACATAGGAACATGGTTTGCTCACTATGGTGAAGGCAGTGATAGATATATGGGCAATTTTTTATTCAAAGGCAATGGTGATGGTACCTTCCAAGAAGGAGTACAGATTGGAGCAACAGAGCCACTTTATGGGACAAATGTTACTGATTGGAATAATGATGGATGGCCCGATTTGATTAACTCTCCTTACTGCCGTACTCCTGGTCAATTTTTCAAAAATGTAGAGGGCACTTTTGTAGAAGCTTCAGCGGAAGCGGGATATAATGCCCAAAAATTAGGTGGCGACCACGGACAGAATCTTTGTCAGTGGGAAGCAAACCCTGGCGATTTTGACAATGATGGCGATATGGATTTGTTAGAAGTTAAAGTCCATGGCGGCTATGATGAGGGAGAGGGGAGAACAACTATTTCCGTTAATACAGGTGCTGCCAATGGGTACAAATACGAATGGGATTTAGATAGATTGAACAGAGACGCACCAACAAATTCGCACCTTGGTGATCAGGGTGGAGCTTGGATTGATATAAATAATGATGGTTGGCAAGATGTAGTTTTGGGACAAAACTCTTACCCATCTGCGAATATTTATGGTCAAGAAAGGTTGTATATTATGATACAAGATACTAATGGTACTTTTAATGATGTGTCGAAAAGTTCTGTATTTTTTGAAACTATGTCAGAAGCTCACTCTATGGAACCTGCAGATTATGATTTGGATGGCGATTTGGACTTATTCCTTTCCCGTATAAACAAAGAGCAAAAAGTAGTCAATGGTGAAACTAAGGATGTGAAAGTTAACAGAATTGAACTAATAAGAAATGATAATATTGATAATAATAACTTTATTCAAATCAAGTTAGATAAAAACAGTGCTGTTAGTGGTGCAAACGCTTCATACATAGGTGCTAAAGTATTTGTTTACATGGATGAATTTGTTCAGAAACAAGAAATACAAGCTGGAATGGGACACTTCGCAGGTATGCAGCCGTTAATCAGAACATTTGGATTAGGTCAACACACAGCAATTGATTCTGTTGTTGTTATCTATCCTAACAAGGCACAAACTCAAATTGCTATTACTGGAGTTCCGGTTAATACTCAAATGACAATTGGCGACGAAGTAACTTATGAAAGTGTTCAAATAAATGAAGCAAAATTGATTGCTGCTAAAAGATCTGGGACATATAATTTTGGTGATAAGGATGTAAATGAAACTTATAATGCAAATCACAGTGTTGTAAATGTTTCAGAAATTCAGGCTGATATAACTATTGACGAAGTAGAAATAATTGAAGGTGGAGAGTTCTTCTCAGTAGATGGTTCTTCGCTTCCACAAACAATAGCAAAGGGTGAAAAACTAGATATACCAATAACTTTCAGCCCTAAAGAAAGAAAATGGTACACTGGCAAAATCCTATTAAAAAATAGCTCGGACAATGCTTCAGACTTAGTACTTAACCTAAGAGGTTTTGGGTTTGAAGTAAAGCCATTAATTCTTACCAGTCATGATGATATAGGATTTGAAAGTGTGTGGGTAGATAGTGTAACTACTGAGAAATTCGCTATTTCTAACACTGGTGAATTAGATTTAGAAATCTCTTCAATAGGTTTAGAGAACAGCACTTCTGCATTTAACTTGTCGGAAACAGGCCCAGTAACTATTGCACCACAGGAAACATTGCAGCTAGTTGCTACTTTTAATCCTGAATCAAAAGATACTTATAGTGATAAGATAATCATAAATTCAAACGCTTATAATGCTGATACGGCTTCAACAATTGAGCTATACGGAATATGTGATGGCCCCAACTCTGAAATCACTACAAATATTGGATTTTTAGTTAGTTTTGGAGATGTAGCAATAGATCAAGGTAAGGACTATGAAGTTACGATAGATAATGACGGTGAAGGTGAGTTAGTTGTTAGTGAAATTAGAATAGACAATAACAACAGCAATGCGTACAGCTTATCCGAAGATATTACCACTCCTTTGAGAATAGAGAAAAGTCACACAATATCAATAAATTTTAAACCAAAATTTGAAAAACTATATACTGCTGATTTTATTATTGAAAGTGATGCTGTTAATGAGCCTCAATTTTCAAAAAGAATAACTGGTACTGGTGTGTTAATGTCTAATGTAGATTTGTGGGAAAATGGTCAAAAACTCTTTAAAGTGAATCTTAGTCCAAACCCGGCAGTAAATAATACTGTAGTTGAATTTTTGGAGTTAAGTAACTTACAATCTGTTATTACAGCTAATTTGTATGATGTAACGGGCAAATTGGTTCAAAGAATAATAAACCAAGTCAAAGCCACTGAGTTGAAAAACACAGAGATTAATCTTACTGATATTAACTCTGGTACTTATTACTTGAGAATAACTACTGACGGAGAAGCTGGAGTTACAATCCCACTTAAAGTTCAAAAGTAGGTACTTAAAGCTCATAAAAAATAAAGGGCAGAATCTACTTTCTTTGGAGGGGTTGTAGATTCTGCTCTTGGGCTTAAAATGAATAATTATAATACGCTTGATAAATTGAATAGTTATCACAAAAGGCAAATAAAATAAAAAAACTACAATATTTTACATTTTATTTGTAATTTGTTGAGTGTGTTTATTGCAGTTGCTACCATTTTACTGCTGCAAATATTTATTTAAAATAACTACGAGTACGGAGTAAAATTGATTTCAATTCTGGATCTAATAGGTCATTTATTTAATATTCTTTATGTAGTTGGATCAACTTTCAAAAAGATGATTTGGCTCAGAAGTACATTGATGCTTGCCTCTGCTCTGGAGATATATTATTATTGGAATATCACCGATTCACCACTTTGGACTGATATTATTTGGTCTATCGTATTTATTTTGACTAACCTTTGGTGGGTGACGGTACTATATTATGAGAAATTGACTCTCAACTTGGGTGAAGTAGAAAAGAAAATGTTAGAAAAGACATTTAGTAAAATGAACCCTATTCACTTTAAGAAATTAGTTAGATTAAGCACAAAAAAAGTTGTCCCTGAAAACACAAACCTTATAAAAGAAAAAACAAGTATCAATGAACTAATGCTTATTACCTCTGGTTTAGTAAAAATAACAAGAAATGATAAGATACTGGCTTATCTGAAAGATGGGAGATTTGTTGGCGAAATGAGCTTTATGTCTGGAGAAACTACAACAGCCGATGTTGACACTTTAGAAGAAACTGAAATGATAGTATGGGACAAAAATGAACTAAAAGAGTTCTTAAAAAAGAATGATGGAATAAAGAAAGAGCTAAACGATGTGTTTAGTGAAGATTTGATTAAAAAGTTAGTTGCTGACACAGACTAAAACTTATAGACTTTTCCTGCTTTAGCCAATCCTTTGAATTTACTTGTTTTATCAGTATGCTTTTCAAAATCATCACCATAATGCATTAGATACATGCTATCTTTTACTTCAGTGTCTAAATCTAACAATTCATCAATATTTGCGTGTACAGGATTGAATCCAAAAGCACAGTCGTGAAAATAGATTTCTGCACCTTTCCTTCTGTAATGTTCGATTAACTCTTTATCAAACTTAGTATCACCAGAAAAGAAAATTTTGTCATCTATAAACAGGCCATAAGTTATAAATGCTTGCTCTATATTGTTAGCTTCACTTGGTATGTGGTTTGTTTGAAAATATTCTAACTTTATACCATTGTATTCAATTTTGAATATAGTTCTACCTTCGTTTACCTCTTCTGGATTTATAACTTTAAAGTAATCTTTTATTCCCATCACTCCGTTCTGAAATCCTAACTCGTTGTATTTCAGACCGCCTTTGAGTGATTCATTCCACAATACGTCTTCGTATTCTTTAGGAACAATCAGATTCAATGAAGATTGCCCAATTGGTTGCTTCATATAACGATTTTTCAATGTAAGGAATTCTAATCCACCTACATGGTCAGAGTGGCTATGTGTTGGTAAGATTGTATCAATATCCAATATATCCATACCAGTCATTTCTTCAAAGTTATAAGGTGCAGTAATACCAAAATCAACCAAGATGTGTTTGTCACCTTTTTTGATTAAAATATTATTGTTTCCCAAAGTCTGAGTAAACGCGGTACCAGTACCGATAAAGATTATTTCTAACTGATTTTGATTTTCTTTATTCAATTTAGTCTTGATTTGTTTGTCTTTTATTCTAACATATCAATATATGTGCCAACAAAAATAAGTAAATAAATTCTGAAATTCACAGAATTAACTATTATTAACTTATTAATATACAAAAATTAATGGGAAATACTTTATAATTTGTAAAAATAATTAATGTTTTGTGAGTGGTTTTCTAAATAGTATGTTCAAGAAGTGTGATTTTAGAAGCTCCAAATACTTTTTCTTTTACCAAAATGAAATTTTCATTTGGATTTAATTTCTCTTCAACGGAAGTTTCAAGTACCAAAAACCCTTCATTAGGTAGCAAATTACACTCACTCACGGTTTCTATTATCTCATTAGCTGATTGTAAATGATATGGTGCATCGCTAAATATTATATTATACACGTCAACATGTTCAGATTTTAGAAACTTGATTACATCTGTTTTGATAATATTGTAATCATCAGAGGGGACATTTAATTCACTCAAAAAGTTTTTTAAATTAGCGACTTGTTTGCTACCTTTCTCAACGAATGTACAGTGCTTTGAGCCACGACTAAGAAATTCGATTCCTACAAGACCAGAGCCAGCGTAGCAGTCCAATACTTTTTTATCTTCAAAGTAGATATAATTATCTAACATACTGAATATTGCTTCACGCGATTTGTCAGTGGTGGGTCGAGTTCCATTGGGCATTTTCTTTTTTAATACCCTTCCGCCATATTTACCAGTTATTACTCTCAAAACTCAAATATTCTTCCGCTATCAAAGCCCATTAGTGTGCCACCAACTACTGGGGAGTATAAATGGGCAGTTCTTATGCAGTAATCTTTCATTCGCTTATCTACGTTGGCTCTTACCAAACGGAACGAGTGAATCCTCGAAAAGCTTAATGAAGATTCAGAATTTAATTTCACGATAAACCCTTTAGTTAACTTTGATCCTGACAAAAGTAAATTACCAGGACTAATTCCATCATTTTTAACTTCATCAATAAGGTCTATAATATTCTTTATTAGTACTTCATCTTCTTCAGATTTCAGTAAGTTATAGTAATATGTCTTATTGTCAGTGCTAATGGTAATATCACAAAATTCTTCTTCCTTATTTATTAGCAGTGAGTACAGATGGCTAGAATCTGGGTAGTTATATTCTATAGTATTTTGGCTTGCTAACTGAGAAGTAATAATGTAGTTTGGCTCTAATCCTACTATTTCTAATACTTTTTTACAGTTGTCTAATATTTCTTTTCTGAAGTAAATTACAAATAACTGCTCATTATCATCTTCATCTGTAAGTCCATAAGGGTAAATCCTAAATTCAAAATCATTCAGATTAAAAGACTTTACATTGTTTTTGATTTCTAATTCTAATAGATTTTTTATGTCTTCATTAGGTGTGTCTAAACTTCCTGGTATTACTGTCCAAAAAGAATCTTCATTGTCCAAAACTATATTAAGTTCAGAGACATTTATGTCAAATTGCTTTAAAGTTCTGCTTAATTGATTAGTTGCCTTTTTGGAATTATCAGAATCAATGTCATCTAAGTCAATAGGGTCGAGTGTAGTTGCTAAATCTAATAAAGAAATCCCTTTGTTAGTTCTTTGGAATAAACCACAATAAACTTTGTCTGAACTAAAAAAAATAGATAGAGAAACCATAGAAGATTAACTTCGATTAATTAATATAATTTCACAAAGTTAATAAAAATTTACAACTGTGAGCGAGAAATCTTCGCAAATTCGAAAACTTTAAATGCAAGCTCAGATTGCAATTCAAAATCCGAAATCAAGTTCAGCATAATTATACTTCGTCTTACTGTCGATTTTTGTTTCTTTATTCGCTTTAATTGGTTTCTGTAAAGCTCTGTTGTGTCATTTGTAAATTCCTTATACAAGATTTTTACATGCTCATAATTATCAAAATTATAATCGTTGAAAGATTTGATTAATTCCTGATAATAATTCTGGAATTTTGCGTTTAGCTCAACTAATAGCTCTACTTCATCTTCAGTCAGAGGTTTATGATTATTATTTACGTACTTATAATTCTGTGACACAGAATGATACAATTTATCTGAAATATCTTGCAGAGATATTGTCATCCTAATAGCAATATTAGCAAATTCGGAATCTTCGTATTCAAATTTATTAATGAGCTTTATGATATTAGAGTTGAGAGCAACAATATGATTTTCAACTTCGTGCGCCTTTTTCTTTGACTTCTTCAGTTTTTTCAAGTCTTCAGAAATTAGTCCAGTATTCCCTAAAACAAATATCTTTGATACGGATGATAAGTATTCCGAAACTTCAAGCATAATCTTCTTGTTCGCAAGTTCGTTGTCAGTTTCTTCTTTCTTAGTTTTTAGTTCTGCTTCTCTGTGTTTTTCTTCTTTTGCTTTGTGGTACTTGGCACTTCTGTAAACTACAAATGCAGTTAAAGCAAACACAGCTATCAATCCTACCCATTGACCGTAGTAAATAGTGAAGCATATAATCATAGCTCCAACTGTACCGAATATAGCAGTCACGAACCACCCACCTACTACAGTAAGTACACCAGAAACTCTATAAACAGCACTGTCTCTACCCCAAGCTTTGTCGGGAAGAGCAGCTGCCATAGCAACGATGAAAGTGACATAAGTAGTTGAAAGAGGCAATTTCAAATATGTAGCAAATGATATAAGAGCTGATGAAACAAAAAGAATAACTGCAGCCCTAAGTAAATCGAAAGCAGGGACAACGCCGTTTACATCGGCTGTAGGTTGGTATTTAGTGATGTCAAATCTTGAATTTACAAATCTAATTACTGATTTCGGTATTATTCTTTTTATTTCACTGAATATGCCGTAAGTCATTCTAACTAATGAACGAGCAATGGCGTTAGATTCAAATCTTTCGTACCCTTCATCTTGTCGGCCTAAACTAATAGTCGTAGCTGAAACTGATCTTGCCTTTTTTGATAAAAATAGAGTTGCAACCATAATACCTCCAGATAACAGAAGTATTAGGGTGTTGGCAGGCATTTTCCCTTGCATCAGTGACATATCTGCTGTTAGAGGATTAGATGTTGCCTGAGCAATGTCATAAGCACTAAGTGCAGCAATAGGTGCACCAATAAAATTTACCAAGTCATTGGCTGCAAAAGCCATAGCAAGAGCAAATGTGCCGATTAATACAATTAGTTTTAAAACATTTATTTTTGTGACTCTTTGGAGTAGAAACAATATTACAGTCCAGAACGCATAGAGATATAAGAATATAACGCCCATATTCTGCTCAAAATACAGTTTGAAATCTCCTTTCATAAAGTCTGTATTCTTAGCACCTTTGAGCATAATGAAAAATGATATAGCTGTCAGAGCTAACGCACCCCATAGTGCTCCATATCTATTAAATCTTTTTTCGAAGTCGAAAGAAAATAGTAATCTGGTTAAGTATTGAACCAATATTCCAAAAACAAACGCCATCAGAATAGAGAGCAAAATAGCAAGTATTATAGTCAGTACCATACTGACATTCATGTACATTGCTAATTCGTTATAATCACCAGTAGTTTGAGATATTTTTATAATACTCATTGCCAGTCCAGAACCAAATAGCCCAAACACTATGGAAACAGTGGTAGAAGTGGGGAGTCCAAATGTGTTAAATGTGTCTAAGAGCAGTATATCTAAGAACATGACCGAAACAAAAATTATCATAAGTTCGGGCATTAGGAAGAACTGAGGGTTGAATATTCCTTTCCGGGCGACCTCCATCATACCCCCTGATACCATAACGCCAATCAGGACACCAAAGGCGGCGACTATCATTATTGTTCTTAGCTTTGCTACGTTTGCACCAATAGCAGAGTTTAAAAAGTTTACTGCATCGTTAGCAACACCAACAGTAAGGTCTAATATTGCTAAGAATATCAGAATAATAAGGATTATTAGGTTAATATCCACTTAGATTATTTTTCTTTTGTTTGCGAATTATGACTGTCCAAATATAAAAAGATATATTTAGAGAATAAATTGTTTAGTACAGTTTAACACAATCTTAACAGTTCTACTGATTACAATATTAGCTAATTAATAAAATCAAGATACTTGGAAGTAATGCTGTCGCAGAGTGCATAGCCCTTTGAGGTAAGTTTATATTTATTATTATATTTTTCCAAATATTCATCTGTTAATAACTGATTAGTAAAAGTTTTACTTCTCTGCTCAAAATTTGGGGATAGGGTTGAAATAGCTTCTTGGTTCAGCCCCTCTGCTCTCAATCCTAATATTACTAATTCTTCCAGTTCATCTTTAGGTGTAATATCGTATTTATCAATAATTGGTAGTTTGCCTTCTGCAATGTATTTATAATACATTTGTAAGTTAGAGACATTCCGAAAACGTGATTTGTTGAAAAATCCGTGAGAAGATGCACCAAATGCTAAGTATTCTCCGGAACGCCAAGTGTTCAAATTGTGCTCACATCTGTTGTCATTTTTAGAAAAATTAGATATTTCGTAGTGTTGAAACCCTTTTTCTGATAGTATTTCAATCGCTGTAAAGTACATAAACTCATCTACCTCATCATTATATTTTACTACTTTACCACTTTGCATTTTGTTCCAAAGAGGAGTGTTTTCTTCAAAGGTTAAATTGTAAGTTGATAGGTGATTAGTACCCATATCCAATGCTTTTTCGAGTGAGTAAGTCCAAGAAGAGAGTGATTGCCCAGGTACAGAGAATATTAGGTCGAGGTTGATTGTTTCTATTCCACTTCGAACAGCTGCTGCGAGTGCTTTTTCAGCTATTTTGGGAGAATGGTTTCTTTTTAGAATACCGAGCTCACGCTTCACGAAGCTTTGTACACCTATACTAATTCTATTTACACCAATTGATTTGTATTCATTTAGCTTTGGCAAATCCAAAGAAGCAGGGTTTGATTCCATACTTATTTCTATGTCATCAGTAAAAGTAAATGATTGTTTTAGCTTTGAGATAACCGTTGCTAATTGCTCTGGGGAGAGTAAGGAAGGAGTCCCACCGCCAATGAAAACACTGTCAATTTTTAACTCATTTCCGTTCTGTTCAACAAAAATATCTATTTCTTTGAGTAGATAGTTTATATAATTATCTAATTCATCATTCTCATTTTTAAGAATAAAGAAATCGCAGTAGCTACAAATAGTGCTACAAAATGGAATATGAATGTATAGTCCTCTGGTCAAAATATGTATTTTTATTTTATTAAATAATTGAATTAGCTATATTCAAATATAAGTTTTTTAAACTTATATTAATTAAATAACAAATAGTAATTTGCCATTGAAAAAATTATTCAGAATATTATTAATCTCAAACCTTATTCTTTTAGTTTTCGGTTGTGCCTCTAATATTGAGTTATATAGTATTCCGAAATATAATTCAGATATAAGTTCAATTGATTATTCTAATAGCACTTTTATTATCATAGGAGATACTCAAAGGACAGGTTTTTTAGAACAGTATTTTTATTTTAGGGAATCAAATGATTCAATTCAATTTGTATTGTTTGATTCTATATCCTCATTGAAACAAAAACCTGCATTTATATTACACTTAGGTGATATGGTATTTGATGGTTCTTCAGAAAATGATTGGAATTATTTTGATGCATCTACAAAACAGATAAGGAATTTGAATATACCCATAATTCCTGTATTAGGAAATCATGAATACTATGGTGATAGTCTTGAAAGAGCTAAAAATATAAATAGTCGATTTAATAATTTAAAAGATTCTAGTTGGAAAGCGTTTGAATTTAACAATATTGGTATTATTTTGTTAAATTCAAATGAGGAATTATCACTTTATCAAACTGAAAAACAGAAGAATTTCTTTACTAATTCTATAAATACTTTTGAATCTGATTCAAACATTAATTACATAATAGTTGCTACGCACCATCCTCCTTATACAAATGGTACAGGAATAGGGTTTGACGAAAGTGAATATGTACAGAATTATTTTGCAGAAAAATTTATTTCTTTAAAGAAAACAGGCTTGTTTTTATCAGGTCATTGCCATAACTACGAACACCTACTAATTTCAGACAAACACTTTATTATCTCCGGTGGTGGAGGTGGCCCCAGAAGGAAAATTGATTTAGATAGTGATTATATAGATATAACAAAGGGGGCTGAAGAAAATGAAGAAGAAAGAGGTTTTAACTTTATAGAAATTCAAGTTTTAAAAGATTCATTACTTATTGAAGTACATTCTTTTAATAAAGATAGAGAAGAATGGTATGAAGGCGATTATTTTAAAATTAGTAATTAAAGAAATGAAAAATTTAGCTCTGAAATATTAAATTTAATAATCACTTTCCCAGAAATTGATTGTTGACTAATTAGCCCAAAAGTACGTGAATCTTCGCTAACCGTTGAGTTATCTCCTATTACAAATACGCTATCATCGATAGATATATAGCTTATTCTTTTTACTAACAAGTCACCATTTCTGTTGAATGCAATAATATCATTTGGGAGTTGTTGTTTGTACTCATATCCAAATATATCGTAGGCCAATTTGCTGACAAAGACTAATTCGCCTTTGTTCAAAGTAGGTGACATAGAATCAGAAGAGACCATACGTATATCTACGATAAAGTGTTTTATAAATAAAACAAGACATATTGCAACTATGATTGAGAACAATATGTCTTTAGTTTTCATTCTGATATTAATATTAATCTATTAGGTTACCAATTCTACCAAACTTGATTGTCGATAGTTTGTCGAAGAAATCTCCGAAAGGCATATTAGTGTCCCAAGACCAATAGACTATAAGTGGTGTACCAGTTACATTTTCGTAAGGGATGAATCCCCAATCTCTGCTGTCTTCACTGTTTCTTCTGTTGTCACCCATACCGAAACAATAGTCTCTTTCAACTATATATTCTGATGCAGGTTTGTCATCTATATAAACACTTTTGCTGTCGAATGTTACATCATGACCTTCGCGCATTATGAATATTCGCCACTTCTCAATATTCTCACGAGTTATTGGTATAACGTCGCCTTCTTGCGGAATTACTAATGGCCCATAGTTAGAGTGAGTCCAATTAGCACCGAGTGGGAACGATGCTGGTCTGGCTGGGTTTTTAGTTGGGTCAAAGTTTACATTATCAGGTATCGGTTGCTTGATACCATTTACATATACAACTTCGTCTATTACTTGTATAGTGTCACCAGCAGTAGCCATACATCTTTTCAGATAATATTGGAACAGCTGTGGTTCTACTAATCCCATTCTACCAGGGTAAATAAATACTATTACATCGCCTTTCTCAGGATCTTTTATTCCTGGGAATTTGATGAATGGTAACTCTTGATTAATAAAAGGTATTACCTGCGGAGTAGTCGGGCCATAGACGAACTTGTTAACGAATAGGAAATCCCCAGTCATGACTTCATTTTCCATAGAGCCAGTTGGAACTACAAACGAAGCAACGAGAAGCCCGTTGATAATCATTACTACTACCACTGCACCGAGTATAGTCTTAATAGAGGAGAATAGTTTCTCCATAGAAGACATATTATTATACCGTTCTTTTTGTAATCGCTTTTTTTCTTTTCTTTTCTTTAAATAATCTGAAAAAGACATTTTTCCTCATTAATCAATTGAAAGTACAGCATGGAATGCTTCTTGAGGAACTTCCACGCTACCAATTTGTTTCATACGCTTTTTACCTTCTTTTTGTTTCTCTATTAGCTTACGCTTTCTCGAAATATCACCACCATAACATTTGGCAGTTACATTCTTACGCATAGCTGTAATATTAGTACGAGATACAATTTTGTTACCGATTGCTGCTTGTATAGCAACATCGAACATTTGTCTTGGTATTAGCTCTTTTAATTTATCGCAAAGTTTTTTGCCCCAGCTATATGCTTTGTCCCTGTGGACAACCGACGAAAGTGCATCGACCACATCGCCATTGAGCATTACGTCTAATTTGACCAAATCACTTTCTTTTTCTCTCGAAAATTCATAATCAAGTGAAGCATAGCCTCTTGTACTTGATTTCAATTTGTCATAAAAATCAAATACAACTTCCGAAAGTGGAATTTCGAAAATCAGTTCGACTCTAGTCTCTGATAAATATTTTTGATCCAACATATCCGATCTTCTATCCATACACAGAGACATTACATTCCCTACATATTTGTCAGGAGTAATAATCTGAGCTCTTATATATGGTTCTTTTATCTTCTCAATTTTAACTCTGTCTGGCATTTGTGCAGGATTATCAATTTGCAACACTTCGCCATCAGTTTGGATTACACTATATCTTACATTGGGAACAGTTGTAACAATGTTCTGGTTGAACTCACGTTCTAATCTTTCTTGTACTATCTCCATGTGTAGCAAGCCAAGGAAGCCACAACGGAAACCAAACCCAAGTGCAGAAGAAGATTCTGGTTCAAAGGTAACTGCACTATCATTAAGTGACAGTTTTGATAATGCCTCTCTCAAATCTTCAAACCCATCAGAATCGGCTGGATAGATACCAGAGAATACCATTGGCTTAACTTCTTTGAATCCTGAAATAGCTTCGGTCGCACCATTCTTTTGGTGAGTTATAGTATCACCGACTTTGGTATCTGATAGCTCTTTGATAGCTGCCGTGATATAGCCAACATTTCCTGCTTTGAGCGATTTTCTTTTCATTCGCTTCATCTGCATTACGCCAACTTCCTCAACTATATGTTCAGTTTTGTTGGACATAAATATTATCTTATCATTTTCCTTTATTTCACCATCAATCACACGGATATTTACGATAACACCTTGGTAAGGATCAAATATTGAATCATAAATCAACGCTTTTAGTGGAGCTTCTGGGTCGCCTTTCGGAGGATCTATTCTTTCAATTATCGCTTCTAATATATTGTCAACACCTTGACCAGATTTACCAGATGCTTCAATAATATCTTCTTCTTTTCCGCCAATTAATTCTAACACTTGTGCTTTTACTGTATCTTTTGTTGTAGCAGCTGCTGGCAGGTCAATCTTATTTAATACAGGAATAATCTCCAAATCATTTTCTATTGCCATATAGAGATTACTGATTGTTTGTGCTTCAACTCCTTGAGTTGCATCTACGACTAATATTGCACCTTCGCAAGCAGCGAGGGAACGCGATACTTCATAAGAGAAATCTACGTGACCAGGTGTGTCAATTAGGTTGAGCATATAAGTTTCGCCATTTCTAGCTTTATATTCCATCTGAATAGCGTGTAACTTAATAGTAATGCCTCGTTCTTGCTCCAAGGCGTTGTTGTCTAATATTTGGGCATGAATCATCTCACGTTTAGTAATAGCACCTGTGACCTCTAATATCCGGTCGGCCAAGGTTGATTTACCATGATCAATGTGAGCAATTATGCAAAAGTTTCTAATGTTTTTCATTTATATCCATTTGATGTAAGTTACAAAGATACTAAAGGAGTATAACTTAGTCAACGATTATTAATAATTATTGTTAGGTAATTAGTGTGATTTTATTTTTTGAAGAGGTAGCAGATTTAATCTAAGAACGATTTTTCGTCTTTATAAATACCTGCTTGACGCGAAATATTAAGCAGAACACCGATTGCAGCGGAGTAGATAATAATAGCAGTACCACCGAATGATATGAATGGTAATGGAAGCCCCGTAGTTGGAAGTAGCCCCGTGTTAACTCCAGCATTGATGAATACATATATAGAAAAAGTAACAACTATACCAACAGAAAGGAAATAGCCGAATGAATTAGGAGCATTCCTTGCTATTAGCATTCCACGATAGAATACAAAACCGAAAATAGCAATGATAAAAAAGAGTCCTAAAAAGCCAAATTCTTCACCAATTATGGAGAAAATAAAATCACCATAAGATTCTGGTAAAAACATGTGGCTTTGTCTAGATTGACCTACACCGACACCTGACATTCCTCCGTTTCCAATAGCAATTAGTGCTTGTTTGAGTTGATATGACACAGATTCACCTGCGGCTTCTTCGCCACCCAAATATGCTTGTATTCTAGCTAATCTATACGGTGCCGAAACGGCATAAATCCCAGCCAAGACAGCACCTATTATCCCAGTGTAAATCAGATAAAGTAAGTTTACATTTCCAATGAACATCATTGAAAATGAAATCATAAATATTACAATCATAGTAGAGAAATTGGGTTGCAATGCTATAAGAACACTTATGATAAGTAACCAGATTATAAAAGGAAAGAACCCACTTTCGAATTCCTTAATTTTATCTTGCTTTTTTTCTAACATTGCTGCAAAGTGGAATATGAGTGCAAACTTTGCAAATTCGGAGGGTTGTATTGTGATACCCCCAATACTTATCCAACGAGATGCACCCTTGGCAGATGAACCACCTACTAACACTATTACTAATAGTATGACAGCAGTTATTAGGAGCGGTTTTGTGAATTTCTTGTATTTATTATAATCAATAGCCGAGACCACTATCATGACTACAATACCAGCTAATATTTTGATTAGGTGACTAAAGAAGTAAGTGTCGGCAGAGCCAGTTTTCAATTCAGAAATAGTAGATGAAGCAGTATAAACTACGGCTAAACTAAATAGCATCAATGCTATTATTGATAGCATCAGAAACCAGTCGATTCTATTTTTATTAGTTGTTTCCACTTATAATAAACTGTTTACGACCTCTTTGAAAACATCTCCGCGATGCTCAAAATTCACAAATTCATCAAAGCTTTTGCAAGCAGGGGAGAGCAATACTGTGTCACCTGATTTTGAGTGTGCTGCAGCTTCTAATGTTGCTTCCATAAAACTATTAGCCAAAAAGCATTTGACCTTTCCTGAAAACTCATCGAACAATTTATTTTTTTCATCACCGAAGCAAATTAAGTATTTCACTTTGCTTTCTACTAACTGTTCTAACACCGAATAGTCATTATCAGATGAAGACCCACCTGCTAACCAAACTATATTTCCTTCAAAAGAGTTAAGTGCATACCAAGTTGAGTTGACATTCGTTGCTTTTGAGTCATTGATAAATCTGACTCCAAGCATATCTCTGACAACTTCTAAACGGTGCTGCACACCCTTGAAAGATGTTACGGCATCTCTTATATCTTCGTTTCTTATCTGTAAGTATTTTGCTGCTACAACTGCTGCGTATGTGTTGTATAGATTATGCTCACCATATAGCGGCACATTGCTAATCGACATTATTTCCTCTTCTTGCTGCTGTGATTTATATACTATGTTCCCGTTTTTTTGGGATCCCCCCATAGTATCTAAGTTATCGTGACTAAGAGATATTTTGGCAATTTTGGCGTTTGTTTCAAAAGCTTCCCCACCTGAAACAAAATCTATGCTTTTAATATCCTTATTAATAATAGAACTTATTATCTTATCGTCACAATTCAAAACTAACAAATTATCTTCAGTTTGATTGGATGTAATTTTCCACTTTGCTCTCAAATAATGTTCATAACTGCCGTGGTAGCTCAAATGATCTTCAGTAATATTCATAAATATTGCCACATCTGCCCTAAAAGTATCTATTCTATCTAATTGGTAACTCGAGAGTTCCACAACTAAAATATCTGTATCCCTTACTTCGCTAACAACATCGGAAAGAGGAGTACCTACGTTGCCAACGAGTTTTACACTTCTACCCGATTCTGATAAAATATGAGCCAAAAGAGTAGCGGTTGTAGTTTTTCCATTAGTGCCTGTTATTCCTACAATTTTGGGTGAGCTTGTCAAATTTTGATAAGCAAACTCAATTTCCGAGATTATTTGTATTTCAGCGTATTCTAATTGTTTTATTATTTTTGCATTTGGAGGAACCCCTGGTGAAGCAACGCACAAGTCAAATTTCTTTAATTCTTCAAAGCTATTTTGACCAAATTCATATTCTATTTCTAAATCATTTAACTGGCTCGTAAGGTCTTTATTCTCCTTAGATTTATCAGATTCAGTTAGGAATACATTGTGTCCTTTGCTCTTTGCTAATTTTGCAGCAGAAAGACCACTTTTTCCTGCTCCTATCACTAAAATATTCATTAATCGTCTATCTTTTATATATTGAATTTGAGTTAGTTACAATTTACGAAATGAAATTAAAGAAATAATATGTCTATTTTAAGAATTTATAATTGTTTTCATCCTATTTTGAGAGAAAAAGCTCAGAAAGTTGAAGACTTTGACCAAGAACTGAAAGATTTTACAGATTCTATGTTGGAGACTATGTACAATGCCGACGGTATCGGCTTAGCTGCAAACCAAGTAGGAGACAGAAGATCAATATTTACAGTTGATATAAACACTGGTAGTGAAGATAAAGCAGATTACACCCCTATTGTGATGATTAATCCGGAAATCAAATCATTTTCTGAAGAAGTTTCTACATTCCAAGAAGGTTGTTTGAGCATTCCCAAATACTATGAGGATGTGGATAGGCCAGAGTCAATCCAGATTACTTACACCGATGTAGATATGAAAGAAAAAACAATAGAGGCAAGCGAAATATTGTCGAGAGTAGTGCAGCACGAATATGACCATTTGAAAGGAATTTTATTTTTCGATAGAATCACTCAATTGAAGAAGACACTTGGAAAAAAGAAGCTGAATAAGATAAAGAAAGGTGAGATGACTACATTCTACCCAATGATTAATGCAGATGGTAGTAAGTTTGACCCGAATGAGCAAAAGCAATAATTATTAATGATGTAAAATAGTTTTTCATTTTATCAGTTTGATAAGTGAAAAAAAATAATTTCCCGCAGTGATGAAAATGAACAAGAAAAAACTCAAACGGCTGATAGAAGGTGGTGAAACTTCTACTGTTGAGTTTAAAAGAAAGTTAACCGATTCAAAAAAAATAGCCAAAGAGCTTTGTGCTTTTGCTAATACCAAAGGTGGTATTCTTATTGTCGGTGTAGATGATGATAAGACTGTATGTGGAGTGCTGAGCGAAAAATCGGAAGCAAGTATTATCCGTACTGCATGTGATTTTGATCTTGAACCACCAATTACTCCTATAATACACCACCTTAACATAATGGGTTTTGAGTTAGTAGTTGCCGAAGTGGAAGAAAGCAATAACAAACCAATAAACCTACTTACTCAAAACGAAAACAACCAGACATTAAAAAGAGCTTACATAAGAGTTGGCGAAAAGTCAGTTATGGCTTCCAGTGAAATGGCAAGAGCTTTACGGTATTTGAATAAGGGTACTGATAGTGAGACAAAAGGAGTAAGTTTTACTTTTGGCAAGAATGAGAAGGCATTATTCAAATATTTGGATGCAAACGAAAGGGCAACTGTTGCTGATTTTGCAAAGTTGGTAAATATATCGCGGAGAAGGGCGGAAAGGTTGATGATTCGGATGCTACGAGCTGGCGTTTTGCAAATACATCAAGATTCTGCTCACGATTACTTTACGGCAGTGTAAGTTAATTTAACAAAAATCTCTAAATTTGTAATTCATTATAAATACAATCTGATAAATTTAAGTAAATGAAAGTATATAAGCGACAATTTGATTCTGGACTAAGAGCCATAATCATACCCAAAGACACTACTCCAATAGTGACTGCAAATATCTCATACAGAGTTGGTTCTAAAGATGAAGCACACGGCAAAACTGGCTTGGCTCACTTGTTTGAACACCTCATGTTCGAAGGTACTCCAAATGTCCCAAAGGGGAGATTCGACCAAATATGCTCCGAAGCTGGTGGTACTAATAATGCTTATACTACTTACGATTGGACTACTTATTATATGACTTTGCCCAACACACAATTGGAATTGGCATTGTGGTTGGAAGCTGATAGATTGTATAATTTTGAGTTGCAACAAAGTGTACTCGACGTTCAAAAAGGTGTAGTAACTGAAGAGATTAGCCAAACAGTATTTGACAGACCTTATGGGCAGTGGCGTGATTACTTAGCAAAAATTGCTTTTACTGAAGATTGTAAGTACTCTTGGGAAGTGCAAGGTTTTGTTGAAGACGTTCAGAGTGTTACTCTTGAAGATGCAGCAGATTTTAGAAGTAAATATTATAAGCCAAATAATGCTGTTCTTACTCTTTGTGGAGACATAGATGTAGATGAGTCTTATGAGTTAATTGAAAAATACTTCAACAAATCAAATGGCACACCGAGTGATATAAATAGAAACAGTTTTGACCCAAGCATGAGAATAGATGGAGGTCACGCTTTTTATGAAGACAATGTTCCGCACGCAGCTGTTTTCGTATCATTCCACTGTGCTGGCTTTGCTGAAGGGGAAGAGGACTATGTTGCGAAGATTTATACTGACATTATGGCGAGGGGAAGAAGCTCTAAGCTATACAATTCATTAGTATATGAGTCTGAGATTGCTTCTCATGCTGGTGTATTTTTTGATAAAAGGGAAAACACATCACTTCTTACATTCTTTATTATAGCAAATGAGGAAGAAACTGGAGCAGATGAGTTATACAATAGTTTGATGAATGAAGTACAGAATGCGAAACAATCGTCATTCTTCCAGTCAGATTTGGAACGCTCAAAAAATTATGTCAAAAGATCAATAAGTGGTAATTATCTTAAAACTGGTGGTATAGCTGATTTGGTTTCCAAAAAAGAAATGTTTGACAATGACCCAGAATCAGCGTTCAAACTATTAGAGAAATACGATTCTGTTACTATGGAAGATATTGAAGACTTTATGGCAAAAAGAATATCATTAGACAAAGCAATTAGGGTAGATGTATTGCCGAAGAAAGATTAATGCCACAGTAAGCTAGAATCACCATAACTCAAAAATCTATAATCATTATCTAATGCCTCACGGTACACTTTTTCCCAATTGCCTTTTAGTATTGCTGACACTAATAATAGCAATGTGCTTTTGGGGACGTGGAAATTAGTGAACATTCCGTTAACAAATTTGAAGTCATACCCAGGTACAATAATCAATTTGGTTTTACCTACTAACTGCTCTCCATCGGACAATTCAATCAAATTTTCAACGGATTTGATAGCCGAGAGTTGCTCATTTAATTCATAAGGTGTCCATTGCTGAACTATTTTAGATTCTCTAAACTCCTTGGCTTCTACTCCCGCCCAATACAAAGATTCTAACGTGCGTACACTTGTAGTACCAACGCAAACTATCTTTCGTTTATTCTCAATGTCTTCTTTTATGTTGCTAAGTAATTCAGGACTTACTGAAAACATCTCGGAGTGCATATCGTGCTTTGTAACATCATCATCACTTACTGGAAGAAAAGTTCCTGGGCCGACGTGTAGAGTTAGTTCTCTTAGTTTAATGCCTTTTGATTTCAGCTTACTGAGTATTTCATCAGTGAAATGCAATCCAGCTGTGGGGGCTGCTATCGATCCATCTTCTTCTGCGAATACAGTTTGATAAGTATCCTTGTCTTTTTCTTCGCTTTCTCTGTTGAGATATGGAGGTAAGGGTAGAATGCCATTTTCTAAAAGTAGTTCGGAAAATGTAATATCACCCCAAGTTAGTTCTGCTTCAACTTCATTTCCATTTTTACTGATTATTTTTGCTTTTAGCTTCCCATTTACTTCTGATAAGGTAGAACCAACTCTTATTTTCTTACCACCTATTATACATTTCCATGTCGCATTTTTTTTTGCTTGGAGTGATATTTGTGGGTCGGATGAAGGTGATATTGGTTCTACGAGAAGTAACTGAGCTTTTCCTCCCGTCTCCTTTTTCATATAAAATCGACCAGATATTACTTTCGTCTTGTTGATATAAAGTGATACACTATCGTCGAGCAATTCCACTACATCAGAGAACTTCAGGTGTTCAATATCTTTGGCTTCAGATGAAGAGAGCAATAACTTAGAATCACTTCTGTTTGCCAGAGGATATTTTGCTATTCTCTCCTCTGGCAAATCATAAGTATAATTGTTAATGTCTATCTTGGGTATCATAAAGACTATTGAGAAACTATGGTAAATTCAACCCTTCTGTTCTTCTGTTTGCCTTCTTCTGTTTTGTTAGAAGCAATTGGCTTAGTTTCGCCATATCCTTTTGAAGTAACCTTTTCTGTAGAAATACCTTGTTCCAAAAGCCAATTTAATACGGCCAATGCTCTGTCAGAACTTAATTTCATATTATTCTTATCATTACCTACGTCATCAGTATGGCCAGAAATTTCAATTGTCATATCTTTATTGTCATTTAGCAACTTCTTCAGGTTCTCTAACTCATTTTCTGATTCTTCTCTAAGTGTAGCTTCACCAGTGTCGAAGAAGATATTGTTCAATCTTACTGTTTGCCCTACTTCTAATGGAACTAAGTACAGATTTCTTTCTATCTCTTTGTATTCTTCTAATTGTTCTACATTTAAGTTTTGTGATACAGAGCCAAATCCCTCAGCACCTGATTTGAATCCATAGTTTACCCCACGAGGTAGTATTATTTTATACTCGCCAGTGTTTGGGTCGGACGAAGCAGAACCATAATCTTTGTCATCGGAAAGTCCAAAATAATTAATATCCGCAGAAATTGGTTCGTTAGTTTTCTGATTCAATACTTTACCGTAAACTAATACTACAGGGTCTGGTTGTGCAGACTTGGATAACTGTATTTTTACTATATCTCCTTCTCCTTTGTAACCAGGTAAGTCTTTTTGATAGGTAACCATATATGCTTCGTCACCTTTTGCACTAATTGCAAATGAAAATTCTTGTGAAGATGTATTTATTGCTGGACCTAAGTTTTTTGGTTCCGACCAGTTGAGCCAAGTGTCATCTAATCTCTTTATTGTCCATATATCTTCTTTTCCGTAACCAGGAAGTCCACTTGTTGCATAGTATAAAGTTTTATTATCAGCAGCTAAGAATGGATTAAAATCATCGGCAAAGGTGTTGATCTTATCACCTAAGTTTTTAGGTTCAGAGTATGAACCGTCTTCTTTTAAAAAACTTATATAAATATCCATTCCGCCTCTGGAGTCTTCTTGCTCTATTGCTGAGAACAAAACTTTCTTATCTTGTGATATAAAGTAAGCAACGTGGTTGTTGTTGTTGTATAAGTTATCCACTTCTATTGATGTTGGAATATTCCACCCCATTGTACCTTTTCGAGCAATGGATAATCCGGAACCATCAGAATTTCCATCTTTGTCATATTTATTTGATAAATATGCAGTATTGTAATCAGGAGTTATTGTTATTAATGTATTGGCACCACCGTTATTCAGCGGTTTTGGCATAAGTTCTGGCTCTTGCCATTCACCATCTACAAGTATAGAAAACCAAATATCTTGGTTTGGTGTGTTGCCAATCCTTGTTGGGTGGTCATCTCTAGTGAAGAAAATTGTTTTGCCATCGGGCGATAATTTAGGTGATAGTTCAGCAGTCGGGCTATTTAATATATCAACAGTAACTTTTTCTACGTCAGTAAGTGGGTTGTCAACTACATTGAAAAATTTTTCTGATTCCCAAAACTTTAAATAATCAACTTCTATATGCTGGTCTTCATCAGTTAGATAAAATCCACACCAGTATCCATTCGGTATGAAGTAAGTGTCATTATAAACATTCACTCCATTGATATAATAACGAGCTAAGTAGTTTGTTCTTTCTACTCTGAGTACGTTCCAGTCTTCAGAATTGATAGCATCAGATTTTGTCCAACCAACTTGGTCGTGGTATTCTTCACTATAATACGCTTGAATTTTGTAGTATCCATTGTCAGATATAGTAAACATATAGAAGTCAGATGCGTCGTTGTTCATATTGATCATCATTCCATACTGAGAGTCTTCTTCTCCATCTTCATATCTCAACTTAGCTTCTATAATGTAATTACTTTTATTCAAATCTTCTACGTCTAATAGCTCTGTTGAAAATTTATAATTAGACCCTTCGTGATAAATGAAATTATATAATCCATCATCAATATAGCCCTCTTTTTCATCAGTTTCCTCTAAAAATAGCTCTTTAGTCTCCAACTTCCCGTCGAATTGTTGGTCGTATATTAGCTCTTGTGCATTGATTTGCAAGCTAAGTAAAAAAGTAAATATTAATATAATTTTCATTGTGTAATCTTTATAATGTGGCACTAATTTTAAATATAAGATAGGGCTAATTGTAAAATAATTTACCATAATGTTGAAAATATGATAACTTTTTTTCGTTTTTCTTATTAAATTTTATTAACTTTTGAACTTATATTAGTGTGTCAACTATATATTTGTTTTTATAATCAAAAAAAAACTTGTATTTAAAGTAACAAACAGAACATTGTTTTGTTTGTTTAGTTAGAATTTGAAAATAATATTAACATTTTAAAGGATTTTACAAATGGTAAAACATATACAAAAATTATCGCTATTCTTTGCTGCGATACTATTACTGGGTGTTGTAGATACAACTGCTCAAGAAAAGGGAAAAGTCAAAGACAAATTAATTCACGCAATGACCCAAGACAGAAACTCGAGTGGTCGTGAGTTTTATTTAGCATTCCCTTTTAATGATATGAAAGGTGCGAACGAACAAAACTTAGCTATCTATGTTACTTCAAGTGAGGATACAAAAGTAACTTTAACAAATAAGGCACTTGGTATTAATATGACATTACCAGTTAAAGCTTATGAGATAACTACATTTTCAACTGCAAAAGAGACATTTGATTGGGGTGCAGAAATTTATGATATAGAAAAAGCTACTCCTGCTGGTTTTAAAATCACTTCTCCAAAGCCAATCGCAGTTTATGCTATGAATTCGAAACTAAACACTTCGGAAGGTTATTTGGCTATCCCAACTAATTATTGGGGAACTGATTATGTACACTGTAGTTACTATGATTTTAAAGAGCAAGCTGACCCGCGTGATTGGGGTGCTGGTTTTGTAATTATAGCTAAAGAAGATCAAACTAATGTTACTATTAGAATAAGGGATGGTAAAAATCAAGCTGCAGGATTCGGAGAAACATATAAAGGTCGAGTACACGGTGATGTATTTACTGTTAACTTAAACGAAGGTGAAGTTTATGCTGTACAGGGCACTGGTAAAACAAGAGGTATATTTGATCTTAGTGGTAGTTTAATTACATCAGATAAGCCAGTTGGACTACTTTCTTATCACAATAGAACTATGATTCCATCTACTGTTGTAACAAATGGTAGAGATCACTTGATAGAAATGATTCCTCCGATTCAAGCATGGGGTACAGAATACGCTACAGTTGAGTATGATAGAAAAAAAGATAAAGGTGATTACTTTAGAGTTGTTGCCGGTGAAGACAATGTTACTTTCAATATTAATTGGTGGGATAAAGACAACGGCGACCACTTAGGACGATTAGGGCCTATTAAACTTCAAAAGAAAGGAGATTGGTTTGAATATAATGAGACTGGTGTTGAAGCTCCTCATAATATTGAATCTATAAGAGGTGTTTCTCACTTCAAGGCAGATGGACCCGTATTGGTAATGCAATATTCTTATTCTGCAAATTTTGATGGTGCTGACGGGAATTATGATCCATTTATGATTGTTACTACTGCCGTAGAGCAATACACTAAACAAACAGTATTCCAAACTCCCGCTAATTATACTAACGATGAATTTAGAAATAATTTCTTTAATATTGTTGCCATAGGTGACGCTGAGGATGATGGTAGAAACCAAGATTTATTAAGTTCAATAACAATTGATGATCAAAGAATAGTAGATTTAAGTCCAGCATTTCTAGGAAATAATATTCCAGGAACTGACTTATTTTGGGCTTTTATTTCTCCTTTAGATCAAGGTACACATAGGTTAAAAGGTGATACTCCTTTTGGTGGTTATATTTATGGATTTGCTGGGTTTGACTCTTATGGTTGGCCAGCAGCAACTGCTTATGGTAATTTAGCTGAAATAGATACTTTGCCTCCTATTGTTACATTCCCTCCTGCTTGTTTTGAGTGGACAATCAACAATGTTGATGACCCAGAACACGAAAGAAATGGCGATGTTAATGATGACCCACGTCAAGTTGATGTTGGTGTAAGAGAATTGCCTGAGCTATTAACTGGTAGTTTCAACTTCGATGATCCAGTATATGTAGATGAAGATGGTAATGTAGCTGAGTGGAGTGGAGCAGATGCTAATTATGACTTTAACTATAAGATTAAAGTTACTGACCCTTTCCAAAATGGTTTAGCAATATTAAGAGTGAAAGATGATGTAGGTAACTACACAGACACAACTATTGTTTATAATGTAGATCAAATATTATCTGACCCTGACCCAATTGTTTATGGTAAGGTAAGAGTAAATACAGATAGAACATTAGATGTAAAAATAAGTAGTGGTTCGGAAGACCCAGTTGAAATAAGTGAAATAAAATTAAGAGTTGGTGATGTTTACACTATTGATACTGACCTTAGTTTTGTTCCTTTCATTTTGGAACCAATGGGCGATACTACTTTAAATATAACTTACACTCCAATTGATGAGTACATTGACTTGAATACTGATCCGGAATTGCAATTCGATTTCGATACATTAGTAGTAACTACTGGATGTTTGGAATGGGAATTTGCAATGTTAGGACAAGGAGTTCAACCTGAAATAATTGTAGATGATTATAATGCAGGTTTAACTCAAGTTGGTGATTTTACTCTTTCTAGTAATAACACATTCGATGATGGAGTATTAATTCAGAACTTTGGTACTGATACACTTTTTGTAGAAGGTTTGGAAAATTTAACACAACCATTCTCATTACCGAATATGCCAGGTGCTAGCATCAATGGTGATAAAGTAACATTTGACGAGCCGATTGTTGTTCCTAATGACGATAAGTCAGGTACTCAAATCAATGAAGTTGTATTCAACCAAGATTTGGATAGCAAATACTTAATTAGATTTGAGCCAACTTCTACAAACAATGCTGACAACACGATTGACGTTTTGTTTGTAAGTGACGCTGCCGAAGAAGATAGGGACGACGAGTCTAGATGGTATGGTTTGGCACAATCTTCTGGACCACAAGTGTTAGGGCATACGTTCCCAGATACTAGAGTAGATGCTGTAAGCAATCAATTAGGTTACGTTACTATTGAAAATATCCCAAGTGATATAGATGACCCGACTAGTGGTAGTGTTATGGAAGTAATTCTGAATACTCTAAGATTAAGAGATGATGATGGTAATTTCAGAATTCAGCCAAATGGAAAAATACAAGGTCTAAATAGTAAAGATAATGTTGTATTTGATGATTTGACTGTAAATAGAATAGCTTTACACCCACAAGGATTAGATGAAGATGACAAAGTAACTAAAATCTTAGTGCCAGTAGAATTTACTCCTCTATCAATTGGTAATCAAACTGATGCAGTAGTTGTTGAATTTGACGAAGCTGGTCCTGGAGAGAATATTTTCGGAGAGGGTGTGCTATTAGGTAAAGGATTTATTCCTGTGATTGATGTTACTAACCAAAAATTCGCTCCAAGCGAAGCAGACCAAGGAATACACCCAACTCAAGGTAGAATTGTTGTAACTAACGTTTCTGAGCCTAAAGACGGTGAATATAGTGGATTAGTTATTAATTCGATCGGGTTTGATAATAACTCACCTAGTTTCAATCAATTTGAAAATCTGTTAGTAGATGGAACTCCAATAGCAAACTTCAATGGTACTACACTTACTAAAGATCAATCTTTAATTGTAACTTATGACTTTAATACAGATGGTACTACTGCAGGAACAGAAATCACTAGATTAATAGTAATGTCTGATGCAGGCCCAGCAGATGAAAACGGCGACGAGCCGAATTCTGAAAATGATTATGAAATAGTTTTCGATGGAAATTATACTGAAGACAATCAATCTGGTATAGATGATGGTGGTTACATAGAAGGCCCTATATATAGTTTAGGAGTAAATGCTACTCCTGTTCCTTTTGGTAGAAACTCGTTATGTGATTTATTTCCTCTAACTACTACTGTAACAAATACAGGAAGTGGTGATGATGCGATTGATGAAACAATTATTGGTGTTAGATATATTGGGAACGATCCTAATTTGGATGTTTACGAATTTGAAGTATCGGATTATCAAGGTGTTGTAGTAGAAAAAGATGGTGGTACAGCTATAGTTAGAGTTAGTTACAAAGCTGGCACAAGAGAAGGTGTTTACAACAATGCTTTATACCAATTTGAATTTGAGTCAGGTAAAACTGCACCATTTGCTGTGAGTGGAGAAATAGAAGAAGATGTATTTAGATTGACACTAAGTGAACACGTAAAAGTTACACCAGGTGATGATTTGAATATGACAATTGACATTAAAGCTGTAGATAGCAAATATGAATCTGCTAAAATCAATACTATGAATGTTACTTTAAGATATAAACCAGAATGGTTGTCATACACAGGTGAAGTTGGTAATGGTAATTTGGTTAACTGGACCATAACTGATAGAACAGAAGAAGTATTAGTAGGTGGTGAAATATTTACAAACCATATCTTTACATTGGTAGCACCACAAGGTGTAACTTTAGATAATGACGGAGTGCTATTTACGCCCATATTTACTTATCTATTGCACTCTGTTCCAGAAGGACAAAGCGATGGTGACATAAGAATAATGCCAGAAATAAGTAACGTATTCTTTGGACAAAGAGATGCATGTATTACAGATGAGACAGTACCAGGATTAGTTACTTCTCAGTTCTGTGTACAAAACTATAGATCAATTGATTTAATAATTGGAGACAATAGTGGATTGAAAGCAATAAGCCCTAACCCTGTTGTTGGAAATATGAATCTTGACTTTATAGTAAGTACAGAAGCTCAAGTTAATATTGATGTTACTAATGCAGAAGGCAAGAAGGTTAAGCAATTGCTAAACGGCAGACTGAATGCAGGTCAGTACGAAACTACTGCTGATGTCTCAGACTTACCGGCTGGTGTTTATCTAATACACTTTACTTACTTAGGTGTAGATCAAACTCAATCGATAGTAATTACAAAATAATTGACTTATTAGAATAAATTTTAAAGGTAGTGTTTTAATTGACACTACCTTTTTTTATTTTATGAAAACTAATAATCCCAATCAATGAAAGATTTTATACAAGTTATTTTAGTACTAACACAAGTATCTGTAATAGTAACTACATTACAAGTATATTTGCGTATCAACAAGATATGGAAAAGGAAGCATGAGCAAGATGTAGCCGAATCACAATCGATAGCAGGTATATTGTTACTAATTGGTAACTGTATCTTATGGATATTATATTATGTTTGGGTTGAGTCCGATATGTTATCAATAATTGATACATCTCTATATCTAATTGAATCTTCAGTATTTTTACTTATTTCCACTGGGCTATGGGTGAAAGGAAAGCACACAAGGAATTTGTGGCAGTTAGCAAAGTCAGCTTTGAGATTAGAGAAATCAGAATCAACTTATTTATTAAAAAAGCTTTTCAAACCAAAAAATGCAGATATTATTATTAATATATTACATCAGATAGCAATGATTGATGATGATTTGGATCCCAAAGAATATAAGATAATTCAAGAATTTGCAAACCATTGGGGCATTGATTATTCAGTTGAGGAACTAAATGAGGGACGAACTAAAGCTTCAGAGTATAATTTTATACATTTGCGTGATTCTATGATGCAGTACCTAAGGACTGAACCCCAAAAAGATCAAGTAAATCAGCTAAAGCAGATGATTCAAACTTTAATGTACATAGACAGTAAAATCACTAAGGAAGAAAAGTTAATTGAACTAGAATTGTTCGGATTAATTGACAATTACTGCGATAAAGATGAGATAGCTATTACTAAATATGATGTACTTATTGTTCCACAAGACAAAGAACACCATGAAGTAGTAGAAACTGTAATTCCAAATTCAAAAAGGGTGGAAACAGCCGGTGGGATTGCTTACTCTATTGGGACTTATTACTCCGAAGAGTATGCTGAAATGATGTGTGCACAGTTTCGTGAAATAAATCTATTTACTATCGTTTATAAATTAGATTCAGAAAATTGAAACATTTAATTGTAAAAGTTGTTATTGAGTAATATAAAAAAAGTAAAAATAAGGAAAGTATGAAGAAAATAATTTTAATTTTAACAGCAGCAATTTTGTTTGCTGCATGTGAAGACAACAGTGGTCCAAAAGATTCTGATTATAGTCGAAAAAATTTAGAAAAACCGACAGAATTAGTAGAAAAAATGAGTTACACTTTCGGTTTTGACATTGGCCAAGGTGTAGATTTACTAGATTCTGGAAACCGTAGAGTAAGTTTTGATTATATGATTGAAGGAATATTAGATGGATTAAATCAAAACGAGGCACTGTTGGATAATGAAGAAAGAATGTTGTTAATGAGAGAGATTCAGAACATTCAGACTGAAAATGATAAAAAACGATATAACGAAAAGATGAAAGAAATTTCCAAAATAGGTGACAAGTTTAAAGAAATGGCACCTAAGTTCTTAGAAGATAATCTAAAAAAGGAAGGATGGAAAGAAACAAATACTGGGTTACAATACAAAGTAATTAAGGAAGTAGAAGGGCCTACTCCAACTGAAAACTTAGTAGTAGCAGCTGATATCAGAGGCGAACTAATGAATGGTGAAGTATTTGAAAACACGTTTGAAGAAGGTGGTAAGCCAATAAACATGCCATTAGAGGGTTTAGCTTATGGAATAAGAGAAGCTGTTATGATGTTAAGTGTAGGAGATATATATGAATTTGTAATTCCTGCAGAGATTGCTTTTACTGACATTGGTAGTGGGTCTAGAATTCCTCCACATTCGGTATTGATAATGAAAATAGAGATGATTGAATTTGTTTCTACAGTTGATGAATATAGAAAAAATATGTCTAAACCTCCAGGACTATAAATTTCGATTTAGCTAAAGTAAATAGTTTAAATGCCGATTCAGATAGTATGAAATCGGCATTTTTTATATTATTATTACTTTTTTCAACGTCAGAACTATTCTCTGGAATTGCTACTATTGCTACTCCAAATGGGAAAGTAAAGTCTATCAATATAATTGACAATCTTGGTTACCAATACTCAGATTGGGAATATACTTCTTCAGTTATTATCGGCGAAGTAAAATCTGATTCTACCATGCTCAGCTTGTCAGATAACGTTAGTATGGAGTTGTCAGTTGGAAGTGATGTACTAAAAGTAATAGCTTTTGGTCAAACAATTACCCATAATATGGGTATGCCAGCACTGCACGATAACAATAGGGTGATTATTCCATTCCACGATTATTTGAAATCACTGGACTCACTTGGCTTTTGTAAGTTGCTATCCATAAAAAACAATAGTGTAGTTGTAGAGGGTGTGAACTATATTGAAAGAATTCCTATAATCAGTCAGTATAATCACAAATACAATATGGCCTATTACAAAAAGGTGTTTAGTGATGTTAGTAGAAAGTATAAGAAGAAGAAAAGATATTACAAACCAGCACCTAAAGTAGATAATTCTATTGATTTGCTCAAAGATGCTTTGAGTGATGAAGAAAAACCCAAAGAAATAGTTGAACCAGAGAAAGACACATACTACGACATCCCAAGAGATTTGGATAGAGAAGAAGTATTAAAAAAGAAAAAAGAGGATTAGATTAAGGATTTCAATTTCTCAAAATCTTCATCTGTGTCAATCCCCAATATTTCATCTTTAGTTTCCAAACAGAAATATCTTGAATCATTCAATAACAATCTAAGTTGCTCCAAACTTTCAGCTTCTTCCAAATCAGTAGGGGCGAGTTGAGAAAACTCATCCAAAGCTTCTGCTCTATAAGCGTACAGACCAATGTGCTTCCAATATCTTTGCTTTTGCAAGTAATTTTCTGGTTTGTCTCTGAAGTGTGGTATTGGGCTTCTTGAAAAATATAAGGCCTCACCATCAACGTTTCGTACTACTTTCACTACATTGGGGTTGTTTAGTTCTACTTCGGTATCAATGCGTTTTACTAATGTCCCAACGTCGCAAAGAGAGATAGAAAACCCTATGAATAGATTTTCAATCAGTTGAGGAGACAACAATGGCTCATCACCTTGTATATTGAATATTACGTCATACTCTTTATCTAATCGCTTGCTAGCCCATGCAATTCTGTCAGTTCCTGTAGCAAAAGTATCTGGAGTTTTTATAGTTTTAGCACCAAATTTATTGGCTTCTTCTATAATTTCATCGTCCTCGGTAGCAATGATTACATCGCTCAGTACTTCCGATTGTTTAGCATTCTCATATACAATTTGGATTAGCGATTTGCCATTAATTTTTTTTAATAGCTTACCTGGAAATCGAGTAGATGACAGCCGTGCTGGAATAATTCCTACAGCAGTCAGTTGTCTTTCGAATGGATTTTTCAATCGAATACCTTCGGTACTTTGAAGAAAGTATCATTGTGCTTAGGGGCATTTTTTAGAGCTTCTTTCACGGGTATTGAGTCTTTGAATTCATCTTCTCTCATTACATTAGTAGTGTCGAGAACATGAGTCATTGGCTCTACTCCTTCCAAATCGATTTTACTCAATTCATCAATGTAATTCAAAATTTTATCAAACTGTGGTGTGATAGCTTCTAACTCACCATCAGAAAATTCCAAATTTGCTAATTTGGATACTTTATTTATAATGTCTTTTGTGTTGTCCATAGTTCTGTTTTTTTCTTATTCTTATCTGTAATATTTATATTACAAATATAGTAAATTGGTTTAAAATGGTGTCCATACGAAGCTAAAAAATGGTGCGACTGCTGGTGCAGTAAAGAATGCCAAACCAAAATCAGCTCCAAATTCTGTATTAGCTATTCTAAATCCGAGCAATACACCTGTGTCTTGTGGCTTTGCTACATTAGAGTTCCACAGTTCACCGATGAAGTGAACACCGTGCCAGTGGGTGAATTTTGTGTCTAATCCAATAGAAAGTCCAAAAGACCCATTCGCATAATTGATGTCAAACACATTGTCTCTAAAACTGGCTTGATTCAAATCATCAGACCCCAATTTTGAGAATAGTGCAAGTGAAATTCTTGATCTTTTTCTTTTGAATGTAGCTACGGTGTAGGCATGTATAAATCTATTGTCATGGTTCACAAATGCTAAATTACCACCGACAGCTAATTGTAGATTCCCTTCAAATGATTCATATTCTTCTTTTAGAACAGTGAACTTCATGTTCAAATTCGTAACTTGTTCATTGCTTGCTACTGTAGGAATAATTGATCTACCAGCAGTAACAGATATTCTGTCCATAACTCCAAAACCACCTCGGAGGAATAGCAGCTCATAATTCCCAACAAAATGATCATCACCTATTGGCTCTGCCGTTGGCATAAAATATACTCTGTGTCCATGACGGTAATAATCTTCTTCCAGATGATGTTCTTCAATCTGATTGTAAAAAATTACTGCTTCGCCGAGCTGAGTTTCTACTGAAATTCCTTTACCATATTCATCGACTTCTACTTCATTTTGAACTGCACCGGTAATCAAATCGCCATTTTTCAATTTGAAAATATACACTTTACCGTATTCTAAATCAATAGAATAGAGCGATGCAAAAGCAAATAGAAAAATAAAAATTGATATGTAAATAGTTCTATTCAAAATCAGCTTATTATTTATTCCTATCAGATAGTGCAAGTTGACCACAGGCAGCATCTATATCACTACCAAAAGTATCTCTGATGGTAACAACTCCTCCAAACCCCCTGATTTCTGAAGCAAATTCGGCTATTCTTTCGCTACTCGTAGGCACTAAAGTTTCTGCAATTCCAGTTGGCTCAGTGAATGATATATCATTGAATGGAATAAGATTCACTCTTGACGGCACTCTTTTACTGATTTTTGCTAATCGCTTGGCATCTTCCTTTGTATCATTCATATCTTTGAACGGAATATACTCATAAGTAACGCTGAGTCTTGTTGCACGATAGTACTCTTCCACCGCGTCCATTAGCACAGATATATCTGCCTTCAGATTGATAGGCATTATCTTATCTCTAAACCCATTTGTAGTGCCGTGTAGCGAAATAGCTAACTTCGGTGGACTTTTCAACTGAGCTAATTTTTTAATACTTGGAACTACTCCAGAAGTTGATACTGTAATTTTACGTCGTGACATCATATCAGTATCTGGGTGAGTGAGTATATTCACAGCTTTGGCTACATTTCTGTAGTTCAAAAGTGGTTCGCCCATTCCCATAAATACTACATTAGTTATCTTGGTGTCTAAGTCTGCTTCTATTTCTAATATTTGTGATAATATTTCGTGAGTTTCTAAGTTTCTTTCCAAATCCATAGTGCCAGTGGCACAGAACTTACAGCTGAGTGAACAGCCAACTTGACTCGAAATACATAATGTATTACGTATATTTATCTCTTCGGACTCATCGTACCACGGCATAAATACGGCTTCTATACTTTTGTCATCGGCCATAGTAAATAAGTATTTGATTGAGCCATCTACGGAAACTTGTTTCTCCATAGATTTGAATGACTTCAAGGTGTAATCTTCAGATAACTCATCTCTCAGCTTCTTTGATAATGTTGTCATACCGTCAATATCATCTACTTTGGTAGAATACAGAGCTTTGAACAATTGATCTGCTCTGAATTTT
The DNA here is from genome assembly GCA_034670025.1 of Chlorobiota bacterium. Taxonomy (GTDB): domain Bacteria; phylum Bacteroidota; class Ignavibacteria; order Kapaibacteriales; family UBA2268; genus PGYR01. The sequence goes on from JAXMOE010000001.1 coordinate 137,770, forward strand.
GGTAATCCCTTCGATTTTGCAATATCCAGAATGTCTGAATATTCAAAATTCCTAAGGTTATCTTTCTTGTCTATTTGTTTTAATTCTTCCATATTATTAGTAACTACGAGTTACTTTCCTCAGTGTTATTTTCTTTGTTAATTTTTGAATCAGTATTTAGTTTTGATTCAGCTTGTTGTTTTGGAATTGTAATATCACTCCCATCTCGTTCTGCACGATAGTGAGGCGATAGTATTTCTACCCCTGCTACATTAAATTCATCCAATATATTTCTATGAATATCGGAATAAATAGCAGCCATTCGGTGCGATTGCTTTGTGTAAGCATTTATCTGATAGCTAATGTAAAAATCTTCCAATCCCGTTTGTAATACAAACGGCTCTCTTTCTTTGTCGACTCCATCGGATTTCTTAGCTGCTGATATAAGTAATTCTTTCACTTTGTCTTGCGGTACATCGTATCCAATTGTAACTGTTGTGTGCAATATTAGCCCCAAATCTTTAGAAGCCGTGGTATAATTTGTGCTATGGCTAGATAAAATTTTTGAGTTTGGTACTGTTATGTCTTCATTTTTTGTAGTTCTGATCCTTGTAACCAATAGTGTTTTTTGTATTACATCGCCAGTTACATTGTCTATCATTACTCTGTCACCAATCTGGAAAGGCCTCATATAAGTGATTACCAAACCCGACACTATATTTGCAATAGCCGTAGATGAACCAAGGGAAACCAAAACTCCCAAAAAGATAGATACACCTTGAAACACATTACTATCAGAATAAGGTAAATAAGGGAAAATTAAAACTATAACAAATGCGTAGATTAAAAACCTAACGATATTGAATGTGGGTTTTGCCCATTCAGGATAAAAGTTTGGTAAAGTTAAGCGTTCTAGTTTTACTTCATTTGATAAAAATTTCAGAAATTGAATGAAATATTTAGCTACCACTATAATAATAATGATAATTATTAGATTAGGAATATAATTTAATATAGCAAATATCATTGCTTTTAGTGGAGAAAGCACATAACCAAAAAGTTGATCAGACAAGCCCTTAGTCCACGGGAAAAGTCCTAATACTATGGGGAAGACGAAGTATAAGCAGAACAAAATGAATACTACTTTCACTCCTTTAAGCGCAATAATAGCAAAGTGAAGTAAGTTGTTAGCATCGAGTAATTTCAGCTGCTTTATTTTGACATCTTTGATATAAGTGTCTTTCAGTTGATATAACTTAAGTGTAACAAATCTAAATAACTTATTTACATATTTTATGAACATGAAAAATACTAATAGTATCAGAATAGTAATTCCAATATTTATTAGAATTGAGTAATAAGACCGCTCTTCATTTTCCTTATCTATTTTTATTGTTAGTATAGACAACCATTCATTTGCAATCTCTTCTTTTGTCTTACCAAAGTATTCTTCATCTTCGGAGCTTACAGCAACTATAATATCATCTTTGTATTTGAGGTAATAGAAGTGATTGTTGCTATCAATAATGAAGTTTTCAGAGTTGTAGGTTACATTTTCTGCTAATAGCTCAGTTTTACGAGCGATATCTTTTATCCGCTCTTCTAAGGTCTTGCTACCTATTCCGTTGCCTAAAACAAAAACACTATCGCCCATTACTGTTACTACAGAATAGGAGATAGTGTCTATTGCAATTGCTTCTTTTATTTCGGTTTGTTTTATATCGGTTACAGATTGAGCAATCAAGCCAACATAGCTGGCAAGAAACAATAACATTGCAATTAAATTTCTCATACTGTAATTCCGATTTTTAGACTAATTAGCTATCAAATTAATCAATTTATCTGGAACATGAATAACTTTTCTTATTTGTTTCCCATCTATGTGCTTTTGTACGTTTGGTTCTTGTTTTGCTAATTCGACCAATTCTTCTTGGCTCAAACCCGTTGGTACAGTAATTTTAGCTCTGATTTTACTCAAAACTTGTACGACTACTTCTACACTTGATTTCTGTAGTTTCGATTCATCATACTTTGGCCAATCAGCTAATACGACACTTCCTTCCATTCCCAATTTGTGCCATATTTCTTCACTGAAATGAGGTGCAAAAGGAGAAAGAATTTTGATGAAATCGATTATTGCATTTTTCGGAATAGCTTCTAATTTGTAAAATTCATTTACTAAAATCATCATTTGTGAGATTGCAGTGTTGAATTTTAATTCTTCTATATCTTCACCAACTTTCTTGATTGTTTCGTGGTGAACAAAGTCAAAGTCTTCACCTGCTTCTACTTGCCTGATGTTTTGGTTGACGTTACCATCTTCATCAACTATCAATCTCCACACTCTGTTCAAGAATCTGAATATTCCTTCTATCCCCGTTTCTGACCAAGGAACTGATTGTTCCAAAGGCCCTAAGAACATTTCGAACATACGAAGTGAGTCGGCACCATACTTAGCTACAACATCATCTGGATTGATAACATTACCCAATGATTTTGACATTTTTCTACCGTCGTTACCCATAATCAAGCCCTGATGGAATAGCTTTTTGAACGGCTCTTTGCTTGTTACATATCCGTAATCATAAAGCACTTTGTGCCAAAACCTTGCATAAAGTAAGTGAAGCACAGCGTGCTCTGCACCACCTACATATAAGTCAACTCCTTCTTCACCCATCCAATATTCTTGCTTTTCTTTGTCTGCGAATATCTCATCGTTATTTGGGTCAATATATCTTAGGTAATACCAACAAGAGCCAGACCACTGGGGCATAGTGTTAGTCTCTATTTTTCCTCTTTTTCCTGTAACTGGGTCGTCGTAATTTATCCAGCTATCTACTGTTGCCAAAGGAGACTCGCCAGTGCCAGCAGGTTCATATTTTTCTACTTCTGGTAATTCTAATGGCAATTCATCTAATCCAAATGCTCTTTTTGTTCCGTCTTCAAACAAGATGATAGGGATTGGTTCACCCCAATATCTTTGTCTCGAAAATAGCCAATCTCTCAATCTGAATTGTGTTTTGATTGTACCTATTTTGCTTTCTTCTAACCAATGGATTATCTTCTTTTTAGCATCCTTAGTTTTCATTCCATCTATGCTTACAATTTCACTCGACGAATTGATAGCCACACCTGATTTGGAATATGCTTCCTTGTAAAAGTCATGTTCCTTACTATTTGGTTGTACTACTGGCGTTATTTCTATTCCAAATTGCTTAGCAAACTCATAATCTCTTTCATCGTGAGCTGGGACTGCCATAATTGCACCTGTACCATAGCCCATAAGCACATAATCTGAAATAAGAATAGGTATTTCTTTGTTGTTAGCTGGGTTCACAGCATAAACACCAGTGAACACACCAGTTTTGTCTTTGCTCAATTCCGATCTTTCTATGTCAGTTTTTAGCGAGCTTTCTCTTACATACTTATCAACTTTATCTTTTTGCGCAGTCGTTGTTATTTCTTCTACTAATGGGTGTTCGGGAGAAAGTACCATATAAGTAACACCAAATATAGTGTCTGGTCTTGTAGTGAATACCTTTACACTTTCGTCAGTTTTTGATATGTTGAAATCTATTTCAGCACCCTTACTCTTGCCAATCCAATGTTTTTGCATTTCCATAGTGGAGTTAGGCCAATCGACCAATTCCAAATCGTCAAGCAACCTATCGGCATATTCTGTGATTTTTAACATCCACTGACGCATTGGCTTTCTTTCTACTTCGTAGCCCTTGCCACGCCACTCATCTACTTCCTCATTGGCTAAGACAGTACCCAACTCTTCGCACCAGTTTACTGGCTGCATAGAGATATATGCTAATCGTTTGCTGTCAATGTATTCACGTTTTTCTACTTCGTCAGTTATTTCTGAAGGAATAGGAAGTTCGCTTATGTCTTTTGCCGTTTGCTCATTGTGATCATACCAGGAGTTATACATTAGTAAGAACATCCACTGAGTCCACTTATAGTAAGAAGGGTCAGTAGTGTTGATTTGTCTGCTCCAATCATACCCAAATCCGAGTAGGTTCAGCTGACGAGTAAAAGTCTTTACATTCTTAGCGGTGGCAACAGCAGGATGAACTCCAGTTTGCATACTATATCTTTCAGTAGGAAGACCAAAAGCGTCGAACCCCATAGGATGCAACACATTGTAGCCGTTCATTTTCTTGTAGCGAGCAATTATATCTGTGGCAGTGTAGCCCTCTGGGTGACCTATGTGGAGTCCAGCACCACTTGGGTAAGGGAACATATCCAATACATAGTACTTTGGTTTCGAAGTATCGTCATCTACTTTGTAAATATCATTTTCAACCCATTTGGCTTGCCATTTCGGCTCAATTTCTTTAAAGTTATATTGCATTTTTTAATCTTAGTTTTCTTATCATTTTAGTTGACAAAATTAGTGAAAATATACCATTTTAACTATTTAGTTCGTATCTTATGAATTAGATAAAAAAATAATCCAATTTTGAAGTATAATAGGTGAAAGTGAGTAAAGAAAAATTAGTTAGATGTGGGTGGTGCCTCGGTAGTGATTTGTATATGGACTACCACGATAATGAATGGGGGAAACCACTTCATGATGATAGATTGCTATTTGAGTTTTTAGTTTTGGAATCGTTCCAATCAGGGCTAAGTTGGATAACAATACTAAAGAAGAGAGAAAATTTCAGAATGGCTTTTGATAACTTTGAAATTGAAACAGTTGCAAAATATGATGATGCAAAGGTTAAGGAATTAATGAACAATTCTGGAATTGTAAGAAATAGTGCAAAGATTAATGCAGCAATAAATAATGCAAAAGTTATTCTTGCTTTAAAAGATGAAGGAATCTCCTTAAATAATTATATTTGGAATTATGTTGATGGTACACCAATAAATAATAATTGGGATAGTCTCAGTCAAGTGCCTGGACAGACTGAGCTGTCTAAAGCAATGAGTAAACAAATGAAAAAAGATGGGTTTAAGTTCTTAGGACCGACAACTTGCTATGCATTTATGCAAGCAACAGGTATGGTCAACGACCACATTGTTAGTTGTATCCGACATAATCAACTATAATTTACTTCCAAATACTGAAAATTATACTTAAATTTAATTTATGAGAGCATTACTTTCTACTATTATTATAATTTATCTGATTACTGGTTGTGCCAATATCCAAAGGCCACCCGGTGGTGAGGGTGATACCACGCCCCCTTATGTTGAAACTACTGACCCAGAAAACGGGACTATCAATTTCGATGGTAATGAGATTGACATTGAGTTCGATGACTATATGAATAGGTCTAAGGTATTAGAAAACCTAAGAATTACACCAGAAGTAAAAGCGGAATACGATTGGAACGCCACGACTTTGAGTATAGAAATTATTGAGCCATTGGAAGATAACACTACTTATGCAATTAACATCGGTACAGAGTATTCTGATTATTATAATAACTCGCCTGAAAAAGCTTTTAGTATGATTTTCTCGACTGGAGACAAACTGGACAGTGGGTCAATATCAGGAACTCTTTCTGCTGAAGACACAAAAGGAAAGTTCTTATTCCTATATAAATCAGATAATGGAGTCTTCCCAAATATTACTGACACAGAACCAAATTACTTTGTGAACACAGGCAGCAGTGGCGAATTTAGGTTTGTAGCACTGAAGCCAGGGACCTATCGGTTGATTGCAATTGATGATAAATTCCAAAATAGGGTATATGATGATGAAGTAGATGCTTATGGTACTGCACTAAGTGATATAATTCTTACGGAAGATAGCTTAAGTGTAAGTGGAATTGAGGTGTTCTTAGGACCTAAGAATGATTTTACTTCACCCAAATTACTTAGTGCAAGCTCGAGTTATGCTGGAACTGCTAACTTACTGTTTGATGAAAGTTTAGATTACAACACTTTGAATAGAGAAAACTTTAAACTTATTTCAGATGGCAATAATATTGAAGTAAAAAATATTGGCGTGCAAGAGCAAAATACATCTGAAGTTCTTATTGTTTATGACAAGAGTTATGTAGGACAGAGTTTAATTGTCGAGGTTAGTAATGTAACTGATTCTACTGGCAATGTTATTTCTGATACCGCTAACACATCTGTATTTATAGTAGATAGTTTAGATAACGAAACTGAATTTATAATGGAAAAAACTAACCTGAATGATAGCACTAAAAATAATGTAATTCCTATAGTAAATAGTGAATCCGATAGTAAGTTTTTTAACTTGAAATTCAATAAAATCCCTGATGAGACTTCATTACAAAGCACTGCAAGAGTGATAAATGGTGATTCTATAATTAGTCTTAATCTATATTCTAAGAATTTGAGTGATTATAAATTTGTTACTGAAGAGTTTTTACCTGAGAACAAGGACTTATTTATTGAATTCAATACCTCAGAAATAAAAGATATATGGGGGAATACTCTCACCAAAGACACTCTGTATAGAACTAAATTTAAAACTGGATTTTTACCAAGATATTCAAAGATTGGTGGTAAAGTTAATGTGTCAAATCCTTGCAGTGGTAATATAGTTATAGAAGCAAAAAACATAACTGACAATAGTAGCTACAAAACATCAATATCAGATTCAACTTGGTCATTTGATAAAGTAACTGCTGGTAAATATGTTTTTACTGTATTTTGTGATGTAAATGCCGATGGTAATTATAGCTTCGGTAGCTTAGACCCTTATGAAAATAGGGAACCTTATTCCAAAAGTCGTGAGTATAAGGTAGATGAAAACTGGGAGTATAACGATATAATTTTAATACTTGATGAGTAAAATAATTAAATATATAGCTGTTTTATTTATAATTAGTTCCACACTTTATGGAAATGTAATGTTCGAAGAACCTATTAATTTAGGTCAGTTGAACAGTGCAGATAATGATTTTGCACCTAGTTGGAACGAATTTGAACAATCTCTGTATTTTACTAGTGATGTGACAGGCGAAGAAAAATTATACATCAGTCAATTCAATTTAGAGAAAGATTTACAAATACCAAAACTTCTCAAAAGTCCAATAAATAGAGCACATAAAAACCTTAGTTATATAAGCTTTTTATCACCAGATAGGGCATACTTTAGCTCGTTCAAGTTTATTAATGGACAACCCGAATTACAGCTTTATTATTCTAATTATAAAAAACAATCTTGGACTGAGGGGTTTATAATTGATGAGATTGAGAACGATAGATTCACTGGACATTCTACTATTTCTGAAGATAATAACCAACTAATATTTGTCCAACAAAGCGACGAGGGTGACCTCGATTTGATGATAAGCTACAGAATGGAAGACGGCACTTGGAGAGAGCCAATACCTTTGGATATTATGAATAGCAATGGCAATGAGATAACCCCAAATATTACAAGCAATGACACTCTATATTTTGCAAGCGACGGACAAGGTGGCCCTGGTGGGTATGATTTATATTTTTCAATCAAATCGGAAGGTAATTGGCAGCGACCGAGTCCACTTTATGAGATAAATACTGAATACAATGAATCTGATGTAAGTGTAATGCCGAATGGTGATATTATATTTGCGAGCGATAGGCCAGGTGGTAAAGGTAAGCTGGACTTATGGATGTCTAAAAACAATATGAACCGAAGTAATTATTCGGAAGGTGAGAAATTACAGATTGATATACAGAGTTTCATATCTAAAATAGTAATCACTAATGATTATAATTATGAAAATTTACCTGTTTCAAAAGCCATCTATCTGCCTAATAAATCATCTGAAATCAACGATAAGTTCTTTGAATTTTCTAATGCTATTGATATTCAGTCGTTAAAAACAATAGATGAAGCTTATGAGAAAACTTTAAGTATTATAGGTGGTAGGTTGCAATCCGATAATTCGACAAACCTCACAATTACTGCTGTTTACCCAGGAAAGTTGGAATTAGGTAACAATAACGAACCGAACTCAAAGCACTTTGCAGATGTGCAGATAAAAAGAATTACTGAATTTCTAACTGGATATTTTAATATTAACAGCAGTAGAATTAACTATAGTTACAATTTCTATCAAGATAAAACTCAGCAACCAAGAATAGAATTCAGCTCGAATAATCCAGCTTTATTTGACCAAATTGAAATACGAAATGATAATATAGTGATAGACCAACAAAAGTTACCTATTGAAGTTTCTATATCCCCTGAAAAAGAGCTAAGCTATTGGTTAGTTAGTATAAAGTCTGAAAATACTGATCAAATAATAGAAGAGAATGGTGAGGTATCAGATAGATTAATCATCGATTTGAATAAATACAAACAAGAAGTGTTCAACTCAAACTATTTTAATATAGTAATCAAAGCTTATAGCAAAACGGGGGACAGTACCGTAAAATCTATACCCCACAGTGTAGAGCATCACACAGTAAAGAAACCAAAACTAACAAAGTTAAATAACTCGCATTACAACATAAACTACATAGTGGTAGGCAATGATGACAACGCGAACAACGAAATATATAAAGAATCAATCTCTAAAGTAATAGATGCTATTTCAGTCTGCAAGTCTATTGATATTGTTTATAATCAGAGTAAAAACTTTGCTTTTTCACTTAAAGATATTCTTAGTTCTAAAATTGTTAATAATGTCACAAATGTCAATGTTATAAAAAAACAAAACAGATTGAAACACAGAAAGTTAGATGAAAATCTAATTGAAATAAGAATAGAAAAATATTAATCTTCTATTGAAATTCTTAATGAGTTATTGCTACTTTCTTAATTATAAACCCATCTTCAAATTCTATTCTTACAAGATAGACACCTTGGTTCAACTGATTTAAGTTAATTGTATTAGTTGTAATAGAATCGATTAATTTACCTGTCAAGTCATATACTTCTGTTTTGATGTAACTCGAGTTGTTTACTTCTAATCTATTATCAATAAACTCTATGCTCTCATTGTATTTGTCTAACTCTACTGATGAAATACCAGACGAACATTCTTTCAGATTAGATGCCAGAATATCATTATTTTCAGCAGATGAAACACACAAGTAACAAGTCTTTGATTCATAATCATCGAAGCTACCAGTATAACGAATACCGATTAGATTATAAATATCTTCAATTTCATCCGTAATAATAGTTTTTCCGCTTTGCATACTTGTAGTAAGTACGCTACTACTAACAGAGTTTTCACTTGTATAACCAGCTGCTTGAGCTACTGCATCTTCATCTTCCGAATACATAGAAACTCCAAAGCTAATTGTTCCATTTGCGTCTGATGTTGAAATAGCTGCAAATTTTTCTGAAGGAATATTACTTGGTCTAGCATTAGGCAGAAATGAAGTTCTATTTTTTCTATAATCCCAATCAATACCAATATCCCAATCGAATTCATAACCAACAGTGTATTGGCTACCAAATGCGGCACTGTCAATCATATCAATTTTAATTCTTACCCATGGCAAAGTTTTAGGTAATTCGATTGTTTGTTGTATCTCAATCTTAGTGTCTCTAAACGGATCGTTACTTAAGAATGAAGCTGTGTTTCTTGGATTGCCATAAGGATTTATTGTCATAAATTCACTTTCATCTGTTGTAACGGCTAATGAAGTAATTACATTAATGTCATCTTCAATAGCAAACACACCAGCTCTAAATAAACCATTACCAAAGTTCTTATTAATAAATCCAATCCCATCTTTATAATTTCTTGAAAATGAGTCAGATTCAAAACCAAATGTTCCAACATCAGAAACAGAGAATTTTATTTTTGTGTTTTCAAAAGTTGTCATTTCACTTTTTGGTTTGAAATCAAACATCAAAAAGTCACTATAGCCATTGGGTCTAGTAATATCTAATCGCATTATCAAATAGTCATCATATTGATTAATAACAACAAATTTGAATTTCCCAACGGTTTTTATTTCATTCCTACCTATTGGAATTGCAGTTATTTCAGAATCAATAAATTCAAGTACAGGAAATTCAGGATAGCCAAGCGAAAGTTTGAAATCTAAATCATCAGCACTTCCTAATACATTGTTAAGCTCTAAGTCTAACATTACTGTATCACCCACTAAAAACTTTTCAGCAATTGCCCCTGAGGAATTATAATAAGTCTTTTTCCCTAATTTTATACCAGGTATGGACATTGGGTCAACTGTTAGCATTTTTAGCATGTTGAGTCTGCCTGCAGTTATCTCTTTATAAAAACTTCTCTTCTCACTTATGTCATCGGTCGATTGTCTCAGTAGCTCCATTACTTCGGTTGCATCAAGTTCAGGTCTGTGTGCTCGTAGTATTGCAGCTGCCCCAGCTACTACTGGTGCAGCAAAACTAGTGGCATTGGAAACATTATCATAAGGACTACCGCTACTATTATTAGTTGTTGTGTAGTTTTGTGATGTAGGAGCATGTATTTTTACGTGTGCTCCTTTTGAACCATTTACTTCAGAATCGAAGGCGGTTACGGCACCGACTCCTAACACACCCTCATATCCAGCTGGGAAGTATTTCTCTAAATTATGCAAGTTTCCACCCGCTGCAATTACAACTACGTCTTTTGCAACTGCATAGTCAATAACAGATTGTTCAATATCTGAAAAAGTCTTAGGTGTACCCCAACTGCAATTAATAACATCAAATTCTCTTATTGCGGCGTACATTATTGATTTATAATCGTGCACTACATATTGTGAATCAATAGAATCTGAACCTATTCTGAGAGGGAATATTTTTGATTTACCACCTATACCTGCAACACCTAAGTTATTGTCGAACGATGCACCTGCAATTCCAGCAGCTCTAGTGCCGTGGTCATCAGCAGTGAAGGTGTTACCCCAGTTCTGTGTTTCTTCTGTTGCATCAAAATTAAATCCATTATAATCATCTATATACCCATTTTCGTCGTCATCAATTCCATTGTTAGGAATTTCATTTTCGTTTATATCAATATTGTCTTTCAAATCTTCGTGTGTTTGTTGCACCCCATTATCACTGATTGCAATAACTACATCTTCACTTCCTTTTTCAATTTCCCAAGCATCGAAGGCCTTTATTAATTCCAAAGCACCGTCTTGATTTTGTATAAATGTATCATTTGGTGTATAACCTTGAAGTTCACTAATATAATAGGGTTGAGCTATTTCTATTAAATCACTACTGGCTTGAAGCTTTGTTGCAAATTTTAGGGCATCTTCATTCCCTTCAAAAGTTACTATATAAGTCCTGAGTAGTGGTTTTTCTGCTTCAATTATTTTTTTTATTTTTTCGTTATTCGAAGATTTGAAACTTGATATGTTCCCGTAGAGATAAGATGCTTTGAGTGGTAACATTCTACTTTCTAAACTAATGCCCAATTCAGAAAAATCATTATTGAGCTTGCTGTCGTCTAATTGAATCGTATTAATTCTAATTAGTAACTTATTGTCTAGACATTGCTTAGATAGCCCAATATTCAAAGCTAAGAAGAAAATTATAATTGTTTGAATTGTTTTCATATTATTTTATTACTATTTATTGTCAATGCTCTATAGTGTAATAGACAATATAAGCAACAAAAAAGTAACAAAATAATTACATTTTTTTGAAAATGGGATTTGCAGTTATTTTTATTTTGATATTCTATTAAGCAATGTATTAGTAGAGCTATCAAATGAGTCATTCAACCCATTATCAATATTTTCTTCTATGTCCTTTGCGACAGATTTACCTAACTCTACACCATATTGGTCAAACGGATTTATATTCCAAATGATTGATTGGACAAAAACTTTGTGTTCTTGTATTGCCAAATATGTTCCTAAAGTTGATGGAGTAATTTTATCAAATAGAATTGTGTTAGAGGGTATATTACCCGGGAAATATTCAATAGCAATCGATTCATTTATATCACTATTCCCTAACATCAATGCTCTTGATTGAGCAAAGCAGTTACTAAGCATTTTACTATTGCTTTCCGCCGATGCGACAAAATCGACTGGAATAATGTCAACACCTTGGTGAATCATTTGGAAGAAAGAATGTTGGCAATTAGTTCCTTTGTTCCCAAATACAATATTCCCAGTAGCGTATTTGACCTTCTCATCATTCTTATCTATTATTTTGCCTAAACTTTCCATTTCTAATTGCTGTAAATATTCAGGTAGATGTGTCAGATTATCAGTGTAGGGTACTACTACTCTAGCTCTCAAATCGAAGAAGTTTCTGTACCAAACATTAATTATAGCTAAGATAAATGGAATATTCTTAAAGTAATCATCTTGTTCACGGAAATGTTTATCTGCTATTTCAGCTCCTTTTAGGAACTCAATAAAGTTGTCTTTACCAATTTTTATGGCAACAGTTAGACCTATAGAAGACCAAACAGAATATCTTCCACCGATTGATTTATCAAAAGTGAAGATATTGTTTTTATTAAACCCAATATCTATTGCTTTCTGTTTGTCCGATGTTATACTAACAAAGTTCTCATTGGGTTTTTCTATACCGATGTATGTTAAAACTTTGTTGAAATTATACATTGTTTCTGAAGTGCTAAGTGATTTGGACGCAACTATGAACAATGTTTTATCCAAATCAATATTGCTCATCAACTCATCAAACGAATGATTATCTACATTTGATATATAATCAATTGTAATGTCATTTGTAGCATAGCTTGATAGAGCTTTGTTAACCATTTTGGGACCCAAGTAAGAGCCGCCAATTCCAATCTGGACAACGTGTTTGTATTCACCAGAAGTGCTAATATCTTCTGCAAAGTTGAGAAATGTATCTCTTTCCTTCGCCATTTGTTCATTCACATTTGAGCTAAAATCCCTCAAGGCAGTGTGACTTGCAGCTCTGTTTTCAGTGTTGTTGACTACATTGCCTTCGAATAAGTCTTTTATTCTGAGGTGTATTTTTAGTGATTTGACTAAATCTACAAAGTAAGAAGTAGTGTCAAAGTTTATTCTGTTTTTACTTAAATCGAAGAAAATATCGTTCAATTCGTAGCTATATTTTGAGCATCTATTCTCATCATATTCAAACATATCTTTCATTTTAATATGTTTAATATTAAAGAAGTGGTCTTTTAGTGATTCCCAAGCGTTAAGATCTAATAAATTCTTCATTTCTTACTTTTTCTAATTTCGTATTTATTTAGTCTGCAATTTAATTTATTTGAATGACTTTTCTAATTATAATAAAAAAAGCAGAAGCTGTATAAAACTTCTGCTTTTTAATTAGATTTCTAATTTATGTTCTGCTATTAGAACTTAATACTTTTAGCTGATTTGGTTAATACATTTTTATACATATCAGCTTCTTCTTTGAAGTAATCGACTACTATTTGGTATAATTTACCATCGTTTATTACATAATACATATCTCTTTGTATTGCAGATGTAGCACTGTAAGAAACCAAATAAGCTTCTTGCCCACCAAGTTTCATTTTTGTAACTTTACTAGCACCAACTGCTTTTGCATTTTTCTCGGCAGTACCTTTTAGATTCTTAGAGTTAGTTGCAGAAGAAGAAACAGAAACATACGAATCACCTCTTCTTTCGCCAGCGTAAACAGTTCTACCACCTTTGTTAGATGTTTCAAAGTTATCAGGTATTTTGATTGAATAACCACTACCTTTAACTGTCTTCATTTTACTTGAAGGTGGAGGTAGCTCTTCAGCTTCACCAGTAACAACTGTTCTTTCAGGTTTAGTACCTAATTTTACAGAGCTTAACATTTCATCAAATGTCTTTCTGTATTTTTCCATAGTACCTGCAAATGCTTCAAACTTGATGATGTGATATAATTGATTATCTTTTGTTGCTACAACTAATTCACCATCAAATTGACCGTCAGACAGTGGGAATGAGTAAGTAACTTTCTTACCTGTCATTCCACCAACTTTAGCATCAACTGGAGCAGTATAATATTCCTTTGCAAACACATAGTTAGTATCAAGAGCTGTTTCTAATCCTTGACCAGAATCTAATACCATAATTGTCATAGATACTCTGGCAACTGGCTGCCCTTTGGTATCGAACTGACTAAATCTTATTTTTCCTTCTTTAATAGAGAAAGCTTGAAATTGCTTTCCAACTACTTTGTTGTCATCCCAATTTTCTGGATAGTCAATTGAGAAATTGGTTGCGTCATCAGTGTATGTTGTTAGTTTTCCAGCGTCTGGTGCTTGTGGACCTTCTTCGCCACAAGAAGCCAAAAATAAGCCAGTTAGTAGTAACAAAGATATAGCTATCTTCTTCATTCTTTTTTGTCCTCATTAGTTATAATAATAGAATACAAATATAATGAAATTCAGATAATAAAAAAGTTAATTATTTGGAGCGCCATTTTCAACCCACCTTCTCATTCCTTCTTGTTGGTTATTAGTAGGCAGTTCACGACCATAACTATAGAGGTGTCTATTCCTTCCTTCTAATACTTGATTTAGTAAAGAAGCATCAGGGTTTTCTCGAACTATTAGTCCAATATTAGATGTCATAAAATATGTGAAATGTTCAGTCATCCTTCTTCCTCCAGCTTGGGAGAAATCATCGTGGCAACTGGCAGTAGCACAAGTGACTTGCATAAATGGTTTGACATGCTCAATAAAGCTCACTTCTTCCTCACCTTCATCGGGAAACCTAAGATCACTCGTGCTATTAATGGCATTGCTACAAGCAACCAATAGCGAAAGTGCCACAAAAGAGATGGTAATAAGTGTATATTTAATAAGATTCACTTTCATTTGGGAAATCATTAGTTCTTACATCGTTTATATATTGTTCTACGACATTAGTGTACACTTTGTTCAACTCTGCATACTGTCGGACAAATCGTGGATTAAAATCAACCGTCAGTCCTAACATATCAGTATATACTAATATCTGACCATCGCAATACGGCCCAGCCCCAATTCCTATAGTCGGTATTTCTAACTCTTCGGTTATTTCTTTACCCAATTCGGCAGGTATTTTTTCTAATACAATAGCGAATGCACCAGCATCTTGCAATCGGCGAGCGTCTTCTTTTATTAAGTTTGCCTCGTCTGGGTCTTTACCTCTGGCTCTGTATGAACCAAATTTGTTTATACTTTGAGGAGTTAGCCCCAAATGCCCCATAACCGGAATGCCAGCGTGTTCCATTTTTTTAATTGCTTTGGTTACACTTTTCCCACCTTCTAACTTTATGGCAGAACAACCAGTTTCTTTCATTAACCTTCCAGCATTACGAAATGCCTCATTTGCTGAAACTTGGTATGTCATAAATGGCATATCTGCGACAACTAATGCCCTGCTTGCACCTTTTACTACTGCCTTGGTGTGGTATATAGTTTGTTCCAAAGTTACTGGTAACGTAGTTTCTTCACCTTGAAAAACATTTCCCAATGAATCACCGACTAACATCAGATCTATACCAGCATTGTCAAAAATACTTGATGTCAGAGCATCATAAGCTGTTAAACATGATATGTTTATACCAGCATTTTTCATTTCTTGCAAACGTAAGGTAGTAACCTTTTTATCTTCTATTTTTTTATTAACGCTCATTACTTTAAATTATAATTGTAAAATATTCCGAAATTTAAGAAATATATATGAATATATTATTAGCAACAGCAGAAATAAGCCCAATTGCCAAAAGTGGGGGAATGGCAGATGTTACTTCCTACCTTACTTCTGAGTGGAGTAATCTGGGTCACGATGTCGTTTCAGTAATGCCTGCTTATAAGTTTATTGACTACAGAAAGCACAATATTCAAAAGACAGATATTGCTTTTGATGTGCCAATGGGGTTTAGAACAGAAACTGCAACAGTGTACAAAACGAACAATACCAGTTCGAAAGCAACTATTTATCTAATTGGTCACGATGAGTTCTTTGATTCTGAATATTTATATGGAGATAAAATAGAGGATGATAATGATGACAGAAGATTTTTATTTTTTAGTAAAGCAATCCCTGAACTTTGCAAAGTTCTAAACTTTAAACCTGATATCGTGAATTGTCATGATTATCTAACTGCTTTTCTGATACCTATTTTGAAAACTCAATATAAGCATGATGAATTATTCAAAAATGTAACAACTGTATTTACTATTCACAACTTGTCTTACCAAGGTAAATTTGATAAATTCAGAGTGATGAGTTTTACTGGTATGAAATATAGTGAGTTCGATGTTGGTTCTTGGTTTGAACACGAGGGTAGCGTTAATTTTATGAAAACGGGGATTATGTATGCCGACAAAATTGTAACTGTTAGCCCTACTTATAGTGAAGAGATAAAAAAAACTTACTATAGCGAAGGAATGCAAGATGCTATTAACAGCCGCCTGAGAGATATAGTTGGTATCCTAAACGGAGTTGATTATAATTTATGGAACCCAATTGATGATATTCATATTTATAAGAATTACGACGAAAATTCTCTTGAAAATAAGAAAGCCCTAAAAATTGATTATTTAAGTAGAGCAGGAATCCCTGAAAGAAAGCATCAATTACCACTGATTTCGATGATTACTAAATTAAAAGACCAGAAAGGAATTGACCTCGTTGCAAAAAAAATATATAAATTTATGAAGTCAAATAAGTTTATTTTTGCTGTACTTGGTGCTGGTGAAGAACAGTATGAGGAAATGTTCAATGAGGCAAAGTCTAACTTTCCTGATAATATGATTGTCGATTATAACTTCAATGAAAATCAGACTCATATTCTACTTGCTGCTTCAGATTTTTTGCTGATGCCCTCGAAGTTTGAGCCGTGTGGTTTAACTCAAATGTACGCTTTAAAATATGGGACTGTGCCAATTGTGCGTTCTACTGGTGGTTTGGCAGACACTATTAAGGATTACTCGACAGAAAAGCAAAAAGGTACAGGAATTACATTTCCTCATTACAACCGCGATGAGATGGAACAATCAATATTGAAAGCGATTAGCATCTATAACTCAAACACACATTATGATAAAATTAGAAAAAATGGCATGAATAAAAACTATTCTTCTTTGAAAAGCGCAAAACAATATATTGAACTTTTCAAAGAAGTAATAGATGAGATGAACTAAATGCCTAAAGATAGGCCCAAGTAAAAATTACGACCTGGGTTTGGCAGATTATTTATACTAAAATGTGTGTGGTACAATTCATCTAACAAGTTTTCAACTCCAAATCTCAATCTCAAATCACTATTGAATGAGTAACTATTTCTTAAATTCACTATAGCAAAAGCGTCAGTAGCATCTTCTGTAAGTATGGAATAGGATATATCATTCTGTTTACCAGCTATGTCAGCAGACAGAACACTTTTTAGTGATTCACTCGAATAAACAAAACTCAATTTGCCCGATAGTGGGGGAGTAAAAGGAAGTGATTCCTTGAATTTAAAACTATGAGTCTTTTGATACTTTGCTTTTGTATTAATATAGAATGAATTTGAAATTTGGTAATCTAATTCAACTTCAACACCAGCAATATTAGCATTACCAATATTACTAAATTGTTTGAAAGTTTGACCAAAGCCCTCGAATATATTGATGCTATTATCATTTGTTCCTGCTATATAGTCAACAATATAATCGTTATATAATTTAGTATTAACTTCAAAATTATCTGAATGGAAGCTATAATTAGCATTTATAGAATATGACTTTTCCTTATCCAAATCCGGTGAACCAGTATAAATAGCATTGTCCGAAATATTATAAATATAGAAACCATAGTTTTCTAAGTGGCTGGGTTCGCGTTCGATTCTAGAAATAGTAAACCCAACGTCAGAATTGCTACTTAGCTCAAAACTCATACCTGTGGAAATATTAAAAATACCATATATTACTGAATTGTTGTCGCCCCAATAACTTTCGGTTATTGCTCTCGAGAACTCATTATTCATAGACTTATTCGATATATCAAATCTACCGTTTAATTTGTAAGTAGTTGTACTATTGAAACTTGTAATGTAACCCGCATTAAATCCAATTTTGGTTGTATTAATATCACCCAAATTTACAAGATACATTACCTCATCGGTCTCTAACATTTCCATTTTCATATCTGCAAAGGCATTCATATTATAACCTTCAAACGACAGACTAAGCACTCCATTAGAGAACATTCTTTTTAGGCTAGTGTTCATACCAAAAGTTGTAGTTTCCCCAAACATTGGCATATACATACCTGGCATAACTATTCTATTATTAATTTCATCATCACTTCTGTCGTAATCATCCATCAGATGTTCTATATTGTTGAAGTAAATACGAGTATTGAAATCATAGAATCCACCACTAATTTTTTTAAGATTCAGATTATAAGATACCATGTTCATGTGAGTATATCGGGTGTCCATAATCAATGCTGGGTAGCCAACATCGGCACTATGGTCATAGATATATTCTAACGAATGTTCTACGACTGGGTCAGATTTATAACTAACATTGAACTTTATATTCTCTTTGGAATAACCACTATTACTTATGGTATTGTTGCCACCTGATTTATAATCACCAGAGCGCTTAACAGAATAGCTTGCTAATGCAGCTATGTTTTCGATACCAAATAAGATATTACCACGGCTGTTATACATTTCTGAAACAGAGTTAAATTGATTGTCAGTTACAAATCGCAAATCGTGATTGTACTGTGGTTTGTTGGTAATGAAATTCAAGCTACCGCCAGTTGATATTCCATTATTCAAATTCGATTTATCACTATTAACTTCGCTTTTACTAAGATTCTCAACTTCAATGTACGATGTGATAGGATCCATTTTGTCTATACATGCAGAGAACATTCTCATACCGTCTATTGTCACATTCAATCTATCTTGAGTATAGCCACGGACAACAGCTTCAGAAGCAAAATTTGCTCTCGAAATTAAATCAATTTCATTTTTTTGTCTGAGTATGTCTTCAGTTGAGTTTACTGTTGATTCAATATTATCATTGACGATGCCAAAGTAATTATCTATTACTATAACTTCATCAGAATCATAGTGCTTTAACTTAGTTGTATCTTGCTCAGCTAAAAGTTGAGTGAAATTTAACATTAGATATAGTGCAATTATGCTTTTCATATCCTTCTATTCCTAATTTGAATATATTCCCGTCAAATCGGTTAAGACCTGACGGGATATATACTTCTATTTATAAGTCTAAACTATAGACTACTGAACCAATTTCATTTTCGCTATCAGTTAAAGTCACTGTTATTTCCCAATCACCAGTCATGTTGAAGCTAACTTTGCCTTCGTACATTCCATCATTCGTATGTACTGGATTTACGTTTCCATCAGAACCGTGACCCATTGATGGCATTCTTGGCTCTATAGAAACTGTTAAATCTTCTACAGCTGGGTGTGTCATCATATCTTGTCTAGTGTGCACTGTTATATTAAAATCGTTTATCCCTACTTCAGGTGATTTTAATGTACGAAGCGTAATAAAGTACGGCTTTTCATTGTGAGTAAACCTTTTGACATTACCAGAAGCCGTTACATTAAATTCAACCGTGTGGTCTGCACCTAATGATTCAGACTTTGCTTTTATCATCCATACCCCCATATTAACTGACGGCATAATAAAAGTTGCTTTAATTTTAATTAATGATTCACCCTCTTCATCTTCCATTATCTCATATTCATAAGGAGTAGAGTGCATCATTTTACCCATATCCATCACAATGCTAATATTAAAATCCCTTGTCAAATCGTTGTCATCTGAATCTTTGACTTTAAGATAGAACTCATTGTAACCTTCCAGCAATTCCATTTCATCAGAAAGGATTTCATAGGTTAATCCTGCTTCTGTGTAAGTTTCAATAACTTTCAGTTCTATTGGGTCGTTATCTTTTACTGGGTTATTGTCGTCTTCACATGAGTAAAGAAATATAGCTATTAGTATAATTAATGTTGTTTTGATTGCATTACGCATAATAATCCTCTTAATCTATATAATATAGATCATTTTTATTTTTAAATATTTATATTGTTTTTTAAATCTTTCTAATCTTAACTGTTAGTATTTATTATATGTTAAGATATAGGTTTAGGAGGATTGAATATGTCGTATTCGAGAGTGAAAAAGTAGTTTTCTTCAAATTCGATTTCTGAAATTGAAAAATCGAATGAGATATTTTCTAATTCAACAAAGTTTACAAAACCAATAGGGAAGTCCCTCATATTGATTTCTAATAAAGGATCATCTTTGCTGTTGTTTTCTGCTTGTTCTAATTCTTCGGATAAATGACACTTTCCGTTACACTCTAACTTTGGTTTGTCTTTGTTTATACAGAGAGCTACATAGATATCAGTATTGATGACATAATTAAACACAGGAAAGACTGGAATAATTAGTGCATTCAAGTAAAGTAAAATTGATATTATGGCCGAAGCTCTTTTCAAAAAAAATAGATATTTTGTTATTAGAATTGACTCTAAATTATGAAATATAAAATTAAGATAAAAGAAATTAAAGATATTAATGTCTTTTTTTATTAAATAGCTTTATTTTTTCTTTATTTTATAATGCTTAATTTAAAATAATGAAGTTTACCCAAATCAAATATTTTATTAATAAGCTTAATAGTAAGGGAGAAGAGAGCCGAGTCTTAAGGTTTACTACCAAAGCCGCTTTCTTTTCCATTACATTAGGTACATTTGCATTAATCATATCATTGTCTATTTTAGATGGCTTTGAAGACATGCTCACCGAATCTACTGCAAAATTCACTTCGGATATTTCAGTGGTGAGTATGAAGAATGGTTATGTAAGTAAAGACAGCATAGATATTAGTGTGCTAGATAATATTAATTCTATCAATGAAGTGGTGGAAAAGCCAGTGATTATGCGTAATAAAAAAGATATTGATGGCTTTGTTTTAAAAGGAATAGACAATGGAGCAGATGAGTCTATCTTTGGTAATCAATACCCATTTTCTTCTGATTCTGCCAAAGAAGTAGTAGTGAGTGAGATAATTCAGAAAAAATATAATCTGAAAATTGATGATGCAATAGTGCTCTATGCTATTGAATATAACCAAAAATCGAGTCCTAAAACGAAAATCTCTAAATTCAAGATAGTTGATATCTATAGTACTGGATTAGGGGAGTATGATAAATCTATTATGTTTTCGCCGCTGCAAACCTCAAAAGTGTTTTTTGATGTTCCCGAAGGGTATGCCACAAGATTAGAAATAAGTGTAAAGGATAAATCGAAAATCAACGAGACAACCAATCAGATTGCAGATATTATTCCGTTTCCATTTATGGTAAAAAATGTATTTGACTACCAAAGAACTGCACTAATATGGATTCAGGTACAAAAAGAGCCAGTGCCGTTGGTATTAGGTATAATCTCCATAGTGGCCACGCTCAATGTTGTTACTATGTTGCTGATATTGATTGTAGAGAAAACTAAGCAGATAGGAGTACTCAAAATATTGGGAATGTCTTCCAAAGATATAACAAAAATATTTATTTCGATAGGAGTTATGCTTACTGCAAAAGCAGCTTTGACTGGTGCCGGATTAGCATTCTTGTTGTCAATTTTACAGCAAGAATATGGCTTTCTCAAATTAGATAGTACAATATATTACTTGGACAAAGTTCCTATTTCAATTAGCGCAATTCATTACATAATAGTGGTCACCAATGCAATCATTATTTCATTAGTGGTAGTTTCTATTCCTGCTATTATTTCCTCTAAGTTAAACCCTATGAGAATATTAAGATTTTCTTAAATGTGGCTAATAATGTTGTAAATTGGTTTTTATTATTCAAAGTAATCTACATTGTTAATACAATAAACTAATAGTTGAAATCTCCAAAAGTCTATAATAAACAACAAGATAGACGCATTTGTAAACTTACCGAAAACTCGTTGGCATATAACTTGCATACTAATTAAATGGAAAAAAAGATTAATAATATCCTCAAAGCCTATGGTGCTGATAGTTCCATCGATAAAAGAGAAGTTATCAATAAGCTTTTAGAGCAAATTGGCAATGACGGACCAGATAGCAATCAGAATTTGATGGAAATTGTAAAATCTTTTACCGAGAACAACAAATCACAGGATGTTGATTTGGACAAAATAAGAAAGATAATAAAGGAAATTGATTAGGAAGGATTCCCAATGATCAAAGAATTATACACCGCTTCTATGGGTATGATGTCTCAACAGACACGATTAGAAGTTATATCTAACAATATAGCCAACGCATCTACTGTTGGGTTTAAACGCGATTCGGTTTTCGAAAGAAACTTGATTGACTCCAAAGCTAACTTATATAATATAGTTGGAAGTGGTGAGCAGAACGATCCCCCAATCGGCTCATACATAGATTTTTCTAACGGTAGCTTTGATCAAACAGGTAACGACTTCGATTTGGCGATAGATGGCAAAGGATTCTTCCTACTCAATGATGAACAAGGCAAAGAGTTTTTGACAAGAGCTGGTAACTTCAAGATTAACGAAGAGGGCGACGTAATATCTGCCAATGGCAAATATCTTATGACCGATGGTGGTAGAGTTAATGTATTCAATTCCTTAGATAGCGATGTGTTTGGTTCAAATGTCAGAGATTCAGACGTCAAAATTGACAACTCAGGTGAGATATTCATTAACAACCTAAGTATTGGTACTTTAAGTATAGTCGATGTTAACAATGAAGTGGTATTAGAAAAAGTATCATCATCTGATTTTATCACAACAGATGAATATCAATATATGCAAATTGATAACACTGAAATTAATATTCGCCAAGGATGGTTAGAAAATTCGAATGTGAATGTGATTGACGAAATGGTGGAAATGATAAACTTACAACGTCAATTCGATGCTGGTAGCAAAGTAATCAGTACAAATGATGCTACATTAGAGCAATCGATTGCACTAGGGAAATTCTTTTAAATAAATTTTGAAATTATAAAAGCTCCAAAATATACAGGAAGTATCAGATGGACAAAACATTAAGAACAGCAGCCACAGGACTCTCAGCACAACAAAAGTTTGTTGAGATAATCTCCAATAATATAGCCAACGTAAACACTACTGGTTTCAAAAAAACTAGACCAGAGTTTCAGGATTTACTCTATGAAACACTTAAGCCAGCAGGCAACAGTGCCAGAATAGGAGTAGAACCACTGAATGAAGTTCAGATTGGTAGTGGTACTCAGCTGGCAGCGACAAAAAAGCAATTCACTCAAGGTGACATAACAGAAACTGGCAATAAGTTAGATATGGCTATTGTTGGCGATGGTTTTTTTGTTATCCAAAAACCAAACAACACTCAAGCATTTACTCGAGACGGTTCATTCAAAATGGATAAGAATGGCAGCTTAGTCAACACTCAAGGTTACTATTTGGATCCAGGTTTTCAAATCCCACCAGATGCGGTAGAAGTACAAATAAGTCGTGATGGTGTAGTTGGTGTGTATTCGGAAGGAAGTACAGAGTTAGAAACTTTAGGTCAAATTGAGTTAGCTCGATTTGTAAACCCAGCAGGGCTTAGAGCAATAGGCGATAATTTATTCGAAGAAACTCCTGCTTCTGGAGATGCAATATTCTATCAACCAGGTACAAACAACACTGGCGAGATATACCAAAGTCACTTAGAAAGCTCCAATGTTGATGTAGTTGTAGAAATGGTAGATATGATTACCGCACAAAGAGCTTATGAGCTGAATTCCAAGTCAGTTAGAACGGCTGATGAAATATTGAACACAGCAGTAAATTTGAAAAGATAAATGAAATCAATACTATACATATCGCTTTTTGTTTGCTTTGCTGCCTCGCTTATGTCTGCTACATTCTCTGCAGATAGAGTAAAAGAGGCATGCAGTATGTATATAATGAATAAGAATACGACTAATTATAATGTCAAATTCAAAGCTGAATTTACAGATATTGAGCTTGAAGGCAATGATATAAAAGCTGTGTTTGATGATGATTACTCTATGTATAACACGGCTGTTAAGTTAGATTTTGTGACTGGTGATAATATTGTTAAATCTGTTGTTTACGAATATGAGCTAACAAAATCAATATTAGTATATAAGGCAAAAGAATACATTCCTGCTAATACGAAGATAGAAAACTCAATGGTACAACAAATATCTAAAGAAGTTTCCTTAGACAATATTGAAGATTACAATATCCAAATAGGATATATAACAGCTAAGCCAGTTTATAACTTACAAGAATTAACTAATAACAATGTATTGCCAGACGTAACCGTGAAAAGAGGAGAAGAAGTAGTAGTAATTGCTTCATCTGGAGCTGTCACAATAAGAGGAATTGCAACGGCACTGCAAGACGGCAGAGTTGGTGAAAAAATTAGAGTTAAACGAAATGACAGCAAAAAAATTCTGAATGGAAAAATAAATGAATCAGGTGAACTGGTTCTAGGTGAATAGATGAGATACATTCTTATAATATTAATAATTGCAACATCGCTACCAATGAGTGCTCAGTTTGTTCAAAACAGCTCGAACTCATTGTTCTCTGACTTCAAAGCATTCCGAAAAGGGGATGCAATTACTGTATTGATAGTTGAAGATACCAAAGCTGGTAATTCTGCTTCTACTGATAATGGAAGGGAGTCATCTGTTGGTGGATCATTTGGTTTCAATACTGGCTCAGGAAACACATCAGGTGAGGCAAGTTTAGGGACAGGCACTGATTTCAAAGGGAACGGTAACACATCGAGAAGTGAAAGCATTCGCTCTAAGTTGAGTGCAAGAGTAATTGAACTGGAAGAGAATGGAAACCTAATAATAGAAGGAAAAAGAACGACTAAGGTCAATGGTGAAACACAGTACGTTACTATAAAAGGAGTAGTTAGACCAGTTGATGTAAGACCGGACAACTCTGTTTATTCTTACAGTATATTAGATTTGACTTTACTAATTGACGGAGATGGTTCAGTTTCAGAATACCAAGAACCAGGGCTAATTACAAAGATTCTAAGGATGTTATTTTAATATGAAATTGAAAGTAATACATATATTAATTCTATTTATATCTGCTTCTATGCTGCTAAGTGCTGCAAGAGTTAAAGATATTGCAAATATAGAAGGCGTTAGCGGAGTCCAAGTTATTGGCTATGGACTTGTTGTTGGTTTGAACCAAACTGGTGACAATAGATTAGTTTCTTATACTAATCAATCTGTAATTAATATGCTGAAAAGATTTGGACTAACAGTAGATAGAAGAAACAATGGTACGAGAAATATTGCTGCCGTAATGGTAACTGCTACAGTGCCTCCATTTTTGAAAAAGGGCTCACAGGTTGATATAGTAGTTTCTGCTATGGGTGATGCAACTTCTCTGCAAGGCGGAACACTTTTGATGACTCCACTATCAAGAGCAGACGGAAGTATTGTTGGTAATGCACAAGGGCCACTATCTGTAGGTGGGTATGATGTTCGTGCATTTGGTTCAAGAATTTCGAAGAATTTTGTTACTACTGGTCGTGTTCCAAATGGTTTGATTTTGCAGAAAGAAGTAGAAAATAGCTTAGCTGATGCTTCATCTATGAGAGTTATCCTTAGAATACCAGATTTTAGTGTGGCAAACAAGGTTGCCGAAGCAATCAATGCGTCTGATGGATTGGATGGTGCCGCTACCTTAGAAGATGGAGCTACAATCAATGTAGATTTATCGAGTATGTCCAAAAGAAATGAGCAATTAATTAAAATAGCTCAAATCGAAGGACTGACAGTAGATATGGAAGCTTCATCGAAAGTGGTTATTAATGAAAGAACAGGTACTATAGTAATTGGTGGAAATGTAGAATTGTTGCCATCAGTAATTGCACACGGTGGATTGGACATAACTATCCAGCGACAAGTGATTGTACCACAACCAGCACCGTTTACAATTTTTCCTCCACGCTACGCAGAAACTGCAGTAATAGAAAGTGAGGAAGAGATAAACCAAGCACGAGCGTTGGAAGTACAGAACCCAACAGTAGCTGGAATAGCAGAATCGCTAAACTTACTTCAAGTAAAACCAAGAGATTTGATTGCTATATTCCAAGCACTCAAGGAAGCTGGTTCACTACAAGGGGAGTTGGTAATACAATGAGTATAGAAAGTTTAAATATATCGCAAACAAGCCAGTTAGCTCAAAAGTCGAAACTTGCCAAAAAAATGAAGGCATTTGACAATTTTGAGATTAATGATAAATCGAATATTTCTGATTCGCAGAAAGCACAGATTGAACAAGCTTCACGTGGCTTTGAGTCAATATTTGTAAATATGATGCTCAAAGAAATGAAGAGTGCTATGTTGGAAGAGAAAGATGACAATGGTTTTGGTGGCAATACTTTGCAAGAATTAGCCCAACTGAATCTTTCCGATAATATCTCGAAGCAAGGAGAGGGTATTGGGATTGCTAAGATGATGTATAAGCAAATGACTGGCGAAAATCTGCCAAACAGGACTATTCGCAATAGTGTAAGCCCAGAAATAAAGCCAGTGTCTTTTGATAAAATTAGCAACATAGCTGATAGAATTTCTGAGTATGATGAGATAATTAACTCAGCTTCCCAAGAATATGGCATTCCGACTAGCTTGATAAAGTCAGTAATTGCTGCCGAGTCCGCTGGCAATTCTAATGCTGTTTCGCCAGTTGGGGCAAAGGGACTTATGCAGTTGATGGACGGCACAGCCAGCGATTTGGGTGTAGCCAATTCATTTAGCCCAGACGAAAATATTAAAGGTGGCACAAACTATCTGAATCAGATGTTAAATCAATTTGATGGTTCTTTAGAGTTAGCTTTGGCTGCTTATAATGCTGGGCCAGGGAACGTACAAAAATATAATGGTATTCCACCATTTGAAGAAACTCAAAAATATGTAAGCAAAGTGCTGTCGTACAATGCTACATTAGGAGAAAAATAATATGGATGAGAAGTTTATAGATTTCTTGAAAAGAGAAAAAGAGCTTTCTGAAAAACTGCTTATGTTGTCAAATAGATTACGTGAAGCACTGATGTCTCAGAGACAAGACTTAGTAGAAAAGATAACTACTGACCAGCACACAATCACTGCCAAATTGAAAGAAATGGAAGAACGCAGATTGCGATACTTGGTGTCAAAGCTGTCAATAAGCAGAGTAGATGCTACTCAGTTGAAGCTTTCTGAGATCGAGCAAACAATGGAAGGCGAGAACAAGATTGAGCTAAGAAGAATCAGAATAGCTATGAAGAAAATTGTAGCTGAATTGCAAGAAGCTAACACTACTAATAGGTTGCTATCGAACAGAGCAAAGAATAGTGTAAACAATATAATTTCAATTCTGAATAGCCAAAATGGCAGAAAAGTATGTGACGTTAAGGTATAACCGATGGGATTTTCAACTTTAGAGATAGGAAAAACTTCGCTTCTAGCCCAAAGATATGGGTTAGAGGTTACTTCCAACAATATTTCGAATGCCAACACTGAAGGGTATTCTAGAAAAAGAGCTGATTTGTCAACAGCCCAATCACGCTATTCTGCTGGTAACTTTGTTGGTACTGGAGTAATTGCAGATCAGTTGAAATCGTTCAGAGAAGAGTTTTTCGATAAAGAAATTAGAAATTCAATTACCCGAAATGCTGGCTATGAGTCAGACCAAACTATACTAAAGAAAGTAGAAGGGATAATGGGTGAGCCATCTGAAAATGGATTGAATAACCTTATTTCCGACTTTTTCATTAGTTGGGATCAACTCGCTAATAATCCAGACAATACTGGTTACAGACAAAAAGTAATATCTGACGCCACTCAGATGACCGATAAGTTTCACCAACTTGCAGAAGGATTCGATGAAGCAAGATTGGATGTGCTGGAACAAGCAAAAGATGGAGTAGATGATGTTAATTCAATTGCCAAAAAACTTGCTAATATTAATTCCAGAATAGTTGACAGCCACAGCTCAGCCAGTGAAGGCGATTTGAATATGGCAGACGAAAGAGAGTTGGCAATAGAAGATTTAGCTGAATACGGCAAAGTGAATGTTCACCACAATGATGATGGAACAGTTAATGTCCATCTGAATGGAATTAACTTAGTGACTGGCAAATCTCTCAATCAAATAAAATTGGTAGAAACCACGAACAGCACTACAAATGAAAGAACTATTTCGCTTTATACTACCGACAATCAAGGGAATTTGCTCAATAGAGTTAACCCCGGAGCAGGTAAGTTAGAAAATCAAATGAAGCACTATAATGAGACTTTGGACAAAGATGATACGAGCGGAAATTTCTCCGTAGCAAAATCTGTTCACGAGTTAGCTAAAGAAATAGCTGCCAATGTAAATATGGCTGCTGTAAGTGGGTTTGGACTCAATGATACTGGTGCAGTTCCTCCAGGAAGATCATTCTTCGTTCCTTATCCGACTGATGCAGATGCAAGTACTATAAGATTAAACACTCTGATTACTAGTGATTCAGACAATATTCCTTTGTCATCGGTAGCAGGCGAAAGTGGGAATAATCAGATTGCTCTACAAATATCTGCATTGGCTGATGATATTAATTTCATCAATAACAGAACACCAGGTGAGTTCTATTCTGATATTATTGCGAAAGCCGGTAATATGCTTAATGATTCACAGATTGGATTAAAAAATAGCACTATGGTGTTAGACCAGATGAAGAATCAACGAGACACCGTGATTGGCGTTAACTTAGATGAAGAAGCTGTTAACCTGATTAAGTTCCAAAGGAGCTTCGAAGCGGCATCGAGAGTAGTGAATTTGGCAGATGAAGTATTGGGAACAATTGTAAATTTGGGTAGATAATTATGAGAGTAAGTACAAATTCCATATATCGCGACTATAGTAGAAATCTGAATGATTCACAGTTCAAAGTGAATGCTGAAAATTTGCGTATTTCTTCTGGAAAGAAAAATCTGAGTATTGCCGATAATACTTCTGATGTAATTGACGCAGACAAATTCCGTAATCAGATTAGTAAGAACGAATCTTATTTAGAAATAATAAAAAGCAATACGGATAGATTACAACAAACTGACACTACTCTACAATCTATTTCAGATAAATTGCAAGAAGTTAGAAGCTTTGTTGTAGATGTTTCAAAGACGAGTACTGGATATAATCACTTTGCCATAGCACAGTCAATCAAAGGAGCATTGGAAGATATAGTTTCACTGGCAAATTCGGATAATAATGGTGATTATCTTTTCTCCGGGACAATGACCTCACCACAGAATATACAAGATGCCAACCCTGGGATGAACAATATGCCTTTTGAGATAGAGCAAGGCCCAGCTACTCCAACAAATCCATCGGGTTTGTCGGTTGTGTTCAAAGGGAATAACGAAAAGGTTAATGTTAACATATCTAAGACTGCATCAGAAGAAGTAAACACTACTGCCGAAGAGCTATTCGGTCCAGGTGGGGTAGAAGTACTACAAAAGATAATAGATGTATATAATGTAGTTGCTTACGACAGCAGCGGCAACCAAAGACCAGCACGGACATTGCTGAATGCACAAGAACTAGGCGAGCTAAATACATTGCAAAAAGACGTAGCTGACAGATATGACGAAATGAACATCATGGCATCAGTGAATGGAGCTAAGATAAATAGATTAGACAGCACTTTGGACTTCTTAGAGTATGAAAATCTCCGCTTAGACGAGTACCGCTCTGCAAAAGAAGATACAGACATAGCCGAAGCCGCTATGAACCTAAAAAGAGAAGAGAATGTCCTACAATTTGCACTTCAAGTTGGCAGTAGAATCAACCAACTGAACCTGTTTCAGTTTTTGAGTTAGGGTGAGATTTAAGTTCGTTGAATGTGGTTGAAATGATTTGTTGACTGGTGAAGCTTGTCACGTCTTTAGCGTGGGTGTTTGTTAAAGATTTTCTAATTCATATTTGTCTGGTTCACCCATTTCAAAATATCTAAATCGTTCGAATATTTTATTATTTACATCACAGTTTAAAATATTGATGAAACCACTATCTTTAAAGCCTTTAATTAACCTTTTAATGGCAAGTTCATAATTTTTTTGACGGTCATTACTGAACTTTGATGTGAGTGTACTTATTGCTCCATCTGTAGTAAATTCCCATTGGTTGTTTTTCTTTATTCCATGGACATTTGTAATATGTGTATACTTGTTATAAAATTTAATTACAAAAATATAACACTTATCTTTGCTACTATTTATTATTATTGGTCCAATATCACTTTTAGTAGTATCAACAAAGCCACTTCTTTCTTCTGAATGCCAAATCCTCATAGTCTTTAAAAATTCTTTTTCAACTAATTTAGACTCTTTTGTGTTCCGTCTTTCCATCAAAGTTTCGTAAACACAATCTTTATTAATCAAATAAATGACAAATATTACTGATAGAATTGAAACTATAAAAATTATAAACTTCTTTTTATTATTCATTATATAAACTCTTCATAATTAATGTTATGAATACTAACACCCCGTCTCACTACGTGAGGCACCCACGCCAAGTGCCTGGCAAGCCAGTCTTTAAAAAGAGGGGAATATCGATAACAATACTATTCCAAAGTTCAAAATAAGAATTAATTCCCCTACTAACAAAAATGGACTCTTCACTACGTTCAGAGTGACAGTTTAGCATTATTAGAACTTTATAAACTTCACAATATACAAATAAATATTCTTATAATTATATAAATTGCTGAACTTAGGTGGTTGTGACAAGGGAACAAGTTCCCTTGTTGATGAAGAAACAGCACAAAAAAAAAGCAGAATCTGATTTTACTCAAATTCTGCTTTAATTATCGTACGGACGGAGAGACTCGAACTCTCACAGGCTTAAGCCCACTAGATCCTAAATCTAGCGCGTCTACCAATTCCGCCACATCCGCATTGAAATAGGATACAAATTTATAACATTTCATATAAACTAAAAAATAAATTTTAAAGTTTTCTAAATTGCACTTATGAGTAATGCAAAACATAAAGTAGCGATAGTCGGTTGTGGCGTTTCTGGAATGGCATCTGCCCTGGAATTTGACCACAATTATGATGTGACAATATATGAAGCGACTGACAGAGTAGGGGGCAGAGCTACAACTGTATATGATAAAAAGTTGGGCGAGACATTGGACAATGGTCAGCATATCTGTATTGGTGCTTATGTTCAATTTTTTAAGCTGTTAAAAAAGATTGATTCAGATGACAAATTTGTAGTAAAGAATAAGTATGACATTCCTTATTTCTATAATGGGAAGCTACATAGTTTGAAATCAAAGATTCTTACTGGAAAGTTTGGGCTGTTGGAAGCTATAATATCTGATGATAACCTGAGCTTTAGTGAGAAGAAAAATGCTATCGGTTTTGCTCTGAAATTGCAGATGAACTCTATCTCATTGGAGCAGTTTAAGGATTGCAAGGAGCTACTC
The DNA here is from genome assembly GCA_034670025.1 of Chlorobiota bacterium. GTDB lineage: Bacteria > Bacteroidota > Ignavibacteria > Kapaibacteriales > UBA2268 > PGYR01. Next base: position 169,108 of record JAXMOE010000001.1, read on the forward strand.
ATAGCACAAAAGCAATCGCAGAAGATAATTGATATTCTTTGGTCACCACTCATAGTTTCAACTATGAATACTCCAGTGTGGCAAGCTGACCCAAGGGTATTTGTGAACATTATGTTGGATGGGTTCTTGAGTAAATCCGAAAATGCTGCTTTTTACTTGCCTACAACTCACTTTGGCGATCTGTTTTCTAATTTCGAAAATGTGTTTACCTCAGTCGATGGCTGTAAAAGAGAGCTAAAGTTTAGCACACCTGTTAAGAAGATTGAAAGAATAGACAAACAGTTTGAAATCAATAGTGAGCAATATGATAGTGTTATTATCACTACACCAAGCTTTATAACTAAGAGATTACTGGAAGGCACGAGCTATGAAGTTGATGTACCGAAATATTCGCCTATTGTGTCTATCTATTTTTGGTTAGACCTAAAGCTATTTGATACAGAAATGATGTCTTTGCCACAAACTAAGTTCGATTGGCTATTCAACAGAAGTAAGCTGATGGGGTTGAGTGAGGATGATTATTCATATCAGATTACTACCAGCGCCGCCGATGATATTGTCAAATTGAAAGACAGTGAGATAATCGGTATTGTGAGTCGTGAGCTATCTAAGGTCTTTGATACAGATATTAGAATAGAAAAATACAAAATAGTTCGTGAGATGATGGCAACATTCCTCTCTGATAGAGAAAACTGCGATGCAAGACCAAATATAAAAACGCACATTCCAGGGCTTTATATAGCTGGGGATTATCCACAAAATAATTACCCTTCCACCCTCGAAGGTGCCGCAATAAATGGCGTTAAGGCAGCTCGCTATATTCTACAACATAATCAAGTATAGTATTTGCTATTTCCTTTTTGCTTGCTGTTGCAACAGGTTTATTGTTCCCTTTGTCATCTATAATCGTGATTGTGTTCACATCCTTGTTGAACCCACTGTTTGGTGTGTTTGCCCTGTTTGCTATGATAATATTGCAGTTCTTATTGTTGAGCTTTCCTGTGGCATATTCTATTAGATTTGTACTTTCTAAAGCAAATCCGACTAAGATTTGGCTATCAGACTTCACTCGTCCCATTTCTTTTAGTATGTCTTTTGTTTTCACTAAATCAATAGTCATTCTGTCGCTATTCTTTTTTAACTTACCGTCATATTTTATCGCTGGGGTGTAGTCGGCAACAGCCGCAGCCATTACTATTATTTCAAAATCTGAGCTAATGCTTGTCATTGCTTCATACATTTGTTGGGCAGATTCTATGTCGATTCTTTTAATATTATCATTGCATTCTAGGGCTGTGGGGCCGCTAACAAGTGTTACTTCGGCACCATTTGCTCTGGCTGCCTCGGCCAAGGCGAATCCCATTTTCCCAGATGAGAAATTACCAATAAATCTAACATCGTCTATTCGTTCGTAAGTAGGGCCAGCACTGACTAATACTTTTTTTCCTTTTAGATTTTTCATTTCAGATTTGCTTCGATTTTTTCTAACAAATCAACTGTTTCTGGTAATCTACCTTTGCCTACTATACCACTTGCTAACTCACCAAAACCTGGTTCTAACAATGTGTAACCGTCATCAGATAGTTGAGATATATTTCTTTGTATTGCTTTGTTTTCCCACATATCACTATCCATTGCTGGGGCGATTAGCTTAGGTACTCCCTCGGGAATTGCTGTTGCTAATGTTGTAAGTGCATTGTCGCACAAACCATTAGCAATCTTAGCTAAGGTGTTTGCCGAGCAAGGAGCAATAATAAACAAATCGCATTTCTGTGCAATATCAATATGCCAAGAGCCGCTGTCCTGATTGCTATCGTCAAACATATCGTCTATTGTTCTATTTCTCGACAAGTTATCCAGAACTAATTTGCTAACAAATCGCTTTCCGTTATTAGTAATGACTGATTGGACGTTTCCGCCCTTTTTCACTATCTCTCTTATCAGAAATGGCGTTTTGTACGCAGATATGCTTCCTGTGATTCCTAATATTATATTTTTGTTCTTCATATTGTATTAATTGCAATGTTGACATTCTTATTTCGTAAATTAAATTTTATTTTGGTAATAAAGCAAATAAACATGGTTACAGTAGCAATAGTCGGAAGACCAAACGTAGGAAAATCTACCCTTTTTAACAGATTAGTAGGGGAGAGAAATGCAATAATAGAAGATGAGCCTGGAGTTACCAGAGACAGAATCTATGGCGTTTCTGATTGGAACGGAAAGTATTTTCATGTGATTGATACTGGTGGATTTATTCCTGGTAGCGAGGACACTATGGAGAAAGCAATCCGCATGCAAACAATGATAGCTATGGAAGAAGCTGACTCTATTATTTTTATGGTTGACGGTAAAGAAGGTATTACCCGCTTCGACAGAGATATTGCAGTATTGCTTAGAAATACTGACAAGCCCGTAACTTTGGTTGTAAACAAGTGTGATAATCACGTTATGGATCATAATTCTTATGAGTTTTATGAATTGGGTATTGGAGAACCTTACGCTATTTCTGCTAACAACGGTAGAAGTACTGGTGATTTTATGGATCACTTGGTCGATACTTTCCCAAGCATAGAATACGAAGAAGACGATGGCAGATTGAAAATTGCATTAGTCGGAAGACCGAATGCAGGTAAATCAAGCTTAGCCAATGCGTTGTTGGGTGAAGAAAGAAACATTGTAACTGATATTCCAGGCACAACTCGTGATTCTATTGATTCGACTATCAAGTATCATGGCGAAGAAATTGTACTAATCGACACTGCTGGACTTAGAAGAAAGTCGAAAGTAGATGAAAATATAGAGCGATGGAGTATGGTGAGAACTCACAGAGCTATTGACAGATGTGATATTGGTGTAGTTTTGCTCGATGCTGAAAGGGGATTTGAAGACCAAGATAAGAAGATTATAACATTGTTAAGTGAAGCCCGAAAAGGTATAATATTAGCAATGAACAAGTGGGACGTTGTTGATAATGAAGCATCTGACACTGCTCACCAAATGAAAAAAGCAATATTAGAATCAGTTAAGACTTATGATTACTTACCAGTTATATTTATCTCTGCATTAGAAAATACAAGAATTAACAAAGTCTTAGATTTAGCTAAAGATATACACGCAAGAAGGAAGAAGAGAATATCGACTTCTAAATTAAATAAAACGTTGATTGAAGTATTCGAGAAAACTCCTCCACCGGCTGTTAGAGGGTATGACTTGCGTATTAACTATGTGACTCAAGTTGGTACTGAGCCGCCATTGTTTACATTCTTCTTGAACCAACCGCAATCGTTACCCGAAAGCTATAAGAGATTTATAGAAAGACAAATGAGAGCAAATTTCGATTTGGAAGGAACTCCTATTAGTTTCCTATTCAGAAAGAAGAATAAGAGCTGGGAAGAAAGACATTAGATTAACTTTAATCTTCTCTTATGCCATCTAATATTGACATTTTATTTATTCTTTTTGTCGGCAAATATGTCGCCATTAGTGATAATAGAATAGAAGAAGCAATTACTATAGCATATACTCCATACTCGTAGCTTACAGGAAAAGCAGATTGTATTGTTATTCCTTGCCCGAATTGAAAAAGCCCATAATTGCTTTGTAAGATAACTAATGTAATTCCAATAATAGCACCGGCTACGGTTCCAACTACTCCAATTATCACACCTTCATTTCTGAATATATTTCTGACTCTTTTCTTAGATAAGCCCAATGTTCTTAAGATGGCAATGTCCTTTCTTTTCTGAATTACAGTCATTGATAAGGAAGCAAGTATGTTGAATGCCGATATTATTATTATGAGAAATAGAATTAGTATTGTCATCAATTTTTCGAACTGCATTATTTTGAAAAAATCTGCATTCAAATCCTTCCAGGTAATAATTGATAATGATGGAAACTGAGTGCTCAATTTCTGGAAAAACTCATCTGTATATTCATAATCTGTTAGGTGAATATCCAAATTTTCTTTGTTGGGGTTTTCATCAACTATATAAATCTGTTTATCATCATAATCTTTTACATTGCTAAAAAACACACCGCTAATTAGCATATTAGTCCCATTGAGTGAGCGGAACATACGGACAGATTTTTCTAATTCTTCTGGAGTGAGTAGTTCAATTTGGTCACCACGAGTAGCACCTAAGCTTTCAGCTAACTTTACACCAAGTATTAAACTGTTAGAATTGTTTTGTAATTCACCATATAGTAATGATTTGTCTAATGACTGTGTGTACGTTTCACTCATTGGAGAAATGTATAATAGCCGAGCAACTTGTATATTATTTCCAAATCGAAGAGCAGATTTCTGTTCTGTACTAAGAGCAAAATCTTTAACATTCTCAGCATTTCTGACAAAGTTAATCAACTGATTATCTATTTCAGCATCATTGCTCAAACTCACTCTTAAGTGCGGATCGAAGCCGAGTATTTGATTGTAATTCATCACCTGAAAGCCACTAAGTATAGACACCACAAATATAATAGCAGCTACTCCAATAGCAATGCCCAAAGTAGCAAGTAAATTTATTATTTTTACAAAACTAATATCTTTGCTACTAAGTATATACTTTATCGCTATGTTGTTTTCTAATATCAACTTGCAATGAATACCTGATAGTTGGGGAATAGCTTTTCTAAGTCAGATTTGTTAATATTATTCTCGAAGAAAGCAAAAACTGAAGAACCACTACCTGACATTTGAGCAAAGATTGCACCGTTAGAATATAAATCCGTTTTGATTTTATTTATCTCCGGATGCATCTCAAATATTGGTTTTTCAAATTCATTTTTAATCATACTTCTGAAAAGTGAAGGGTTTTCTTTTGCTTTATTAAGAATAGATACAAAGTCAGTCATTTTCTTCGGAGTAGAATCTCTATCCAATTTCCCATAAGCTGTTGGAGTAGAAACATGAATACCAGGGAATACAACTGCAATTTTGAATGGAACTTTATAATCAAAGTAAGTTAGAGTTTCGCCTCTACTTCTACCTAACGCTGCTCCACCTTGCAAGAAAAACGGAACATCGGAGCCAACAGCTTGTGCTAATATTAATTTTTCATTGTACGACAGCCCTAATTCATAAATTTGGTCAACTGCGTTTATTGTAGCAGCTGCATCGCTACTTCCACCACCAAGTCCAGCACCCATCGGTATATTTTTCTTTAGCTCTATATTTAATCCAAACTTTTTGTTCTTCTTTCTTTCTATTTTCTTTATTGCTTTTGCAATCAAATTGTCACTGCTATTCAGCTCTTCAATATTGGATGAGATATTAATTTCCTTATTATCTGTTTTCTCAAAAATTAATTCATCATATAAGTCATTTAGAGTATAGAAAATAGTATTTAAGTTGTGAAAATTATCACCTCTTTTGTTTAATACTTCCAAACCAATGTTTATTTTTGCGTTCGCATTTTTTTTAACTTTCATTTTTATCTATTTTTGTTTCGTATGTCAGATAAAAGCAATATAACTTATAAGCAGGAATTATTAAGAAAGAGCATTCATTTAATGTCTCTATCGATTCCTATTAGCTATATTTTCTTAACAAAAGAAACTATGTTATATATATTTATCCCATTCGCAATAGCAATTACTCTGTTTGATATACTTTCACAAAGAGTGAAATTTTTCACAAAGCTACTACTTACATTTTTTGGTAAAATGCTCAGACCACACGAGCTGCGTGGTGAAGGAAGGTTCAATGGAGCTACTTGGGTCATCATCTCTGCTGCAATATGTGTAGCTATTTTCCCAAAAGTAATAATGATAACTGGATTTACCATTCTAATAATTTCTGATATTTTTGCTGCACTCATTGGTCGAAAATATGGCAAACGCCCACTTTTTGATAAATCTTGGGAAGGGACTACTTCATTCATTATATCAGCAATGTTAATTGTATTTCTATATTTTACCGTATTCTCGTTGCCCAATAGCTATTTGATAGCAGGAGTAGTCGCTGCAATAGTAGGTGGATTCGTGGAAGCGGTATCGAATGTGGTAAAAGTTGACGACAATTTCTCTATCCCAATATCAGTGGGAGTTGTTATGTTAATCTTCGAATATTTCTACTCTCAAATTGGTCAATCATTCCTGTATCTGATTAATTAGTATTATCTATCCAAAAAATTCAAATTGACTATCATATTGTTTAACTTTGTAGTTAGGAATTATGAATTAAACGCAACTACGTAAATAATGATAGATTTAAGAAGTGATACAGTAACAAGACCAACAGACGAAATGCGCCACGTTATGGCAAACGCTCAAGTTGGAGACGATGTTTATAAGGAAGATCCTACTGTAAAGGATTTAGAGCGAACTGTTTCTAACCTTTTGGGTAAGGAAGCTGGATTGTTTGTGCCTTCTGGTGTTATGGCTAACCAAATTGCTATAAAACTGCACACCAAGCCAGGCCACGAAGTATTGATGGATGACGAAGCACACATATTTCATTATGAAACTGGTGCACCAAGCGTAATATCAGGAGTAATGTGTCGATTGATTCCTTCAGATTATGGCAGCCCAGCAATAGAAGACATAGAAGCCGCAATAAGACCTAATATTTATTATAACTCGCGTACTTCCCTTATCACTTTAGAAAATTCTCACAACAGACACGGTGGTACATTACTTGATGTAGATTACACTATGCAAGTAAAAGAAGTAGCCGATGCAAATGAGATGAAAATGCACTTAGATGGTGCAAGATTGTGGAATGCTCATGCTGAAACTGGTATTTCTTTAGAACAATATGCCGAGCCATTCGATACTGTTTCGGTTTGTTTATCCAAAGGATTGGGTGCACCAGTTGGTTCTGTATTAGTTGGTACTTGGGAACATATCAATAGATCAAGAAAGTTTAGAAAAATGCTCGGTGGGGGAATGAGACAAGCAGGAATAATAGCTGCTGGTGGACTTCACGCTGTTAAGCATCACATCAAGCACCTAAAAAGTGACCACGTAAGAGCAAAATTCTTCGCTACAAAAATCATAGAATCACCATTGATTGCTGTTGATTTGACTAGAGTGCAAACTAATATTGTGAATTTCAAATTAGCACCAAAAGTGAAAGCTGCTGACTTTGTTGAAAAAGCAAAAGAAAAGGGCTTGTTGTGTGGTGAGATTGGTAATAATTCTATCAGAGTTGTATTCCACTTCCAAGTAAATGATAAAGAAACTAAAGAAGCTATTGAAATAGTTAACGATACGGCTTTACTTTTAGCTCAATAGAACTATGAAACAAAAGTACGACAGAAATAGCTTTAGACACGAATACATTGGTGATGTTAAGTTCAGTGAAGTTGACTCGTTCAATGTAGTGCATAATTTAGCTTATCTTTACTGGTTAGAATGGGCAAGAACTCAGTATTTATTTGATATTGGTATGCCGAAAGACGATAGTATTTTCTCTAAGCAAATGCCAATTCTGACTGTCAGAAATGAAGTTGATTATTATAATTCACTTCACTTTACTGATAAGTATATAATATTGACTAAAGTTGATAACATTGGGGATAGTTCAATCTCATTCATTAATCAAGTATATAATGAAAAAGACGTTTTAGCACTTGAAGCAAAGACAATATTGGTATATGTAGATTTGGCTACTGAATCGCCAATTACAATACCAGAACACATTAGAAATAAAATAAAAGAATACGAAATAGATGGAATCTAATCTGAATATAGTTGCTCGGTGCGTTATTCCGAGGTTAAATACAGTTTACTATTACGAACAAGAAGAATACAAAAAGCTAATCCATAAGCTAATAGAATATGGAGTAAGTGGTTTCTGTGTGTTTGGTGGTGAAGTAAATCAAGTAAAAAATATGATTTCCTCGCTAAGAGCAATTGCCGAACAACCACTTATATTCTCGTCTGATTTGGAATTTGGTTTGCCAATGAGGTTTTTGGGTGGGACTGGTTTTCCCCACGCTATGGCTTTAGGAAGAACACAAGACCCAACTAAATCGGGAATAGCGGCTAAGTTTATTGCTAAGGAAGCAAAACTATTGGGTATCGATTGGAATTTAGCACCTGTTTGTGATATTAACTCAAACCCAAAGAATCCAATTATAAATATTCGTGCATTCGGTGAAGATGATTTGACTGTTTCGCAGCATTCGGTGTATTATACCAAAGCAACCCAAAACGAAGGTGTGATAGCATGTGCAAAGCACTTTCCTGGTCATGGAGACACCGATGTTGATTCTCATTTGGAATTGCCTATTGTCACCAAATCGGGTGAAGATTTTCAGACAGAGTTGAAGCCATTTATAAATAATATAAAAAATGGCGTGAAATCTGTAATGGTTGGTCATTTGTGGGTGAAAGAATTAGATGATGAGAAGATACCTGCTACACTTTCAAAAAATGTAATTACTACGCTTTTAAAAGAAAAATTAGGTTTCGAAGGCATAGTTATAAGTGATGCTTTGGATATGAAATCAATCACTAATAGCTACACGTCAGTAGAAGCAGCGACTAATTTCTTTGAAGCTGGAGGAGACATTGCATTAATTCCCGAAAATCCATTTGAAGCTATAGAGGGAATAGCTGAACAGTTGAGCAAAAAACCAGAGTTAAAAGAACATCTGAACTCGTCTTACAGAAAACTAAAACGTGAGATGAACTTTGTTGGTGCACTCAACCCACCTCAGATTGATGAGGAATTCAAAGACCACTTTATGGAGCATGAAAAAGTTGCTTTGGAGCTGGCTAGGGACACTATTGAACTAAAGTTAGAAAATAACGTAATACCGATTCAAGAAGGTATGCAGTATGCTGGTTTCGGATTTTTACAGAAGGATGATGACTTTGGCCCTGCAAGTATGTTCTTTAATTTTATGCAGCAAGCTCTGGAAAATGACTGTGATTTTGCATACATAAATGAAGAAATTGAAGATGATGATTTGGAGCAGCTCAAGCTCGGTGTAGATGATGCTGACATAATTCTATTTGCTGTTTTCCACAGAAGTAGATCACACGTTGGCGATATAGGTCAGGCAGAGAAAATCAGCTCCATTATGAAAAAAATAGCAATGGGTAAGCCAGTTATCACAGTTTATTTTGGTAATCCTTACTTAGCTGATGAGATTAGGTCAGACGTTTCTGTTTTGGCTTATTCTAATTCATTGGCATCACTTGCTGCTACAACTATGATACTTAGTGGTAGAACAAATTACGGTTCAGAAGAAAAAAAATAACTAGAAATAGTATGAGTAAAAAAATATTAGTAACAGGCACAGCAGGTTTCATTGGGAGTAACTTCGTTAGGATTATTCTTGATAAAACTGACTTTGAGATTGTGAGTTTCGATGCGTTGACTTATGCAGGCAATTTGGAAAACTTAGCTCCTTATAAAGATAATGAAAGACATTTGTTTGTCAAAGGAAATATAGAAAGTAAATCTGATTTGAAGAAATTATTTTCTAACCACAATTTTTATGGTGTAATCAATTTTGCTGCTGAATCGCACGTTGATAGATCCATCATGGATTCGACACCATTTGTCAACACTAATGTAATGGGTACAGTAAATCTACTTGACTTTTCTAAAAAATATAAAGTTGAAAAATATCTTCAAGTATCTACGGATGAGGTATATGGCTCTCTTGGTGCAGAAGGAAAGTTCTCAGAAAATACGAATTTGAAACCAAATTCGCCTTACTCGGCATCAAAAACTGCTGCTGATAACTTTGTAAGATCCTATAATAAAACTTTTGGTTTCCCCACTCTAATCACTCGTTGTTCTAATAATTATGGTCCAAATCAATTCCCAGAAAAGCTAATTCCTCTTATGATAATGAATGCCATGAATGATAAGGATTTACCAGTCTATGGTGATGGAATGAACGTAAGGGATTGGATTTATGTAGATGACCACTGCGATGCAATTTTAGAAGTGTTTGAAAAAGGGACGATTGGCGATGTTTACAATATTGGTGCTGAGAACGAAATGCCTAATATTGAAATAGTTAAAACTATACTTAATAAATTAGACAAGCCAGAGTCGTTAATCAAATTCGTTACTGACAGACCAGGCCACGATTTGCGCTACGCTATGGACAACACAAAGATTAACTCGGAACTTGGTTGGAGTCCCAAATATGATTTTGAATCTGGTTTGGACAAAACAATCGATTGGTATTTGAATAATATGGAATGGGTAGAGAACATAGTTAGTGGCGAGTACAAAAATTATTACAAAAAAAATTATTCTAATAGATGAAAAAAGTTATATCAGTAGTTGGTGCAAGACCAAATTTTATGAAGGTAGCACCAATTCATAGAGCATTTGAGAAATACAAAAACATAGAGCATTTTATTGTTCACACTGGTCAACACTACGATAAAAATATGAGTGATGCTTTCTTTCAGGATTTGGAAATGCCACATCCTAAGCATTTTTTGAATATACGTTCTGGTTCACACGCTGAGCAAACAGCCAAAGTTATGGTTGAGTTTGAGAAGGTTTTGTTAGAGGAAAAACCAGATTTGATTATAGTAGTAGGCGATGTCAACTCTACTGTGGCTTGTAGTTTAACTGCCGTAAAGTTACATATACCTGTAGTTCACGTAGAGTCTGGGCTCCGAAGCGGTGACAGAAAAATGCCAGAAGAGATAAATAGAATAGTAACAGATTCAATCTGTGATTATGCGTTTGTTACTGAAAAGAGCGGAAAAGAGAATTTGCTCAAAGAGAATTATCCTGAAGACAGGATATTCTTCGTAGGTAACACTATGATCGATTCTCAGCATTTCGCTTTGCCAAAGTTAGATGAATCAGATATAATAGAAAAGCTAAAATTAAATAGAAAGACTTATGTGCTTTCTACAGTACACAGACCTTCCAACGTTGATAACAAAGAGCAACTATCGGATATGTTAGACGTATTTGAGAAATTATCTGAGAAGAGAACTGTAGTAATACCAATGCACCCGAGAACTAAGAATAACCTGGAAAAATTTGGGTTGCAAGATAAACTTGATAGCATAGAAAATTTGGTAGTAACGGGGCCTCTGGGTTATTTGGACTTTTTGAATTTGATGAAAAATTGTGATTTTGTTCTTACTGACTCTGGTGGAATACAAGAAGAAACCACAGCACTTGGTATAGACTGCATAACAATAAGAACTACTACGGAAAGACCAAGCACAATAGAAGAAGGAACAAATGTCTTGGTTTTCCCTAAAAAAGAAAATATAGAAAAAGCCGTTGATAAATATCTTAGTGGCGAAAGAAAACAAGGCAGTATTCCATATCTATGGGACGGAGAAGCTGCTCACAGAATAACTGAAATAATAAGCAAAATACTTTCGGAGACTGAATGAAATTGAAAATTATATTACTTATGCTATTGACTACGTATGTTTCGATGGCACAAGTAACTGGTATGAGCGATAATAAATTGTTACTCCAAAATGAGTTGGAAAACAATAAGGGAATGGATTCTAAGATGATAACGTCGGAACAAATGCCCGTTTCTAATATTGTTAACCCTGATAACTATTATCTTGGTCCAGGTGATGTGTTATTAGTTAAAGCAATTCCGATGATAACTACAGCTATGCCAGTAGTAGTTTCACCAGATAATATGATGTTGTTACCTCGCTCCGGTGGACTGATTGACGTCAATGGGCTAACATTAACAGAAGTAAGGCAATTAATTAATGATAGTTTTACAAAATATAAAGATAATGCAATTGTGACTGTTGCGTTCCAAACACCACATCTGAGTTTCGTAGAAGTAGAAGGTAATGTCCTTAATTCAAGTGTTTTTAATCTACCTTCAACATTTAAAGTTTCTGATGCTATTCAATTAGCGAACAAAAGATCACCAGTTTCACAAAAAAGCAATTCGAGTGAAGATGATTACATACAAGATCGTTTAAGAGTTAAGAAAAAGTTTTCAATTTCACAGGATTATGGTGAGATAATTGATTACTGGAAAAGAAATATTCTTATAATTCATGAAGATGGAACAAGCGATAGAGCTGATTTGTTGAAATCGAAAACAGAAGGGAATTCTGCTTTGAATCCTTATATCAGACAAGGTGATAGAGTAATCGTACCATTTAACAAATCTGAATATTATACAGTTTCTGTCAAAGGGGAAGTACAAAGACCAATAACTTTACCTTTCAAAAGAGGGGATAAATTATCAGAGCTTTTAAGTTATGGGCTTGGGCTTACTGACAATGCAGATGAGAATAATATCTATTATTTTGATGGTGAAACAAAGCAAAAATTAACTGCTGAAGGCAATAAGATAGTTTTTAGTAATGATGTTGATCTTAAACCTGGTTCTGTAGTAGTAGTAGGAAGTAAGTTTGATAAAGCTCAACCAGAAGATGGAGTTATCACGATAAAAGGATTTGTTCAAAATCCTGGTGCATATCCAATAATGAACTACAAAACTAAGCTTAGTGAAATTATAGAAATGGCTGGTGGATTGCGAGAAGAAGCATATTTGCCTCTTGCTAAACTTTATCGAAGCACTAACGAATTTGACGATTTGAGTCAATCAAGAACAGAAGCATTCAAGATGTTTAGAAAAAGTAATCTTTCCATGGAAGATACTATTCGTTACACGCTTGATATGAAGTCAATCGAACCAATTGTGTCAGTTGATTTTACCAAAGCATTAAACGATAATAAGTATGATGTAACTTTGGTAAATGGTGACGAGGTTGTGATCCCAACTTCCCCGAACAGAGTATATGTGTTTGGTAGAGTAGAAAATCCTGGCTTTGTTGAGTTTGAAAAGGGTAAGGATGTTGCTTACTACATTAATAAAACGGGTGGATTTACAGAAGTCGCAGATTATGATAGAACAGCTGTAATAAGAAAAAATACCACAGCATGGGTTGGGAACGAAGAAGCAATTGTATTCGATGGTGACTATATCTATGTACCTGGTGAAGAAGATTTGTCAACTTCAACAGAACAAGCAAAGTATTCAACCTATGCTGCAATAGCTGGAACTGTTGCTACATTAGGTTTCTTAATCTTACAAGTAATGGATTTTGTTAATAGAGAATGATAAAAATTTGCAGAACGGTATTATTACTAATTATAACTACAAGTGTCCTATTTTCACAAGTGGAGAATGTTCCTTTGACTTCTCCAGTTTATGATTATTTGCTGAGAGCAGAAACTAAGGGATATTTGGAGCATGGTTCATTGTCAGACCTACCACTCCAAAGAAAAGAAATAACAGGAATATTAGAAAAAATATATTATGATGAATCTGCTTCAGATAGAGATAAAAGTATCGCTAAGTTCTACCTCAGAGAATTCAATATAATAGAAGAAGAAAATGCCGTAATTTTTGAAAATGAACAGTTTGCGGATAATGTTATAATTGATGATATATTTTCAAACAAAGATAAGTATTTCTACCGCTATTCTGATAGCTCATCTAATGTAGAAATAAAACCATTGTTAAAATCAGAATTGTTCGCTACGAATTCAGATAGTTACGAAAAGAACAGCAGCTTTATTATGCAGGGTGGAGCCAGGCTCACTGGAACGCTTTCCAATTCATTTGGTTATTACCTTCAAGCAACAAATGGCTCACTATTATCTGGGAGCAGACAATTAGCTTTAGATAGGGAAAGTAGCTATGGTAACAATGTGAAGTTTGCATTCCTAGATAATGATTTGGACTTTACTCAATCGCATATCACTTATGAAAATAACTGGTTCTATGCTACTATTGGTAGGGAAGTAAGGAATCTTGGTGCTGGAATTAGCCAAAACGTGTTTATTTCCAACTCTTCACAACCATTCGATGCACTTTCTCTTGGTGCAAAATTCAAAACGTTTGAATACAAGTTTACTCACGGTTCACTATTGGCAACACCAGATGACAGCAACTTGACCCAAGGATTTAATACAACCATACACGATAAATTTTTAGTGATGCACAGGTTTGCATTCAGGCCAAGTTGGGGAGAGATTGCACTCTGGGAAGGAGTGATATATTCTAATCGTTCAATTGATTTTGCTTATATAAATCCACTATCTTTTCTTAAATCAGTAGAACATGCTCTAAGAGACAGAGATAATTCGATGATGGGTCTAGACTTTACAATCAGACCAATAAACAACTTCCAACTCAAAGGTAGTTTTCTACTGGATGATATTATTATTGATGAAATTGGCAATGGTTTTTGGAGTAACAAGACAGCATGGAATATTGCTGGGATTTACTCTTTCGATTCACCGATAGATATTGGTGCAGAATATTCGAGAGTTGAACCATACACTTATAGTCATTTTAATAGAGCAAATTCTTATTCGACGGATAGTGGATTACTTGGTTCTATAATTGAACCAAACTCAGATTATATATCAGTAATGGCTAATTATTGGATTGCTGACAAGTACCCGCTTACTGTGCGTTATATCAGAAAAAGACACGGTAGGAATGTATTTGAAGATGGTGAATTAACACAAAATGTTGGTGGAAGTTCGGAGCAAACAAGAAGACCAGATGACAGTGAGGTGGTTGAGTTTTTAGATGGTGATTTGATTAATACGAGTATTTATCAAGCATCATTTGGATATGAGCTATTCAGAAATTTTAATGCAAAGGTGTTATATTCTTACGAGCCAAATAATGGACGAAATCACTACTTTAGATTAATCTTCACTTTGGAGGATTTCTAAATTGGCTGCAAATGAAATTGTACTTTTAACACTTCTTCTTTTATTCTTATATCCCTTAGTGATTTACCCCATTCTTTTATTATTGCTTCCTACAAAAAAGCATAATAAGAGAAAGGAAAATATAAAATCTGTAAGTGTTCTTATTGCAGCGTACAATGAAGAAGAGCATATAGAAGACTGCATTGGGTCTATATTAGATTCTGACAAAGGTGATATTGAAATTGAAATTCTGGTTGGCTCAGATGGTTCGAATGATAGAACAGTTGAGTTGGCAAAAAAGATTGGCAGTGAATTTGTAAAAGTATTTGATTTTGGAAGAGGTGGAAAAAACGCCACAATTAATAAGTTGGTAGAAAAAGCTAGCTATGATACAATTCTATTTTTAGATGCTGATTTTAGATTGAAGAAAGAAAGCTTAATAAATATAGTAGCTGAATATTCCGAATTGGATGTTGGTGTTATAATATTACCTATAGAAATGCAAAATGAAGACAAAGCCTCAGCTGAAGGAGAATCAATTTATCAAAAATATGAATCATACATAAGAAAACAAGAAAGCAAAATTAGCTCATGTGTAAACACTCTCGGTGGCTATATAATTAGCAAAGATACTTTTGAAAATATAAGTTCAGATAACTATTGTGATGATTTGCACTCTATTCTCACTTCAATTAAGAAAAGAAAAAGGGTTTACTTTAGTGAGAAAAATTCTATACTCGAAGTTAGAGAGTCAAACTTTTTTGAAGATTTTAGAAGAAGGAAAAGATTAGTTGGTGGTGGTCTATCTACAATTTTTGCATTTAGGGAATTACTAACTTTCAAATATGGTTGGAACTCTTTCTTCTTGTGGTCTCATAAAGTAATGAGATGGTTTTCGTCGGTTTTTTTATTAGCTTCTTTCGTTTTATCTTTGACAATGCTAAATTCGTTGTTTGGTTTAATTACAGCTTATGTTTTTGCGATTTTAATTGTTATTGCTTTTTTAGGTCTATTGTTAGAAAAGGGTAATATGAAAAATCCATTGAAAATACCTTTATTTTTTGTCTCAATGAATATTGGTTTTATCATTGGTATATTACAATATATAAACGGAAAACAAAACGCAATTTGGAGTAGAAAAGGATTAGATTGAGTATAGCTACTGAAAATATAAATAATAGTTCTTTGGGTAAGTCAATTTCGACTAAGTTCAAGAATAAATTTCTGCCACTTTACTTAGAGTTGACTGCAGATATACTTGCTATAACGTTTAGTTTTATTATCCAATATTATATTCGATACGAATCGACATTGTTCGGAACCATTAGACCCGATTTGACTTATAATTGGGACTTAATTTTATACGGCACACTTGCTACATTAATATATTGGATTTCATACTTTGCTATAAATGGTATGTACCGAAATTGGTACGAGCGTAGCCCAATTGATGAAATTTTCACTATGTTGAAGCTAATTGGCTTCGGGTGTTTGGTTATGGCAATTGTGGTTCTTTCAGTCATACAGACAAGCCCACGTATGTTGATTATGGTGTATTTTGTAGTGTTAAGTCTTAACATAGTGATATTTAGAACCATAGCACGAAGGATTCAGCTTTCTTTGAGAAAGAGAAAGATTATTAACTTAAACACGTTATTGATAGGAAGAAAGGACAAAGTAGCTGGAATTGCAAGAAAGATGCAATTATCCCCAAGTTGGGGTTACAGGCCAGTAGGTATTATTGATTCATCACAAAATACAGACGAAGACAACAACAACAGCTCAGATAGCAGGTTGCCTGTTTTGGGTGGATTGTCAGATTTTAATAGAATAATAGATGAGTATTCGCCTGATGCTGTGGTAATTGGCTCAAAAATGAGTCAGAAATCAATCATGTTTTCAATTGTAAACACATGTAGAGATAGAAATATTAGTGTTAAAATAGAGCCAGATTTGTACCATTTATTTACTGGGCAATCGAAAACTACTAATCTATATGGAATACCGCTAATCGATGTGAATCTTAATTTGATGAAGCCGTGGCAGCGATTTGTAAAGAGAATATTCGATATTGTATTTAGTGCTTTGGTGCTAATTGTTGGTTTACCAGTTTGGTTAATTCTCGCATTGGCTATCTCATTAGAATCAAAAGGTGGAGTGTTTTACACTCAGCCAAGAATAGGAAGGCACGGCAAAGAATTCAAAATATACAAATTTAGATCTATGGTTCCAGCTAAACCTGATGCAGAACAAAAATGGACTGTGGTTGGTGACAAACGAGTAACAAAGTTTGGTAAATTTCTTAGAAAATCACATCTGGATGAAATTCCACAATTTTGGAATTGCCTGATTGGTGATATGAGTATAGTAGGGCCAAGACCTGAACAGCCAAAATTTGTAAAAATGTTTTCGGAAGAATTAGATTATTATAACAGACGACACAAAGTTAGGCCAGGGATTACGGGCTGGTGGCAAATAAAATATGAATCTTTTGAATTAAGTTTAGAAGAAATAAAAAATAGAACTAAAGATGATTTTTATTATATTGAAAATATGTCATTGAAGTTAGATTTTGAAATAATAATTAGAACGATATGGTTAGTATTTAAAGGACATGGGCAAACTTAATATGAAATCGATAGTAGTAATACCAACATACAACGAAAGTAAAAATATAGATAGAATAATCGACAAGATTTGTTCTGTTCACGATAGTATTGATATTTTAGTAGTTGATGATAATTCTCCCGATGGCACAGGCGAGATAGTTAAAGCAAAAATGGCAACCAACAGCCGAATTCATATTATTGAAAGAGAAGGCAAAATGGGATTGGGTACTGCTTATCTTGCTGGATTTACCTACGCTCTCGAAAATAAATATGAAGTAATAATGGAAATGGATGCTGATTTTTCTCACAATCCTGAAGAGATTCCTAACTTTCTAAGAGAGATAGAGACTCATGATTTGGTTCTGGGCTCTCGCTATATAAAGGGAGTCAATGTAGTTAATTGGCCGTTGAAACGACTCTTGCTCAGTTATTTTGCTAATCTATATACAAGAATTATTACTGGTATGGATGTGAAAGATGCCACTGGTGGTTTCAAATGTTTTAGAGCTTCTGCTCTATCTCAAATTAATTTTGAAGAAGTAAAGTCTAATGGCTATAGCTTTCAGATAGAGATGACTTATCGTTTGTTTAAAAAAGGTGCAAGAATAAAAGAGATTCCTATAATTTTTGTTGACAGATTAGAAGGTGAGTCAAAAATGAGTAAAAAAATTGTTTACGAAGCTATCTTTATGGTATGGAAGCTGAAGTTAGGCATTGTTAAAATATCAAAATAAACAACACACCACAATTGACTTATAGTTGCGATATATCAATAGTAATTGTTAATTACAATGTAAAAGACTTTCTTTCGCAATGTATCAATTCTGTATTCAAATCTGAAACATTGCTTAGCTATGAAATCATAGTAATAGATAATTGTTCGTCTGACGGTTCATTAGAAGTATTCACAGAGTTAGCTAAAGATGAAAGTAGATTACACTATTTTTATCAATATGAAAACTTGGGTTTTGGTAAAGCTAATAATTTGGGTTTTCAAAGATCAAGGGGGAAATATACTTTAATATTAAACCCTGATACTTTATTAGAGCCAGACACACTACAAGTAATGTTCGACTATATGGAATCAAATTCAGATATTGGTGCTTCTGGTTGCAAGGTACTCAATGCTGATAAATCATTCCAATCTGCTTGTAGAAGAGGATTCCCAACTCCATGGGCTTCTTTTTGTAAACTTTTTGGACTACAACGACTATTTCCTAATTCTCAACTCTTTGCTCGCTATAATCTTAGCTATCTAAACGAAAACGAAACGAATGATATTGATGCTTTGATAGGTGCATTTATGTTTGTTCGATCTGATATATTGAATAAAATAAATGGTTTCGACGAAGAGTTCTTTATGTATGGAGAAGACTTAGACTTGTGTTTCCGCATAAAGCAATCTGGTTACCGTATTAGTTATTATCCTAATACTACCATTGTCCACTTCAAAGGGGAAAGTGCTAAGCGAAGCACAATTAATGAGACTAAGCATTTTTACGAAGCAATGGAAATATTTGCTCGAAAGCACTATGGAAAATCGAAAATATTTCTTTCATTTTTGAAACTTGGAATTAAGTTTAGATTATTATTTGCTCACCTCAAAAATAATAAATCTGATTTGTTATTTATTCTGATAGATTTACTTATTATAAATACTTCTCTTCTGCTTTCTACCAAGCTGAGAAGAGGGGATATGTTAGCATTCCCTGACTATGCTTACCCAACTGTATTTATATACCTGAGTGTTATTACCTTTTTCTCAATGATATTTTCAGGAGAATACTTTGAACAGAAACATAGTATAAGAAAAGTATTTTTTGGACTACTTACTTCATTTCTAATACTAACATTTCTTACATATTTCTTCCGAGATTTTGCATTCAGTAGAGGTATTTTGTTGATGACAATTACTTTTTCAGTAGTGTTAGCAACTATGGTTAGGATTGCAAATAATATAAGGGAAAAAAGAAGAAATACAAAAACAACGAACAAAGTCGTAATAGTTGGTTGGTCTGATAAAGCAAAAGATATAGTTAATAAAATAAAGCAGAATCAGAAGAACACGGAAATACTTGGCTATATTAATAAACTTAAAATTGAAGATGTTGAATTAGAGTATTTGGGTGAGGCCGAATACATAAGAAAAACGATAAATGATAAATGTATAACCGAAGTAATCGTTATAGATGAAGAGCAGTTTAAGTTGAACAGTGGTGCAAAATTCTTGAGACTGAAGAATAATGATTTGGTAAGAGTATATTTCTCTGATAACTATGATAAACTAATGTCATCTAAGATAATTACCAATCTTTCAGGAGTTACACCCGAAAGTAAAGTTAGTAAACTCAATCAACTAAGGTACAGAATATTTAAGCGTACTACTGATATTATTATAGCAATTGCTGGACTTTCTATTGGCTTACCTTTTACACTAATTAAAGGAAAAGCTGATAAATTTGTAGATTTGTTGTTAGGTAAGGTGACATTTGTAGGAAAGTATCCTGATAATGTTAGTTTGTCTGATAACAATAAAATAGGTATTATTGGATTGGCACATATAAGTGAGCCGGAAAAACTTAACCAGAAAATAATTAAAGAATTAAATGATTATTATTTTCAAAACTACACAATGTCTTTAGACGTTGATATACTTTTTAAATATATATTTAGAAGATAGATATGAGTAACAATTTTATATTAGATTTTGAAAAACCAATCGTTGAGCTGGAAGACAAGATAGACGAGATGCGCAAGCTTGGTGAAGAGTTAGATATTGAGCAGGATGTAGAAAATTTGGAAAAGAAAGTGGAAGACCTAAAAAAGAACATTTACAAAGGGTTAACAAGATGGCAAAGAGTACAGATTGCTCGCCACCCCGAAAGACCAATAACATCTAATTACTTAGAGAATACATTCGATAGCTTTGTTGAGCTGCACGGAGATAGAAAATTCCGTGATGACCCTGCTATTATGGGTGGTATGGCAACTATTGGTGATTATGAAGTTATGTTCGTTGGTCACCAAAAAGGTAGAGACACTAAGTCAAATATCCATAGAAATTTTGGTATGCCTAATCCTGATGGATACAGAAAAGCTCTTAGGTTGTTCAAATTAGCTGAAAAGTTCAACAAACCGATTGTTTGTTTCTTAGATACACCTGGTGCTTACCCCGGAATAGAAGCTGAAGAACGAGGACAAGCCGAAGCAATAGCTGATAACCTTCTAAAAATGGCAAGTTTGAAAGTACCTGTTATTGTAGTGGTAATCGGTGAAGGTGCCTCAGGTGGAGCGTTAGGTATTGGTATAGGAGACAAGGTTCTAATGCTAGAGAACTCTTGGTATTCAGTTATTGCTCCCGAATCGTGCAGTAGTATTTTGTGGAAGACTTGGGATTTCAAAGAACAAGCAGCTGAGGCACTAAAGTTAACTGCTCCTGATTTGATAGAACACAATATAATAGATGGAATTGTGGAAGAACCAGTAGGTGGTGCACACAAAGATCCAGAAAAGATGTTTACTATTTTGCGTGATATGCTGTTGAAAGAGCTTAAGTCTTTCAAAAAATATGACTCAAAAAAGTTGATACAGAAGCGACACGAAAAGTTTTTGAATATGGGTGTATGGGAGGAATGATTTGTTTAAAAAATTAACTTCTGCACTCAGAAGACTTACAGATTGGATGGAAAGCTTTGCCGACAAGCCACACGCTATGTCGGCTTTGTTTATTTTGTCATTCATGGAATCCTCATTCTTCCCGATTCCGCCAGATGTACTGTTGATTGCTATTGCTATTTCTAACCCAAAGAAGGCATTGCGGGCTGCATTTTGGTGTAGTTTAGGTTCTGTGCTCGGGGGAGTTTTCGGTTATTATATTGGTGCTGTACTGATGGATTCTATTGGTAATCCGATTCTTCAGTTCTATGGAAAAGAAAATGCAATGGCTGATTTCATCGTTCTATATAAAGAATATGGGGTGTTGTTTCTCGCAGGAGCAGCATTTTCACCAATTCCTTATAAAGTAGCGACTATAACTTCTGGTGCAGCTAATATGGACTTATTAACCTTTATTACAGTCTCCTCAATTGGTAGAGCAGCCCGGTTCTTTTTAGTGGCGTTCTTGTTGTATAAGTTTGGTAAACCTATCAAAGCATTCATTGATAAGTATTTTGATTTGATTTCAATTGGTTTCTTAGTCTTATTAATTGGTGGATTTGTTGCCATAAAATTCTTGCTCTGATATAATGAAAAAAAAGATTATCTATATTTGGAAGTCGCCCTACCCTTGGGATGTTAGGGTAGAAAAGATTTGTAAATCACTAAGCAAGGAATATGAGGTGTTAATCTTAGCAAAGTGGGACGGTGAACCCAAAAAAGCTGAGCTGATAGATGGCATTACAGTAAGAAGAGTGGGTTATAAAGAAAAATCGTATAAGACTGTGCCACTCTCATTCAACCCTGTATGGAAAAAGGAACTTAACAAAATAGTCGATGGTTACAAACCAGATATGATCATTGTTCGTGAAATTATGTTAGGTACTTTGGCTGCCAAAGTTGCTAAGAATAATGGTATTCCTGTTGTTATGGATATGGCTGAGAACTATCCTGCAGTGATAAAGTTATTTAAAAAGTATAAACAGAAATTAGTGTCTAAATTTCTAATCCACACATTAGATTTAGCTAAGATAGTTGAAAAAAACTCATTAAACCTAATCGATAATATTATAGTTGTTTGCCAAGAACAAAAAGTAAGATTGCAACAGGAGAAATTCTACAATAATCACAATATTGTAGTAGTAGAAAATACTCCCCCTTATGAAGAAGATAGTAAGCTCCGCAAATCTTATGAATACCCAATATTTGGACACCACGGCAACTTAACTGCTGATAAATCAATCTTTCAATTCCTCAAAGCCGTTATTGAACTACTCAATGAAGGTATGGAATTAGGATTTCATATAATGGGGAAGGGAGAGGTTTACGAAGAGACTAAGGCAATTATTGACAAATCAGGTCATAAGGACAAAATTAGAATGTATGGCAATTGGAATGAAGAGAAATTCAAAGAATACATGAACAATATCAATATTGGTGTGTTGCCATATCAAGTTAATGACTTTACAAATACTACAAATTTTAACAAATATTTTGATTTCTTGAAATTTGGAATACCTGTATTGACATCTAACACCGAGCCAATGGAAAGAGTTAACAACGAGTATAATTGTGGCTATTCGGCTGATGTTAATTCAATCGACGATATTAAGAAAACTATAAAGAAATTCAATAATGAAAAATATAGCCAATTATCCGATAATGCTTACCGAGCTTATAACGAAAAGTATAACTGGTCAGTTGATGAAGTTTCACTGTTAGATTTTACTGATAAACTTCTGAAATCGAAATAGTATGTTTAGAACAGTTCAAGTACATATTGCTTATGAAGACGAAGGGTGTATTTTTCATCTTGCTTTAAAAAGATCAAAATCTTGTAAGCTTTATCCAGGTATGTGGCAGATAGTTACGGGGTCAGTCGAACCCGATGAACACGCTTTTGATACAGCAGTAAGAGAGCTAAAAGAAGAAACTGGATTGGAATCTGACAATTGGTATAAATTGCCATTCTTAGGTGGTTTTTACGACATGAAACGCAACACTGTTGAGAGTGTCCCTGCATTTGCAGTGCTTTATCAAAATAAGCCAATTATTGTTATTTCTGAAGAACATTCAGAATATAAATGGGTAAAGAACAGTGAAATTGAAAATTATATGCCAATCCCCGATCATGTCAATGGTATATTGCAATTAGAAAAGTTAATGAACAATCAAGAACATTTGGATATATTTAGAATATGAGCGTTGCAGCCATTGTCATAACATTTAACAGATTGGAACTGTTAAAAAAGACTATTATTGGTCTAAGAAATCAATCTTATGCTATAGATGAGATTATTGTTGTTAATAACGGTTCTACAGATGGCACATTAGAATGGCTCGATGCACAAAATGATATTTATTTTGTAACTCAAGAAAACATCGGTAGTAGCGGAGGACAATACACAGGATTCAAAACGGCACACGATAGGGGGCACGAGTGGATATGGGCAATGGATGACGATGTTGTGCCAAGACCCGATTGCTTAGAAGTTATGATGAAAAACAAACAAGAGAAGAAAATATTAGCTCCTTTGCGATATTCGTTAGATGGCACTCCATTTATCAACGACACAATTAAGTTTAATCTATCAAATCCTTTTAAAAATATATGGGAACGACTACTGACAGAATCTGATCTGACCGAAGATTTAGTCTATGCTGAAGGTTTAACATTCGAAGGACCCTTTTTCCATAGAAGTCTAATTGATAGTGTTGGCTTACCCGAGAAGAAGTTTTTCATATATGCTGATGATAGTGAATATATGATTAGAGCAAAAAAAGCTGGATATACTCCTTATCTGATAACAAATGCAAATATTGATAGATTGTTAGATGTACCAGATTTGAACAATGAGTTTTCGTGGAAGAATTATTATATAATAAGAAACATCATTGCCATTGATGTGTTGCACGGCAACATTGCAGTTCGAGTCCTTAGACCGTTTGCTTATCTTATATCATGGTTGAAAAAAGCCAACACAAGTTCAGATAGGAAAACAGCGATTAAAGCATTCAAAGATGGATACTTCTACAAGTCTGAAAACTAAAGCACTACTCCTAAGCTTACAGCTAAGAATCTTTTATCTTTTTCACCTTCAGCTTTACCTATAAAGTTTATATGGTGATATTTTAATTCCAAATTCAACTCTAATAACCCAACATTTAAGTCTGTACCAGCACCAAAGAAATAACCCATTCTCGAATCATCTGGACTCAAATCCAAATTCAAAGGGACAGATAGACCTGATTCTTCATCTTTGTAATCAACAGTGTTCGATATATAATTATAAGCTAAACCACCAGTACCGTATATTCCCAATATATCAGTGTTTATTATGTTCAGATTGATTCCAGCGTTTACGGGAAATATATTTTGGGTCGATACCATTGAGTAAACTTTACTCGATTCAGGATCTTTTATCTTAAATTCGGAGCGAGTAAATCTGTGAAATTCAACACCACCCACAAAGTCAATTAGTTCAGATACACCCACCCTTAGTCCTATGCCAAGGTGGTAGCCCAAATCAGAATTTTCACTATACAAATCTCCACTTGTAATATTTTCATGGGTTAAATTTTCATCTGAATAAACATTTGCAATCTTATTATTAGGAGTCGATAACCCAGCTTTGAAGTGCAAATCTGTACCACCTTTAGATTGACTAAAATTAAATAAGAATAAAGTCGTTATTATCATTATCTTTGCAAACAATATCGGTATGGATTTGGTATAACTTTTCATTTCGGTATAATATTTGTTAATTTGAAATTATGTAACATAAAAAATATAAAAGGGAAAGACTATGAAGAAAATATTTCTTGCTACGCTATCACTTTTACTATGTGTAAACTTAGTAAATTTGAATGCTCAATCCAAAGAAAAAGAAATACCATTAAATATCGGGGGATATATTGGTGGTAATTTTAATATGCACAATGCAGATTTTTTCTATCCATTTAACACCGCTATAGGGAGTGTACCCGCTGAACCAGGTGATAGTTTTGGAGTGCCATATTATGGTTCAGAAAACTCATTAGGTCTTAATGGTGGTTTTATTATTAATATTCCTTTTGACCAAACTTTTGTTTTCTCGGGTAGATTAGGTGTACATGGTGCAGGAATTGATTTGAATACTCTTGGAATATTTCCTCAAACTTCAATTGACTCACTTTATGTAGATGATTTCCAAACATCACTTCTTTACGGTGAAATTGATTTATTTATGCAGTTTCACAATGTATTACCAGTCGATAATTTATATTTATTAGCTGGTGTTGAATTAGGTTTACCTATTGTGAGCGATTATGAAAGAGAAGAAAAAATTACTCTTGCTAACAAAGCTGGGGATATTCTAGGTGAAGCGACTACTTTTAACAATGGTGAATTTGCTTCACCATCATTTAGAGCAGCGATTGCTTTGGGTGCTGGTTATATGATGGAAATTGATGATAATGTATTTTTAACTCCTGAAGTTAGCTTTAGGTTACCAGTAACTGATGTTGCTGAATTAGATAATCCATATAGTGATGGTTGGAATTTTGCACAAATTAGAGCTGGTGTTAGTTTAACATTTGGTCTTGGTGGCGACCATGTTGAGCCAGAACCAGAATCGGCTATGGAAGTAAGTTTCAAAGAAATTAGAGCTTACAATCAAGACGGTATAGCTTACGAAGTAGATAATATTAGAGTAGAAGAAGTTCAATACACTGAGCTATTCCCAATTGTTCCTTATGTATTTTATAATGAGGGAAGTAAATATCCAGCTGCTACAACTCAAACTTTGACAGCAGAAAGAGAAACGGGAAAATTCGATATTTCACAAGTTGAGCCCGATGCAATTGAAATAAACAAAAACACTTTAGATATCATCGGTACAAGAATGCAAGAAAACACTTCTGCTGACTTAACTATCACTGGTACTGTTGATGGTAAAACTGAGAAAGGTAATAAAGAATTGGCTCAAGCTAGAGCACAACAAGCAAAAGATTATATAGTTAATAACTACGGTATTTCTGCTGACAGAATTGAAACTGTTGGTGCATTGAAACCAAGTAAGCCTTCTTCTAATAGAGTTGAAGACGGAGTGGCTGAAAATAGAAGAGTTGAATTTAGCACAAAAGACCCAACTTTACTAAACCCAATGTTGATCGAAAAAGACAGACAAGCAATTGCTAGTCCTGATTTAGTTGAGTTCGTTCCTGAAATTAATTCTACTGATAGCGTTACTACTTGGCAGTTAGAGCTTTCTCAATCTGGTAGTTTGATCAAAAACTTCAGAGGAGATGGAAACCCGAACGAAATACAATGGGGAATTAGACCGAATCAATTGGCTGCAAGTGATTTGCCAATTGAGTATAACTTTACTGTTGAAAACGACAAAGGGAAATCTGATAATTATACTGGCTCTATTCCAGTTGAGTATGTTAGCACTTCACAAAGAAGTAGAGAAGACAAGCCAGACAAAACTGTTTCTAAGTTTAGTTTAGTTGTGTTTGACTTTGACAGTCCAGAAATTTCTAGTCACGACAAAGAAATAATTGACAATAATATCATCCCTGCAATAGAGTATAACTCAACTGTTCAGATTTACGGTTATAGCGATAGAATTGGGCAAGAAGACTACAACAAGAAACTTGCACTAAAAAGAGCACGTAATGTAGAAGAGTATATCAGCTCTAAAGCAAAAGATGCTAAATATGAAGTTTATGGAATTGGCGAAAGTATTCAACCTTATGACAATGATTTGACAATAGGACGTCAACTTTCAAGAACAGTTCAAATTTATATTATTACACCTAAAGAAAACTAAAATTAATGTCAGAAAATTTAGATTATAAATACTTATTAGACATTGACAAACCAGCAGACTTGAGGAAATTACACTCCTCTAGTCTGCCTGTTGTTTGTGATGAGCTAAGGGATTACATAATTGACACTATAACACAAATCGGTGGTCACTTTGGTGCTGGTTTGGGTATGGTTGAGCTAACTGTAGCTATGCATTATGTATTTGATACTCCGAAAGATAAAATAGTTATTGATACGGGACACCAAGGATACCCTCATAAAGTGTTGACTGGAAGAAGAGATCAGCTCAGTTCTATTAGACAAAAAGACGGACTTTCAGGATTCCTAAAAAGAACAGAAAGTGAGTATGATGAGTTTGGTGCTGGTCACGCTAGTACAAGTGTTTCCGCTGCGTTGGGTATTGCTGCTGCACGAGATATTAATAAGGATAACTACAAGGTTATCTCTGTTATAGGCGATGGTGCTATGACTGGTGGTCTTGCATTCGAGGCGTTGAACAACGCTGGTGTTTTGCAAAAAGATTTGCTTGTTATACTTAATGACAACGATTTTTCAATTGCACCTAATGTATCGGCTTTATCTAATTACTTTAGTGAAATATTTACATCAAAGCCATTCAAGCGAATTAGAGATAAGGCGTGGTCAGTTACTGGTAAGATGGATGAACTTGGTGATAGATTAAGAAAGATTGCTTCGAAGTTAGAAGATGGTGTAAAAGCTGTTATAACTCCTGGTGTACTTTTCGAAGCACTTGGGTTCAACTATATTGGCCCTGTGAATGGTCATAATGTAGGTAAGTTGGTCAATATCTTAGAGAACATTAAAGACATGAAAGGACCAATTTTCTTGCATGTTATGACACAGAAAGGGTATGGGTACGAACACGCTACTCGTGAATCTCAGTTTATGCACGCTATTGGTAAAATTGATAAAATTACTGGGCAATCTGTTGCAAGTAATAAACCAATAGTCAAATCTCCTCCCAAATATCAAGATGTGTTTGGTGATGCAGTTTTAGAAATTTGTAAAAAGCAAGATAATGTAGTCGCAATTACCGCCGCTATGCCAGGTGGTACTGGACTAAATATAGTTCAAAAAGAAATGCCAGAAAAAGTGATTGATGTAGGAATTGCAGAAGGTCACGCTGTTACTTTTGCAGCTGGTCTGGCTACACAGGGAGTTATCCCAATAGTTGCAATTTATTCTACATTCTTGCAGCGAGCTTATGATCATATTATCCACGATTGTGCTATTCAGAAGCTGCACGTAGTGTTTGCATTGGATAGAGCAGGTGTAGTAGGGGCAGATGGCCCAACTCACCACGGAGTTATGGATTTGGCATATCTTAGACCAATACAAGGTATTGTAGTTATGGCTCCGAAGGATGAACAAGAACTTAGGGATATGATTTACTCAGCAGTTCATGTTTACAAATCTGGTCCTGTGGCTGTGCGTTTCCCTCGTGGAACAGGAGTTGGAGTACCTATGGGTGAGATGAAGGAATTAGAGTTAGGTAAATCTGAGACATTAGTTGAAGGTGATGATGTAGCTTTGGTTGCTATTGGCAATATGGTTCAACACTCAATTCAAGCAGCTGAGCTGCTCAAAGAAAAAGGTATTAGTGCTACTGTAGTTAATGCAAGGTTTGTAAAGCCATTAGACACAGATATGATTGATAAACTTTGCTCTAATAATATTCCAATAGTTACAATAGAAGATGGTCAAAAGCAGGGTGGATTTGGTTCTGCTATTGCTGAATATATGACTTTGAAAAACTACACGAACAAACTTACTGTTCTTGGTATAGATGATGAATTTATTGAGCACGGCACACAAGATGAGCTTTATGAAGTAATTGGTATAGATGCCAAAGGTATAGCTAATTCGGTAGTGAATTGCTTAGAAGAAAGTGTAAAAATATAGTGAATTTATTTTAAAAATAGTTTGCATATTAAATTGAGAACCCTTAATTTTGTATTCTATTTTTGAGACGGAGACTCCTTAGCTCAGTCGGTAGAGCATTTGATTTTTAATCAAAGGGCCACAGGTTCGAATCCTGTAGGAGTCACACAAAGAGCCAATCTATTTATTTAGATTGGCTCTTTTCTTTTTATGGAACCTTCCAAATTATTTATTCTCTCAAAACATAAAATTTACTATATTGTTATATCTAATTTTTGTTAACAACAGAATAATAATAGAATGGAACAATACATAGCTTTTGATATAGAAACTGCCACGATTGATTTTGACCAATTTTCCGACTCACAACAAGAATACTTACTGCGAGGAGCAGTAACCGACGAAGAAAAAGAGCAAAAGAAATATCTTATGGGACTTTCCCCTTTCACTGCCCAGGTTTGTTGTATTGGTATGCAGCTGATGGAAAGAGACGGCGATGATTATATAACAAAAACTGAAGCTGCACTATCTACATTGCCCAACTATGATGGGGAAGAGGGCAAGGAAATTACTTTGGAGAGTGGTAAAAGCTGTTTTCTTTACTCCGAGAGGGGGCTTTTAGAAAATTTCTGGAAGCTATTGATTAAGTATAATAACGCAACTCTAATATCTTTCAATGGTAGAAGTTTTGACGTTCCATTCCTAATGCTGCGTAGTTCACTACTCAAAATAAGACCGTCGAAAAACTTGATGAGTGGTACTCGTTGGAATTACAAAGGACACGTCGATTTGATTGATGAGCTTAGTTTCTACAATCCTTCGCCTTACTCTGCATCTAAGAGATTTAATTTCGATTTCTATACTCGTGCTTATGGTATTACATCACCCAAAAGTGAAGGTGTAGATGGGTCTATGGTTTCGGAACTATACAAGAAGGGCGAAATAGAGACTATATCAGACTATTGTCTTAGAGACATTAATGCTACTTGGGAATTGTTTCTCGTTTGGCAGAAATATTTAAAATTCTAAATAGGTAGTTTATCTACAAATTCATCTTTCTCGACATCCTTGTTTTTGTCTTTCCATTTCATATCATAAATGAATTTGCCAAGCTCTGCACTTAGCAATATGATAAGTGATGAATAGTACACCCATATAGCAACAGAGACAATTACAGCATAAGTACCGTAGAATTTTCCATAGTTCGATACAGATGCTAAATACCAAGCAAATAGGTGTCTTGATAACTCTATCATAATTACAGTAGATATAGTAGCAAATATTCTCGGTTTCCGAGGAATTCTCTCGTTAGGCACCCATCTAAAAATGAAATAGATTAGTAAGAAGGAAGTAAACAGTGATACTAAAAGTGTTAATAATTCTGTCACAAAACCAGTAAAAAATTCTGGGGAAATACTACTTACGGATTCTATAAGGAAAGAAATGAAAGGAAATGCATAAGAGTATAGTAGTATGAGTATGGTTAAAACAATTATTAATAGCATATCTTTAAACCTATAAAGTATGAAAATATGCCTACTTTTTAGATTAAATATAGCATTGAGTGCACTCCTGAATGAGCTTATTAAAAGAGATGATAGCCAAAGTAGAGACACAGCACCAATAATACCAAAGACGGAGGAGTAACTGACTAATACTTCTATCTCCTTTGTTATCGTATCTATTAGATTGTAAGTATCAGCAGTTGGGGGTAAGAACTCCAACATAATATCGTGGAAAATCTGAATTATTCCTTGCTCACCAAAAAACATTCTTACCAATACCACAAGTATTAAAAACAGTGGCAATAAATAAAGTAGAATATTGAATGCAATACCAGATGCCAACATAAAAGTATGGTGTCTATCCAACCGTTCTTCGAATATTTCAAAAGTACGGTACGAATCTTTTATTGTCTCCCAAGGAGAAGATATTAATTTTTTTATCCAATCTATCATACTTATAAAGTTAACTATTTTGTAATTATAAAAAAAAACTCCCTCTAACTAAAGAGGGAGTTTGTCAGTATTTTCTAATTATTATTTATTTGAATCCTCTAAACATTCCCATAATCAATGAGATTACAAAGAGAACAATAAATACGAAAAATAATATTTTAGCTATTGAAGCAGCTCCCGCCGCAATCCCGCCAAATCCAAAAACTGCTGCAATTAGTGCTACCACTAAAAAAATAATTACCCATCTTAACATAATTCTACCTTTAATATATTGTTAAACATAAATTACAAACGATAAGTCTAATATAATATTGCGATTAACTCTCATCTTTATTGGAACAGGTCTTTTACTCAGAAGTTTTCACTCTTATTACCATATCAACATGAGCATCAATATAATCGAAATAGTTATCTCTGTTTTCACCTTTAAGTGCACTATATTCAGTAACAAAGACAAAATAGGGAGTTTCTTTGATTTGTTCTGAGATTAACTTTCCAACATCGTCTCCAACTTCGATAATATGCTTGGCAGTTTTGTAATAATCTGACACTTTTAGGTTTTCAAATTCACCAAGTTTATACCTTTGTCCGGGTATTCTATTACCACCATCAGTTACAGTAGGTATAAGATAAAAAGTAACTTTTTCAAATTCTATAGAATCAATTGGTAAGTTATCTGATGTCTTAATATCATTTATGCTGTAATTGAAGTGAAGAATTTCTGCATCTTCTATATCGTCTTTGTTGTCATTGTACTCAGGGTAGTCTTCTAAATTGACCACTTCTATCGAGCTATCCGGTACTGACCTGTCTTCAAACTTGGGATCAAAATCAATAGTCAATTGAAGTGTTACGTCCGTTACGTCGGTAACGTCACAACTTTGTATTGAAAATATCGCAAATGTCGATATTAGTGCAAGTAGTATATACTTGATATTTTTCATAATGTAAATCCTTATATTTATTAATTTTCTATTTCTGAATTATTCGCCCAATCTTTGAACCTTAATCTAAGCCCACCGTTCAAGAACATTTGTGAGGCATAACCTATGTCTAAATGAAATTCCATAATACCATATTCATAAGCACCACCAACTGTAAATCTCCAGTTGGTAAATGTTTCTATGTCGAATGAAATAGGTTTCAACAACCTCACTTCTTCAAAAGGACTATTTTCAGTATCTCTACGTGCAGCAACGTGTGCTACATATTGTGCTTGCAGTTCAGTTGGAACATTATTGAATGGCTTTAACTCATCAGTTCCACTAATATAAAACTCTTCTTGATAACCGTTTTGTCTGGCTACATTGAATGTACCACCCAAGTCTTCGAGTTGAATTCCAGTGTAAACCGATAGCCCATCACCAAAACCTTTACTAAAGTGTACCCCAGCTGCCCACGAGTTCATATCTATAGTTTCCGCTAATGTCATAAACTGATATGAACCATGAATAGCTAATGCCATGTTATCATCTTTTTCGAATAGATCAAACCATTGGTCAACTTGTTGGTTAGCAGAAACTGCAATATGATTGTACATCTCTTCATCTATTGGTGCACCCAAATATCTAAATCTTAATTCTGTTTGAGTTGGCAAACCAAAAACCAGTTGAATAGCTGGCAATGATGCCATAGTAGATATGTTGTTCCCTTCATTGTAACCAATAGTTTTATAAATACTATCTGCTGGGTCACCTCCAGCAACTGGAGAGACAACATAGATTGCATTGCTGCTACCACCATATATAGTTGGTTGTTCTACAGTCCCGCTAATATTTCTAATAACTTGACCATTTTTATATATAGCATTATCCATAATGGAAGTGTCACCAAATGCTGCAGGTAACATAGCATTATAAGTACCTTGACTTCCTGGAATAATTGTTGAAGATAATGAAATATCTAATCCAATTGAGTAGCTATCATTATAATTTGCTACTGAAAATAGATTAGATTGTGCTCCTTGTCCAATTGTCGTAAATAAAGGTTTTGTGTATCCTTTAAAATTTTCTGAATTAAATGCACTAAAATCCGAAGATATTTCAAATATACCTTTTTCATTAAATTCCGCTTTCATTAAGCTTGGTAAAACCAAAGTTAATGCTGTAAGAAAAAGTACAGTTTTTATAATTTTCATAAGTCCATTCTGTTAATTGAATAATAATATTCTAAATTACGGAAAATTTATTTTGCAGCAAATTTCAATAAGTTTTTTTCATTTGAATTTCTGAAAGAATAAACAAAAAGATGATTAGTATTACTTAACTCCACTTCACCTTTTAGCTCTACTTTTAGGTTAGAAGTAGCAGTGGTAGTTTTATATATGTCATTTGCATCTAGTATAACTTTTAAATCTTTTACTGTAAAATTAGATACTGCCGTAATGCCGCCTTTTATTGTTATATTAAATATCTTAGGCGTTATATCATAACTTTCAGCTTTGCCATTTATGAGTGTATAAGGAACATCATGAAAAGTTTTGTAAGCTATTTGTTCTAATTCCCCGACTACAAAGACATTACTTCTTGATTTTTTTATTATCGAACTTAGTGTGTCTTTGAGTAATACTCTTGTTCTAAACTTATTCGATACGCCATCAATAACAGAGTAATCCGTTTCCCAATTTTCAATATTACTTACTATATTGTTGTTCCCTTTTATTCTTATGTTTTCAGGTTCAACTTTTGGCCCATCGACTAATACAAATCCTTTTTTCGGTACTATTTTAACATTTGGTTTAACTGATACAAAGTATTCGCCACTTACACCAGTTCTAAATTCCACGTTGTCAGGCAGAACATCTATAGATTCCAAATTACCAACATAGCGTACTGATTTTAGAATCTGTTGTCTGCCAATTTCAAAGTTATCTTTGTTTATATTTTGTTTAGAAAGATCTAGTATTATTTCTTTGGAAGTGTTGAAAAATAGAAGGTTAAATATATCCCAACCTTTGCCCTTTACCTCTACTTCAAGCGAATTAGGTATAGGGTTTTCTATTGCTCTATTGTTTGGTACTACTACCTTTAGTGGAACTTTGACAAATGTAACGTATTCATTATTGAGAGTAGTATATATCCACAAAGTAGTTGCTAACACTATAGCTCCTACAATAGATTTTCTAATCTTCAATTTTTTTTCAGACAATTTAGTCTTTAGAATCTTCATACATTTGTTCTCTTCGCTTTATTAAGTCATGATAAGTATTAAATATCTTATCATTTTCAGGGTTTTCTTCTACTGCTTGTAACATCTCTTTTATTTCGTCTTCTAAGTTGTCCAATACAATTTTTCTTATAGCTTCAGCTATCAGTACTTCCATTTTTGTTGGGTCAATATGCCTAAAGTTTTCCCATTGTTCCGATGGTTTGAACTCATCAGATAGCATTATAATAGATGTAAGAATGTCATTTAGCTCTTCATCTGCTTCTTCAGAATGGATTATTTGTTGAATTAATCCTTCTGAATTATCGAAATCAAGCATCTCCAAATGGTCATATATTTTCTTACCAACGTCCGTTTGAAAAAACTCAGATGACAATTGCAGCTTTTCCATTTGAGATTTTATGTCTTTGGATTCTAGAAGATAAGAAAATATTTTGATTTCTGCATCAGTTATTTCTTTTTTTAAGTTAACTAATATTGCTTCTGGTTGCCAGTCAATCTTATTTTCAACTAACTTTAAGTTATTTCCATCATTCCTGACTGTTGACTTATTCTTCTGCTGATAAAGTAAATTTCTTTCACTTTCACTCAGGTCAAGTAAGTTAGATAATTGTTTCAGGTGATGGTCATGGACAAAAACATTTTTGATTTTATTGATTGACGCAATCATTTTCTCCAAAAAGTCCGATAACATTTGAGGATTTTTTTTGTTCCAATCCTTTTTGAATATTTTTACTCTAAATTCCACAAAGCTTATGGATTTTCGAATTAACAATTCGTATTCTTTTTTTCCTTTAGTTCTGACTATTGTGTCAGGATCTTCACCTTCGGGCAGCTCAACAATTTGTACGTCTATTTCATTTTCTATACATATATCTATTGATTTATCAGCGGCATTGAGTCCAGCTCTATCTGAATCAAAGTTCAAATAGACTGTCTTTATATATCTTTTTAGCCGATTGCAATGTTTGTCAGTCAGTGCAGTTCCACTAACTGCCACAACATTTGTTATTCCGGCCTGGCTAAGCGAAACAACATCAGCATAACCCTCAACCAAAATTGCTTCCTCTTGATTTCTTATTTGATCTATCCCTTCATGAAAACCATAAAGAACATCACTTTTATCATAGACCATAGATTGGGGAGAGTTGATATACTTAGCAGCTTTTGGGCTATTAGTCAAATCCCGACCACCAAATCCTATAACTTTACCCAGGTGGTCTTTTATTGGAAATATTGCCCTTCCTTTAAATCTGTCATACAATGTATTTGATTTGCTTTTACCAATTACACCAGATTCAATCATTAAATTTTCGGTGTAACCTTTCTTTTTCAGATAGTTTACTGTTCCTTCCCAACTGTCAGGTGCATAGCAAAGTTCAAACTTCTTTTGAATTTCAACTGTAAATCCACGCTTCAAGTAATAATTAATAGCAGTGTGATTTTCATCTAACCGCATTGAGTTAATGTAAAAGTTCTTTACATCTTCGTGTAAGTCTAATATCTGTTTACGCTTTGAACTTTTCTGTGGGGATACGCCCGATTGTGCATTCCCTGCTTTTATTTCGATGTTCAGTTTGTTTGCTAACTCAACTATGGCTTCGTGGAAAGTAATTCTGCGGTATTCCATGAGGAAAGTGAAAAGGTCACCTCCTTTACCAGATGAGAAATCTTTGAATATTTGTTTGTCGGGAGATACTATGAAGGATGCAGTTTTTTCATTAGTAAAGGGGCTAAGTCCAACGTAGTTTTTACCACGCTTTTTCAAATTGACATACTCACTGACTACTTCTACAATGTCAGCATCGTTTTTAATTTGTTGTACTATGTCATCTGAAATATACATTAACTATCTATTTTCTTTATTCCACTTGCATCGTTGCAAATATTAGCTAAGTCAGAAATATTCATTTTACTATAAATAGGTACTAATTCTCCTACTATTTCAGCGGAAGGAATTAACACAAAATTTCGTTTCTTATATTCTTTGTGAGGAATTGTTAATTCTTCGGTGTTTATTTCCAAATTACCAAAGAGAATAATATCTATATCTAACTCTCGTTCATGCCATCTTTGTCTTGGCTTCCTACCGAAAATCACTTCAATTTCCTTACATTGAACTAATAGTTCAGTAGGGGACAATGTTGTCTTCCCAGCTATGCTTACATTAACAAACCAGTCTTGGTCAGTCACTCCATAAGGTTCGGTTGAATAATATGAAGATTGTTTTTCAACTTCTAATATTTGTTTGTGCTCTAATAATTCTATCGCACTTTTTAGAGTTTGAATTTTATTTCCAATATTTGCACCAAGTGATAATAATACAAAATTAGCTTCTGAATTACTATTTATATCTTTAACCATACTATTTTAGACGAATCTAATTATTCGGTTTCAGTTTCTTTGTCAGTTCTGCTCATGCTTTGCTCTACTTCCACATAATCAATGTATCTTTTCATAGGAGCACTAAGCTTTCTAACTCTAACAGTTGCTTTTTGCAAGAAATCAAACTTTTCCATAACTGAATTTAGTATTTCGTTTGCTATTGTTTCAATCAATGAGTAAGAGTCGCCTGTTATAATTTCAGAAATACAGAACATTGCAATTTCATAATTAAGAGCATAGTTGACATCATCTCTGACTATTGCAGATTTTGCATTGTAATCCAATACCAAATCAACTTCATACTTTCCTCCCAATTTACGTTCTTCTGCCTTTACCCCATGATAACCATAGTATTGGGCATTTTTGATTGTTATTCTGCTTAAACTTGTTTTTTTCATTTTAATTTTCTCTAAATTTAAAGTGTAATAATGTATAATTTAATAAATCATAATGTAAATATCTTATAATTATAATTAATTCTTTCAAAGTGCGTTTATCAATTAATGAATGATATAGATAAAATTAAAAATTTATTTCTTTTTAAAGAAGTAACTGAAGCGGACAGCCACAACGAACCAGTAGTAACAATTGGGTCTATCGTTTGGGGCATTATGCTTCGTTCAGCTATAATTGTTGTAGTAACTATGGTGCTAATGTATAATTATGGCAACAATGAGATGTGGTACTTCTCCTTATTTCTGATATGGTTAGTTGCCCTTTATCCTGGCTGGCTCCAATATCAAGAATATGATAACAGAATAAAGAAATTCACGGAAGACACCTTGTGTGGTTCTTGCAGACATTTCAATCCAGACAGCCAATTATGTAAATTGTTCGATGAACACGTTAGTACTAATCATGTCCCTTGTGAGGGGGAAGCATGGGAACCCAAATGATTTATAGATTGTTAATTTCAACCAATCTATAATCACCAGCTTTAATCAGCTCAAAAACATATTCCTTTTTTATATTGTCATATTGCCATTTGATTAGCGTCTGATTATTTTCAAATGCTTCTTCTACTTTCGCCGGAAATGCTTTTAATATAAATACTTTCCCTCTATCAGTCAATGCACCATCACTTTCAGAAATAGTTTTGAAGCTGAAAAACGCGTAATCAACTCTTGAGTAATATTGCTGTATTGCTTCGTTAAATGGAGTGAAAGGAGTTGGGTCTTTACTCTTCCACCAACTTAGAAATTCAGAAGACATATTATCAGATTCAAGTAGAGATATAATTGTTTTTTCATCTGCTACATACTTTAGCAATTCAATAGCGTAGTCAAGATTGTTCATAGATATTGGTCTGTTGTGCCATCTTATATTAAATGAAAAGGTCTGAAACGGCTCATTGTTTTTTAGTATTTCTAACTTGTAGATACCTGGTAAAATCTTTTCTTTTGGTAAATTAAAGTCCAAAGCACTGTAGTCTGAATTTCTAACTAAATTGAATTTAACATCAGAAAACTTGCTTTCGAATTCAATATCGATATCGTTTATTATATTACAAATGCCTTCTACACTATTTTTTTCTTCCCAATCTAATGGAGTGTTATCTACTTTTTTTTGTTTCGAAATTTTGAATGTATAATTAGCTTCTTCTATTTCCAATGCAGGTATTATAACTTTACTTCCTTTAGCGTCAAATGATATAGTGTTGTTCAAAAGAAATGGGTCTAATTTGGTATATACATCTTCTCGGTTTGTATTTAGTAATATGGGGGAGTACAGAATTTCTTTTTTATTCAAGTCTATTTCTTCAGTAAGAGTATTACTCGAAGAGTTTTGCTTTATATCAAATTCAAAACTAATGCTATATTTACTGTTTGATAGTATTACTTCCGAGCTCGCTTCCA
This sequence comes from Chlorobiota bacterium, assembly GCA_034670025.1. GTDB lineage: Bacteria > Bacteroidota > Ignavibacteria > Kapaibacteriales > UBA2268 > PGYR01. Next base: position 207,117 of record JAXMOE010000001.1, read on the forward strand.
GAAAAATTGATTTACTTTGCGTATCTTCATAATTATCAAAATATACTGTATCAACTAACTTTATTCTTTCTTTTATTATGCCATGGCTGTTCTGAAATTTAACTTGTAAACTGTAAATACCACTATATTTACCAAAATTGTCACCATCAGTAACTTTGGTGAAATTGATTGCTTCAGCAGCTGTTTTAGCTAATACAACTACCCGTGAAGAATCTTCACTATCAAAGGGTAAGGCTAATACTTCCGAATAAAGCGATTCACCAAAAGAATAATAAGTAGATTTGTCTAATTGTGCGAAACTACTAATTGTAGATATTATTAATAGTGTAATTATGTATTTAACCATTTTCACGTAAAAAATTTTTTAATATTACTGCTGCTGCTGTCATGTCCAAATTGCCTTTTTTTCTTCTGTCTTTTTTCTTTTTACCAGTCGCTAACATAACTTGCATTGCCTCTTTACTAGAGAAGTTTTCGTCGTATAATACAACTTCTAATTTCGTAGATACGAGTAAATCATCTCTGAAGTTATCTATTGCGACTAATACTTCGCTACTTTTACCGTTGTAGTCAATTGGCTGACCAACAACTATTAGGCCTACATTCTGCTTTTTCAACTCTTCATTAATCTGATCGTACAAATCATCATCAGTTGCGTCGAATACTCTTACTGGTCTGACAGTTATGTGAAGTTCATCAGAAACAGCAAACCCAATTCTTTTCAACCCATAGTCAAAGCAAGCTATTCGTTTATATTTGTATTTTTGTAAATCTATCATTTTGTGAGCCGGTTAGTCAAGTAATTTTTTATAATTCCCAATGAATAGACAGTAGCAGTAGATTTGATAAATTCTTGAAAATCAATATGTGCGTCTGAATCAGATTCATCTGATATAATTCTTACGATTCCGAATGGGATTTCGTGCTCGTAGCAAACTTGAGCTACGGCTGCACCTTCCATTTCTACGCATAGTATATCGTCTATTTTGGCAATATTGATTGCATCTTGTACTTCATTAATGAATTTATCCCCAGTTCCAATGTTGCCTATTTGGCTCTTTGGTATATTTTGGAGATTATTATCATTAATAAATGATTCTGTTGCTTTGTACAGATTATTTCTGATTGATTCATCAGATTGGAAATATGATTTGTTTAACAAGGGTATTTCATATTTCTCAAAGAGTGGGCTGCCGTCCATATCGTGTTGGTACAGTTTATCACCTATTACAATATCACCAATTTTTATATTGCTATTAATTGAACCAGCGACCCCAGTGAATATAACTTCTTCTACATTGAATTTGTCAATTAGTGTTGTTACAGTTGACGATGACGCTACTTTACCCCAACGGGAAAAAACTAAGACTATTTCATTACCAAATAGCTTACCAAATATATAATCACGTTGTCCAATATTGGTTACTTTTGCAACCTCAATATAGGTTAATAATGAGGTCACCTCTTCTTCCATCGCACTTATTATTCCTATTGCCATCTTGTAATCTTTACTTTCCTTTTATCGATTATGGTGTTTTTTAACAATTCCTTAACTCTAAACAAACTTTGTCTTAACGAATGCTAAAAACAGTTGCGTAATTAACAAAAGCTTAACACAATACTTAATCTTTCTTAAATCTAAAGTGTCAAATTCGAATAATTCAAATGAAGACAATTCAATTAATTCCGTGAAGCTTTAGAAAGGTTGAATATTCTTTTTTTGATTGAAAACGAAATGTTAGTTGGCTAAGTAGAAAATCAGTCAGTTTGAATTTGGAGCTTCACATGCATTGCAAGACCGACATAACACTTAGCCATCTACTTTTTAAATAGGATACAAGTTAATAATTAAATTTTTCAAGTCAAAAAGTAATAATATAATGTGGAGCTATAAAGTGAAAAACTTGACTAAAACAACTCTTATAATAATGCTACTGATACTTACATCAGTTAGTCTCTTTTCAAAAAATGGTACACTTTCAGGAACTGTAATCGATGGTGATTATGGTGACCCTATGATAGGAGCAACGGTCCAATTAGTCGGTACCAAACAAGGTGCCATGACTAAAGTCGATGGTACTTATCTAATAAAAAATGTAAAACCCGGAACTTATACAGTTTCTTATTCCTACATTGGTTACGCAAAAAAACTAGTAAAAGATGTAGTTATCAAAGAAGATGAGAAAACTACACTTGATATTACTTTAAGTTCTGAATCAGTAATGAGTGAAGATGTAGTAGTTACTGCAAAAGCTGTAAAGGAAACTGGTGTGGCTCTTTTAAAAGATAGACAGAAATCTCAATCTTTTTCAGATGCAATTGGCTCAAAAGAAATTTCTAGAGGTGGTGCTAGTGATGCTGCCGCTGCGATGAATAATGTAACTGGTGCATCGGTAGTAGGTGGTAAGCACGTGTTTATTCGTGGTTTGGGTGACAGGTATTCAAACACACAACTTAATGGAACGGCAATGCCAAGTGCGGATCCAGATAAAAAATCAGTTCACTTGGATTTATTCCCAGCTAGTATGATTGAAAACATTGTAACTATAAAGACTGCAACACCAGACAAACCAGGTGACTTTACTGGTGGAACTGTAGATATAAAAACAAAATCATTCCCAGAAGAATTCAAAGCAGGTATTTCTTTATCTAGTTCTGCTAATACAGTAGTTACAGGGCAACAAGTTCTTACATATAGTGGTTCCAATACAGATTGGTTAGGTTTTGACAATGGGAAAAGAGATTTACCTTCTAATATAAAAAATGCTGGTGAGGTGCCTAACCCTAAGGACACAAGAAACAAAAGAAATGATGAAAGTATTCAGAAAGCTCAGCAATTAGATGAACTTTCGAAGTCATTTAGCAATGAAATGTCACCTTCGCAAACAACTGCACCTTTAAATGGTAGTATGTCAATGAATGTTGGAGATCAGTTTCAGCTATTTGGCAACTCTTTAGGTTATTTAGCAAGTCTAAGCTATGGTACTAACTTTAGTAACTATGATGGTGGTCAATTTGCCATATATGAATTAACTTCAGGTGATGCAAATGAGCTTAGGTCAAACAAAATAATTAATGATACAAAAAGTACTCAAGAAGTAAATTGGGGTGCTTTAGCTAATGTAGGTTATGATTTAACTGAATCTGATAGGATATTATTTAATTTATTCTACAATCAATCGGGACAATCTATAGCTCAAGGAATTTCTTATTATGATGAACAATACCCTGAAACGGACCAAATCAGATCAAGCACTCTAAGGTATATTGAAAGAAATGTTCAATCTTATCAATTGTCTGGTGAACACAATATAAAGTCATTGTCGAACGCAAAAATTGATTGGAATATTTCAACTGCAAATACTTACCAAGATGAACCAGATATGAGATTTTTCACTTATGAGATTAATGATATTGTGGAAAATGAAGGTTCGTTAGACACTAATTGGAGAATAGACGAAAATCATTATATAAATCCAGCGAGATTTTATCGTGATTTGACGGAAGAGTCAAATAATGCAAAATTTGACTTTGAGTTACCTCTAACTGAGTCTGTTGGCTCACTTTTCAAATTTAAAACGGGTTTTGCTTACCAGTTGAAAAATCGTTCGTTCCAACAAGATCGTTACATGTTTTTAGTAGATCAGATTAATGGACAAAGTATTTTTGATGGTGATGTGAACCAATACTTTGGTGATAATGTTGGATTAGTCGAAGATTCTACAGCATTTTTCAATACTTACGGACTTCATTTAGACAATAGAGTAGTTGACAAAGATGCTTACGGCGGAGAACAAGAACTTACCGCTTTCTATGGTATGATTGATGCAGAAATAGTTGATGGTATTAGAATAGTTGGTGGTGCTCGTATGGAAACAACTGATATGTCAGTGACTAGTCGTGATACTACGCTACCTATTGCAGGTATTTTAGAGAACGATTTCCTACCTTCAGCTAATATGATAATTAGCTTATCTGAAAACCAAAATTTAAGATTTGCTTATGGTAAAACATTGGCAAGACCTACATTTAGAGAATTAGCTGATTTTGATTTCTTCGAGTTTGTTGGTGGTTTTACATTCATTGGAAATCCCAATTTGCAAAGATCATTGATCGATAACTTTGATGTTCGATGGGAATGGTTTTTAAACCCTGGTGAAATTGTATCTGTAAGTGGTTTCTACAAAGACTTTACTAATCCAATAGAGCGAGTTATCGTCAATGCTAATGGTAATGTTCAGATGCAGAATGTTGAAAGAGCTCAATTATTCGGACTAGAGTTTGAAGTAAGAAAGAATTTAGGATTTATCCCTATTCTACAGAACTTCCAGTTTGGTGCTAACTTAACATTAGTTGAATCACAAGTTGATATGTCCGATCAAGAATTCGAATTAGTACAAGCATTTAATCCAGATGCAAGTAGAACAAGACAATTACAAGGTCAATCACCTTATGTACTAAATTTAGATTTAGCCTACATAAATTATGAATTAGGTCTTGATGCTGGATTGCACTATAACGTTTTTGGTGAAAGGTTATCTGATGTGAGCTTAGGTGGAACACCAGATGTTTTCGAACAACCAAGAAATATGCTAAACTTTACTTTAAGTAAAGATTTAATTAACGATTTGAGATTGAAATTCTCTGCAAGAAATATCTTAGCAGCAAGGATGGAAAGAACATATACCTATAAAGGACAAGAGTACTTTAACACTCAGTATGATTTGGGTACTACTTTCTCATTAGGTGTATCATATTCATTTGACTAAAATTATTTTTATTTAAACATTTATTTATTAGGAGTTTCTAATATGAACAGAATACTACAATTGATCATTGTAATGATGGTAGTAGGTTATACAACCAACGCTGAAACAATTACTGTTACGGACGATTGGATAAAAGAAGGCGAAACAAAAACTATGACAGCAGATAACATCTACGTTCTTGACAGATTCGTATTTGTTGAAAATGGTGCTGAACTATGGATAGAACCAGGGACAATCATACAAGGTAAATCTGGACAGGAATCGAATGCGTCTGCATTAATTATAGCACAAGGTGGTAAGATTTATGCAAACGGAACTCCAGATAAACCAATTATTTTTACTTTTGAAGGTGATGACCCTTACGATTACTTCGATTATCCAATGCAAGAATCTGGTCAGTGGGGTGGTTTGATAATACTAGGTAAAGCACCTACTAATAACCAAGATGTTACAAGAAATATAGAAGGTATTCCAGAAAACAATCCCAAAGGTCAATACGGTGGTAGTGACCCAATGGATGATTCGGGTGTAATCAGATATGTATCTATCAGACACGGTGGTACTGACATAGGCGAAGGAAATGAAATTAATGGTCTGACTATGGGTGCTGTAGGTGCCGGAACTACAATAGAGTATGTTGAAGTTCTTTATAACAAAGATGATGGTTTCGAGTGGTTTGGTGGTACTGTTAATACACGTTATTTAGTTTCTGCATTCAATGGCGATGATGCTTTCGATTATGATGAAGGATTTGTAGGTAAAGGTCAGTTTTGGTTCTCAATACAAGCTTCTGATAGAGGAAATATGGGTGGTGAGCACGATGGTGGTAATAAGCCAGATGATAGTGAACCTTATGCAAGACCAACTATTTCCAACGCTACATACATTGGCTCAGGTCCTAATTCTGGTAATGCAAAATCTAGTGGTCTTATTCTTAGGGATAATGCAGGTGGTAAATATTATAATTCTATCTTTACAGAGTTCACATCTTGGGGAATAAATGTTGAGGACTTAGAAAACGGTGAAGATTCTGAAAATAGATTGAACACTGGTGATTTGGCACTCAAAAATAATATCTGGTGGAATATAAACAGTAAAGAAAATCCATCATTGGCTGATATCGCACCAGATGTACCAGATACTGAAAGTGATGGTAAAGTGATTAAAGGATACTCATTACAATCTACTAGAGAATTCTTATCAAATCCTGAAAATAATAACTGGGTAACTAATCCAGGTTTGAATCAGATTGATAGAGGACAGAATGGTTTGTTAAACCCAACACCTTCAGCTAGCTCTGCAGCAGTAACTAATGAAACTTATAAATTAAATGACAACTTTATTCAAGATGTTGATTACATAGGTGCATTTGCTCCCGGTGATATGTGGTTTGCTCGTTGGTCAGGTTTATACCATTTACAGGTAGCTAGACAAATTGGTACTAACACTGTAGCTGTAAATGACGATTGGATTAAAGCTGGTGAAAAGAAATGGTTTACAAATGATACTATCTATGTATTAGACAGATTCGTATTCGTTGAAGATGGTGCTGAACTATGGATAGAACCAGGTACAATTATTCAAGGTAAAGCTGGACAAGAATCAAATGCAACAGCTCTAATAATTGCACAAGGTGGTAAAATATATGCTGAAGGAACAGCAGCACAACCGATTATCTTCACTTTTGAAGGTGACGACCCTTACGATAACTTCGATTATCCGATGCAAGAATCTGGTCAATGGGGTGGATTAATTGTATTAGGTAGAGGCCCAACTAATAATCCTGATGTAACTAGAAATATTGAAGGTATTCCAGAAAACAATCCCAAAGGACAATACGGTGGTAATGATCCAATGGATAATTCTGGTATAATTAAATATGTATCTATTAGACATGGTGGTACTGATATTGGTGAAGGTAACGAAATCAATGGCCTAACAATGGGTGCTGTAGGTGCTGGAACTACAATTGAGTTTGTTGAAGTCATTTACAACAAAGATGACGGATTCGAATGGTTCGGTGGTAATGTAAATACTCGTTACTTAGTTTCTGCATTCAATGGCGATGACTCTTTCGATTATGATGAAGGATTCAACGGTATGGGACAATTCTGGTTCTCCATTCAAGCAGAAGACAGAGGTAATATGGCTGGCGAACACGATGGTGGTAACAAACCAGATGACAGTGCACCTTTCGCTATCCCTCAAATATCAAATGTTACTTACATTGGTTCTGGTGTTAACTCTTCAAATGCAAAGTCAATGGGACTTATCTTTAGAGATAATGCTGGTGGTAAATACTATAATGGTATTATGACTGATCAAACATCAGAAGGTCTAAATATTGAAGATTTGGAGAATGGCCAAGATTCAGAATCTAGATTAGCGAATGATGACTTACACTTGCAAAACTTTATCTGGTGGAATATAAATGGTGAAGAAATGCCTTCATTATCTGAAATCGCTCCAGATGTAGCTGACTCAGAAAAAGACGGTAAAGTTATAAAAGGATACTCTTTACAAACTGCAAGGGAGTACTTAGGTAATACTGCTAATGGTAACAGAATTGAAGATCCACAATTGAATTCGATTAGTAGAGTGCAACAAAGTTGGGGATTAGACCCGAGACCATCTGAAGGTGGGAATGCTTGGAGTAATGTTAAGACTTTACCTTCAAATGGATTCCATACACAAACTGATTATGTAGGTGCATTTGGTGAAACTAATTGGGCTGTTGATTGGACGGCTTTGAATACTTTCAATATTATGAGTACTACAGCAGCTAGCAACCCTTCTGCTAATAATACTGTTACTTCTGTTGATTGGAATAACTCTGCTATTAGCAATGTAGTTGATAATAAAATCAATGTTTATCCCAACCCTGTTGCTACTAACACTACTATTGAATTTAGATTAGATAAATCAAGTAATGTAGATATGAAAGTTTATGATGTTTCGGGGCTTTTAATCGAATCATTAGTAAATAAATACATGACTTTTGGTAATTATGGTATCACTTGGACACCTGAAAATGTTCCAACTGGCACTTACATAATCAGATTAGAAACAGACTATGGTGTGTTTACTCAAAAGTTAATAGTTAAATAACTTCATGTAAATCACTATAAATTATTGAATGCAAAGCCCTTTCGTGATTATGCGGAAGGGCTTTTTTTATTAAACATAACTTGTTTAAAATAATAAGTTACTATTTGCGTTTACATATATGAACTTAGATAAACGTATAATAATATATAAAGGAGAGAACTTATAATGAATAATTTGGAAAATACAAGAGTAGCAATATTAGCAACAGATGGATTTGAAGAATCAGAATTACAAAAACCAATGGAAGCTTTACAATCAGAGAATGCACAGGTGGATATAATTTCGAACAAGACGGGTAAAATAAGATCTTGGAATAATGGCAATTGGAGCAGCGAATATGAAGTTAGCAAGACTTTAGATCATGCTTCTAGTAGCGATTACCAAGCATTAGTAATACCTGGTGGTGTAATCAACCCTGATATTTTAAGAAGAGAAGAGCAAGCTGTAGGATTCGTCAAAGAATTTTTTGAGCAGCACAAACCAGTAGCATCAATCTGCCACGGCCCATGGCTGTTAGCAGAAGCTGATGTTCTGAAAGGTAGAAAAATTACTTCATTCAGCTCAATTAGAAAAGATATGGAAAATGCTGGTGCTAAGTGGGAAGATTCTCCAGTCGTAGTGGATGAGGGACTTGTAACTAGTCGTTCGCCACAAGATATGGATTCTTTCATTGACAAAACTTTGGAAGAGATAAGAGAAGGTAAACACAGAGAACAAACAGTTTAATCTTAAGCTAAATCCTAGATTAATCCAAACCGAGCTTTCTTAAATAGAGAGTTCGGTTTTTTTTATATTATGACTGATATTTGGTATATTATAAAATAGTAATGATTTGTTTAAAGAATAATTATTCATTTCTCTGCTGTTTTTTTAATTAATTAACGAAATATAGTTATGAGCAATAAATTTACAATTGTACCAACTGTTGATGAAACACAAGAATTTATAGAGATTGCGAATGATTTTTCTAATCCATTAGATTTAGTTCGTGAAGCAATTAGTAATTCACTTGATGCAAATGCGAGAAAATTAAAAATTGGTTTTAATGTTATTAAGGAGTGTGGTGAAAGTATTCTAGAAATATGTTTGATAGATGATGGTGATGGTATGGATAAAAATGGTTTGCAATCATTTTTTGATTTAGGAAATTCAATGAATCGTGAAAAGCCTGAAAGTATTGGTGAAAAAGGACATGGGACGAAAGTTTATTTCAATAGTTCATCTATATCAGTAACAACTACTAAAGATGGCTTAACTTTACATGCTTATATGGATGAACCAATCAGAAAACTGTATAACCGTGAAATTCCAGATGTAAAAGTTGAGAAAATTGAGAATAGAAAGCATGACGGGACAGAAATTATTATTAGAGGTTATAATAATAACCGTAGAGATAAATTTACACATAGACTATTAAAAGACTATATACTTTGGTTTACAAAATTTGGTTCATTTGAATTACTTGTTGAAATAGATAAGTTAAAGAATGCTTCAATTGATTTGAAAGGATTAGGTCAAGACAAATATGAAAAAATTTCTTTTGGGCATATATTTCCAAAGGAGAGCGCAACAGTTCAAAAATTGTTTGAACAATATTTAGTTTCTGCTCCAGATTATTATTCAAAGAGAATAATTAAACAAGGATCATTGAAAAATTCTCCTGAAATAAAATATCAAGCTGTTTTTTCAATTGAGGGTAATAAAGTTAAACAACAATCTAATGAAATGATTAGAAGGCCTGGTAAGCAAAGAGAAGTGGGAGATTATACAGTTCAAGAACGATATGGCGTTTGGCTTTGTAAAGATTTTATACCAATTCAACGAAAAAATGAGTGGATTACATATAAAGGAAGTGAATACATTAAATTTCATGCTTTCTTAAACTGTCAAGATTTGAGGTTAACAGCAAATAGAGGCTCAATAGACAATACACCTTCTGAAATAATCGATGATATTAAAGAAGTTGTAAAATCAATTTACAATGAAATTATTGAAAGTAATGACTGGACTGAGATGGAATGGTTAGAGTCTGAAGCAGATGCACATAGAACCGCTGAAAAAGAAAGAAAAGAATTTGATTGGAGAAATAAAAAAATTCTAAAATCAAATATTTGCCATTATAAAAACCATGTGTTAGTTGAACCTCAAAGGGAAAGTGGTGTTTTTGCATTAGCTTTACAATTGTCTACAATTGAATACGACTTTTTTCCTTTTGAAATGCTTGATTACGATACACACTCAGGTTTAGATGTTATAGCAAAAGGGGATAACACCACTCCCATTACTTCAGCTAAATTGTTTTATGTTGAATTTAAAAATTATTTAATAAAAGACTTCAATCATAGTTTCGAGAATCTTTATAGTATAGTTTGTTGGGATATTGATATAAAACATGATGAAATTGTTAGAGATTTAAATAAAAATGAAAGAAAACTTCAAATTATTCAGCCAGAATCTGAAAATGATTATACTAAATACTATTTAGATGACCCAAGAAGTACACATAAAATTGAAATATTTGTTTTAAAGGATTATTTAAGACAAAAGTATGATATTGAATTTCGACCAAGAACAGTTAAAGATACGGTTTAGATTTTTTAGTTTAGTAAATAAATTTAAACAAAAAAAAAGCCGAATTACAATTAAGTAATTCGGCTTTGTTAATTCTAAGCTATATGAAAAAAGAGATTACTCTTCTTCAGATTTTTTTACTTCTTCTGCTTCTGCTTCAGTAGCATCTTCATCGTCAGCAACTTCTTCTGTTTTTGGTTCTTCTTTTACTTCTTTCTTAGGTTCTTCTTTCGGCTCTTCAGCTTTTTCTTCTTCCTTAGGTTCTTCTACTTTCTCTTCCTTCTTAGCTTTTGGTTTGTCTTTTGTTTTAGACTCAACCGTGTTACTATTAAGAACAGAAGTTTCTCTTAAGAAGTCTTCAATTTCTTCAGGAGTTGCTTGTTGAACAGATTCTAATGTGTATTTTTCAGCATTTGGAACTGGGTGCTTCTTGTTGTAAGCTTCAATTTCGTCTGCTTGTTTGTGTCTTAGTGCTTCCACTACGGACAATACAATTTTCTTAGATTCTTTGTCAAATTCAACAACTCTTAGAGGTAATAAATCACCTGGCTTGAAGTAATCGCCGATAGTTTTAACTGGAGCGAAAGACAATTGAGATACAGGAACGAAACCGTCAACGCCGTCTGGCAATTCTACGATAACACCTTTTTCAATTATTCTTTCAATCTTAGCTTCAGTGTCAGAATCAACACCATAAGAATTCTCGAAAGTATCCCAAGGGTTGTCTAATACTTGTTTGTGACCCAATGCGATTCTTCTTTGATCAGAATCAATGCTAAGTACAGTTACTTCTAACTTGTCATTTTTCTTAACGAATTCTCCAGGGTGGCGGATTTTCTTAGTCCAAGATAAGTCACTTATGTGAACTAATCCATCTACGCCTGGCTCTAATTCTACGAATACACCAAAGTTAGTTAAGTTTCTAACGATACCTTCGTGCTTAGAGTCAACTGGATATTTCTTCATCAAATCTTCCCAAGGATCTGGCTCTAATTGCTTCATCCCAAGGGCTAATTTTTTGTCATCTTTGTCTATATTAAGTACAACAGCTTCTACATCTTGTCCCATAGAAACCATTTGAGAAGGGTGCTTAATGTGCTGAGTCCAGCTCATTTCACTAATGTGAATTAGTCCTTCTATTCCTTTTTCTATTTCGATGAACGCACCGTAATCAGTTAAGCTTACTACTTTACCAGTTACTTTTGTGCCTTCTTCGTACTTGTCACCAATGCTTTCCCAAGGGTGCTCAGTAAGTTGCTTCATGCCTAATGAAATTCTCTTTCTTTCTCTGTCGTAATCTAAGATAACAACTTTTACAGTTTCATCTAAATCAACTACTTCAGATGGGTGCGATACACGACCCCAAGATAAATCAGTAATGTGAACCAAGCCATCAACGCCACCAAGATCAACGAATACACCGAAATCAGAGATAGCTTTTACAGTACCTTCTAGTACCAAACCTTTCTCTAAGTTAGACATTATTTCGTCTCTTTGTTCAGCTAATTGCTCTTCAAGTAATACTTTGTGAGATACTACTACGTTCTCATTAGGGTGATTTACTTTTACAACTTTAACTTCAATATCGTTACCAACCCAAGCGTCGAAATCTCTAACTGGTCTAACGTCGATTTGTGAACCTGGCAAGAATGCCTCGATTCCCATCAAATCAACTACCATACCACCTTTGATTCTTCTTAGGATGTTAACAGTCGTTACTTTGCTATTTTCAAACATATCCATGATGTCGTCCCAGATCTTCATAAAGTCTGCACGTCTTCTGGATAAGATTAGATTGCCACCCGAATCTTCAATATTTTCAATAAATACATCTAATTGTTGACCAACCTCATAATTTTCTGAACCTATTAATTCAGCTCTTGGAATGATACCAACCGATTTGAATCCTATGTCAACATGAACTTCGTCTTTAGTAATCTCTACGATCTTACCTTCAACTAATTCATCTTCCTTGATTTCGATTACAGACCCTGACGCCATCTCACCGTATTTGTCGTCGTCTAAGTCTAAAAAACTATCAAACCCTTTCTCCATAAGTTCAGTAACTGTAGGTTTGTTACTCTTCTTAGGTGCAGAAGCAGCTTGTTCTTGTACGTTCGCTACTTCTTCGTTTTTTTGTGATTCGTTCACAGCATTTTCTGCCATTTAGCTCTCCAAAAAAATAAAATTTAGTTAAACAAATGAATGTCAATAAATTAACTTGCTATTGCATTCCTATATACTTTGCCGAAGCAAAGGACACAAAATTAACAATATTTATTATAATTACAAAGTTTTATTAGTAGTTAGTCAATTTTCCATTGACTAAGGTGGCTAAAACTCTGGTTGTTTTGATTTGTTTTACGTCAGAAAAGTCGTGGTTGACTATGCAAAAATTGGCGAAATTACCTACTTCCATACCTTTCCTATTAGCTCCCACACCGCTGGCGTTGTGTGGTTCATTGCAATAGGCATCTATAGATTGCTCTATGGAAATAGTTTCTTCTGGTTGCCAAGGTTCTGATTCGCCAACTGGTATTCTGTTGACAAAAGAATCTATTCCTAAAAATGGATTGTGAGATTCGATGGGGAAGTCTGAGCCAGCTATTAATTTAGCTCCGTTTTTTATTAGTGATTTCCAAGGGTAAGGGTATTTATATTCTTCTCCTAAACGGAGGAGTGCCATTTTCTTGTCAGATGTGCAGTGAATTGGCTGAACACTCGCATAGACATCTAACTCTTCGAATCTATTTAAGTCATTTTCATTAATGAGTTGTGAGTGTTCTATCCGTAAGATGTTATCATAACCCTTATCTCTAAGAATTTGATATGAATCTAATACATTTCTGTTTGCTTTATCGCCAATGGCGTGTACTGAAATATCCCATCCAGCTTTGCAACCTTCTTCAGCTTTAGTCGCTAAGTCATTCACGGATATTAGCTCTAAGCCCTTGGTATTATTATCATTATAATTGTTAAGCATTAATGCACCACGGCTACCCAAAGCGCCATCAGCATAGAATTTTAATCCTTTGATAATTAGATTATTTCCGTGATATGGTTTTGGTTGATGTTGTTTGTATTCATCATCAAAACCTCTAATATATTGAACTAATCTTATTGGGAGCATGTTCTCAGCATCCAACTCTTTGTAAGCTGGTAAGTCTTCCAAGTGAACATCCATATCGTGAACTTCAACAATACCGTTTCTCTTGCATTCATTGCATGCATCAATGATATACTTTTTTGTTAGTTTCAAACTACGGGGAGGAATATTATCTCTGACTAATTCCATTGCGTTATCTAACAATAATCCATTGGGTTTACCATTATTATCTAATAATATGCTTCCCCCATCTGGGTCTTTGGTTTCTCGGTTAAAATTTGATAATTCTAATGCTTTTGAATTTACCCACGCTGCGTGTCCATCAACTCTGACTAAGAAGATAGGTACTTCCGAATTTATATTATCCAAGTCTTCTCTATTTAGATCTTTATTATCCCATAGTTCTTCGTTCCAGCCTCTTCCTGTAACCCATCCATCTTCTATTTTGATAGAAGCTATCATATCTAAAGCTTTTTTCTTGCTTTTTGCTTTTTCTAATCGGATGGTGTTTAGGCTTTCTCCAAGACCAACTATATGTGCGTGAGAATCAACAATTCCAGGAAGTATATAACCCTCATATTTATTCCCTATGTTGTTTATAATTATAGATGTTGAATTAGACTCTTGAATACTTGCAATTCTGTCGTTTTCGATTACTATTTTTTGCTTCTTAGCCACCATATTTTGCAAACTCCTTATACCAGTCAACATCACGAGAAAGGAAATCTTTTTCAATATGAGTAGCTCTTGCTGGGACAGCTTGGAGTAAAGTTCTTTTTTTTCCAAATATTACTTGAGGCGTAGTAAAGTATATCATTTTTAAATAAATCTTAAAGAATGGGAAATTTGTAATGAGCAGTTTTAGCATTAAAGGTAAGTTAAATGCATTCAACTTAGTCATAGAAAGCCATAGCGATGCATCAAAATTCCTTCTAGTATATGTATCAAATATGTGCTTTGTTTCCCTTAAAACTTGTTTAGTAGTCAAAAAAGTCATCGTTGTACTTGAACAATTAACCCATTTGTTACCATCTATTTCTTGATATTCTTTTTTATAATTATGAAAGTCAGTATTATAAGAATCTGGATGATCATAAGGAGATAAAAAGTCAATTCCCTCTTTCCCTGCTGCATTTAAAAGTACCTCAAAAGCGTTTTCGATATAAAAGTAATCATCTTCAGCGAAATAAATAATTTCACTTTTGTCTTGATTTAATAATAAGTCCATTTGTAAATCGAACGTTCCTGCATTACCGATGCCATCTTTTTCTATGAATTCATAATCTATACCAATTAGTGTTTTCTCAAATAACGTTCTATATTCTGGTGGACAGCCGTCCAATATAATATATATATAAGCATTTACCTTTTTTACTGCGTCATAGAACGATTCTAGGCAAACACGCGATAATTCGTACTTATCATCTGTATGAAATGCAGGTACTTTTGACACTAATGGGTATATTCTATATGCAATTACTAAATCATAGTTCATTATTAATTTCTCTTCTGTTTTTTATTGCTTCAATATATAAGTCACAATTCGAGCTTTTTATATTATTTTTTAATATTGAATACATCAATGATAGTAATTTAAAATTAATTAATTCAATCTTGAAATAAGACTTTTTTTCGAATGTGGATTTATGTTTACTTAAAAAGAGCTCTTCACTGTTAATTAGCATCTGTATTCCTTTTTGACTCATACCTTTGTTTTCTTGTGAGCCGCCTCGATGATGCACCACAACACTTGCAGGTACAATGAGGCAATTTTTTCCAAATTTTGAAGAACGGTAACAAAAATCTACTTCTTCAGAGTAAAAGAAATAATCCTCATCAAAACCATTTAAGCTATTGAATGTATTCTTTTTAATACACAATATTGCCCCGTCGAGATATTCAACAGAATAAGGTAAAGATGCTTTTCTTTGGAACTCTTTCTTTTTTCTTTTTTGAACTAATTTTGATATTCCTGTTACATCAAACAGTGCTCTCTTTATTGATGGGAAATACCCAAAAGAACGCTGGAAATTACCATTTGGAAATATTTGTTGTGGCCCACAAACAGCTACATATGGATTGCTTGTTGTGTATTTAGCTAATTCTTGTATTGAATTATCTCTGTATATGACATCAGCATTTGAAAGTATTAAAATGTCACCAGTTGATTTATTGGCACCTATATTAATCGCTTTTGCATAGCCGAGATTTTCAGTATTTTGAACAACTATAACATCTGGAAATAGTTCAGAAACTGCTTTCACTGTATCATCGGTCGAATTATTATCCACAATTATAATTTCAGGAATGAAGTCATAGCAAGTATAAATAATTGACTTTATACAGTCTATAACATATTCCTTAGAATTGTATGAGATTATTATTATTGATATTTGTTCTTGCATTTATAAGTAATTAACTATATTTACCAAATGAAAAATGACAATAGCTTTATATTCAGATTTCTAAAATTTGTCGAAAAAGTTTCGGACAAATTACCAAATCCTTTCTTTCTTTTCTTAATCTTAGCATTATTTACTATTATTTTATCAGTAATAGCCAATGTGTTAGGTTTTTCTGCTGTTCATCCAGTTACTGATGAAATTATAGGTGTAAAAAGTATCTTGTCCAGGGAAGGTATAAGAGAAGTATTTACCTCAATGGTGAGTAACTTCATCAATTTCCCCCCATTGGGAGTGGTTTTGGCTACTATGTTTGGAATAGTCATTGCTGAGAAGTCAGGTCTTTTTGAAGCAACCCTAAGGTACACAATATCTAAAGTACCTGAAAATTTCATTGTATTCACTATTGTTTTCGTATCTGTCAATAGCAGCTTAATAGCAGATGCAGGACTAATAGTCTTGCCACCTCTTGCTGGTCTAACATACAGGGCAATTGGGAAAAATCCCCTTGCCGGAGTAATTACTTCCTTTGCTGCAATAAATGGAGGATTTTCTGCTAATTTACTTGTAACTGCACTAGATCCTTTGTTGTCGGAATTAACTCATAGTGCCGCTCAAACTATGAATACAGATTATAATGTTTACCCTACAGCTAATTATTACTTTATGATTGTCTCTACTTTTTTAGTAGCAATAGTATGCACCGTTGTTAATAATAAAATTGTTGAACCGAGATTAGGTAAGCTAAAAGAAAAAAGTATTGATTCAAGTGAAACTGAAAGTTTTACAATCCACAAGAAGGGCTTGTTGATATCTTATATCTCATTTATCTTACTTGCAATTGGTTTTGCAGTATTATCAATACCCGAAGGTGCATTGTTCAGAGATGAAAGTGGTAATCTAACTTATTTATTCAAGAGCATAATACCTATAATAATTGTAATGTTCTTCATTCCAGGGCTAATATACGGACGGATTTCTGGAAGTATAAAATCAATGAATGATATTGTAGAAATGCTTAACTCAGGCATGGGAACAATGGCTTCATATATAGTTATTGCTTTTGCCGCTGGTCAGTTTCTTCACTATTTTAACTGGTCTGATTTGGATATTGTCATAGCTGTGAATGGTGCTGAATTTATATCAGACTTAGGATTAACTGGATTGCCATTATTAGTTAGTTTTCTTGTATTCAGTATGTTACTTAACTTGTCTATATCTAGTGCGTCGGCTAAGTGGGCAATTCTTGCACCAGTATTTGTCCCAATGCTTATGATTCTCGGTATAAGTCCAGAAGGAACACAATTAATTTATAGAATAGGGGACAGTACAACAAATATGATTACTCCACTTTTACCATATTTCCCACTTTTAATAGTATTTGCACAGAAATTTAAAAAAGATATTTCAATGGGAGAGCTTATTTCTTCGCTATTACCATTCTCAATTGCATTGTTTATTGCTTGGACAATTCTACTAATGGTATGGTACTTATTTGATTTACCTATAGGGCCAAGTGCATCATTTTTGCTGTAATGATTGGATCAAATAGTCTAATTAATTGTCATAAATAGGTACTAGTTGAAAAAAAATGATTTCAATTCATTTGAATTTTAATATCAATCACTTATATTCGTGCTTGTACTTTTCACAAAATTTATAATATAAAGATATAACGAGATAAATACTCGGAGGCATTAATTGAAATCAAAACTTGGTAAAATAGCTATTGTAGTTGTACCCATTATCGCAGCGGTGTTTGCATTGTGGCCTACTTACAACTATACTCAGTTAGAAGACAAAAGAATAGCGGCTCTAGAAAGAGCTTCGCAAGCAGAAACTCCATCGGACTCATTAGAGATAATGAACCAATTCAAAAAAAGCCATGGTGAAGAATACCAAAGTGCTAAGGAAAATTCCTTACAGTTGGGTCTTGACTTAAAAGGTGGTATGTATGTAACAATGGAAGTTGATGTTGTAAAGTTATTGAAAGAAACTGCACAAAAAGAGGCTTTGGACGAAGTTTTTGATGAAGTTTTAGAAGCTACTCAAAAAGAATCTGAAGATTCGGATGAATCAGTTGTTGATATTTTTGCTCGTAAGTTTGAAGAAATTGCTGTTCCACAAGGAAGATCATTAATTTCTTACTTTGATTTGGGCGATATTAGCAATGCTTCTGATGAAAATATATTAGAAGAGTTACAAGAAAATGCTGACGGTGCAATCAATCAAGCACAAGAAGTAATCAGACAGCGTATTGATAAGTACGGTGTATCCGAGCCAAATATTCAAAAGCAAGGTAGCCGTAGAATATTATTGGAGCTTCCAGGCGTTACTGATGAATCACAAATTAGAAACTTACTTGAAACTACTGCAAGGTTAGAATTCAAATTAGTAAGAAGTAATGTTGAATTAGTTAAGTCATTCAAGAGAATAGATGCTCTATTATCTCAAAATGCTAAGCCAATTGATAACAATCAAGTAGTTGAAGAAGTTGAACCTGTTCCTGTTCCAGAAGCAGACACTGAACTAACTTCTGCTGAAGATAGCACTAATGAAGATATGGCAATTGCAGAAGGTGATACTACAGTAGAGGAAGAGTTAGCAGCTGATACAGCAGCTCAAGACACTTCCAATCCTTATGAAGGACTTTCTGATGATGCAGCAAGAAATTTATATGCTTCTAGCCATCCGTTTAGTAGTATGTTTGCTACTTTCTGGGTTGGTGGACAAAATGCTCAAATGCAGCCAGTAAGTTATGATATAGATAATTTCCCAAGAGAGGGTGGATATTACTTTAGAATACACGAAGATTCAGTAGCTAAACTAAAAATACTTTTAGATAGACCAGAAGTTAAGTCTTTATTACCATTTGATATCGAATTAGCTTTTGAAGCAAAAGGTGAGGCAACAGGTACTGAAACTGTACAAGGTCAATTTATTGATTTTTACGGTCTGAAAGCTGAACCAGAATTAACTGGTGATGTAATTGTAGATGCTGGCAAGAATGTTGACCCTACTACTAACGCTTGGGTTGTTAATATGTCAATGAATTCTGAGGGTGCTGAAAAATGGGCATCGATAACGGGAGCAAATGTTGGCAAAAGAATAGCTGTTGTATTAGATGGTAATGTTTATACTGCACCAAATGTAAATCAGAAAATTACTGGTGGTAGTTCTCAGATTTCTGGAATGGCTAATGCAAAAGAAGCAAACTTATTAGAGATTGTATTAAAAGCTGGTGCACTAAAAGCACCTGTTAAAATAATAGAAGAGAAAGTAGTTGGTGCATCACTTGGTGAAGAATCAATTGCTGATGGTTTCAACTCAACTCTATTTGCTTTCGGATTAGTAATACTATTCATGATGTTCTATTATTCAAGAGCTGGTTTGGTTGCTGATATTTCTTTGATTGTAAACATATTGATTATATTCACAATATTGGCTTCGTTGGGAGGAACATTATCGCTTCCAGGTATAGCAGGTATCGTGTTGACACTAGGTATGGCTGTCGATGCTAATATTCTAATATTTGAAAGAGTAAGAGAAGAACTATATAAAGGTAGATCTCTAAGGTCTGCGATTGACGAAGGATTCAGTAAAGCAATGTCTGCAATATTTGATTCAAATATTACTACATTTATGACTGGTCTAATTCTTTATTACGTAGGGACTGGACTTATTCGTGGTTTCGCACTAACACTAATGATTGGTATTTTGAGTACATTGTTTACTGCAATACTAGTTTCTCGTTCATTAATTGAGCTACAATTATCTGAAGGTGGTAAATCTTCATTTAGTTTTGGTCAATCAAAAAAATAATAAGACAAAGGAAATAAAATGCAATTTTTCGATAAAACAAGTATAGATTTCGTAGGTAAAAGGAAACAGCTAATTACATTCTCAATTGCTGTGATAGTAATTGGATTAGTGATTTCTTTCATCTTCCCTCCAAAATTCGGTATTGACTTTACTGGTGGTACTGAAGTGGGTGTAAGATTTGAACAACCAATAGAAGTAAGTGAATTAAGAGATGTAGTAGAAGGTGCTGGATTTGAATCTTCGGAAATTAAGTCTTTTGGTACTGAGAACTCTTATTTAATAAGAATACAAGATGCTGAAGATGCTCCAGACATTCTAAAAAATGCTTTGAATTCATCGTTTTCCAACAATCCACACGAGACTCTTAAAGTAGATAAGATTGGTCCAAAGATTGGTAACGAAATGCGTGAACAAGCATTTTTGGCTATTACCTTAGCGGTAATCGTAATTCTACTTTATATAGCATTCAGGTTTGAGTTTGCTTTCGGTCTTGCTGCAGTTGTGGCACTATTCCACGATGTAATATTTACATTTTTGGTTGTAATCATATTCCAACAAACAGGACTGTTCAGTCTCGAAATTGACCAAACCATACTGGCAGCTATGTTGACAGTAGTAGGTTATTCAATTAACGATACCGTGATTATATTTGATAGAGTAAGAGAAAACAGAGAAACAATGAAATCAAAATCATTGGTAACTTTGTTCAACAGATCAATTAATGAAACACTATCAAGATCAGTTAATACTACTATAACAACTGAAATAGTTCTACTAATTCTATTATTCTTTGGTGGACCTACTCTAGAAGGATTCGCATTCACTATGATGGTTGGTTTCTTAGTTGGTACTTATTCATCTATCTTTATTGCAACTCCATTTGCACTTTGGTACTTCACTAATGTAAAGAAAATGGAAGTGGGTGAATTGAAGAAAAAGAATGAAACTGCGGTAGTTTAATATGAATTTGAAAACTGAAAATAATATTTCAATTATTTCTTTGCCCACAGAAGTTTTGGGTGGTACACAAGTGATAGAGTTTTCTGAGCTTGTTGACAAAGCACTCAACTCTGAAAGTGAGAAAGTAATAGTTGATTTGACTAATGTAAAAGTATTGAATAGTTCTGGTTTAGGGATGATAGTTGGAGCACACACAAGCTGCTCGAAAAAGGACAGCAAATTAGTAATTGCTGCACCAAATCCTAAAATATTAGACTTATTTAAGATAACTAATTTGACCCAAATATTGACAATCAAAGGTTCTGTAGATTCTGCAAAATCTGATAATTAATATTTTTGGGAGTAGATTTGAATAAAAATTATACTCCGAGCTTTCTGTTCGGAGTTTTTTGTTTTACTAAGGTGAAAATATGAGTGTAAAAGTAATAGTTGGTGCTCAGTGGGGCGATGAAGGAAAAGGCAAGATAGTTGATTTGCTGAGTAGCAAAGCAGACATAGTTGCTAGGTTCCAAGGTGGTGCAAATGCTGGTCATACTATTGTAATAGATGACAAGCAATACGTACTTCATCTAATTCCTTCTGGCATACTAAATCCCAATACAAAGTGTGTCATTGGTAATGGTGTTGTTATAGACCCAGTTGCGCTTATTGAAGAAATTGAGATGTTAAAGAAGCATAATATTGATGTAACTGGGAGACTTTTCATAAGTCACAAAGCTCATCTGATTATGCCATATCACAAAATGATGGATTCGGCCCGCGAGAATCAGAAGGATGACAAAGCTATTGGCACAACTGGAAGAGGTATTGGTCCTGCTTATATTGATAAAGCTAAAAGAACAGGAATAAGAATAGTTGATTTACTTGACAGAAAAGATTTTGAAGCTAAGTTAAGATACAATATTAATGAGTACAATGAAGTGCTTACTAAAATTTATGGTCACGATGAATTAGACGTAGATGCTATAGTAGAGAAGTACATTGAGTTTGATAAACTAATTGACCCTTATGTAACTGATATTTCTACTTTGATTAATCAAAGTATAGATGAAGGAAAAGAGATTATAGTAGAAGGTGCACAAGGTGCGTTACTCGATTTAGATCACGGCACATATCCATTTGTCACCAGCTCTAACCCAACTTCGGGTGGTGCTTGTACAGGATTGGGTATTCCTCCAACTAAAATAGATGAGATTATTGGCATTGTCAAGGCATATACAACAAGAGTTGGTAATGGCCCATTCCCAACACAGTTGGATGACGAAATTGGTTTAAAATTAGCTAAAATTGGTCATGAATTTGGTGCTACAACTGGAAGACCAAGAAGATGCGGTTGGTTAGACTTATTTGCTTTGAAGTATTCTGTTATGATTAATGGAATATCAAGCATTGCGTTAACTAAATTAGATGTATTAGATACATTTGAAGAAATTAAGGTTTGTACTGGTTATAAAATTGATGGCAAATTAGTAAACTCTTTCCCCGTTGACATGCAGAAATTCAACAATATTGAATTAGTCTATGAAACTTTAGAAGGCTGGAATACAGATACCACAGGAATTAAAGAATACTCTAAACTACCTAAGCAAGTTATAGATTATATCAAATTTATAGAAAACTACACTGCTGCAAGTATTGATTTAGTTTCAGTTTCTCCAGACAGAAATGACACTATTGTAAAAGATTAATAATTGATTTTATGAATACTATGACAAAAATTATATTAACTTTATTCCTTTTGATCATAGTTTCTTTAAATTCTTATTCGCAATCATTTGTCAAAGATGGCATCTATGCAGATGGTCGCTTAGAAGTTGGAGTTACGGGTCAATTCACTAAATACTTTGGTGAGTTTACTGATAACAACATTGGTTATGGGGGGGGATTTATTACCAAGTACTTCATTCCTACGTTTCCCGAAATATCAGTAGGTGCAAAGGCCAGCTATGGCTATTTACAATATGACAGAAGATACAAAAACAGATTAGGTTCAGATTTTTATAGACAATTTCCCAAAGAATACTTCATAGATGCAGATAAAATTAGCTATGAAAGGAAAACAGATATAACAACCGTTGATTTTTTCTTGAATTTTAATCTTTTTCCTCGTTCACAAATTAATTACTATCTATTTGTTGGTTACTCAGTACTTTCATTCCAAAATGAAGATATAGACAACAGTCCGCTTGATCCAGGTGGTGATAAAATACATTATAGAGATTTTAAAGATCAAGATGAATTTGATTTTCACTTAGTAGGTGGAATGGGAATAGATTTTTTTATTATTCGTAATCTTTCTTTAGGTGCATTTGCCTCTTATAGATTACTCAATACTGATATGATTGATGGTTATGCTCAAATCCCGCCAGGTGGTTCTACATCGAATACAGACGGAATAGCTGAAAGTGGGTTGAAGCTGTCCTACTATTTGTTTAATGACAATGATCATGATTCAGATGGTTTGACTAATGAGCAAGAAGCAGCATTAGGTACAAATCCTTATAAGGCTGACACAGATGGAGATGGAATACCAGATAATTTGGAAATAGAACTGTATGGCTCTGACCCAACAAAAGTTGATAGTGATGGAGATGGAATGACAGACGGGGAAGAAGTTGCAAATTCGTCAAATCCAAATAAAAGTGATTCTGATGGAGATGGAATTAGTGATTATGAAGAGTTAATGCTTTACAATTCTAACCCAAATGAAATTGATTCGGACAAAGATGGTTTGACTGACATCGAAGAAGTCCAAAAAGGTTCAAACCCAATGAATGGAGATACAGATGGAGATGGAATACCTGATTTGTTAGACAAGTGTCCATCAGTATTCGGAATCAAATTATTAGATGGTTGTCCGCAAACAGAAGCTTTAGTAAAAGAAGTCCAAATTAGAGATACTGTTAGAATACAGTCACCACCTGATACTGTAATAATAGTCCAAGAAATTGAAAAAATAAAAAAAGGTGATACCTATAAACCAAAGGGTATTCACTTTATAACAGGTAGTGCTGAAATTAGGGTAGAATCAGAACTGATATTAGATGATATTACAAATTGGTTAAACAGAAATGAGAGTATTTCAGTTGAAATCCAAGGTCATACCGATAAGGTTGGTAGCGAAAATGCTAATATGAAATTATCAAAAGAAAGAGCTGAAGCCGTAATGTATTATCTTATAAAAAATGGTATTTCTCCGACAAGGTTGAAAGCAAAAGGATTTGGGGAAATGAAACCTATTGATAATTCTGGAACAGATAAAGGCACTGCAAAAAATAGAAGAATTGAATTTAAGATAATGGAAAATTAATAAGGTAAAAAAATAGGAGATTTTTTATTAATCTCCTATTTTGATTTAATTGCTATTAGCTAATGTAATTTCTTTTAGCTTCAAAAAGTCTTCTTCTTCCAACTCATATTTACTGTTGCAATATTGGCAAATCAACTCATTTTCGTTGTTTACTTCCATTTCAGTAATTACTTTATTTGAAAAAGTCATTAAGCTACTTATAAATTTCTCTTTCGAACATCTACAATAAAAATCAACTTGAGTTGAATCCATCACTTTATAATCAAAAGGTAATATTTCAGAGATAATTTCTTCTGGCATTTTGTCCTGAGCTAAAAGCTCCGAAAATCTGTTTAAGTTTTCAAGATTATTTACAACTTCCTTCAAATCTTCTTCTGTTGCACCAGGAAGAGCTTGTATCATTATGCCACCAGAATTTGTAATATTACCATCATTATCAATGGCAACATCAAGAATTACGGAAGTGGGTATCTGTTCTGATTGAGTAAAGTAGTAAGCAATGTCAGTAGATATATCTCCTTTGACAATCTCTATTATTCCTTGAGTTGGTTCTGCCTTGTTATAAAGTACCTTGTTAACTTTCAGCAAACCTAAGCCAATGAAATCTGCATTTTCTACTGAAGCTACATCTATATTTTCATCTTGAACAGCATAACCTCTTACTTCACCTACTTTTAGTGCTTCAGCAAATATTTTTTTTACAAAACCATTACTATTAGTTTCCAAAGAGACTCTTTCTTCTCCCTTTAGGGTAGAAGCAATCATAGAAGTGGCAGAAAGCAGTTTTGCTAATAAAGATGCAGGAACAAAACCTAATTCATGTTTTCTTTGTGCAGCTATAGCAGTATTAGTATTTTTAATTGCAATAGCACGAATTTGTTTGTCATTTGCCAATACTCTTACGACTCTATCTCTGAGTTTCAACTCTCTTTTTATATCTTCTGCTGTTTTCATTTGAATGCCGGAATACCTGTAATATGTTGACCTAAAATTAGGGTGTGTATATCGTGAGTTCCTTCGTACGTATAAACAGATTCCAAATTGTTTGCGTGTCTCATGATTGGGTATTCACTCAATATTCCATTAGCGCCATGTATTTCTCTAGCTATTCTGGCTGAATCCAATGCCATTTTAACATTGTTTCTTTTAGCAAATGATATATGTTCGGGTTTGAAATCTCCAGATTCCATTAATCGTCCTACTCTGTGTGCAATTAGCTGAGCTTTAGAAATTTCATCAAACATCCAGACCAATTTATCTTGAACTAATTGAAATCCACCGATTGGTTTGTCAAACTGTATTCTTGATTTTGCATAGTTAATTGATGATTCATACACTTGCATAGCCGCTCCAATTGTCCCATAGGCAATACCAAATCTAGCTTGAGTAAGACAGCTAAGTGGTCCTTTTAGTCCATTGATGTCTAATCTGTTTGAATCTGGTACTTCTACATCTTGAAAAATTAATTCAGATGTAACTGATGCACGGAGCGAATGTTTATTTTTCATTTCAGGAGCAGAAAACCCTTTCATTCCCTTTTCTACTATAAAGCCAGTAACTCTACCATCAAATTTTGCCCAAACAACAGCAACATCAGCTAATGAACCATTAGTGATCCACATCTTTGCCCCATTTAGCAAATATCCGCCATCTATTTTTTTTGCATTAGTTAACATTCCTGATGGGTTTGAACCGTGGTCTGGTTCAGTTAATCCAAAACAACCTATTGCTTCACCAGTTGCTAATTTGGGTAACCATTCTTGTTTCTTTTCTTCAGTAGCGTAAGCTTCAATTGGGTACATTACCAAAGAATTTTGAACAGATGCAAATGAGCGGAGTCCACTATCACCACGTTCTAATTCTTGCATAGCCAAGCCATAAGTAGTGTAGTTTGCACCTGCACCACCATATTTTTCGGCTGTTTTAATTCCAAACATACCCAAATCACCTAACTTCTGAACCATATCCATAGGGAATGTTCCATCCATGTAGTGTTTTTCGATAATTGGCATTACTTCATCGTCCACAAACTCACGTACAGTTTGTCTAACCATTAACTCTTCAGAGCTATATAGCTCATCAATTCTAAAAAAATCTGTTCCTTGAAATGACATTTATTTTCTCTTTTAATTAGTATTTTTACAAACATAACGAAAAAATAGTAAATGAATTTCAATATAATGAGCTAATTACATTGTTCGTTATATAAATTTTCGTATTTTTGTAATACATTGTTGGGCCAAAGAGCCCATTTTTTATTTATTAATGGTAATTCGAGAAATGGCAAGAAAAAAAGCCAAACATACAATTGATAAGAAAATGATCATAGAAGCTTTTGCTGATATGGCCAAAACTAAGAATATTGATAGAGACCTATTGCAAGGTGTATTGGAAGAGACGTTGTCCATGATAGTGCGTAAAAAGTACGGAATGGAAGCAAATTTTGATATTATCGTAAATATGCAACAAGGTGATATAGAAATTTATATGATGCGTGATGTAGTGGAAGAGGTGGAAGATCCAGAATTAGAAATAAGTATGGAACAAGCTAATTTGCACGCGCAAGAGGGTGAAGAATATGAGCCAGGCGAAGAGTTTATCGAAGAGATTACTCTTGATAATTTGGCTGATAACTTTGGTAGAAGACTAATTGCCTTAGCTTCTCAAAACCTAAATCAGAAAATTAGAGATATTGAAAAAGACCAAATTTATAACGAATACGTTAATAAAATTGGTGATATAATTATTGGTGAAATTTATCAAGTAAGAAGAAACGACATTCTTGTTCTGCACAATAAGGTGGAAGTAAGAATGCCGAGAGATGAACAAATTCATGGTGAATCTTACAGATATAAGAAAAATCAAACTATCAAAGCTGTAATAAAGGACGTTAGACGTTCTTCTCATGGTGGTCACCCTGATATTATTATCTCTCGTGCTTCCAAAGAATACTTATCTAGATTATTTGAGGTAGAAATACCAGAAATATATGACGGAATTATTCAGATTAAGGCAATTGAAAGAGAAGCTGGTGAAAGATCAAAAGTAGCAGTAATGTCATTTGATGACAGGGTTGACCCAGTTGGTGCCTGTGTTGGGATGAAAGGTATTAGGATTCACTCAATAGTAAGAGAACTGAATAACGAAAATATCGATTTGATTGAGTGGTCGGACAACGACGCAGAGTACATCAAACGTGCACTTTCACCTGCTAAGATTAAGGAAGTCCAAATTGACGAAGAGACTAGAACTGCTAGTATTGTAGTTCCTGATGATCAAGTTAGTTTTGCTATAGGTAAGAGTGGTCAGAACGTTAGATTAGCATCTAAAATTACTGGTTATAATATTACCCTCATCAAAGAAGGCGGCGAGGACATTGACCTTGATGAATTTAAAGTTGAATTTGGTGAAGAGTTATATGAAGAGTTAGTATCTATGAAAATAGAGACTGCTAGAGAATTCTTAGAAACTGCACCAGAAGAGTTACTCGAAATTGAAGAAATGAGCAAAGAAATGCTTTTAGAGCTTAGACAGATAATTCTTATTGAATTTGATGAAAGAGAAAGTAAAGATATGATTGCACGAATTCAAAATGCTCAGATTGGTTATATCAAAGAAGAAGAGTCTGAAATTAAAGTTGATGATGTAGTTGAATCTGCTGTCGAAACTGAGACCGAGACTGTTGTTGAAACAGAAACTACAGAAGAGTCGTCAGAAACTGAAGAAGTAGCTGAAAAAGTAGTTACTCCAGAAGAGACAACATCGCCAGAAGAAGAAAGTTCTTCGACTGACGAAAAATAGTATTTGTATTATCTGTTTTGTTAATAAGATAATAGATTAAGAAAAAGAATTAGAATTAAATAAAGCACGAATTTATGGCTGTGAAAAAAATTAGATTATTTAAGATTGCTTCCGAAATTAATATCGGAAAAGAGACTATTGTCGAGTATTTGCAATCTAAAGGGCACGATATCCAAAACAAACCAACTTCTATTTTGACGGAAGAGATGGTGGATGCTGTGCACGATAAATTCAAAAAGGAAATGCAAGCAGCCGAAAGTCAAAGAAAAAAAATAAAGAAGCATAAAGATATTCGCGAAGAGACTAAACAATTAGTTGAAGATAGAAAGAAAGAGCGTGAAGATCAAAAACAGGCTGAAGAAGAGAAAGTAGCAAAAGTAGAAGAAGAAGCTCAGCAAAATGAAGAAGCTGAAGCTGAGACAGTTGAAACTAAAACTGAGTCTTCTGAGATTTTAGAAACGGAAGAAGAAGTTGCTGAAACTGTAGCTGAAGAAAGTTCAGTAGAAAAAGAAGATAGTAGCCAACCCGAACCTGAAGTTGAAAAAGCTGTTGAGCCAAATGCTGAAAAAGCTAAGAAGGAAGAAAGCAAACCAAAAGCTGTCAAAGAAGAAGCCGCTGATGAGATAAAGGGGTTAAAAGTTGTTGGCAAAATTGAAATTAAAACTGAACCAAAACGCAAGAAAAGTAGAAAGAAAAAAACTGATGAAGGTTCGGATAGCAATAAGAAGAAAAGAAAACCACGCGAAATTAATATTAGTGCTTCTGCTAACAAAGACTCTAAGAAGCCAAGTTCTAGAAGAAAGAAAAAGTCGATAAGAGATTCGATATCAGAAGAAGATGTTCAGAAGGCAATCAAGAAAACGCTTGCTGGAATGGAAGATTCGAGTGGTAGTGCAAGACAAAAAACTAGATCGAAGAAAAAAACTGAAAGACAAGAAAAAGAACAAGTCGCAGAAGAACAAAGAGCAATAGAAGCTCAGACTCTGAAACTTACGGAATACGTAACAACTTCCGATTTGAGTGAACAGATGGGAATTGACCTCAATGAAGTAATAGTTAAATGTATGGAACTTGGGTTGATGGTAACAATCAACCAAAGATTGGATAAAGATACTATTACTGTAATTGCGGATGATTATGGCTTTGAAGTAGAATTCGTTGATGAACAAACTTTAGAAGCAATTGAAGATATTCCAGACAAAGAAGAAGATTTGAAACCACGCCCACCAATTGTAACAATTATGGGTCACGTTGATCACGGTAAAACTTCACTTCTTGATTATATAAGAAGCGCAAATGTTGTAGCTGGTGAGTCAGGTGGAATTACTCAGCACATTGGTGCTTATATGGTTGAGTCGGAAAATAAGAAAAGAGTAACATTCTTAGATACTCCTGGTCACGAGGCATTTACTGCTATGCGTGCCAGAGGTGCTCAAGTTACAGATATAGTTGTGCTTGTTGTAGCTGCTGACGATGATGTGATGCCTCAGACTAAAGAGGCAATTTCTCATGCAAAAGCTGCTGACGTACCGATTGTAGTAGCTATAAACAAAATGGATAAGCCAGCTGCAAACCCAGATAGAGTAATGCAACAGCTTTCTGAAGAAGGAGTATTGGTTGAAGATTGGGGTGGTAAATACCAAACTGCCAAAATTTCAGCTAAGACTGGTGATGGTATTGATTCATTGCTGGAGAAAATTTCATTAGAAGCAGAGCTGTTAGATCTTAAAGCAAATCCTGATAGGGTTGCTCGTGGTACTGTTGTTGAAGCACACTTAGACAAAGGTTTAGGACCTGTGGCTACAGTAGTAGTTCAAAAAGGTACACTTAAGCAGGGTGATTCGTTTATCGCTGGTACAGTATGGGGTAGAGTTAGGGCTATGTTTGACGAAAGAGACAAGAATGTAAATGACATTGGTCCTTCGCAACCAGTTAAATTAATCGGTTTCAATAGTCTTCCTTCTGCAGGCGATGTGTTTATGGTTGTAAACTCTGATACGGAAGCAAGAAATGTTGCATCAGAAAGAAATGCTCTGAAAAGAGAGCAAGAAATGCGTCAGGTTAGACATACTACTTTAGATGATATATCGAACCAAATTCAGATTGGTGGTGTTGAGATATTGAACATAATATTGAAAGCTGATGTTTCTGGTTCTTTGGAAGCACTTTCTGACTCATTACAAAAGCTTTCGAGAAATGAAGTAAGGATTAATATCCTTCACAAAGGTGTTGGTGCTGTAACTGAAAACGATGTAAATTTAGCAATAGCATCTGGTGCTATCGTTATTGGTTTCCACGTTAATGTGCCTCCTGCAATTGAAATACTTGCGAAAGATGAAGATGTAGAAATTAGAAATTATGATATTATTTATGATTGTATAAATGATATTACTCAAGCGTTAGAAGGTATGCTTAAACCAGAATTTAAGGAAGAAGTTACTGCTAATGTTGAAGTAAGACAAATGTTCAAAATTAGTAGAATGGGTACTATTGCTGGTTCTTACGTTCTCGATGGTAAGATTTCTAAATCAGACAATGTCAGAGTATTGAGAAATGGATTACCTGTATTTGATGGTAAAATTAAATCTCTGAAACGTGAGAAAGATGATGTAAGAGAAGTTAAGTCTAAGTTTGAGTGTGGTATAATGCTCGAAGGATTTAATGATTATATCATTGGTGATATTTTGGAAGCTTATAAGGAAGTAGAAGTAAAACGTAAATTTAAAGATTAATCATGTCACTAAGAACAGAAAAAGTAGCTAGTTTGATCAAAGAAATTGTTTCAAAACCAATTTCTGATTTAGCTATTCAAAATAAAGCAGGTATGGGAACAGTTACATCTGTGAATGTCGCACCTGATTTACAGTTGGTTAAGATTAACATTAGCTGTTTTGCTGGTAAAACTACTCCCGAGGATTTTGTGAAATTCTTAGACAATAATAAATATATTATAAAGGATTTGATTGCCAAAGAAGCAAATTTGAGATTTGTTCCAGAAGTCAAATTCTACTTAGATGACACATTAGACCAAATGGATAAAATACAGAATATTTTAGATAAGAGTAGAAAATCATAGATGCTGTTCATAAAGAAAGACACTAAGATTAGTAAAGAAGAAATTCAGAAAGAAGCCCAAGAAAATGGGCTTTTTTTATATATAGATAAAGAGCAAGATTGGACTTCACACGACGTAGTAGCTAAGTTGAGAGGTATGCTCAAGATTAAGAAAATAGGGCACTCTGGAACTTTAGACCCTATGGCAACTGGGCTTCTGATTATAGCAGTTGGCAGGGGAGCAACAAAGCAAATATCCTCACTCCAAGCTATGAGCAAAGAATATGTGGCTACTATGAAAATTGGGGCAACCACTAAAACTGATGACGCTGAGGCTGAAGAAATGAATATTACAGATATAGGTAATGTTTCTGATGAAGATGTGAATGAAGCATTCAAAAATATGCAAGGTAAAATCAGTCAAACTCCTCCCATTTATTCTGCCAAAAAGATAAAAGGTCAGAAACTTTATCAATTGGCTCGCAAGAATATTGAAGTTGAAATAGAGCCCGTAGAAGTGGAATTATACATAAATGAGGTCACTAAAATTGATTTCCCGTTTATTGATTTCGATGTACATTGCTCCAAAGGTACTTACATAAGAGCAATAGCACGCGATATTGGGAAAGATTTAGGTGTGGGTGGATATCTCACTGGTTTAAGACGCACATTGATTGAACAACACAGCGTAGAGGATGCTCTTACTTTAACAGAATTACAAACAATGCTTGATGAAAATGAAAGTATATAGAGATTTTGATAATATAGATTTCAATCAGAATACCGTACTTACTATTGGTACTTTCGACGGTGTTCACAGAGGTCACAAGACCGTTCTTAATAGGTTGAATGAAATTGCTCATGAGAATGACTTGCGTTCGGTAGTAATGACTATGGATCCGCATCCTCAGATAGTTTTGCAAAAGAGTGGCAGAAAGCCAATTTCTCTACTTACTAATATTAATGAACGAGTGTCTGAGTTCAGGAAAGCTGAGATTGATGCCTGTGTAGTTATGACTTTCTCTTATGAGTTTTCACAAATACCGGCCGAGGAATTTATACGTGATTATTTGGTAAAAAAAGTAGGGCTTAAGAAAATACTAATCGGGTATGACCACATGTTTGGAAAGGACAGAGATGGTGACCAATCACTTTTGGAAAAGTTAGGTGAGGAATTAGGCTTCACAGTAGAACGATTAGAGCCAATGCAAGATGATGACGTAATTATATCAAGTACAAAAATTAGAAAAGCTCTTATAAAAGGTGAGATTGAACAAGCCAATGAAATGCTAGGATATGAATACAAACTGCAAGGTACAGTTGTTCATGGTGACAATAGAGGTAAGGATTTAGGATTTCCCACTGCCAATATACTACCTCCAAACATAAGTAAACTTGTTCCTGGCAATGGTGTATATATAGTTTCTGCAGAAATTAACGGAAAGAGTTATTATGGAATGACGAATGTAGGAACAAGACCTACTTTCCACGATGCGGATGCAAGAAATATAGAAGTACACTTCCTTGATTTAGATAAAGATTTGTATGATAGAGAAATCACAATTCAGTTTTTGAAGTTTATTCGTAACGAAAAAAAGTTCAATGGGGCAGATGAATTGGTTACTCAAATCAATAAAGATAAGCAAATAGCAATAAAGTACATAAACAGTTTAAAATAAATTTTATATAATCAAATTAAATACTTAATTTTGTGTTTATTATAAAATCGGAAATCGGAGAGTTTAGAGTATGGTTACTCAAGAAACAAAAGCAATGATTGTTAAAAAGTATGGTGATTCACCAACTGATTCTGGAAAGCCAGAAGTACAGGTTGCTTTATTAACAGCACGTATCATTGATTTAACAGAACATATTAAAGTTAATAAGAAAGACGTTCACTCTAGAAGAGGACTAATCAGCTTAGTAAACAAGAGAAGAACTCTGCTGAACTATCTTTCGAACAAAGATATTACAAGATATCGTACTATCATTGGCGAATTGAATCTAAGAAAATAATATTACAAGAAAACGGCCTCAAAGCCGTTTTCTTGTATAATGATAATATTACTTGCAGGTCATGTATATGAATACTCTGAATTTAGTAAAGCGTTCCTATTTGGTGGGAATTCTTTCTTAAGTTCAGAACTCGACATATACCGCCTGCTTTTTTTTAATTAAATAATAGGTGTTTAATAATGTCTTTGAACAACCCAATAACAGTTTCGGCCGAAATAGATGGCCAAACGTACACTTTAGAAACAGGTCGTTTCGCAAAATTTGCTAATGGTAATGTGATGATAAGTTGTGGTGACACAATGGTATTAGTCAATGCTATTGCATCTTCAAGAGAAATGGACGTAGATTTCTTACCTCTAATGGTTGACTATCGCGAAAAAATGTATTCTTCAGGTAAAATACCTGGTGGATTTTTGAAGCGTGAAAGTCGTCCTTCTACTAAAGAAACTTTAGTTTCTCGTTTGATTGACAGACCATTAAGACCACTATTCCCAAAAGATTGGAGATACGACACTCAATTAATAGCTTGGGTAGTATCTGCTGAACCTGAAATTGACCCTGAGAACATATCTGCTACTGGAGCTTCTGCAGCTCTTATGGTTTCAGATATTCCATTTAATGGTCCAGTATCGGAAGTTAGAGTAGCAAAAATAGATGGTAAACTGTCGATTAACCCTACTCCTGAGCAATTAGAAGTAGCTGATATTGATTACACTATTGCTGGTACTGACGAATCTATAATGATGGTAGAAGGTGAGAGTAATGAGATTAGTGAAGAAGAATTCTTAGAAGTTCTTGACTATGCTCACGAAAGAATTAAAGAGTTCAACAATCTTCAAAAAGAATTACAGAAGTTAGTTAACAAAGAAAAAATTGAAGTAGTTGAGAAGGAAATTCCTTCTGAAATATTCGACACTGTTAAAGAAGCTGTTTCTGAAAAAGTTAATGAGTACGTAAACACTGTGACTACTAAGTCAGAAAGAAGTGCTACGAGAAATAAACTTAGTGATGAAGCAGTAGAAGCTGTGGAAGCAAAATTTGCTGACAACGATGAATACGGTGATAAATTAGTTAAGTATGCTAATAGTTCATTCTCAAAATTAGAGAAAGAACTAATGAGAGAAATGATTATCAAAGATGGTAAGCGTTTGGACGGCAGATCTTTGACGGATGTAAGACCAATAGAAACTGAAATTGGTGTGTTACCAAGAGCTCACGGTTCTGCTCTTTTCACAAGAGGCGAGACTCAGAGTTTGACTTCAGTTACTTTGGGTACTGAACGTGATGAGCAAATGATTGATGGTTTGTTACCAAAACATTTCACTAACTTCTATTTGCACTATAACTTCCCACCATTTAGCGTTGGGGAAACTGGTAGATATACTGGTTCTGGTAGAAGAGAAATTGGTCACGGTAACTTAGCAGAAAGAGCGATTAAGAAATTGATGCCAAGCAGCGAAGAGTTTCCTTACACAATAAGAATTGTTTCTGAGATATTAGAATCAAATGGTTCTTCATCTATGGCAACAGTTTGTGCTGGCTCTATGGCACTAATGCACGCTGCTGTTCCTTTGAAAAAGCCAGTTGCAGGTATTGCAATGGGTTTAATCAAAGAAGGTGATGATGTTGCTATATTGACTGACATTCTTGGTGACGAGGATTTCTTAGGCGATATGGACTTCAAGGTTGCTGGCTCTAAAGATGGTATCACTGCTTGTCAGATGGATATTAAGATTGCTGGTCTTTCAGTAGATATTATGAAAAAAGCACTTAGCCAAGCTAAGGATGCAAGATTACATATTCTTGATGAGATGGATAAAACTATTACTGATAAGAATGAAGAACTTTCAGTTTATGCTCCAAGATTCACTACTTTACAAGTAGAGAAAGATGAGATTGGTGCTGTTATCGGTTCTGGTGGAGAAACTATCAGAGAAATTAGTAAAGAAAGTGAAGCAGAAATCAACATCAATGATGATGGTATTGTCACTATTTCTACTAATAACGATGAGAACGCTAAGAAAGCACTGGATATGATTAAGAAGATACTTGAGAAACCAGAAGAAGGTAAAGTTTATACTGGTATCGTAGATTCAGTAAGAGAAGGCCTGGGTGCTATCGTTGAATTTATGCCTAAGAAGAAAGGTCTTGTTCATATTTCTGAAATACAGTGGGAAAGAACTGAAAAAGTTGAAGACCACTTAGAAGAAGGGCAAGAAATCGAGGTTAAATTACTTGAAGCTACTAGAGATGGCAAATTCAAATTGAGTATGAGAGCTCTTCTTGAAAAGCCAGAGGGCTTTGTTGAAAGACCAAGAAGAACTGGCGGCGGTGGACGTGGCGGAGATCGTAGAAGAGACAGCCGCGACAACAGGGATAGAGGAAACAGGAACAATAGAGACTAATTAGTAACTATTTGTTTATATTTTTACAGGGATACTTAATTTATTTAAGTATCCCTTTTTTTATTAATCTCACACTATCTCCAATACTTAATTTCATTCTATTATTTGTGTTATCATTCTTCATCCCTATTTCAATTGTGTTAAAACTACCTGGGTAAGCAAATACAGTATTTTCGTTAGCTTCAGAGTAACTATCTGATGTATTCACTACTGTTCGATTACTAACTTCTAAGCTTTTGAGATTACCCAAATGACTATTCTCTATGTTAGTCACTATATTACCAAAGCTATCAATGTGAACTATTAGTCCCAGCACTTCACCTGACTTTTCAATTGCTTTGATACTAAGATATTTTAGATCCTTTTGTAATATTTCTTCTTCAATGACATTAGTATTATCTTTTGATAATTCCGCAGCAGAATATGTTATTAAATCCTCTGAATATTCTTTCCCTATATCTAAAATAGCAGATTTTAATTTATAAATCTGAGTGCTTCCACTGATGATTGGGGAGAGCAGACCATTGTCAGGAGCGATAAAATATTGATTGTTATTTTTAGCAATTATAATATTCTTTTCTGTATTAATTTCAGGATCAACTAAACAGCAGAAAACCGAGTCATCTGCAAATTTTATGTAAGATTTGGAAAGTAAAAAAGCTGCGTTAACTATGTTTTGTTTCTCAACATTATGGTATAAATCTATATAATTTTTACTTTTTGTAATCTTATGAATCAATCCTTTGACTAGCCCAATGTATATGCTTTCATTTCCGTAATCTGAAAGTAGAACTATTTGTCTCATATTTCGTATCATTAATTAGTACTTGTTGATTTATAATATAAAGAAAAGGTTTCAAAATGAAAATCGGTGTTTTACTTTCGGGTTCTGGTGTATATGATGGTTCAGAAATACAAGAGGCAGTTTTTACATTATTAGCAATAGAGCAAAATGGGGCAGAGGCAGTGTGTTTTGCACCAGATAAGGAACAAGCACATGTAATAAACCACATTACTGGTGAAGAAATGGAAGGGCAATCCCGAAATGTTTTAGAAGAGTCAGCAAGAATAGCAAGAGGAAATGTCAAGTCTATTAATAAAACATCGATTGATGATTTTGATGCGTTAGTAATTCCAGGTGGATTCGGAGCCGCAAAAAACTTAAATGAGTGGGCTTTCAAAGGGCCTGACGGTGACATTGACAACGCTGTAAAAATGATAATAACTGATATGGTTAGGGCAAAAAAACCAGTTGCAGCACTTTGTATGGGGCCCACTGTTGTTGCCAAAGCTCTGCAAGGTTCAGGAATTGGGACTAAACTTACAGTTGGTACAGACAAGGAAAATTCACCTTATGAAATTAAAGAAATAAGTGATGGTATGGAGTCATTGGGAGCAATGGCGGTTATGAAATCAGTTCGTGAAATTTGTGTTGATGAAGAGAATAAAATTGTTACTTCTCCTTGCTATATGATGGAAGCAAGCATAGAGGAAGTAAGGAAAAATGTTAAAGATACGGTTGATAAATTAATATCAATGGTTTAGTAATTAATTAGGTACTATTTGTGTTTTAAGCTCAAAATCAATATTTGGTTTTGGGCTTATACTCAATTTTAAATAACCACCATTGAGCCAAAGTTGTACCTGATCACCATAATTAGGACTCATTGGGTCTCCTGAGTTCCCACCCGGGAAAATCATAAATACCAAACTATCGGACATATCAGTGATGAACCTCATAGAAGCAGAAATCAAAACATCGTTTGGTTTGTTGTAATTCATACCTGTGTTAAATAAAGTAGTATTATCTCCACCTAATCCTAATGGTTTTAAGCTGACGGCTGGTGACATAAATTCATTATCGCTGAAGTAATGCTTCAACTTTAGCTGATGAACTTTACCGTAAGGCAGATTGCTAATTCCATCTATTCCATATTTATCTATTAGTTTGGAAATTGCTTTTCTGAATGCACGAACTATAATTATTTCTTTGTTCTCTATCTTTTCCGTTTCTACATTATTGAATAATGGGTGATTTTTCATTTCCAATATTTCTAACATTAGTCTATCGGGGAAGTTTGATAGAAAAACATAATTATTGAATATTTCAGTACCTAATTCATCTTCTATTGTTTCTGCAACTAATTCACGTTTGAAATAATTATATATCAATGGTGCATTTATATCTTTAGATAAAATGTTGTTCCATCGTGTTAGTTTATCTAATGCTTTGACCTCGTTACCATTCAATTTAGATTTTATTTTGTCTAATACTGGGAGTGTTAGTTTTTTGAATTTAAATGAATAAGGGGAAAGGTTATCTAATTGCATAAATTCAGAGTCTCGGATAGTACTATTATCATTATTGCTTAGCATTTGTTTTATCCTCATAGCTCTTGAGTTTGGTTCCCAATTATTACTAATAAACTGATTGTACGAAAAGTAATTATTGTTAGCCGAAAATACAAAGCCATCTTTTTGATTCACAACTTTCTCGCCCAATCCAATCAAGCTTTTTGTTCCTTCCCATCTGTATTCTTTTTCCCAATGCGGGTTAAACACATTAGGATTTGTTTTATTCCGAATTGGAATATTCCCAGTTGGTAATCGTGCTATAGTGCCGCCCTTGTCAGCGTAGTGAAATGTTAGAGCAGGTGCGTTCCATTGCTTCAGAGCGTCTTTAAATTCATTATAATTTGTAGCTTTATTTACATTATACAAAGAAAGAATTTCATCAGATACAAGCTTGCTGGTCCAATCAAAGCAAATATCGTATTTATCAAAGAATGAATCATTAGTCGAATCATTGTTCCATATATGATTGTTAGATAAGACAGAGGACATCTCCGTTGCTCTTCTGTAGTACTGATGAGCTTCTTTATCTTTAATCTTAATTGTATCTCTGATGAATGTAAACTCTGTTTCTTCGCCGTCAGTTTTTACATAGTAATCATCATTTTTACCTTTTTTTACTAAGTACAAATCACAAACATCTGCCATTACATTAGTAATACCCCAAGTAATATCATCATTTCTGCCAACAATGCATAGGGGAATGCCAGGAATACTATATCCAACTACGTTAATCTCATCGGATGTTATGTGCATCTGATACCATCGGGGGGGTATGCTAATTGGTAAGTGAGGGTCGTTAGCTAATATAGAATTTATACTATCGTTTTTTTTATAGTTTATTGCCCATGAGTTACTGCCAGTAGTTCCAAATCCAAAATCATTAATCATGCTTGCTACAAAGCTTGTGTCAAATTCAGGTAATTCTGCATCGGATATATTAATATTACTATTAGAGCCAGGTATAAAATAATTAGCTCTATTTTTTCCTAATTTCTGTGCTATTTGAGATAAAGCAAAGTCTGACCAAAAGCTAAAGCTCATTTCAAATGCGACTAATTTTGAAATTAATAGGCTATGATAAGGAGTCCAAGTTTCTGGGTAATAGTCAAGTGCTCCAAATTCAAATTGGAGTGCAGATTTGTTTTCTTTTACAAATGTATTAATTCCATCTGAATATCTCTGTAAGATACTGATAGACTTTTCTGAAAGTGAATCTAATGATACCCTTGCATGCTTTTGCATATCAATAGACCTAAAGAATAAGTCTTGTTTGAAAGTTCTTTGCCCAAAAATCTCAGAAAGACGACCTTCGGCTGCACGTCTCATTACATCCATTTGCCAAAGTCTATCTTTGGCATGGTAATAACCAATAGCAAAATATAAGTCATCTTCGCTGTTGGTTACTATGTGTGGAATACCATTAAAATTTTCATATACATTAATTTCATTTTTAATTGAATTAGTAGATACTTGATGAAAATCATCG
The DNA here is from genome assembly GCA_034670025.1 of Chlorobiota bacterium. Classification (GTDB taxonomy): domain Bacteria; phylum Bacteroidota; class Ignavibacteria; order Kapaibacteriales; family UBA2268; genus PGYR01. The sequence goes on from JAXMOE010000001.1 coordinate 246,282, forward strand.
AATATACTTACTTTAGTAATCCAAAAAGAGAATATAATAATGGAAAATGATAATATTACAAAAGCAATAATTGTAGCTGGTATTTTTCTGAGATATGGCAATTAGAACCATCCATTAGATTTATACCAATCGTAAGTCTCTTTGAATCCTGCTTCTAAACTATGCTTTTGTTCGTAGCCAAAATCTTTCTTTGCTTTTTCAACTGAACAAGTCCAATATTTTTGGATAAAATCTATGCTTTTCTCCGAATCAAATACAGGAGGATTTCCAGTAATTCTACCAATTAAGCCATTTACATTACCCATAATCTTAACAATTGAGTGAGGGATTCTTAATTTTAAAATTTTATCTTTACCTGCTGATTTAGCCATTGCATTGATAATTGTAGTCCAATCATAGTAATTCTCTGAGCCAATGAAATAAGTTTCATTTACTGTATTGTCAGAAAATGCGGCATCAACAATTCCTCTACACAAATCCATTGAACTTATAATACTAACATACTTATCGTCAAATCCGATTAGGGTGCCTATTCCTTTTTCAGCAGCTTTGAACATTGGCATAGTTGCAGAATCACGTGGCCCATAGACTGCTGGTGGTCTAACAATTGTATAAGGAATTATTCCATTTTCAGCAATAATATAGTCTTCTGCCATTTTTTTACTTTTTCCATAAGAAGTAAGAGGGTTCATCTCACACAATTCGTCTGAGACTTCTTCCAAAGATTTAGAAGGACCAACAGCAGTTTGACTAGATACATGTAGAAATCTTTTAAGTTTAGGCGCATGTTTTTTGGCTGCCTCATATAAGTTTTTTGTACCAGACAGATTTGCTCTTACAAAGTCTTCCATTGATTTCGCGGCAGTAAGGCCAGCTGAATGAATAATTACATCAACACCTTCAACTATTTTCTCTAATGTTTGTATATCTGATAGCGAAGCCTCGACTAATTCAAAGCCCTTGTTTTCTACCCATCGTAAGTTGCTCGTTTTTCGTACTATACACACAACTTCGTGTCCGCGTTCTTTTAGTATATCTGCTATATGACTACCTAAAAATCCAGTTGCACCTGTTACTAATACCCTCATATTACCTCTATCCAAATTATTTTTGTACAAAATTAGTTGTTTTATTTGAGTTGATTGTAAACATTGGATAAATTGCCAAGAATAAATGTTAAATCCAACATAACAAGTAGGTTACATTCAAATCAAGAAAGTGTTGTGTAAGAAACGTGCTAAAACATTGTAAATTCAAAAGTTTTTCTTATTAAATTCTATTACTTCTTCAATTTCCTCTGCACTCATTTTATTGATATAATGTTTTGATTGAGTTTGTATTGTATGACCAATTAATGAACGTACAACATTATCATTTAGAGTATAATCATTCATCATTTCATTTTCAACTAACTTTCTTATTGCATGAAATTTTACTTCTTCTACGTTTTTTATTCCTAACATTTTCCTATAGTTATTAATATGCACTCCCATAATTCTTGACGTTTGGAGATTAAGCAAATTACTACTCTTAGAAAAACTCTTTTCATTAAACTCTAAGGCTTCTTTTAATAATGGTTCTAATTCAGGTCTAATGGAATAAGGGAACTCTCTCCATGTATTATTTTTTCCGTCAATTAATAGTTTTTTAGGTTTGATGTGCCAAGGTTGCATCTTATATACTTCCCCAATCCGCATTCCTGTTATACCAATAACTCTTAATACAAAATAAAGTTTAGTTGCTGACATTTTACTTTTGGGCTTACTACAATTGTCAATGTATTTACTTAACTCATGAACATATTTATTTAGTTGATTCCTTGAACAAATTGTGAATTTGAATTTAGCTTTTTTAATTTTAATCCAAGGTTTAACAGGATTTGTTGTAATAATGTCAGATTCAATCCCAAATTTGAATATGGATCTCAATCGCTGAATAGAGGTGTTTATAGTTAAGTCCGAATAATTTTCTATCTCCTTCATTTCAAGAGCTCTTCTATTGACAAATTTCGTGATTTCAACCATGTTGTCTAAATAAAAGTCATTATTATCGACAATCCTTTTGATAGAATTAAGAAAAGTTTCTTTAGTATTATCTTGTATGTGCTGAAACTTTAACTCTTTATATAGCAGAAACAGCTCAGAAAACTTATCAACTCTATTAGTATTAAATCCATTCTCACGATTGTAATATTCGCGAACTCTTTTATCTAAGACTTGTATAGCAAAATCTTTGTTAGTTTTCTTCCAAGGTAAGTTCTTTATTGATTTCCTGTCACCAAATACATAGGTGTGGACATATCCATCCCTCTCAAAACAATAGACACCTTTTCTGTGATCAGGGTGATCCCATCGTCTTCCTTTCTTTTTTCTAGTCTTTCCCATGGTTAGTTCTTTCTTTCAATTTTTCAGCAAATAATATTATAAATTCGTGTGACTCTTTCTCTTTTATTCGGGAGTTATCGGCTGTAAAAAAAGATAGTAATGTATTCAGTGTATCAGGGAACCAGTTGAAATCATTCAATAATTCTGGCATAGCAAAATGCCTCTCGATATATGAGAGAGTTGGGAATATAATAGAGCTATCTATCTTGCATTCCTCTAGAGTATATAGTTCAAGTTGACAGAATTTATAGAATTTGTCAGCGTGTTCAAAAAGTGATGAGTACTCTATCAACACCTGATCAACATCCTTATCAGTGTTTGACAGTACAATTCTTTCAGCAATTCTTAAACATCGAACTCTGAGTCTAATATTAATTTTGTTTTCTGACTGGAGCAAAATCTTTAATCACTTTTTTAACAATACCAAATATCTTAAAATCTTCTAAGTCACCAAGCTCTATATCTTCAGCATTCTTCGAATCTGACTTTAATAGGATGCTTCCATCCTTTTGATGACACAAGTGTTTCACAATTGGCATTCCATTTAAGGACCCCACAATTGTACAATCATAACTTGGTTTGCTGTTATAGACTTCAAATATAATTATATCACCCGAAGTCAGACCAGCATCTTCCATTGAGTCACCATTTACATAGATTGCATCGTGTGAATCTTCATCTATATTCATACCTAAAGCTAACGGCATATATGTAGTTGGCAAATCATTCAAATCAGTTAACGTCCCAGTCGCTGCACTTGCACTCATAATATGCAACTTAATATTTGCGAGCATCCCTTGAAATTGTTTTGGAACTCTATACAACTCATCTTTCTTATCTGCAATGTAATCCTCATTTTTCTCTTTAGTCTTAATAGAACTTTTGCTAAGAGCCTCTTTATTAAATGGCTCACCTATTCCGTGTAAGTACCATTCAATATTAATGCCAGTTTCAGCCAATCTCCTTAATGCCGATTTGTTCTGATAAACTCTATCAGTATTAATGTATGTGTTTATAGTACCAGGTGAGACGCCTAGTATCTTTGCAAAAACAGTAGGGCTATGATAATGTTCATCAATGAAATCTCTTAGCCTTGATTGTGGTGTATCGCTCATCATTTACTCAATTATTTAAGAAAAATATGAAAAATATTAAGAAAAGATTTGTTGTTCTTAAATAATTTATTAAATTCGTAAAGACAGAATAAGAATAAATAAGAAAAACATAATCATTCACAATTAGAGGTCATACAAATGCCAGCATATATAATCAAATCAGTTTCCATGGATAAAGATGCTTTTGATTACATCTGTGATGTGGTAGATGGTAAAGATAAAGCTAGAAAAGACTTTTCAAAAGCTTTTAACTACACTATGCACAAACACATTGCAATGGAAAAAGAAATCATTGAACTTCGTAAGAAACTATTACTGCAATCTGACGACCAGTCAGAAGTGAACTTAAGAAAAAATTAAGAAAATGCAAAGTAAAAAAACGAAGCATTTTAAGAACGGATAAGAAAGAGTTTAAGAATATATGAATATTGAAATAAGAAAAACGGAACGAAAGCAAAGAGCTATTAGACTTAATGATGCCGAAAAGGCTGACTTGCACACGGTAGCCAAGTCAATATTGGATTTAACGGAATCAGAAGCAGTAGCGATGATATTCACAGCAATAGCAGAAGAGTATCGAAAGAATAAAGACTCAGAAGAGATTAACATAAAAATAAAAAAGGGATAGCTTTTGTAAGCTACCCCAAAGAGTTGCAATGAGTGGACGCTCATTTGCCATGTAAATTCACAACAAATATAAGGAGAAGTTATGGAACTTCAAAATTATTTCCCCAGAGACGACATTAGAAGGAAAGCCGAAGATGTTGCAAAGTACATAGTAGAAGAGGTAAGACCTGACGAGAGGGACGAGGCACTCTATTCAATTTTCTTAGAAGTAGAAAATGAATTGAGAAAAAAAGGAGATACATTCTCCTCTCAATTCACTTGTTCTGAACTTCTCGAAAAACTATTTACAAAATCAAGAGACGGTCGCTATTTGGTAGCAGTTAAAGACGGCAGTTCAGTAAAACTACTAAGTCAAAATGCCTGAGATAATAGACAAATACAGACTTATGAGTATCACAGAAGCCTCAAAGGCCTTTAAGATATGTCGTGAGGAATTAACAAAATGTTTCCATAGAGGTCTCAAATACCAAAAGGTTGGTACAAGGAAAAAAGTGTGCTGGCAGTGGTGGATTGACTACATGGAATCTGAAAATAATAATCAGCCAAAATCAAAACCTAAAAAAAGTAAGAAAAGTGGAATGTTCAAAATGGATAAGTCCACACGAGAATCAATTTATTCACTATAAAGGAAATAAAAATTATGCCATTAAATATAATAAAATCGAACGAAGAAATTAAAATAAGTAGAGTAGTAGGATTAATCTACGGCTTTCCAGGGAGTGGTAAAACATCCACAGCAAACACATCTAATAATCCTGTCACACTTGACTTTGACAACGGTTCTCACCGTTCAGGATTTAGGAAAGACGTAATGCGTATAGATAGATGGGAAGACATCCAGTCAAATATGAAGTCATTTTTTAATGCAATAGAGACTTACGACACAGTAGTTATTGATACAATCTCTACATGCTTAGATTATATAGGAGAATACTTAGTTAGAAATGACCCAAAACTCGGGAACAATAAACTAAGATATTATGGAGCATTGAAAGATACATTTGGAAAGTTTGTACAGGCACTCAAAACAAACGGTAAAGATTTAATCTTTATTGCTCAAGTAAAAGAGAAAGAAGAAAATGGTGTATCGGTAAAGAGACCTGATATAACTGGTGGTTCTTATGACATTGTTACTTCACTTTGTGACTTCATTGGCTACCAATACTATAAGGACAAAATCAGAGAATTAGATTTTGACCCAACTGAAGAATACATTGGTAAAAACCCTATGAGTTTCGATAAAGTAGATTTACCTAACTATGCTACTGAACCTGACTTTTTCTCACATAGAATAGAAGAAATTAAAGATAGGCTAGGGAATATCTCTCAAGAGCAAAAGGAAGCAGCAGACACGGTTAAAAATATAATATTGGAAATCAAATCAGTTAAGACTGTAGATGATCTGAATACTGTTGTTAGTGATATCAAGAATGCTGGCCATCCAAAGCCGATTATTTCTCAAATTAAAAAATCAATATCTGATAAGATGAATGAGATAGGTGCAAAACTCAATAAAGAATCTAATCTGTATGAGTTGGTTGAGGCTGATGCTAAAAAACCTACAAAAGCTAAAGAGAAAAAAGCACCAGAGCCAAGAGCCGAACATGCCGAAGAGGAAGTGCCTGCTAAGACGAATGAGACTAAGAAAGAAGAGGAGTCAGTATTTTGATAAAGGTATCAGTATCAACACTCGACACATTTAATAAATATATCAATGGACATACCAATAGAGCAGGCAATTTAATGTACCCTGACGTAGAGAGTTTCCTTGAATATTTAGATAGCGATTATGTATCTACTGCCAAAATGCAATATGGAACTGCTGTAGATGCAATCATTGAAAATCCTGATAAGTATTGGAATGCAAGGACTCGGGAATATATATATGATGGGATAGTAGTTCCTGAGGAATACATTTCTAAGATAACACCATTCTTTGATTATAACTTTCCATTTCAAGTAAGTGGTAAAACAGAATTTAAGATTGGCGACACAACGGTTATTCTTTCAGCAAGAGCAGACCAATTGCACGGACTTGACACAGTAGAATTTAAGACAGTCTGGAATGGTTATTCCTATGAAAAGTATGATAAATCAGTTCAATGGAAGTGCTACAACTTAATTTATGACACCCCTAGAGTGAGGTATGTAGTAGCTGATTCTAAAGTTAATTCAGGTGGAGATATAAAGCTTAAGAGTGTATATCAATTTTATCTCTATCGAGAATCAACACATTACTTAGAGATTAGCTCACTTTTATCACAGTTAGTTGACTTCCTAATAACCCACAATCGAATCGAAAAAATGGAGAAAGCAGTATGACAACATCAAACATTACAGAAGACCATAAATTCTTTCTTGTCACTTTTGGATGTGTTGCATGCCCCGGTGCACAATACAGGGTAAGATATGGGAAAGTACAAACAGAGGTAGGGGATTATTTAGATATAAGACCTTATGACGAACCGAATAGAATATTCAGGATAAGAAAAAAAGATGCTTATGACACTTTGGACGAAGCGAAACATAAAGCATTATCATTAATAGAATCTAATACAGTAACGGCTAAATCAGTATTAGACTCATCAGTACAATTATTAAAATTTAATTAAGGAGAAATAGCCATGCAAATTCAAAAAATTAACATTCGTTCCGTTTTAGGAATAGAAGAATTCGAACTATTCCCAAACAAGGTAAATAAAATATCTGGTAAGAATGGGAAAGGAAAGACATCAATAATAGAAGCTATCAAAACCGCCCTCGGTGGTGGTAATGATGCTGAGTTAATTCACAAGGGAGAAGACGAGGGAGAGATAGTCATCATATTTGACAATAATATGCATCTGAAAAGGAGAATCCGTGGACCCAAAGCAGGTATATTCGAACTCCATGATTCAGATGGAAGAGAAATCAAATCACCTCAAAAACAACTAAACAAACTCTACGATGCTATAGCTGTTAATCCTGTAGAGTTTATCAATGTAAAAGATAAGGAGAGAGTAGAATTATTACTCGAAGCACTTCCAGTTGACTTAAACTTAGAAGAATTGTTATCTTATATAATCAGTGAGATTGATTTACTAGGAACAGCTAAGGATAAGCGTGAGAGCTTGCAAGATGTTTATGAAAGGAAATACACAAACGCACTTGAATTTATTGATGATATTCTGAAAGAATTATCTGACGAAAGGAGATATTTAAAGCGTTCACTAGACCAAGCAAAAGCAACAATAGAACCACTCTCACAATCAATAGTGGAGTTGGATATAGATGAGGATGAGGTCAAAGAAGAGATTGCACAAATCAATGAAAAACTTGAAAAAGCATCAGATCAATTCAATAGAAACTTATCTGAAATCCAAGAAGAGTATGATAAAGCAGTTGAAAAATTACGTGATAAAAAAGAAAAGTCAACAGACGAGCTTAAAGACAGATATAGCAACTTTAAGAGTGAGAAAACCAATGCAAGAACTTCCTTGCAGGAGAAGTTAGATACTTCGGCCGCACTCTTAAAAACAAAAGAAGAGCTAGAGAATCAAAAGAACAAAGCTAAGACTTTAGAAAAACAATGGGATGACCAACAGACCTCTATTCAGAACTTAAGAGATTACAAATCCACTCTACTAAAATCAATACCAATTGATGGATTAGAACTCAACGACGGAGTAATATATAGAGGTGGAGTGCCTTATTCCAAACTAAATAAAGCACAACAGTTAGAAATAGCAATTGAGGTTGCTAAGCTTAGAACCAAAGACATCGGTGTTATATGTGTAGATGGAATTGAAATACTTGACTCCGACAGTCAAAAATTACTATTCGAGAAGTTTGAAAACTCTGGACTACAATTCTTCCTAACAGAAGTATCAGATAATGAAGAATTAGAAATAACAACGGATTGAGGAAGGATAATGGCATTTATAAATATTGACATTAACATTGATGAATACATAGATGAAGTTTCTGATGACTCACTCCTAAGGGAAGTGAAGCGAAGAAATAAGCAAGCTAATAGTTTATTTAACAGACTTGATGAAGATACTGAATTTCCTATTAAAATAAATGGTATGGATGATGAGATAAAGAAAGATATTCTCATAAAGTGGCTTGGTGAAAATTTCAAAAGATTATCTATAACTGAATTTGAACAAAAATTTAATTGAGATAGATCTATATGAAACTACGTAAATACCAAGAGGATGTAAAGTCCAAGATACGAGAATCGTTCCGAAAGGGCAATCAGAGTGTAATGCTCCAATTGCCCACAGGAGCAGGGAAGACGGTATCGTTTGTGAACATAGCAAAAGATGTTATTGACAATGGGAAAAAGGTATTGATACTGGTCCACCGATTAGAATTAATTAATCAAACATTTGATAAATGTCTTAGACATCATATGCAAGTTTCTGTCATTCATTCATCACATGTTTATAAGAAATACTGTCCACTACAAATTGCATCAGTAGCAACATTAGCGAATAGAGTTAGAGGTAAGAAGTCCAAAACACTTCCTGAAAATGTAGATTTAATTATAATAGATGAAGCTCATCACGCAACTGCAAACAGTTGGAGAGATATTCTTAAGTTCTATCCTGAGGCAAAAGTGTTAGGAGTAACTGCCACACCTATTCGAGCAAATGGTGAAGGCTTTGAAGATTTATTTGATGAATTGATTGTTGGTGTAACTCCAAAATATCTAATCGAAAACGGATATTTAGCTAAGCCAAGACTGTTTGTTAATCCATTGAGGTTCGACCTTTCACAAGTTAAAGTGAAGTCAACAGGAGATTATAACGAAAGGGATTTGGTAAATAGCTATGAGCAGTCAACCACTTACGGAGACCTTATAAAAACATGGAGAGACAAAGCACTCGATATGAAAACGGTTGTGTTTGGAATTAACATTGACCATGTTAAGAAAATTGTCGAAGCATTTAATGAAGAGGGAATACCTGCAGTCCACTTGTCATCTGACTTTGATACTAGAACAAGGAATAGAGTAATCAAAGACTTCATAGTAAAGGATAGCTACCAGTACGGTGATATGACCGAAGACGAGAAAGCGGAATTAGATGCTACATTCTACATTCTCACAAACGAACTGTTGAACCTCAATCAAGCAATGGAGGTAAAGCAATGAAAAACAAAGAGAAACAAGAGCTACTTGAGAAAATAGACTCTTTAACAAACAACAACACTGCACTACAATTTGCATACACCGAGCTAAAAGCAAAGTATGATAAAGTTGCTTGGGTGAATGGAGCAACCAAATTTGTTTCCTTCCTAGAGTATTCTAAGCTAGAAGCTAAATACCACAAAGAATGTTTTAAAAACAGAAAACAAGAAAAGTCCATAGTCAGATTAGAAAGTGCAGAAAAAATACTTAAGAATAGGAATGAGAAACTAGAACAATTGATTCATGAGCTAAGAGGATATAAAGGCCCAATAGTTCTTGATAGAACTCATTCATACAGCCAAGAAGAATAATACAGCAGACTTAATCTCTCTCATTTCAGGATACACTGCTAACACCCTGCTGATTTACGTCAGTGGGGTTTTTTTTAGGAAAGTAGAAACAGACAATAAAGAACTATAATTATTAAATGATATTCTTGTTACACTTTAAGATGTTGAATAAAAAATTCTTAAATTTGTTTCTAAATTATAATATTATTAATTAATCTTTGAGTTAAAATGAAAAAATCAGTATTACTGTTATTTTTAGGACTATTCATATCTGGTTCTACTTTATGTGCAAAATTCGACTTAGGAGCCTTAAATGGTATTCATATGACTGATGCTGAATTTGAACCAAGTAGACCACTATCAAAGACTCTTTATGCTATTCCTCAGTTTGGATTATTTGCTAAATATAGTTTGAATCATAACTTAAGTATTCAATCATCACCTTCAATTACGTCGAAGAAAATCGTTGCAAATCAAATTATAAATATTGAACTAACATCTGAGTTTATCGAAATTCCAATCCTATTAAGCTATGAATTTGATTTTGGACTGTTTAGGCCTTATGTTTTTGTTGGCCCTAATATTGGAATAATTGTAAACCCGAAATCAACTACATACTTTAATGGTAAAGTGGAAGAAGATATTAGTGAAGATGTAGCAGATATTGAATATGCAATTAAAGGTGGTCTAGGCTTAGAACTTGAATTTGAAACTTTTTCGTTCTTCGGACAAGCATATCTGAACTATGGTCTAAATGACTTATATACACCGCCAAGTGGTATCACTTTCCCAGAAGATGTTTACTTAAGAACATATGGTATTCAAGCGGGAATTTCATTCCCTCTTCTTAAATAATTTAGAATCAAAATTATCTCCTTTCAAGCCCTGCTTTTTAAGTGGGGTTTTTTTTATACCGAAAAATAGTCTGATTGCCCATTGAACTATAAGTTCAGTGAGCCCCTAAAATGCTTACATATTTGCTAAAGATTTATATTGGGAGTAAGTTGCTATATGTTAAACTATTACTCCAAGGAGGAGTTATGAGAAGGTTCTGTTTAAAAATGTTTGTTCTATTCATTCTTATGGGTCTACAAACTGTAATTGCTAAGGAAAAAATTGACGACCCATTTGATTTAGATGAAATTATAAAAATAATCAATATTAGCTTAGATAAAGTTTCTGAAGAAGTTGATTTAGTAAAAGCTGAGATTGTTTTATCTAGAAGTTTTTCAGATAAGTTTAATGGTGGTTTTAGTTTCTTTTGGTCATCAAAAAAAGACTGGCAAGAAGATAACAACTCCACTTTAACTTTTACATATGAACCCAGTAGTACAAAAGGTGGACAAAAGAATCTTTCAGACAACCTTAATAGATCTGTATTAAATGCAGTTGGGCTTTGGAAAAAATCTAAATTAAAAATTGATGGGTTAAAGAATACTTATTATACGGTAGATGTGAAGTTTATGCTTAGTGAAGATGCTAAACATGGGCTTAACCTAGAGCTTTTTGGTGTTGAATTAGCTGCCTCTGATAACAGTATTGTAAAATCCTCCCACTCTGTGAAATTAACATTCAAGAAGTAAATAATTAATACCACTATTCGGTTATACTAGAATAGAAATATTTCAACCGTGATTAGTAATTCTAATAAACACATAAACAAGGAGCAAATGTGGACATCGTAAAAATGAAAAAATTATTTAACAAAATTCTTGAATCTACATATGGGATAACAGAATGGAATCCTGGGAATTTATTTGTATTCGAGGGAAAAGAAGTTCCAAAAGATATGAACGGATTCGAAACACTCAGTGATCAATTTCAATCAGACGCTTCTCTTCAACAAAAATGCTTTACAAGTAATATAGAAGTGAGTACAGCAGGAAAACTCTTTACAGTAAGCACTTATGTAATACAAGTAAAGTGGTATGAATTAATGGCGGGGTATGCAGTTTATAGACCAGTCAGATGGTTTAGCATAAATATTGTTTTTGATGAAGAGACAAATATTATTCCAAAATCAAGCACTATCAAGATGTATGAAGATGGGAAGGAGGTAGAAGATATGAAAATACCTTTGCCTCCTCTCCCAGGGGTTTTAGGTAACGCTATTGAGATAGCAAGTTGGGGAGCTGAGTTTATAGAATGGATAAAAGAGTATTTACCAGATGATTGGGGGGCACTAGGTCTTGCTGTTAGTGAAATAGCTGAGATAATTAGTATGGCAATAAGTACTGCAGACTCTATTCTTGATGGAGAAACTAATTTAGAATTACTTATAGAAAATAGTCTTTTAATGTCCACTACACTCTCTACAACATATAATTTTGAACCTGACGGAGCTCACGGTTATTGCTACATAGACAAATGGAATGAAAAAGGAGAAGATGCTCGGATATATCAGCCTAGGATAATTGCAGGTGCAGCTAGCTGGACTATGTTGTTAAAGACTGATAGAATGAGATCTTGGGTCTATAATGATGACCACTTGATTTTATCTATTACTGGTGATTACAAAGGGAATATACTCGGAGTCATGGCATCATGGAAGTTCGTTGATGAAGATCCAGAGGAAGGCGAATTTTCAAAATCTACAGAAGAGGAGGGACAGAATTGTTTAGATGTGTGGCAAGCAGAAGTTAGGAACTATTTGGGAAGCCCTGTCCCAAAAGAATTTACTCAGTGGTATGTAGAAACAGTTCTACGTCCTTGGTTAGATACAATATATTCACTAGGTATAAAAGAACCTGATAATCCAAAATAGACATTTGATTATTATTAAATAACCCTACTAGCCTTTTTTTGGTTAGTGGGGTTTTTTATTGTTTCTACTATACCCTTCCTCTATCAATCCAATACTCAAACATATTTTTTAAGAAAATAATAAGAAAAACCTTGTTATTCTTAAATTATTTACTAAATTAGTAAGAACAAATAAGACGGAATAAGAAAATCAATATGAAAAATAAGAAAGAGAGTTTGGATTTAGACAAGTTTGATTTGGGAATTGAGCTCCGAAAGCTTCAAAGGTCATTGTTATTATCTGACTTAATAATGCCATTAGTGTTAATTGTTCTTGTTCTTATTGGGTATCATTTGATATGATGAAGATAAATGATTTCTCAAAGAAGTATGATTATCCAATCAGGGCAATCCGATATTTCTTAGAAACCAAGTTGACAAAAGGAAAACATTTCTACGTCAGAGGAGGTAGGTTAGTTTTACCTGAAAAGACTCAGGAGTTAATTCACAATAGATTTAAAGCACGTAGAGATTACCCAATTTCTTACAGACGGATTAATAATGAGTTCGGATATATAATTGAAGAGTTGAAAGACTTCACTATCGAAAACCAAGACTACATAATGGTCGGTAAGCTCTATCACTTCTCAAATGAGGGATATAGTAAAGTAGTTCGATACAGTCAGGGCGAGAGGTTTAAGGAAACCCCCAAGAGAATAACTGAAACAATTCCCTCGGTAGGAGTAACAAGGATGAACAACTTCTCCGAAATGACAAAAAGGGAAAAAGAACATTGGGCTGACAATGTTAGACTAACGAAAGAAGCAAGAGAGTTAATATTCAAATAGAGGAATTAAATGGCATCAGAGTTAATACCAAACATCACACGAGACCAGATAGTAAGAGCTGGACTGGACATTGTAATAGTATCAGGAAAGAATAACAGCAGTTTTAATGTTGGAGACAAACTCTATTTGAGAGCATCAAACGGAGCAAAGCCACAGGAGAAGGTATTCAACGAGATGGCAGAGAATGATGAATATGACGAATACAACAGGGATGATAATGAGGATGTATTCGCCACAATCGAGAAAGTGACAAAGTTTCAAGTATCTACTTACAACAAAGAGAAAAAGCAGTATGATATATTCATCAATGATGTTTATTTATCCCTAACAAAACAGCAAACATTCTTAAGCGAGCAAGGATTTACAGTAGATGCATTCTTAGACAGATTTGGTAAGAGTGGTATGTTCAACGGTTATCTAATCAAATTTGCATTATGAAGTTAGACATTTCAAATAAGATTTCTGAAAAAATAGAACTATCGGATTTAAGTTCTGATCTGCAGTATTTAGCAGAAGTGATTGGGCTTGATTTGGTAAGGAAGTTAATAGTTCAAATGGGTGGTACAGGAAATCCAATTTATATTCCTGACACCTCTTCCTTTGACAAAGCAATACATAAAATGGTGGAAGATGACTTCCCCGGAAAGCATTTAAGAGATATTTCCTATGACACAGGAATATCATTAAGAAGATTAAAGAGTATCAATAAAAAATATAAGAAAGAACACAGTTCGTAAAACAACTCTAAAACGGACTGTAGCAAGGTGTTGGAATGCACCTATGTCCATCAGGGGAATTCCATCTCTCTCAAAGACGATTCCCCTGTATTATAAAAATACAGGAATAGAAATGAATGATGAACAATTACAAGAGTTAATTAGTGAAAAGTCTGACAAGCTCATAGCTAAACTGGAATGGCATGATACACTCGATGTACAGAATGCAGTAAGGAAGGCATACAAGCAAGGGTTTAAGGATGGTGTAGATTATACCCATGAAAGCCAAAAGGCTATGGTTAAGGAAGAAGTTAAGCCCAAGACGAGTAAGAGTAAGAAGACAAGTAAAACTAAGAAGAAGAAATAACGGCACTGGTAGCACAGTTATCCCATATAGTAATAGTTGCTGTGCTACTGGATGTCGGTTTTAATTAAAAACCATACTCAAATGAGTGAAGAATACACAAGAAGGGCAGGTAATGCTGGGGGTGAACTTAATGCACCCTAAGCCCCCATAGTTGGGTATGGTAATATTTAACAGCAAAGGTAGTACGGACTCCATATAGAAATTAAATGTTGATAACAATATACATTATACAAGTGGGGGTTTATTGTTTAGTTCCCCCACTGTTTTTTAAAACAAAGAAATAGGAAATAGAAAATGAGTGAAGAGAAAGTAAGAGAATACCCATACATCGGAGTACATCCCAAAGGTATGTGGGTACTATTCAGTAAAAAGAATACTGGTGTACTGTTAAATGATTGTACTGATGTAGACGAAGAGTTGAAGGCAACGACAGAGTCAAAGAAGTGGATAGAAGAAGAATTTACTTTAGCTGACTTACCTACAGTAGATGAGGAAGTGTTAGAACAACTAAATTCCGACAATGAGATAATTGTTAAAGACGATGCAAGAGATTGGATATATGCACCATTCAAATTTGTAGCGGGCGGTTCAGCCAAAGGAGTTGAATTAACAACCTACGCACTGCAAACAGACAAAGGTACAACGGTCTTAACTGTAGCCAAAAACACAGAATCAGGAAAGCTATCTACAAGCATTGTGTTTATTCCAGAAGCAAGGATTATAACACATGATGACGGTACTAAGTCAATCAAATAGAATTTTAATCCACCCTTGTTCGCTCATGCGACCTTTCCCCCAGGAACTAAAAGCATATTCCTCTGACAAGGGTGGGATTGATAAAAGAATTCAACTTTTCGTTATAATATAGAGCCTACAGTATCTGACATTTAAACCTCTAAACATCCAAAAAAACAAAAGCTTTAAGTGTTGCTCTAAAAGTTCAACGAGCCAATTAAATAAAGCAAATCTTGTAAATAGTTTTATTTTTACATAATTTAATCTGTTAAACGTAAACTAACAGTTTACAACCGTATAAAATTATTGTTTAATTTGACTAATAATCATTACGTGGAGTTTAGATGAGTTTAAAAAAGTTCATTAATTATGAATATACTTTAAGACCCAAAAATCTTGCAAATGTTATTGATTCGCATATGGATCATATTTATGAAGGCTTTCTACAAAGATCTATATTGTCTTTAAATGGAATGGGAACCGATAAATTTAAGATTACTGTCAAGATAATGGATGATAATATTTACGCAATTAGAATAAGACGTAAATATCAAAAAGGAAGCATAGAAAGTTCTATAATTATATTCAATTTAAACCCTGGCTCAAACACTATTTCTATTAGTAAGAGCGAAGATTTTTTAACTAATGGTATCTTATTAAGAGTAGTCATAGTCTTGTTGAGTAAAAAACTAAATAAGAATGGATTAAAAATAGAGACAAGAGAAATAAAAATTACTAAAGACTTTTGGGAAATAG
The DNA here is from genome assembly GCA_034670025.1 of Chlorobiota bacterium. GTDB lineage: Bacteria > Bacteroidota > Ignavibacteria > Kapaibacteriales > UBA2268 > PGYR01. Next base: position 262,038 of record JAXMOE010000001.1, read on the forward strand.
TAAAAGGCAAAGAGGACAGGATAAAAGAATTAAAGTTTGAATATAAAAGTGCAAATCTAAAAGGATCCTCAAAAGCAATTCCAACAAAATTAAGAATGTTATTCGAAATGCTTGGAGATAATTCAAATAGCATATCAATGAACGCTCCAAGGGGCTTCACTTTAAAAAGTGTTAATAAATTCAATAAAATATTAAATCCACTTGTTACTTTTTCTAAAACTTCAAACTCAAATATTCTTATTAAATTTATTGATGAAAAAAAGTTCTATAACACTTCAAAGAATTATTCAGTTACTATTTATGATAATTTCAATTTTGATAAAATTGGTGATGATACAGAATCAAATTTTAATTTAGAAATTCTATCTTAAAATTCTATTTAGATAAATATTATTTTTAATTTTGTATTCGAATCTGGCTCAACAGGCAGATTTAGAATGTAGTAATTAGGAACACATGTAAATGTGTTCCTAATTTTTCAACTACAATACTACACTAGTCACAACATGATTCAATAGAATATAACTCGAGAACTTCATCTTGAGAAAGAACTTTGTTAAAAAATGCAATGTCATCAATAGATCCATTAAAATACTTTCCAATTATTATATCACCACCATTAACTGGATTAATAACTTCTTGAGTTATACTAGTCTGTGTATCCATTAGTTTACCATTTTGATAGAGTGACATTGTTTTAATATCGAAGTCACATGTTGCAACTACGTGATACCATTGATTTAGCGAATTTTGATCAGAGTTGTCCCAAACAGAATGCATGTTATTAAAAAAGGTTACTTTATTTATATCATATACACCTAATGACATTACTCTATTTGTAGCAGGAGTTTTATTGTCTTTGTCACCTCTAGCAACTAGGACTTCATATTGTCCTTGATTATTGATAGTATGTTTATACCAAAGAGAAATAGAGTACTTTCTCAACCCATTTAAAAAATTAGGAGACGTCATGTACAGATAGTTTGGAGAAGTATCGCTAAATTTATAAGCACAATTTTCTCCACCCTCTCTACCTTCAGTTGGTTCCGCATTGTTCTCATTAGTTAAATCATTACTAGACTTAAAATCCTCTATACTGGAATTACTAAAAGGGTAGTAGGCAATCAAATTATCTTCTAAAGAAGCTGGAATACAAACTTTATTAGTTGGGTCAGTTCCATTATCTTCTTTCTTGCATGAGAAAGCTAGAAGTAGTATTATAGTTAGAAAAAAATATTTCATTTGAATCCTTCATGTATGTTAAAAAATGTATTAGAATAAACACAAAACTAGTAGTTTAGTTACATTTTATATCGAGTTTATAAATCTGATAACTTCTCTTTATGTTTACTAAATACGTCCGACTGCATCGCTCCCTTATTAAAAGCTCATAAATTCTTAAAATATTGATATACTTTACTTTAAAATCTGATAGAAGTTATTAAGACTTTACTACTTCTTTCAGCACTTCACTTAAGTCCATTAAAGTAAAAGGTTTGGGGATAAAGTGTGTTAGTCCAATCTTATTCAAATCTGATATGTCTTTACTCTCGGTAAAACCAGAAGTAACAATTATATTTATTTCACTATTTAGCTCTTTCAGCTTTTTATAGCATTCTTTACCGTTCATTTGTGGCATAATCATATCTAGAATAACTAGGTCAATTTCATCAGATTTACTTTTAAATAACTCAATTCCTTTTATCCCATCTTCAGCAAGTAATACTTTAAACCCTAGCTTTTCTAAAAGTATTTTTGTCGTTACTCTGATTATTTCTTCATCATCTATTACTAGAATGGTTTGATTTCCAGCTATTAATTCATTATTGTTATTTACTTCACTATCTAATTTAGCATTCTCAGATAAAGGTAATAGTACATTGAATGTAGTACCTATGTTTAATTCACTATATACAACTATCTCACCACAATGCTCCTTAACAGCCCCTTGCACTGATGACAACCCTAAACCTGTACCTTTACCTCTTTGCTTAGTTGTAAAAAAGGGATCGAATACTTTTTTAGCTACTTCTTTTGTCATGCCGTGGCCTGTGTCATTGATAGAGATAAGAACATAATGACCTGGCTCAACGTTTAAATATGAATGTTCTAAATCTTGCTTAGAATAAAATTTAGACTTTGTTGCAATGCTCAATGTGCCTCCATTTGGCATCGCGTCAAAAGCATTAATAAAAAGGTTAATAAAAATGTTCTGTATTTGAGATTTATCCCCTTTTATAATGAAATCATTATCTGAAACTTTAAAATCAAAAATTATATTTTTATTAATTCGACTAGAAACTAATTCAAGAGAAACGTTGATTTCATCAATCAAATTTAATTCTATAGATTGGAACTTACCTTTTCTTGAGTAATCAAGTAATTTTTTAATTAATTCTGCGGCTCTATTACTCGCATTTTCTATGATACCTAAAGCTTTCAATGAATGTTTATTAAGACCTTCATCGTACTTCATTAATTCAACAGAATTAAGAATACCAGTTAGAACATTATTAAAATCGTGAGCAACTCCTCCTGCTAACAATCCAACCGCTTCCATTTTCACTTTTTGAGCTAACTGTGCCTCAATTTCTTTCCTCTTTGTTATATTGTTTATCTTAATAATAACATCATGTTTAACATCCGCCTCCATTGGAAAAACTTTTACTTCATAAAAATTTAGTTTATTATTCTTTGTAGCCTGTTCTTCGAATGAAAAAGTAGTATTGTTTTTTATACATTCTTGGATTCTAATTTTATGATCTTTTAATAAATCAAAATAATTGAATAAATATTTTCCTAAAACTTCTTTATCGTCATTTTTTGTTAATAATCTTCTACCAAACTTGTTTATTAATGTAATTTCAAATTGGTCATTAATCCCAATTAATGTCGATGGCATTGAATTAATTACACCTTCTAAATACATAGTTAATCTTTCCACTTCGTTTTGATTCTTAAGTTCTTCTGTTACATCTCTTAAAACTGCAAAGCTCATTCTTTCATTTAACAGTATTGCGGATAGTTTCATATTTAATATTTTACCAGATTTATGAATAAATTCATAGTCAACTTCATCTAGGTACTTTTGTTCATAAAAAAGTGGTAATATTTCACTAATAGCTTTTTCTTTACTTTTTGTTGTTAAAAAATCAGTAGATTTCTTACCAATAACCTCATGTTGTTCGTATCCTAGACCCTTTAACCAATAGTCACTAACATCAATTATATGACCCGACTCATTTATTGAATGAAAAATTGCAGGGATTTTCTTCAACACATCAAATTGTTTAGAATTTTCTACACTAGAACATTCATCAAGCTCATTTGATAAAATTTCAAAAACAGTTTTTGAAATAGCTTCGTCGTCAAAAAGAATTTTAATCTTTTCCTTAAAAGTATTTATTGTTCCGTTGTCCATAATTCTCAATTTGTTTTAATAATACTCATTATCCATAAAAAAATAATTATTCTGTTTCATTACTGCTGGTTTGTAATAGATACTTGTGAAAAGAGCTCTCTACCACTTACCCTATCTCTCATAGTCGTGACAAACTTTTCCAGAGCAAAGCCAATCTGTCGAGAATCCTTGTTTAAATAGTCTTAAACTAATTTTTTGTAGATCATTGTCGTTGTTTAGATATTTATTTAGTGACTGATGCGAAATACCAATCTTCATAGCAAATTCAGATTTAGTTAGCCTTGTAATACTAAATAATTTAGTAAATCTAGAAAGTATATCTCTGTCGTTCTTCAAAATTTAAATAAAAATAATTAACGTAAAAGTTCAGTGAGCTAAGATAATGATATTTTTTGGATATATTTATTGGCGTAAAAGTTCAATGAGGATACTTTTTTTTATTTCTATTTTTAAACCATTAAAAATTCTATAAAATTTGGTAACAAAATGACAATTATCTAAAATTATTTTAAAAATGTGCTTATTTAGAGGTTTAGATGAAAAGAGAAGAAATTTGCAAAATATTAAATAGAATTGATGAAACTAGTAGTATTGACTTAAATGATGATCTTGAATATAAATTTTACAAAGTCTATAACGGTTTGCTTTTTATAGAAACATTTCCATTAACAAAAAACCATAGTAGTATATTAAGACTCACTAACAGAGGTAAAGAATTAATTAGGCATAACTAAGCATATTGAACAGGAGTAGTTATGTCAACAATAAGCATTACTAATTATATTTTTGATTTTTTTAAAGCCCAACGATATTATGTGATAATAAATAGGCTGTTCTTTAAAATAGAAATTTAACTCTGTTCCGATAAGTATATCAGATATAGGAGTTATAATTGATATATATTCAAATAACACGAGCAAGCCTACTAATATGCATCATAGCAGTGCCCATCTCTCTCATTTATCAGGATTACACCGCTAACATACTTTCAACTTGCTCTGTTCTAAAACAACTCTTGTAGCACAGCAAAGTTAAATAAAACGAGATTATAATTCAAGATATTTGTCAATATCTATTCAGTTAGCTATATTGTGTTTCTACTTAACTACTATGGGAAATCAAACTTGAAAACTTTACTATTAATTTTATCTACTGTAATACTTCTTTCATGCTCCAATGATGACAAATCGACTACTGAACCTACTGTCCAAGGTAATCTTTACTGTTCAGATGTTGACATTATGCCTGACGGCTTAGAAGACACTTACGTAAGAATAGTTGGTGTGCTGCCGAACCCAGATGGTGATGATGACTATAATGAACAGTTTAGAGTGAAGTCATTCTTACTAGATAGTAATGTTGATATTGGGAGTTACTATATTCTTGATGATGAGGATGTAAGATGGGATCTCGATGAGTTGGAGTCCTCTATTGATTACATTGAGACTGATAATTGTAGAACGATAACTTACACCTCTGACAAAGTAGCTCAACTACTTAATTCTGGTGATGTGATTTATCTTTATAATAAGGATGAAGTTCTCATTCAGACTGTTTCTTTTGGGGCTGTTGGGTCTGGGGAGTGGGTGGATTTCTTTTATAATTATTCAGTGATTCCGGGTGCATAAATTAAGAGGTTTAAAATGAGAAATATAAGTAAAGAAAATCTAGTTAAATATTTGAAAGAGATTGACGAGAAAGGTCAATTTGCAGCTGACACTATAGAGAAAAGAGTGTTTTTAAATACAGGGTTCAAGTATTTTAACAGTAAAGACTTTGAAAAATCAACAGCTTTTCATGGTGCTGAATACCAAGGGGGATTGTCTTTAACGGAATATGGTAAAAGTATATTAGAAGAAAGTGATTAAACCTAGTTAGATTTTATGATGTTAACTGATAAAAATGTTGAAACCCTATTAAATTCTCCTAAAAAATTAAACTTATTTTTTGAGGATTTATTTCAAAAACCCAAGCAAAAATTCGGTCACACTGAATTTGAATTTGATTTTTTTGATGAAAGTGATATTAAGTTTGGTTTAAAGCTAAGAATTAATAATTCAAATAAATCAAATTTTTCAGCTATTTTAGGCTTTTATTCAGATGGTAATAATTATAATATTCTTACTAGATATAATGGTAATTCTCATTGGCATAAAAACTTACTACACAATTCACCTGATTTCAAAGATTTTCACATTCATATCGTCAAAGAAGAATATGTACAAAGCCCCAAAATACGTAGAAATGAAAGTTATGCAGAACCTACCGATAGATATGACAATTTTAGATCTGCTACTATTTGTTTAATTAAGGATTGTAATATAACTTTGAAAGGTGAAATCGAACCAGAACTATTTAATGAGTAAAAGTCTTAACATATTAAAATCTATAAGAGAAAATATTTCATCTGAAATTGAGATTATAAGTGATGGCGTAGATAGCTATGAAGTCATTACTCCGTTCTATTTTGATGATGGGGATATGTATACTATTAGACTTGAAAAGTCAACCTTTAATAACTGGTATTTCACTGACGAAGGAAATACATTTATGCGATTAAGCTACGAAATGGATGTAAATAATCTGACTAAAGAAGGTAGAAGATTTGAAATTGTTAATTCAGTTGTTAATTCACTAGATATTCAAAACTCTGATGGAGAATTAATATCAAATGTACAAAATGAGGAATATGGTAAATCATTATATAATTTGATTCAATGTATAACTAGAATTAATGACATATCTTTTTTAAGTAGAGAGAATGTTAAATCTACTTTTATTGAAGATTTTAAATCTTTTATTAATAGTGAACTTAAGGATAAACACTTTGAATTTGATCATCATATACCTAAATATGATATTGGAAAGAAGTACCCTGTTGACTGCATGATAAACAGTGTCCCCAATAAGAAACCTCTTTTTCTTTTTGCAATAAATAGTGATAGTAAATGTAAAGATGTTACTATAAATATTCTTCAATATCAAAAGTGGGACATTGCTTTTAAACCAATTGCAATATTCGAAGACCAAACTAATATCAGTAGAAACGTGCTTGCTAGATTCTCTGATGTTGGCGAAAAACAATATTCGAGCCTGTATTCAAACAAGGAAGGTTTAGCGAAACAATTTAAAGAATTTTATAACATTCAAAATTTTTAATTTTATGGTTCTTTAAACCATATAAAACCATCACATTAATTGCCATCTTTTTTGAACGATTATTACATTTTAAATCTCACAATAATTTGTAAATAATTTTCCAAGAACCACTCCATTTATTGCAACCCTTACCTACTAACCTCCAAAATCGGTAAATCTTACAAACTTATTCTCATTCTTTAATTTTACCCTATAAAAAAAAAGCCCAACTATAAAAGTCAGGCTTTAGAATTAAAATCTAATTAAAATTTACATTACAACTAAAGTTACCAATCCTGTTCCATCTAAAGTATTAGTCCCTGTACTTGTTGGATTATTTTGTATCTGTATTTTAAGTGTACCAGCAGTATTTGTAACAATAGTACCTATAAATCTATAAGGCGTAGATAAAACAGAAGAATTTAAATCTTCAAAATTAGTTGCATCATAGCCAAAATCTCCATCAAAAAAACCAGAAGTAAAAGTACCAGTGTAGTTAATCCTAGTGTCAATTTTCCCAGATCCAGTTTCATTAACTTGGAAATAGCCAAAAAGTTGATATACGGTATTTGCAGCTAAAGTGAATTCAATTCCTGTATCTTGATATGTACTACTTAACGTTAAACTGTTAGGTGTATCAGTAGATGCTGTAGCTCCACCACCACCACCTGCAACTGTAGCCCAGCTTAAATTAGTTCCATCAGTTGTTAAATATCTACCAGAATTACCTGATTGTGACGGTAAATTACCTTGCTTTCCATCTAACTGAGTTTGTACATTTGAAGTTACAGAATTAATAAATTGAAGCTCAGTGCTTGTTACCGAACCGTCTGCTAATTTTGTTGCATCTATTGCAGCACCTGCTTTTATGTCTGAATTTTCAATATTTGTGATAGTGTTATTATCTGCATCTATTGATTTATTTGTTAAAGTCTGTGTATCTGTACTACCAACTACGTCTCCCGTTGGTACTGCTTTAACTGCAGTTACTGCACTAGTTCCATTTCCCTGTAGAAAATTACCAGTTGCTAAAGTTGTTGCTCCTGTACCACCATTTGTAACTGACAAAGTTCCACTTACTGAGTTAGCATCTCCTAATGGCAATGAACCATAAACAGCAGCTGTTCCTGCTGTGCCACTTGAAAGTAATACTTGATTAGCAGTTGCTGAAGAGTTTACTTCTAAGTTAGTAGCATTTGATAAGATAGTGCTAGACCCACCTGCGTTTAATGTATTTGTAGCAAAAGATAAACCATTACCAGCTGTTATAGTTGCTTGTTTGCCGTCTAGTTGTGTTTGTACGTTTGAGGTTGTTGAATTAATATACTGAAGTTCAGTACTTGTTACAGATCCATCAGCTAACTTAGTCGCATCAATTCCAGCATTGGATTTAATATCTGCATTCTCAATATTAGTTATTGAGTTATTATCTGCATCTATTGATTTATTTGTTAAAGTCTGTGTTGCTGTTGTACCCACTAAATCCCCTGTAGGTAAACCAGTTGTGGCAGATAATAGACCTGAAGAATTTGCAGATACAATTCTATTGCCTGTGCCTGTTAGAGAACTTACAGTAACATTTGTGGGTGTCAACGATAATGCATCTGTACTATTTACACTAATTACACCTGTATTTGCACTATAACTTAGCTCCATTTCTGTATTATTCAATTCTCCATTGTCTGGACCTATGTGTAGGGTGCTACCGCCTACATAAACATCATCCCATCTGTTATCATCTGCTCCAATAGTACCGTTAAGTGTTTGTGGGTTAAAATTACCACTATTGTCTAACACCGTCGCTTCAGCCTGTATTAATATTAACTGGTCATATCTTTTTTGAGAAAATAATGTACCATTTACATAAATATCTAATAATGTAAATGTATTGATTACAGAAGCATTAATTCCTGACCAGTCGCCTGTAGACCCACCCGCTGGGTAATCGTTTACGTTAACTATTACTATTCCATTATCGTTTGGTGCTAGACTGAAAGTCTCCCCTCTAAATAACAATGTATTACTGGTATAGTCTTTTAGTTCAATATAAACGTTCTGTGCAGCTGTGTTATTAGTGTAATAAGCTACTTTAGATGGCTCTAATCCATAAGATGTCAAAGAGCAAATAAGTAAGATTAGAACAGTTATAAGTTTGAATTGATTCATTCAATTTACCTCTATTAATTAAATTATGATTTGTTTATTGATGCAATTTATAATTATTATTTTAAGCAAACAATAATAATGAAGTCCTGTTAATAATACCTATTACTGGCTATATTAAAATCAACTATTATTTTTTCATTGTCATTTCTGGTCTGTTTTTATGATTCCCCCCCCCCCGTGCAAAATTATTACATTAGTTTCCTAATACATTCTTTGCTTTTATCGATTCAATTTTATTCATAATTAAGTCAAAATCAGCTTCATTCTTAATCTGACTCCATTCAGAGATAAGTAAATCATATTCATTTGAAGTAGTATAGGGTTTAATATAAGCCATATTCTTATTGAACTCCCTAATGTCAAATGAAATCGCAGCGTCTATATAAAAATTGACTAACATAAATAATATTAACACTAAGCTTGGTAAAGAGAATTTAATGATTGATCTTGCTGATTGAATTTTAAAATTAGTTAACAGATTTTCTATAACTTTTTTATCAGACTCAATTTCATTTTGAATCTTTTCTATTTCTTTGCTAATATTTTCAGGGTCTACTTTAGAGGGTTTTTCCTTGCTGGAATCGTCTATGCTTGCCAATAGCACTTCTGTTCTCGATTCTAGTTTTATATTTTCATGCAACAAATTTTTGATAAGCTCAACTTTTCTATCTTTAGTGTTTTCTAAGTTATCTATGAAGAGTGCTAAAATCATAGATAGTGCAACTATCATTAGTATACTAGTGGTTCGACTGAACATATAAAGATCTTGACTAGAGACTCGTTTATAGTAATGTTGAATAAAACTATCACTAATATCCATTAATATATTAACGACGTAAGGACCAATAATTGATAGTACCCACAATATTCCTGCTGTAAGTAAGGTAATAAACAAGCTGTATGCTATTTTTTTCATAGTAAATAATTCTTTCCAAGATGTGTCCTTGTTTGTCATCCTATATCTCCTTGTCATGTTTAATTAATGATATCCAATTTATAAATTATATTTATAAACATAGAATATTCCAATGTCAAAATAAACTATTTTTTAACAAGTTTTCAAAACAACTGACTCTCAATTTCCTCAATTATCTCTATTATATCGTCATCAGTTAGAGTAAGAAACGGTGAAGCAGGCACGTCCATTTCACGTGTGTGTGCCTTAACTTCATATTCTTTCCCTGCTTTTGTTTTCCTCAAGTGCTGAACTACACTAACCTTACCTTGAAACCCAAAGTTGTGAGCAGCCCCATAAGGAGAAGTCATTTTGATAGATATTTGGTCTTTCCCATAAGGAGTAACATTTACAGAATCACGCATATTTGCAGATCGATCCAAAGTCCTTTTTAGCGGATTTATCCCTCTACGTTTATAGTCTTTTATAGTACTCTTTGCTAGTGGTTTCCATCTACTATTACCACCTGAGAACAAATCTACAGAGCTTGAACTGCCATCCCATCTTCCATAGCTAGAAAAGTTCTTGTCTATTGCTGACTCTATTATTTCAGCAATAGTTCCAAGCAAGGGAGTGATGTTTGAATACTTCTTTTGCACTTCGGCATAAACAGCATTCATTTTGTCAATTAATTCTTTCCTTTCTAAGTCCATTACAAAATCTCATTTAGTGTTATAATTAATTGTTCAATCTCGTCTTCTACCTTTACAACCTTGAATAATTTATTCCTTCCAATTATTCTATTACTATCATTCTCTGACAGATCACTAATATCTACAGCGTTTTTACTATTATATTTCAGTACTAAGTTACCAGATCCTTGACTATCTGAACCAATAATATAATTTCGCTCTTCAATAACTTCATCAACAGAATACTTCTTTTTCAACTTACTAAATTCAGAAGGTGCTACGGACTTAGTTTGATATATGTAACCATTTCTGCCAGTAGGAGATTTAACAGCTTTATCAATAGCAGTATCAAGAACCTTTTTATATCCAGTTAATATTTTCCCAGAGCTACCACCTGCAGACTTTAACATCTCTTGCATCTTTTCTGTTGTAATTGCATTCAGAGAAGACTTTTCTTCTTTAGATAGGTTCTTGTGTGCATTCCGCTTTGTCTTATCTCCTGCTGTCTTCTCCATTGACGATTTGAGTATTGTAGAACGTTTGGCATTGCTCAAATCCTTTTTTGTGTATTTTGTCTTTGATTTTAATAGCTCTCTTGCCTGTTCCCTCAATTCTCTGGAATACTTCTTCATGTCTTTTTCAAAGTCCGTGCCTCTAGGGTCAAACTTATCCATTGCATCCAAATCTATCTGAGGAACATTCTTGTCTAGCTTCAAGTCTTTCAATGCTTGACCTACAGATTCTACTTTACCACCCATGTTCTTTAATTGCCTTTCTGATAATGACCTCATACGGCAATGACAACCAAATCCATTAGGTGGATATATCCGATGAATCTCAGGGTCATCAGCTCTAAATATCTTACCTTCTAACTTTTCATGAGTCTTCCTCTTCGTATCCCTTTCTTTTTGCATATAAAGCAAATAAGGTCTGGACTTACTCGCTTTCATTTGTTGCTTAAACCTTGCCTGCTGTTGTGCTACCCTGATATTGGTTCGGAGAATTAAGTTTAATCTACTTTCAGAACCTAACTGAATTGTTTTCATTTCTCCAGTCTTTGGGTCTTTGATTGTCTGCTTCCCCCACCAACCTTTTTTTTGAAGTATCGGTATTAATCCCTCTTTGAACTCCTTAACGGATTTCCCAGAGGATTTGAAGTCTTCTATTGCCTTGAAAATATCATCAAGCAAATCTAATTGAGAAACCTTTGCAACTGTGAACGCTTTGGCGTGAGCTTCACCGCTAATAGAATCATATCTATCAGTGATGAGCTTACTCTCGCCTTTCTTCCTCAGTGCATCAAGTCCTTTGTCAGCACCTTTGTCTCCGACTTTCTTTAGTGCATCTGCTAATGTATTTGATAATAGCTTAGGCATTATATTTCCTCTGACACCTGTGTAACAGCAATCATATCAGATATTAATTCCTCTAATTCAGTTGTGTCAAGGTTTGCATTTACTTCTAAAATACTCTCTTTAATCTCTTCAAATGATTTACCTTTGTTAATCATATTAATGATTGGCTCTACAGTTTTCTGGAATTTATCAGCTATTGTGTCTTCTATTTCACTCTGTGCTGAGAAGTTGTTCATAGGTCCAGTTGGTGGAGCGGTCTCCACATTTGATATTTCAAATTCTGAATCTTGAAGAGAGTAAGTCTTCTTGATATACTCTTTAGTAAATTCAACCCCTAACCCTTTCAATATTGTATCAGTTTCAGCCTGTGCTTTTATTTCGGAAGTCTGACCTTTAGCAATTAATTTATAAACAGGGATTTCAGCTTCTTCAACCTTCCCAAAATTTATATGTACCATTTTAGTAATAATATCATTCATATTCCCAACTACAAGTTTTGCATCTGAGTCTCGAATGATATTTATAGATTGAGTAATCTGTTCTCTGTTTCCCAAAGCTCCTGCAACACTATCTACAGCCGATGAATGTGATAAAATAGCTTTAGCAATCTGTTTATCACATACCTCTATGAATCCTTTATATATCTCACTCGAAGATGAGTCATTTCCTTTTATTACAAGAACATCATCAGTACCAGGTATTGCACCTGTTCCATCTTGGAATAGTCCATCTAATGCAGAAGTCATTTCGTTAACTTCTTCCTTAGAAGCACTGTAGCTTTCATCTTTAGCATTTTTACCAACTAACCCTAACAAGTGTATCATACCATATTTCTCAACAAACTTTGCAAAGAATTTAAGACCTGCCTTTTTAAACATAACGGGCCAATAACATTTTTTGAAAACAGCATTTCCATAAGGGTTTAAATATGTTGGATAGTTCTGAACTACGGTAAACTTCTGTTTGGAAAGTATTTTACCTTCTGCTCCGTGCCCTTTCCCTAAAAATCTTAGTCTGTTATTTGTGTCGAATGTAAACCAATGAGGAGGCTTCCCAACAGCACTCGAAATGTATTTATATCCATTAGCATCTTCGAGCCAAATTAATTCCATTACAGAGTAACCATAGGCAATAGCATCAAGCATCTCACCAATGGTTTTTTCCATATCCCATTTCTTGATTACATTATTGACAAATTGGAATATATCATCTCTGGTCTTACTTGGATCAAGTTCCCAATCCATTGATTTTACATTATCCTTCCTTAACTGCAAAGCTGCGGAAACTTGGTCGTCAATATCCAAGTCATAATATGCAGATAAATTTCTGTTTAAATTCTTTAATACTATATCTGGATTTGGCAACGAACCAAAAATAGAGCTGTACGCATTCATATCTTTTGCCTCAGCATCAACTCCAAATATCTCTTTTGCTAATAATTCTTTATTTATATCACCCATTACATGAACCCTTCAGTTATTGATTTTTTATTTGTCTTTTTAGGAGAACTGTAGCGTTTAGCCCCTTTGTTCATAGTCTTAATTATCTTCATTAATATTTGTATTGCAATTGAGTATACATCTACTTGGTCGTCGTGCTTACCACTTGGAAACCTTGCCAACTCATTAATAAAATCAGTATTCCAACTCATACCTTTAGGCAGATAAACAATTTTATTTTCTAGTGGGCTTGATACCATATTAGCTCTAACTACCTTGTTCATTGTTTTAACAGACTTTATAGGTATACGGTACTGGTATGGTAAAACTTGTAGTAAAGACTGACCACTCCCTGCATCCTCTACATACAATTTATCTGGTTCCCAATAATTGTATAACCTGACAGCATTTTTCTCCAAATTATTAAAGTCAATTTTCTTTCTAAATACATCTAATAAATAATAGTGATGCTCATCAATACCAATTGTTAAGCACACAGAAAAATCGTTCGTCTCACTTTCTTTAAAAGCTGTATCCCATACCTGAATGACGAAGTCTAAGCCCTTTCTCTTTACAACTGGCTTTTCATTATAGTATTGCCAATTGCTTGGGTCAAAGATAATTGAGTTTGTAAGAACTGGCTTTTGTTGGTATAGTGAAGTGAAGAAACTACCTTGAACTTCTTTCTGCTCTTCTATATACTCTTCATCAAATCTTTGTGGCCACAAAACATCACCTTTCTTTCTCCCTAAAACATCATCCTCTTCTGCAATAGCAGGAAAGTTTACTACCTCCCAACTATCAGGGTATGTTTCTTGCAAATAGCCTGCAATGTCATCATAATGCCATCTGGTCATTACAACTATCACAATCCCATTCGGAGATAATCTGGAAAAAGCTGTCGATGCAAACCAATTCTTCATTGACTCCCTGTAAGTAGGGGAAAAAGCTTCTTCGTGATTCTTAATCAAGTCATCAATTATAAGTAAATCAGCTCCCTTACCAGTAATAGACCCTTTCCAACCGTGAGCTTCCACACCGCCACTATGTCTTGATATTTCCCAACTTGATTTTGACTTAGTGCTTTTACTTACATCTAAACCAAATAGATTTTTACCGTGTTCTAAGAACAAATCTCTAGTCCAACCGCCATACTTATTAGCAAGGTCAGATGAGTGCATAGTAATAAATACCTTTTTATTCGGATTATTACCCAAATACCAAACAGGAAAATACCTACAAATCAATTCTGATTTTCCGTGTCTCGGGGGCATATTTATAATTATACGTCTCTTTTTTTTTGCGACTGCATCCAATAGTATATTATTCACATAAAGCAAATGTTTTGCTAAATGGTACTTCCCACCTGACATATAATAAGCCATAGAGATAGGAGTACCAGTAGCAAATTCAACACTATTAGTCACGGATTTCGTCAAGATTCTGTTTGCCCTCAACTTCTTTTAAAATCTTATTGAAGTGTTCTCTCATCTTATCACTTTCTGCTATCACATTCCCTATTCGTTTCTTAGCTTCTTCGTCTTCACCAAATCTATTTTCAATAATCTCACCTGCTAAACCGAGAATATTTCTCTCTGTATTAATTAGGTTAATCATGTGTTTCGATGAATCTTTTGTCATCTCAAATAACTCAGCAACTGTAAGGTCTTCTAGTTCTTTTAAATTATACTTCATATTACCAGCTTCATCAGTAGTGTACAGCTTCTTGTGCAAAGCCAATTTCGCTAATGAAATTAACTTCTGATATGATTGCAACTCTAATAAATGAGATTTTTCCCTAGACTCCAATGCTTTTTTCTTGGCTTCCATTGTTGCTTCAAGTTCAATTTTTTGAAGCTCAACAACCCGTTCTTTCCATTGATATTTATCCCTCCAAACATATAAGTGCTGTTTGGATTTAAGGCCCAGTTTATCCTTAACCATGTCCATATTCCGCTTAGGTCCTAAATCTCTAAATATTTCCCAAGCTTGATATGCCTTATCAGATTCATCTTCCAATCTAAGCAATACGCTATTATCTTTTATCATCGGGTCCCCATGCTTTACTGAAACTATGGTCTTTGATAATCTTTTCTTTTGGAATACCTTCCGAAATTCCAAGCTTTACAACTTCCTCTTCTTCCATTTGAAGTCTTCTCATTATTTCTTGTACCGGAACACCGCCTTTTATCATATCCCCAACAATCTTTGACATCTTAAAAACACCGTGAGTTCCTTTGGCTCTGTTGTGCCTAATGGTACTCATCTGCTGTGAAGTTAAATCTGTAGGGTTCGTAGTTGTAACAGGAATCTTACCACCATCCCTTTCTTTTATTCTCTTATCGTCCGATGCAAGCCAACGGTGATAACCATCAACAATCGTATTATCATTATTTTTTACTATTGGTTGAGTCCATCCGTCTTCCAGAATTGAAATTACTAATAGTTCAAAATCATATTTGGTCATAGAGTTTGGGTTGTAATTGTTTGGGTTTAATGTGTCTCGATCTACCCATTCAATATTATCTATTGGTTGTTTGAAATTACTCATTCTGTTACCTCAGGTTTCTTACCTTTCTTAAATTTCATTGTAGCTGACTTACGTTTTTTAAAGTCCCCTCTAATAGCACAGTCACATAAGAACTTCCAACTACAACCAGTCTCGTGATGCGGTTTGCTATCTGGGATTTTGTCATTAGTGTCCTTGTAGTGTAGTCTGATAGAGTCATTTATACCTTTCTGAACTATTGACTTGTAAGGCTCTTCATATCCAGTCATTATTACCTCATAGTAATCTTCCCATTTGTCGTAAGCAGGAGGTAATACTTTTCCTGTATATAATCCAACATTCGAGTACCTAAGGGCAGTTCTCGCTCCTCTTACTCTATCTTGCATCTTCCCCCAAAGTGCGTGGTCTATTAATTGGTATTCTCCAATCCCCCGAAGTGGCTCTTCACCAAAAGCATTACTTACTCTTTGTTTCAAGAACCTATTATGATAACCTGGTATCTTATCCAAAGCATCGTAATATCTATTATAATCCCAATTGAATTTTTGAATCCCAGACCAAACATCTTCACTAGTCCAATCATAGACAGGGTGAGCTATATGAATATTCCCATATCGATGTGCAATGTAATTATCTGACTTCTTTCTAAGGACAGCCATTCTTCTTCTTAAACTTTCCTGAGCTCTAATTCCAGTTAGAAAGCAAACATTACCATTGAAGTCCTGATACATCTCATCACAGAATTGTGGCATTGTTAGACCAGGTTTAAATCTTCTATGAGTTGTGATTGCATTTTCTGGCATATCTCTACACCATAACGGTTTCTTAGATGGTTCCCAAGGATACCACCACGGCTCATTATTACTACAAGCGTTTCTATGCTTAACAGGAATGCAATACCATTTGAAATCAATATCAGGATTGTTGGATATTCTTTCTACATACTCAATAGTCTGACTTGTAATTGCTTCTTCATCAATATATACAACCTCTAAGGGCAACTGCTTAAGCTCTTTTGCAACGACAAGAGCAAGGTTTAACACAACCGTAGAATCTTTTCCACCAGAAAAAGATACTACTACCTTGTCAAATCTATTGAAGCAATCTCTTATTCTTAGCCTTGATTCATCTAATACATTGGTTGTATAGACGATTTGCTTATGTGATAAACCCATTATCCTACCTCATCTAAAAATTGTTTAGCAGTTGTTATAAGTGTAGATGCAAATTCAACAGTCTTTGGCTCAAATTCATATATCTCAGCCCAAGTATGTTTAAATGTGTTGTCTTTAATATCTTGCGAATGTCTTTTACGTCTAGCCCAAGGGTGAGTGCCTAAATAGAATGGTCTTTTCAAGTTATAAAAAGGGGGCAACTCCAAATTGTAATAATGTATCAAAGCCAAAACTTCTTCATGCGACCAATCAGAAATAGGAGAGTATCTTGTTATTCCTTTAGCGTTAGTGTAAATATTACTACCACCTGTACCAACATAATTATTGTCCGCCGTCCTTCTTCCCAAAAGGATAATATCTAATTCATATTCTTTAAAGTAAATATCCTGTGCTCTTTGTTGCACTTGTCTATACCATATAGAACCGTACTTAGAGTTATCAGGGAAAAGCATTTCAGGATGATTAGATAACCATTCTAAGTCTTGTCCAGTGTTGATTATCGAAATATCCATTGGGGAATTAGAATTCAGCCAATCCAAAAAGAATGAATACTCAAGATTAGTCAAGCCAATCATAGATTTTTTAATACCAACAATATCAGTTATGTACTTCAATGTAATTGAGTCTTTCCCACCGCTCCAAGCAATGGCTACGTTCTTATCATGAACAATTCTTATCATTTCATTTGCAGTTTCTTCAATTCTCCTATCAATATGGTCTTTGCTAACAAACTCTTGAGGGTTGTTGAACACCGCTAAGAATTTATCTCTTTCGTCTTGTGACTTCAATTGGGCTTTCCTTGGTAATACTTTTCTATTCATATCACACCGTCCTAATGTCTTTAAGGTTCTTAGCAGATACACCATTGACAATAGTTCTATTAATCATTGGGTGCTCTTCATCTACTGGACCATAGTCCGATGTCGGATGAAAAGCAACTACTCTCATTTCGTCAGTTGTAGTCTCAAAAGAGTGCGTACCAGTCAATGCGTATATTCCACCTTGTTGTTTTTTCTTCCCCTCTTCGTGAATGATAAATACCTGCCCTGGTACTAAATCAATCTTTCCCCATGGTGTGATGCACTTACCTTTTCCGCTCACTATCATACCAACTCTTTTGTCAGGATGGGTATGTTGTGTCTGTGATATTCCTTTTGGGAAGTATAAAAGATTAAAACAAGGATTTCCTTTCATTACTGGTGGTATCAAAAGTGAATCTGTGCAACCATCAATATATTTTAATCTCCCTTTGTGTTCTAACTTTCCACCTATGTGGAAGAAGCCATTGTATTTTATACTCTGTATAACTATACCATTTCCACCGATTACTTCTACCTTATTAGGTACGGAAGCGTACATTTCGGACTTCAATGTAAATTCTCCTTCCTCTGTTTTAATCAAAGCTTCTCCGCTGTGATTAAATATAAAGAAAGTGTCTCCCTCCGATTCTAATGCTAACGGTTTGCTCTCAACATAACCGAATAGTTTCGTAGGGTTCTTATTGTCTGAATCATTAAACAGTAATTCTGTTTTTGTTAATTCAAACGGACTGTAGCTTGGATTCATCATAATGCTCCATAATTTTAATTAAACATTCAGGAGTGCTATTGGAATTGATAACACTCTTTGCTCTATTTATAATATCTGTAATTTTTGCTCTGTCTTTTTCTTTCATCAAACAACTGAAAAGTACATTGTCATCCTCAGTAATTTTTAATTTGTTTTCCTTATCCTTGTCATCGGGGTAGCTTTTCTCGACTTCATCAGGGAAGTTCATATCTGGGACATCAACTTCTTTTGATAGTTCAATCATTGATTTATCGACTGTATCCATATCATTCATCTTCTGGAATATTGCCAAATGATCTTCATTATTTCCTAGCTCTACTATCTCTGTAGGGGAAAATAGTTTTGCCAATTTTTCTTCATTCCACTTCCCTGCAATATTTTGATTTAGTCTATAATTCAGTCTTTTGAACTGCTCGTAGTTTAGCTTTTTGGTCGATCTCTTGATGTCAACTTCCTTGTCTCCGAGCTCAATTAGACATTCTAAAGTTTTGTGACCACCACAAATTGTATAGTTTTTATTCGTGACTATCACACCTGCAAACCCAAATTCATTGAAGCTTTCCTTCAAGTATTTGACGTTTTCTTCATCCGTATCTCGTGGATTGTCTTTCCACGGTTTGAGCTTTTCTATACTAACTCTTTCCGTTACCCACTTAATCATATCTCACCTTTTATTTTATGAACTGTAGCAATAGTTAGCAATTTAATAATCAATGTTCGCAAACCTCTTTGTTGTCAGCGTTGCAAACTGCAAAGCAGACAGCATTGCTATTGTGTTGGCAGTCTTTATTGTGGCGTGGAGTGGCTATATCTGAAATTGCATATATCAAATAATAATGGATTACAATATGTGGATTACAGTATTTAAAGCAGGAACTCATAAAAACAACGCTGGTGTAGAGCAAGAATACACAGAAGCGGATTTACATGAGATTGCGAATACATACAATAATCAGCCTGTTAATGATAAGCATACAGCTCCTTTAGTACCAGGAGACCATGAGAAGATTCATTTCTCCGATGGTGAATTGATGATTAAACCAAGTATGGGTTGGGTAGAAAAGTTAAAAGTGGATGGGCAAAATCTACTTGCTAAGATTGACCCAACAGCGAAATTTACAGAAGCTGTCAAAGGTAAGTATTACCAGAAACTCTCAATATCTGTAAAGGCTAATAAGCTATTAGACCACATTGCTTTGCTCGGCTCAGTAAAGCCTGCACTTAAAGGTTTACCTGATATGCAATCCTCTTTTACTATGAATGTAAAAGATTTAAGTGATGTCGATTCTTATGAATTTTCAGCCGAAGAGCCTGCTTCACCGAAGAAAGAAGAGCCAAAACCTAAAGATAATTACGAAGAACCAAAACCAAATTTAAACAATAACCAAACAGGTGAAATAATGTTAATGACATTAGATACAGTAAAAATGATTGAATGGGTGAAAGCTGAATTCGGTGATGAAACAGCTACAAAAATGCAAGAAAAACTTCCAGAATTCAAAGGTAAGGAAGAAGAGCCGAAAGAAGGAGAAGAACCTAAGCCAGCCGAAGAGCCAAAGCCACAAGGTGATTTCTCCGAGAAGAGCAACAAAGAGTTGACAGCAATGCAAAACAAAATTGATGCTTTAGAAGCTAAAAACAGAATGCACGAATTTAGTGAGTTCCATGGGACTACTAATGTACCAGTTGGTTTAAAAGCTACTGCACTCAACGTGTTGGAAATAGCTCACAACGCTGAAACTTCTAACTTCTCAGTTCAGGATGAGAACGGCAAGGATAATACTCCTACTGCAGTCGTGAAGTCATTTATGAAAGCGTGGCCAGAATCGGTTAAGCTTGGAGAAAGTGAAGATGTCAACGGTTCTAATTTCTCTGAACCTGGTAAAGCGGAAGAAATTTCTTCTGCGACTGAATCTTTTAACAAGAAAAGAAAATAAAATAAAAATTAATTTTTAAATGGAGGTCTCATTATGGGACAAAATGATTTAGGTGTATCTCAAGTAGATTCACAATCAATAGAAGACATTATAGCTGGAGACGAACTCACTCCTATTAGTGTTCCTGCTGTTTTAACAGCAGGAACTACTTATAAGAGAGGGCAAGTTTTAGCACTTAATTCAAGTACAAATAAGTATGTGAAATTTGATGCTGACGGCTCTAATGGAACTGATAAGATTGACGGCATTTCAGTTGAAGATGTTGACGCTTCTTCTGCTGACGTAAAATCAACTGCATACATTATCGGAATATTCAATAAAGCTGCCTTAGTAACTGCTGAAACATTCTCAGCAGGAGTTCACAACTCAAACGGTTTAATCATTATTAAGGAGCTAGAAGACTAAGATGGCTATAAGTTTATATGATTCACGATCGTTGACCGCAGCAGTCAACAAAATTATCCCATTAAATACTCAACTATTTCAATTGTTGGGTTTCAAGAATGAAGTGCATAGCACAGATTTCATTGATTGGGAAGTAATTTCAGATGAAAGAAGAATTGCTCAATTCGTTGCTCGTGATGCTTCCGAGGCAAAACCAGTAAGCAAGAGCAGTAGAACAGTTAACTCCATTAGAATCCCAAGAACTTGGGAGAAAATGGTTTTCACAGCACAGCAACTTAAAGACATCAACGAGCTTGGTAATCTTTATGGAGCTTCTGCTAAAGAAAAAGACGATGCAGTCAACGAAAGAATACTTGAAGAAGTTGATAGACTTCATGCAAGAGCTGTTAGAAGAAGATTGCAGATGTTGGCATCTACACTGGATACTGGCAAAATTGTAATTGATCAAGACGATTATCAAGCGACAATTGAATCAGGTATGGTTACAAATACACTTGCCAATGGCGGTCACATTGTTGACGTTTCTGGCTCTGTGGATTGGTCATCTTCTACCTCTTCAATCGACACACTTGTTCACCAAATGAGACAAACAATGTCCAAACGTGGTAAGCAAGCGAAAGTATGTATTATGGGAACAGAAGCTTCTGTTGGCTTTATGGCTAATGAGAAAGTTAGAAAAGTGTTAGACAATAACAATGTCCAAGCAGGTAGATTAAGTTTGAACTCTGCACAAGATTCATCTTTAATACCAATTGGTTCATTCTACGGTATTGACTTCTACGAGTTCTCAGAAGAATACAAGAACGACGCAGGGAACATTGTACCAATGATTGGCTCGAAGAAAGCAATTTTTGTTGACCCATCATCAGACAACAAGATTCATACTGCTCCTGTTCATAGAATTGAAGGTACTTCATTTGTTTCAAATCAAGCTGAATACTTCATTGATTCTTATGTAGAGAAGAAACAAACATTGACTTGGGAATTAGAACAAAAAGCTATTCCACAAATCAAAGATGTTGACTCTGTACTATCACTAACGGTAGTATCTGGAAGTTAATCAATGTTTTGTACTGTTAACGATATCAAAACTCCTGAGGGCTTCTTAACTGAAGAAGTCCTCGCGGAGTTAACAACTGAAAAAGGTGAAGCTATTCAAGTCAGAAATGACAGGGTAGAAACACTAATAGTTGACAGAACGGCATTTATCAATAACCACTTAAGAGATAGGTATTCACTTCCAATTCAGAGTAACGAGACAATAACTAAGATTTGTGTCAAATTAGTTACCTACGATTTGAAGAAGATGAGATTAGGAACAAGGTTGAAAGCACCTTACAACAGTTTTGAAAAGGAAGCAATATCTGAGCTGAATGAGATTAAGAAAGGTTCTGTTCAATTAGATGTAGAGACTAGCAGTTCAAGACCACCTTATTCAATAGTGAAAAACAAGAAAAGAGAATTTACAGACGAGTTACTAGGTAAAATGCCATGACAGATGAAAACGCACTTGTAGAAAAGATTATAGAGAAACTCGATGCAGAGATTAATCCAGTGATTAGCTCTGTTAAGCAAAACAACTATAAGGTTGAAGCTTTTCCAGAAAAGCCAACGGTATATGAGCTTAATCATCCGAATGGTGCTGTATTAGTCAGAATGGGTAACTATAGACCAAGTCTTTTAAACGGTAACAAGCAAAGTGATTTTACTGATGTTGTAATAACTCTATTAGCGAATGGACTCAAAGGAGATATAGGAGTGTATTCGCTAACAGAGATTACACGAACAGCAATGGAATCTGTATTCCATGGTGGTGGTAGGTTCTATATTACAGGAGCTACACCCCCAGACATTTTCCAAGACGATATATGGACTAGGGATTTAACTTTTACTCTCCCTGGTGTTCATATAGTAGGTATGTGATTGTGTTAGAGTCAGGGCTATTAAAAGAAATAGTAATATTCTTAACTGCCTTAATCGGACTTGTTGTCGCTATAATGGGTGTTTGGAAGCTTCATAAAGAATATAAGATACGAAGTGAAGAACGGAATAGGAAACTTGAAGAAGAGCAGAGAAAACGAAAGCGAAAGGAATTAGAAGAAGCTGAAAAAATTAGATATCAGCTTGAAGTTGAAAGGCGAAGAGTTGCCGCCTTAGAATTTAAAATAGCTTTATATGAAGCCGCCTATTTCAAAGATTTGAATAGGCAGGAATTAGAAAAACTAAAGCTCGAAATTCATGCACCTCGTGTTCTTTTACTTAGTACAGCAAATGGTGGTGGTTTGCCTAATCCATCTGGACCATTATATATAACGGCAATTGATGAAGCTCCTGATTCTGATATGCCATCAGTGCTTGAGCGTATTCAAGGTGTTAGGACTGATAAGCATTATGAGAAATTGATAATGCAGTTAATTGACAATGGCTTTGTGGAGGTTAAAACCTCCGAACTGCCCGATTGTGTACTAAGAGATTATTACTTAAGTGATGGGATAGAGTACGCTATAGTATTTGCTGTAGCACCTTTATCGGACAAGTTTGTGTATTTGAGTGTAGCGTGGACTATTGATATGAGTAATGAGTTTGAAATGTTCAAATCATTCATCAGGGCTAGAGCAACTAACATTGAGCACAATTTGAATAAAAATTTAGTGGTTGGTCAACCAGATAAGGAAGAAAAAGATGTATAAATATTCTGAAAGAAGTAGAAAAAATTACAACGAATTGCACCCTGATTTGCAGTTGATTTTAGACCATGCAATAAAGGTGGTAGATCATTCTGTAATTGAAGGACACAGACCAATTGAAGAGCAACTAATTGCATTCAATGAGGGCAATAGTAAAGTGAGGCGTGGGAAGCATAATGAACTCCCATCACTGGCAGTTGACGTGCAACCTTATCCACTATCTTCTAATAAAAGAGAAAAACGAGAGCAGTTCTATTGGTTGTGTGGTATTCTATATGGAATCGGTAAAGCTCTTTATGCAGAAGGGAAAATCACACACGATGTGAGATTTGGTGGAGATTGGGATAAAGATGGTGACATAACAGATAATGGATTTGATGACTTATACCATTTAGAATTGATATGATACAAATAAGCACAGCAAAAATAGTCAAACAAAAATTTAATTTAAAAAGAGGTTTTACAATGCCAACAGCAATACAGAAGTTAGAAAACAAGTACGGAATAGACAGTCTATTAGCAATCAATAATGAAACAGAAAACATTGTCAAAGTAATAATTGAGAAGCTCTCCGATGGTTTTCAGCTTACAGATGGTTTCGCAGCATTCTCATTAATCTCACCCTTGAAAACAGTGGGTGATAATTGGGCTCAGGCAAAGTTAGAATACAGTGATTTAATTCCAACTGAAACAGCTACTGTTTTATCAGACCTTACAGAAAGAGGTCTAAAATTAGCAGGACTAGATTTAAACGATACTGGCAAGCGTGGTATTGATGACTTGATGATAGTCCTTACTTACGTTGCTGACCTATATGATTTAATCAATGACAAATTAGCAGACGGTTACCAACCAAAGGACTTAGAATCAACCCCTGAGGTAGCTCACATTATGGTGAAAATCTTTGGTCACTTAGAAGCTGTTACTCTTGACGTAAAAGACTTGAGCGGAAGAGAATACTCAGAAGCAGTTCACTACTTAGCTTTGAGAATACATAGTGCATTAGCAAAACCGAGATTGCAAAGTGCCTAAGTGGTTAAACATAATATGGGTACTCCTGCCTAAAAAGTACATTGGACGATTAGTCTTAGATGGTTTGATGTACTTAGCATTGCAAACTGAAACAAAAATTGATGATGAATTTTTAATGAATGTAGAAAAATGGCTAATCAAAGAAGGTATTTTAGACCCCAAGACGGTGGAGACTATCAAAACGAAGCATCAAAAGGGTATAAAGAAAACAAAGATTTCGACGACCGACCAGACGTAGGTCAAAAAGGCATAACAATCAAATGGTCTTGGATTAAGGAACTATATAATTTCCTAATACAAGGTAAGAAAAACAGAATTGAAAGACACAGAAAAAGGGTAGAGAAAAATGGGAATACAGACGTTTCCAGAGAAAAATAGTAATAATGTTAGCGGTGCTTCAGGCGGTCTCCAAGGTACTTGGAACGCTTCAACAAACGCACCTGCATTAGCAAATACTGATACAGGTAAAACTGGTGTAATGTATCAAGTTAGTGTTGGTGGAACTGTTGATTTTGGAGCTGGTAATATAACATTTGAAGCTAAAGATATTGTTGTGAATAATGGTGTTATCTGGGACAAGATAGATGCTACAGATGCAGTCCACAGTGTAAATGGGAATACTGGTGCTGTTAATTTAGATGCTGATGATATTGATGATACTTCGACTACAAAGAAGTTTACAACTACTACTGAAAAAAGTAAACTATCGGGCATTGCAGAAAATGCAACTGCAAACCCGAATGCCTTTGATAAAACATCTGACAATACCGATGACTTAACTGAAGGTGCATCTAATAAGTTTTTGTCAACAGCTGTTCAAAATCAAATTTCAAGTTTAGAATTGCAATCCGCTAATCAATTTGTTAGTGTTTGGAAAACTGATAACACAGGTTTTTCAAATGATGACCAAATAAAGCTACCTCTAATATCAGATGGTAACTACGACTTTTTAGTAGACTGGGGAGACGGTTCACAAGATAGAATTACAAGCTGGAATCAAGCTGAAGGAACTCACACATATTCCAGTATTGGAACATATACAGTAACCATAAGTGGAGAATGTGACGGTTGGGAGTTTGGTAATTCAGGAGCAAAAGATTTACAGAAAATTATTGAAATCAAGAATTGTGGATGTCTGAATGTAAGTACTGACTTAGCATTTTATGGATGTAAAAAATTGATTTTTACCTCAAATGATGAACTAAAAGTTGTAGGGCTGACTAATGCAGGTGCAATGTTTAGACTTTGTGAGTTGACTGAAAAAGTTCCATACTTTGATTTTAGTAACATCACATCAGCACGATATATGATGTATGAGTGCAAAGCTCTAACAAGTGTACCTTTTTACAATACAAGTTCCTTAGCAGATGCTACAGCAATGTTGGAACGTACTTATATGCTAACAGAAATCCCATTGTTTAATTTTAGTGCGTTGACAAATGGTACTAACTTCCTAAAGTCAACAGGAGCGAATGCTGGTGGTTTCTCGACACAAAACTATTCAGACTTATTAATTTATTGGGATACTCTTTCTCTTCAGAATGGTGTAAATATGTATGTCAATTCAGAATATAACAGTGACGGATCTACAGCTAAATCTAATATAGTATCAAATCATAGTTGGAACTTCACAGATGCAGGATTAGAATAATGAATACTATTAAAGCAAAAGAAAAAACCTATTGGATATTAGACGATAAACACGGCATACTTGAAAAAGGGCAAGAGTTAGCGAGTAAAACAAAGCCGTTTTCAACCACTAATAAAAACGAATGGCTAAAAAAGTTAGGTGTTAGTTCTGAAAAAGAATTAGAGGACAACGAAGCAAGTGAGTTAGAAGATTATAAAATTCAGAGTTTAAAAGATAGATTGATTGACAAAGTCAAGAGCGTAGTATCAAAGCGACTTTCAGCTACTGATTACATGGTAATAAGACACTTAGGACAAAAAGCATTAACAGACAAAGGTAAATTAGCAAAGACTAAACTATCCGATACCGAATATGATAACTTAGAACTTGTAAGAGAAGCATTAAGAGATTGGAGCAACGAAAAAGAAGCTGAAATTAACAGCAAAACAAAGATTGAAGAATTAAAGAAAATTAAAGTGGAATACTAAAATGTTAGAATTTGATTTAAGTGAGGCAATACCAACAGCAGAGTGGAATAGCTACGGTACATTCTCAAAGAGAAGTCCAAAGCTCACTTCTCTCCAAATCCAATGGCACGGATTAGCAGGAACACTCAATGGAACTTTGCAGTTAGAAATATCAAATAAGGTATCAAGAGGTAGCGGTGAAGAAGACGAGTTTGTCACTCAAATCCCATTGAAAGATGAAAATGGAGACCCATTGACATTGGATTCAGCAAGCAATAAAGATAATTGCAAGATAGTAATGATAGAAGTACCACACGCAGGATGGAGACTAATAGTTGACAAAGGTGGTATTACAGCAGGAACATTAAAAGCATTAATGATAGAACCAAGTGAGTAACACAAGATACATAAAGGGAGTTGATGTTTCTTCTACTGATGTAGAGGATGAAGTATTGATTCCATTTAATAGTTTGGGTGGGGCAACTCCACGTAACCAACTGTTAAACTCAAATTTCGATATTTGGCAAAGGTGTTCAAGTAGAATTAGTATCACTAATAGAAGTAGAACAGATGACGTTGCAACTGTAGTAACTGAATTTGAACACGGGTACGACACAGGAGATAGAGTTCAAATATCGCACATGAGTGACACCGAATACAACCAAACTGATGTGTTAGTAACAGTCGTTGACGAAACAACATTTACTTATGAATGTGCAGGTGTGGACGAGTCAACAACAGCTGAGTCTACAGGGCATACAACGTTACTGACAAGGTTGTCATTAACAGTTGAAGATCAAGCTTTTATAGCCGATAGGTGGGTTGGATTAGTTAGTTCAGGTCAATTAATAGTTAGTTATGACGATGGAGTCAATATAGAACAAACTAACACCGCTTATTCAGGTTTAGTACAGGTGATTCCGAGTAGGTATAGAACAGGTTCTACATTCTCAATATCGTTAAAAGCCAAAGCAAGTACAGGAACTCCGAAAGTTAGAATTGCATTATTAGAATGGGACGGCACAACAGATAATATTGATTTCACAGTAGTTGACACTTGGAGTTCAGACCCTACATTAGAGACTGATTGGAGCTATGCGGGGAAAAGCGACCAAGTAACGATGACATCGAGTTATCAAACTATAAGCAAAGAGAATATAACAGCGACTGGAAATAATATTGCTTTTGTTGTATTCACAGAGAATGTTGGAGATACTGGGAAACTACAAATCAAAGAATGTCAACTTATTGAAGGTGATTCTATTGCAGACTATGTAAGCCCGATAGTTGAATTAGAAATAAACGAATGTAGAAAATTCTACCAAAAAAGTTATGAATACAGCACACCTGCAGGAGTAATTTCTGAAAAAGGGAAGCTGGAATTAGCAACATCATTTGGTGTATCAAACGGCAATATAGTCGGAACTGTTTTTATTGATAGAATGTACAGACAGCACTCAGTTACTTTCTATAGCTCCCAAGAGCCACCAGAAGAGAACCATTGGGTAGTGTCAACAGGAGTAAATGTAGATATAACTGCCTCTAATGAGGGTGAAGGTAGCTTTGCTATTGTAAACGATAGTGGCTTTTCTATATCAACTTCCAGTTTAGGTGGACATTACGTTTGTGAAATTGACTCTATATAAAATAGAAATACAAATTACTTAAAATTAATTAAAAGAGGTAGCTAAAATGGCTCAACAAATAGCAGCAAAAAGAACATTAGTATCAGGTATTCCAGCGGCATGGTTGCTTGGTGTAATATTCAATTCATTCAGCGGAAAAGTAGGAACTGGTGGTATTGACGACACAGTTACAACTATCCCATTGTCAGACGATTCAGGTATATTAAAAGATGGCTCTACAATCCAAATAGGTTCGGAGCAAATAACAGTTGGAGCTTATGATTCTGACAACAATCAACTAACAGGATGTACGCGTGGTGCAAACAGTACTACTGCGGCCGCACACTCAGTTGGTGATGGTATTGTTGTTCTTTCAGGTGGTGTCCAGATAGCGGAAGCTGACTTTAACACAGATGAATCAAATGATTATCCGCGTTTTGGGTTTGATAACTTAGGTAAAGGCTCAGATTTCACAGCATTCTTACCATCTAATGCGGAATCAGGTGGTGGAGAGAATGTAGAAATAACATTAGCGGATAATACAATAATGTCACACCCTAAAAATAGTAAGAAATACAAGTTAACAGATGGAACTGAAATCACATCTGTTGAAAGTGATTCTAACAATACCAACTTAGGTAAAGTGAAATTAGTGGTAACTGGTGGTGATGTAGAATCAGCAACACTAACAGCTTTTGAGAAAAAGTTAATTGATATTCCGAACCAAGTATTCCTGATTGCTGTTCCAAGAGGTTGGAATGCAAATTCAGAAGGTACAACTGTTGATGGTTGGGTATATATGACGGCAAAAAGAAGCACAGATTACACAGGTGTCCAAGATACTGGCGATGTTACTTTAGAATTCAATTCTTACAAGTTACCCGGAACAGAAGCTGAACATCAGTCAGCATTTACTGGCATTTCTTGGGGTGCATTGACAACTACTGGTTTGAAGCAAAACTTCACTCCACCAACATTGACTAATGATGAAGCAACGAAATTAGGAAAAGGCGAAATTGTGCTAAAGGCAGCAGCATAATAAGGAAGTATAGCTCCTAGCTCAATCCAGATAGCAGGCAGAAATTATAAACCCTGTCTGCTATTTTTATATAAAGGAAATTAGATGATATTTGTCCAAGAAGCCATATACCAAGACCATATTTTCGGTAAGCAAGTTGTAAGATTTGTTGTTGCCGATCAATATGATAATCTTTTCAAAACCGATGCTCAAATAGTGTCGGATTTGGGTATTAGTAGTGAGAATTTCAGAACAAGTATTTTTAACTTAGGAAATACTAAAGAGTCTTTGAAAAAAGAAGAAGGTTCTTTTTCAATGAGTGAGCTTGGGTTTAAGGTTACTACATCTGCAATTCAAACTACTACTGATAAAAGAGCTTTTTATTTCTGCCTCCATGCCAATAACTTTAGAAAGCATAGATATTGTGCAACCTTCCTTTATACTTTAGGTTCTACATTCGATGAATCAGATAGAACCTTTACAGGTAAAATTACCTCTACAATTTCAGGGAGTGAACACGATTGGATAGGGGCATTGCCTTGGGATTCAGAAATTGATGCTGATATGGAAGTTGATTTCAAAGCATTGCAATTTGATTTATCGGTTATGTCGCAATGTTTTTTAGACAAGCCTATCTTATTACCAGATGGGACGGAAACGGATTCTATCTATGACAGACTAACAGAAATAGACGGTGGGGACGGAGACATTGAGAGTAACTTCAAGCACAAGCCTTGTTATATTCACCAAATAGGGGATGATGACTTTATAATGTACACAACTCCAATGGGAACTATCTACGATACTCTAATGATGCTCTTAGATAAGACATCTGAAGTTCTAACCGAAATGATTGGGACGACATTCTCATTTAGTATAGCGGAAACAGATTTAGGGTTCAGCGTTGGGACTGCTTATTATGAATTAGAGAGTAAATTCTATGTGAAAAATGTTAAAACAGATGGTACTCTTAGAAAGGTATTCATAGCACCACCTGAATCATTAAATTATAAATACAATGCTTATATCAATAGTTCACTATTGAAGCCTGTCTTCGGAACTGGTACAGATATTCACACAGATCACGCTACTATGCCTGAAGCTTACAGATTCCAAGAGCCCAATTCATTCCTTGCTACTGGTAACATCACCTCTCTTTTAGCTGAGATTGCTCGCTCATTGGGTTGTGTAGTCATAACTAGGTTTAATTCGGGAACTGAAATAGAAATTGAATTTGTATCCAAAAACTCACTTTCAATTTCATCTAACGTTTATATGGTAGGGGTCAACAGTTCCAGTTTCGACTCCTCATCTATTGCACTAGAAAACAGTACTAAATATTACGCTGAAGCAAATAGGTTAATACTAGAAGGTGGCCCCGACTCAGAAGTTGCTGGTGATGAAAGGAACACTTATAAATACCAACTATTTGATAAAAGTTCTCCTGACTACTATGAAAACTTCACCCCGACACCTGCATTATATGATTTCAAAAATAATATCAAAACAGACTCATTAGTTGAATATAAGAGATTATTGCTATCTACCTCTTGGTCTATACTTCAGCAAAGGGCCGTAGGCAAGAGTGTTACTTCAATTCCTATCAATATCGGGGTTCTTTCTTTCACTCCATATCATAATATTCCATATTCCGAATATTACTCTCCTAGTGAATTCAGTAATAGGGGACATCGGAATTACCTACATTCGGGTATATACGTCAAGACTACCCCACAAGATATTCTTCAGAGTACTCTACTTGGTGGCTCAACTGAAGTATGGGCTCCTGCTACTAATATTGTAATTAATAGGAGCGGTGATAATCTTCGATATGAAACTCTATCTGACTACATTACAAGCCTTACAGCTAGTGATAAGTTATACTATGAGAATACGCGTAAGGTTACTACTCCATCTTGGAACGGATTCTCGGCTAACTCAGATGGTAGTAGTCCAATTTGGGAAAATTTAAAGATTGGTAAAAAGATACCACTAAAAATTAAAACTTTAGAATATGATTCTGTTGAAGATGAGTGGAATGAGGTTTGGTCTCCTGTTTCAACTTGGTCGATAGTTAGTATTGAGCGTTCAATGAACAAACCTGAAACTGTAATAGAGTTAGTTGACGAATCTATATCAAGTATCTATGGTAATTATGATTCAGGCAAAGGAACATCACAAGTACAAGGGACAGTTAATGAAAGTCCATTAAGAAATGGTACTGTTGGTGGAGAAATAAGTGATACTTGGATATTCGAATGTAATGAGACGATTAAAGCTGACTATGCTATTGCACTACGAGATGATGGCAAGATAGAAAAATTCCAACCTCTAAAGAGTGAACACTACAATAAGTTTATAGGAATAGCAAAAGAAGACGGAATCAATGGTAATGTAATTAGAGTTCAAACGGGTGGAATTGTTGTATTAGAAAATTCAACGATCGATGTAAACAAATCTGTATTTGTCAGATATGCAACTGGTACAAATGCTAACATTTCACAAACAATCTTAGAAAGTAAAACAGTAGATGAGGATATGATATTTAGACTATGTAGGAAGCCACTCAATGATAAAGCATTCAGATTAGAGCCGGAGTATATGATTTATGGCTAATCACATTTATTTATATTATACCAACTCATATCCACGACCAGATGATGGTGATTTAATTGGTGCTGCACCAGGTGGTGGGAATATTTCAGGGGATGAGTTTCAATTTTATCCATTGAGAATGTTCCCTTTCCAAGTTCAATCCAATGAAGATACTGGTAGAATGCACGGTGGTATTCTTTACAGTAACAAGCTTGATTCAAGATATTTTCATTCTGTTTACTTACAACCAAAGGCAATTACGACCAATGCAAAAGCATTTCTCGAAGCATTTTGGGTTGCCGATTTTAAATATATCAAGATAGTTGATGCAGGATCAGGACTTAACAATGTCAGACAAGTGCATACAGGTGGTGGTAAAATGCCACTATCAAGGATTAATGAGAATAAATATCTAAAAGAAATCACATTAGAACTAACAGAAGTATTGCCACATGGGAACTAACTTCACAGGTTATTTTGAATTAGGTGACTTGAATACGATTAAAATAGCACCTATGAAATTCTTTGCTATTGATAGCGAGGATGAAAATGTAATTGAGGGCTTGGTAGCACCATATATTGAGGCAGGAAGCACGTGGAAATTAACACCAATAGTCCTGCAAAATGATACAGGTGGGGAAGAAACCCAAGGATACAACTTTGAAGTAACTATCATTATACCCAATGGTGAACATCACAATGTAGAACGGATAATAAAGCATTATCAAAACAATCCAGATGATTTAGATTTTATCACTATTGGATTTTCACAAGCAGGGGAACAAGTAAAAGGGTTTTATTTACCTGGCCTCGACTATAATAATCCTGTGAATAGTTTTCCAATTGAAAACAATGAAATGAAAATCTATCCTGAGCTCACTATGACTTTAGATATTGAGCCAGCCGATATGAGAAATAGAACAAAAATAGTAATAAAGAAATATTTCCCATTAGATGAAGACTATGCGGACACAATAATACCAAACATAATAACTTAAGGAGCTATAAAAAATGAGTACAGTTAAAAAAAACAAAAGAAAAGTGCTTGAAATCAAGCACGATGGCAAGACATACAAATATGATTTTCACTCAATTAAATCACTGCCAGCAGAGACTGCTAATGAAATAATGCAATGGTATAATGATGCCAAAAGCAGACAAAAGGATGTTAATCTAAAAGATATACAAAGAAGCGACTTAGGAGAAGTTAAAGATGCAATAGTTGCTCATTTGGTAAGAGAAGTTTCAGATAAGAAAGTAATGTTACCTTACGACCCAAATGAGGCAAGAGATAGCATCAAGAACTTCATGCACGAATTACCTTCTGATAAATTTTCTGAAATCAAAGATGAGATTATAAGGGATTTTTTTTTAGGTCAGGGGAAATTACATCTCGCTACGCTAATCTTGCGAGACAAGCCAAAGCAGTCCTTGACGGCCGAAAGCATCCAACTCTTGGGGCACCTGATGACAGCTTCAAAGAACTCGACAGAGTCGCAAGAAAAGAAGAGCTCCGAATCTCCTCTCTCGAAAGTGGCGAATTAGAACGGCGTGTAGTGGACACATATCACAAGATTTGGTATGTGTCAATATTAGCACAAGAATGGAATTGCAAACCACAGGACGTAAGAAATGCAGATTATCTCGATTGTTTATACACACTAATAGATAGAGTTAAAAGAGTAGCAGATGGCAACTAAAGAACATGAAATATTATTAAACTTAGTCGCTTCCTTTCAAACAGAGAAAGGGGGAGTGAATAAATTTGTTTCTAATTTAGAGAAGCAGTTAAAGACTATTCAGCCAGATATTGACCTCAATTCAGATGAGTTCAAAAAGAAAGCTGAAAAAGTTATATCTGAATTCGATAAGCTCAGGGATTCGACTAAGGATATTGAAGATATTGAAATTGCTCTCAATTCCGATGAAGCACAAGCGGAACTCTCGAAATTAACAAACGCATTAGATGAATTAGTCCAAGAAACTGAAAAGATTGACGGCTCTGCTATTGATGACGCTTTCCGTGATATTGATACTAATAAGCTCAATGAATTATCCAAAGCACTCAAAGATTTAGATAATGATGTAGATTTTAAGGAAGCAGAAAAGCAGTTTGCTAACCTTGTAGATGACTTTGAAAAAGGAACTGATGAAACTAAGAAGTTATTAGCAGCCCAAAAAGATGCAATTAAAGAATTAGAGAAAACAGGAAAGGTCGGTACCAAAGGGTATGATAACCTACAAGCTGAAATAAAAGAGACAGAAGGACTATTAGGTCAATACGAGGATGCACTTAAAAAAGTAAAAGATACTACTGAGGAGACAACCAAAGATAGTGGTTCATTCTTAGAAACATTTTTCAAAGCAGAAGCTATTGCAACAGCAGGTCAGTATTTATCTGATTTTGCAGAGGGTGGTAAAGATGTCAATTTAGCATTAAGGCAAGTCCAAGCACAGGCAAATCTAACTGATGCCGAAGTGTCAAGTCTTCGCGATTCAGCAGAGGAGTTATTTCAATCTGGTGTTGGAGAGACTTTATCAGACACCATCAAAACACTCGGATTTGCACAATCCCAATTTGGTGACTTCCTTCCTAAAGAAGATATAGATGAGTTTGTAATAGGTGCAGAGTCAATTGCTCAAGTTATGGATCAAGACGTCAATGAAGTCATTGGAAAATCAAGAACATTCTTACAGAATTTTGCATTAGATGGAAAAAAAGGATTTGAGTTAATAGCTTTTGCATCTCAGAAAACTAACACTTCTATGGAAGATTCTCTTGATACACTAGATGAATATTCAGGTGTTATTAGTGATACGGGAGCATCCGCTGAATCATTTGTTGGACGTTTAGCAGTAGGTGTAGAACAAGGTGCTAGAGATACTGACAAGCTTGCAGATGCTATGAAAGAAACTGCAATCCGAATCAATGCAGGAGACTTCACAACACCATTTGAAGAAATGACAAAAGGAGCAAATGAAGCTGAGGGAGCAATCGTACAAAGTGTTGAAGCACTCCTTAAACAAGCACAAACTGGTGACATTTCAGTTGAAGCAGCACTAAATCAATCACAGAAACTAATCAAGGAAGGTGTTGATGCAGGGGAAATAAATGAAGCTCTAAGAAATAAATTAAATGTGGCCATATCCGGTACAATGGCTGAGGAAATTGGCGGGGAATTGTTCACCAATATCTTCTCAGCAGATATAGATACAACTGCAGTAGCAAATTCAGCTAAAGAAATTGGGCAAACATTCTCAGATACCATAGGACCAGTTACAAGTTTTGATAAACTTGAACTTAAATTCAAAGCATTCGCAACAAAGGCATCTGCATTCTTTGCTCCTGTAGCATCTACATTGGGTGGTGTTATAACAACAGCGGGACAATTAGCTCCTGCTGTGTCAGCTTTAAATGCCGTTGACTTAGGCAAGGTGAAATCACAAATAACATCTATTCAAACAGGCATATCTGGACTCGGAGACAAAGTACCTTTTATCAAAAATCAGCTGAGTAGCTTAGGTAAGAGTGCAACAGGTTTATCTGGGATTGCTGGAAAGATTGGTGCATTGGGTCCAATTGCAATGAATCCTTGGGTTATTGGTGGGGCGGCGGCAGTCGGAGCAATTACTCTATTTCTTACAAAAACAGAAAGAGGGCAAGAGATATTAAAGAATGCTTCCGAGGGATTCCAAAAGTTTATTGAAAAAGCACAACCAGTTCTTGACTCATTAGGAGAATTAGGGGCTGAGACTATTGATTTACTTGTAGAGGTTGGTTCTATAATATATGAGTCAGTTATTTTCCCATTTGAGCTTGTCATGGAAATACTAAATCTTGGCATTTCTTTAGTGAATGATTGGACTGGTGGACTGTTAGGAGCAACAGATATATTTGGACTAATAAGTCAAGGTGTTGACTATGTCGCTGACTCTTTTAGTTCAGCAACTGATTTCCTCTCAGGATTATTAGGTCATATTAAGTTGGCAAAAGAGGGTATATTTGGTCTAATTAGAGAAGCACCTGAACTATTATCTAATCTTGCTGAATTAGGTGCACATTATCTAAATCCTGCTAATTGGTTTGGTGACGATGAAGAGGGTGACGCACTAAAACAAAAACTTACAAGCTCAATTACTCGAGCTATGAGTGGTGCTGTTAAGGTAGTTCAACAAACTAATATTGGTAACTCTATTGAGAAGGCGTTTGAAATCAAAGGTAGTCTTGACAAACAAGATGAGATAGGAAAACTCATAACCAAATATGAGAATGCTACTACTGAATTAGAAAAAGCCTCACTTGCTAAACAAATCAATAAAGAAATCCCTGGAGTAGTTTCAGGGTACAAGAAAATAGAAGATGCAAACGGCAATGTTACGACTGCAATGGAAATCAATGTTGATCAGGCGAAGAAATTAAACGAAGTGCAAAAGGAATCCTTTAGTGATGAGATTAAAAACAAGCAAAAAGAGTTTACTGATGGACTTGCTAAACAATCGTCACAATATCAAGAGAATCAAGCAAAAATAGCTAGTCTCAATGACCAAATAGTTAATGCAGATACTGTAGAGAAGTCGCAAGAGCTTTTAAAGGAAAGAGACAAGTTGGTTGAATCCCAAAGAAAAGAAGCTGAGAACATGATTGGGCATTTAGAAGATGCTAACGAAAAGGGAGTAATTACAGAAGAATCTTACGAAGCTGTTGCTAAAGCAATGGGTAAGACTACGGATGAGTTAAAAGAGACCGTCAAACAACAGACTAAGTCAGAGGAAATTGCCAAAGACCAAAAACGTTCGGTAGTAGATTTGGCGGCTGCATGGAATAGTGTCAATGATAAATTAAGTAGTACAGTTACTCAACAGACTGCAGGACTATCTGAATTGAAAAAGTTAATCAAAGAGGCAGACAATCCAGAAGATAGACAGCAAGCAAGAGAGCAATATCAAAAATTACTCCAAGACACACGCGATAATGTCAGGGAGCAGAAAAACCTAGCTAAAATAAATGAACAAATACTAATAGCAACTGGGCAAAAAATCATTCAGGGCAAATCCTTATTTGAAATAGCAAAAGAAGAAATAGAACTACGTGAAAGAGATATTCAAGCTACTGAGCAATTGAGAGAAATTGATAAAGAAAGAAAACTATTAGCTGAAGGTAGAGAAGCCAATGCTTATGATGAGATACAAATTAGTCAACTGCAACTAGCAAGTATTAAAGATCAAAGGAAAGCATGGTTAGAAGTGCTCTCTGCTAAAGGATTGGTTAAAGATGTAAACTTTGAAACTGGTGAAGTGGAGTTTTCTCCTAAGTTAAAGAAAGAGGAGAAAGCGGAAGTAGAAGGTGCAATTCTAAGATTCAATCAGCAAATATTACAACAAAACAATGAGTTGAAGAAGCTTAAACTCTCTATAAATGCAGACACACAGGAAATAGAACGTGAACTTGAAGAATTAGGAATAGAAAGCATTGAATTTGAAATAGAAGCTGGAATTAAAGGGGCGTCTGGGTTTGATGAAATAATAAAAATGTTAAATGGTAGATTAGACAATCAGTTAGATAATGTTAAAGCCTACAATGACGAAGTTGTAAAATTAGAAGAATTGAAGAACAAAAGATTAACAGAACTCCAAACAACTGGTAGAGAATCGGATGAGATTGAAGCTATAAAAAATCAATATGATGTTAGAATAAATAAGCAACGAAGATTATATTTAGAAGCTAAAGCTCAATCTACGGAAACTTATGACCGGATAAGAGATAATGTCAGCAAGAACTTAGACCACAGGCTTGAAAAGTTGCAGGTTGGTCTTGATAAAGAGTCAGACGCTATTAACAGCAGATATGATAAGGAAATCGAAAAAATTAACGCTGTTAATGAGTTGTATTTTGGGTTGAGAAGCTCAACAGGACAAGAAGATTTGGATAATGATTTATCAAACATTGATAAAGAGTTTGAGGTAAGAGCCGAGAAGCTTGAAAATTTCAAAGAACTGGAAATATTGACAGAAGACGAGTATAATAGGAAAAAAGAAAAGTTAGAAGAAGAAAGTCTTGAACGTAGAGAGAAATTACAAGAGGAATTTAGAAAGAAAGAATTAGTTGAGTCTCAAGTGCATGCAGAGTTAAACGCAATAGCTGAAAGGGAGAAGCAAGTCGCAATATTAGAATATGAGCAAAGAGCATTTAATGAGAGGCTAGATGTCTTCAAGGAAACAGTGAGGATATCAGATGAGCAGTATCAGCAACTCTATGATGCACAGCAAGAATATCTGAATGCAAGTCAGTTAGCAGAGGATGATGCCAATAATGAAAAGTTAAAAAAAGCGTCCGAAGATGCAGCTGCTAATTTAGAGGCTGTTAGTCAAGCACTTTTAAAAACTGGGGATTTTGATAAGAAAGAATTGGATATTTTTTCAGAGATCACAGAGGGTATGAGTGCTACTACAAATGAACTACAAGAGAAAGGGGATGACTTAACATACGCACTGAAAGATGTAACTGATTCTGCTGTTAATATACTTCCGGCTATAATTGCTGGGGCAGACCAGCAAGCCGAAGACCAATTTAGAGAGTTACTTGCAAGACGAGTAACTTTCATTCAAAAAGAAATTGAAGCCTTCATACTCCAATTGTTACTAAGTGAATCTGTAACAAGCTACCTTAATGGTTTACCTTTCCCGTTGAATATAGCCGCACTCCCAATATTACAACAAACAATATCTTCTGCTGTAAAGAGTTTTACTACTCCTGTATTAACAGGGTTGTTGTCCTTTTCAGAGGGTGGAGACATTACAGGACTGTACAGTAGCCCAACGGCAATACAAGTAGGTGATGCAACACAATCAGGAAACGCAAACAATAGAGAATGGGTTGCAAATGATAGAAATATTAGAGAAATTGTAGAAATGACTATTGCACTTCAAACAAGAAATATGATGGTTGGATTTGAGATGGTAGAAAAAGCAATTAATGATTTATCGCTGACTACAAATATAAATGGTGAGCAAATTGAAGTAGTCTTGAAAAGAAGACAACACGGAAAGCAAATAAGAAGATTCTAATGTGCGAAAAACGTGTAATAAATATCAATAACTACAAAAATATATATAAAAGTATAGTAAGTATGATTACCATAGACAGCTGTATCATGTAAATTAGAAACGCTTAGAAGTACAATAAATAATTTTGGATAAATTGTAAAAAAAAGATGACATTATGGTAAAAATATCTGATATACTTAACATTGAAAGCATATCGTTAGGGTCTGAATTAGATTCAAAAGAAGAAATTATAAAAGAGTTAGTACAATTGGCACATAAATCTGGTAACTTCAATAATATTGAAACCATTTATAACAGTGCCTTAGAGAGGGAAAATGTAATGTCAACTGGAATTGGCAACAATATTGCTATACCTCATACTAAGTCTTCTGAAATCAAAGAGCTTACTGCTGCTTTGATGACATTTGAAAAGCCAGTAAATTTTGACTCCTTGGATGGGAAAAAAATATCGATTGCATTTCTTATTTTGAGTAATAATGAAGAACTTGGAATGCATATAAGAATACTAAGTAAAATATCAAGAATACTTCACAACCGGAGTTTTTTTGATGAGTTATTATCTTTGAACAAAAGCACCGAAGTTATCGAACTTTTCGATAACTTTGAAAATTAATTTTGACAATTAAGTGAATACTTCAGCGTCATAGTATAGAATTTGAAAAATGTATAAATTTAACATTACAATAATAAAGTGATAGACTTAAATCAAGCATTCGAAGAAGAGTTGTATTTCAACTTTCTTAAAGATCCGGATTCGGTAAGCGAAGAATGGAGAAATTATTTTAGTGGTGTAAACGGCAAGTCAGTTATACCGAAAACTCCGAGACCAGTAACCTCCAATGGCTCATCAAAAGTAGAGCTAAGCGATAGCACTCCCAATGCTGACAGAGTGGATGAGGAAAAACTAACGGAACTACCGAATATTCCGACAAAGATAGCTCAGAATATGGAAGAGAGTTTATCTGTTCCTACTGCTACTTCTGTAAGGAATATCCCTGTAAAACCATTAGATGAAAACAGAAAGATAATTAATAAGTACCTGTTAGGGCAAAGAAGATCAAAAATTTCTTTTTCTTATCTAATGCTTTGGGCAATTGTTCAATCTTTGAAGAAATACCCAAGCTTAAATGATAATTTTGTAAAAAAGGAAGGCAAATATTATAGACAGATTAATAAAGAAATTAATCTGGGTGTTGCTGTTGATATTGAAAAAAGATCTGGCGAAAGATTACTATTAGTTCCAAACTTAAAAAACGCTGGAGAGATGAATTTCTCTGAGTTTATTGAAAGTTTGTCTGATCTGATCAATAGAGCAAAAAACAGTAAAATTACTTTAGATGAGTTGGAAGGGACAACAATATCACTTACAAATCCTGGAATGATTGGTACTATAATGTCTGTACCAAGACTGATGAATGGTCAAGGGATGATTATTGCATCTGGTGCTATTGATTTCCCAGCTGAGTTTTCGGCAGTAAAGCCAGAAAAGTTGACAGAAATGGCAGTATCTAAAGTTGTTAGTTTGACTAATACTTACGACCACAGAATAATACAAGGTGCAGAATCAGCAGAATTTTTAAGACATTTACATCAATTGCTGATTGGCGAACACAGGTTTTATGACCAAATATTTGCTAGTTTAAAGATACCATTTAATCCAGTAAAATGGGAAATGGACACTTCGGACAGAAATAGTTCTGAAGTTAACCACAAGCAAAAGAAAAGCACTCACGTTATGTCTTTGATAAACTCGTTCAGGTCAAGAGGACATCTATTAGCTAATATCAATCCATTAGGAATGACTAGCTATTCATATCCTGAATTAGATATGTCTTACTATGGATTGAATATTTGGGATTTGGACAGACATTTCCCTTCTGTCGATA
This sequence comes from Chlorobiota bacterium, assembly GCA_034670025.1. GTDB lineage: Bacteria > Bacteroidota > Ignavibacteria > Kapaibacteriales > UBA2268 > PGYR01. Next base: position 302,744 of record JAXMOE010000001.1, read on the forward strand.
CATGGGGCGAAGACGAAATGACTTTAAGAGAAATTTTAGAGTTGATGAGGGACACGTATTGCGGTTCTATAGGTATTGAATTTTCTAATATTCAAGATCTTTCAAAAAAGAATTGGATTAAAAACACATTAGAGTCTTCGAGAAATAGTATTGATTTCTCTAAAGACGAAAAGAAAAATATATTAAGAAAGCTTATAGAATCAGAGACGTTTGAAGATTTCTTACATAAGAAATTCATTGGTCAGAAGCGGTTTAGCTTAGAAGGTGCTGAATCATTGATAGTCATGATTGACCAGTTATTACAAGATTCTGCTAACTCTAACACAGAAGAAGCAATATTGGGAATGGCTCACAGAGGTAGATTGAATGTTTTGGTTAATAATGCTGGTAAAAGCTTAAAAACTATATTCAATGAATTTGCTGGTGAGATTAGCCCACAAGAATATTATGGTTCTGGCGATGTTAAGTATCACTTAGGTCAAACTAATGAATACACTTCACTTAAAAATAATAAAATGAAAGTATCTCTGACTCCAAACCCAAGTCACTTGGAGGTTGTAAACCCTGTAGTTGGTGGTTTGAGTAGAGCATTGATAGATGAACAATTTGATGATGATTACACAAAAGTACTTCCAATATTAGTACATGGTGATGCAGCTTTTGCAGGACAAGGTATTGTTCAAGAAGTATTGAATATGTCACGTTTGGAAGGTTACACAACTGGTGGTACGATTCATATAATAGTGAATAATCAAATTGGATTTACTACAACAAACGAAGATGCAAGGTCAACTTACTACGCTTCGGATGTTGCAAAAATGCTGCAAGTTCCAATCTTACATGTAAATGGTCACGATCCAGAAGCTGTTGCTCAAGCTGCAATATTTGCACTGAATTACAGAAATAAATATGGCGATGATGTGATTATTGACTTGTTGTGTTTCAGAAAGTATGGGCACAATGAAGGTGATGAACCTAGTTACACGCAACCTCTGATGTATAAGAAAATTAGATCGATGAAATCGGTACGTGAGGTTTACGAGCGTGAGTTGATCAAATCGGGTGTTCTTACTCAAGATGAGATTGATGAGTTGACTAAAGCATATTTGGACGAACTTGAAACTGCATTTGACGAAAGGGAAGAGAAACCTAAATCTCAAAAACTAATTTTTGAAGAGAAATTTGGACAATCGATTAAGACTTATGAAACTACAATTTCAGAAGAAATAATTAAAAAAGTTATAATGGATACCACTTCAGTTCCTGATAATTTTAACGCAAATCCGAAAGTAATTTCTGGATTGATGAAGCGAAGAAAAATGATTGATGCAGACAAGCCAGCTATTGATTGGGCTACTGCAGAAACATTAGCTTTTGGGTCTATATTACTTGAAAATAAAAACATTAGATTCACTGGTGAAGATACTCGTAGGGGTACTTTTAGTCAAAGACATGCGGTTTTGATTGATAAACAAACAGAACAAGCTTATATTCCGTTGAACAATATGGAAAGTGAGCAAGCTTCAATACATATATATGATAGTCCACTATCAGAACTTGCTGTTGTTGGTTATGATTATGGTTATAGTGTCAATGCTCAAAATTCACTTACATTGTGGGAAGCACAGTTTGGTGATTTTGTAAACATGGCACAACCTATTATAGATCAATTTATATCATGTGGTGAAGTAAAGTGGGGGCAAACGAGTAATATTATTATGTTGTTACCGCACGGACACGATGGACAAGGGCCTGAGCACTCATCTGCGCGATTAGAAAGATTCTTGCAGCTTTGCGCCGAAGAAAATATGATAGTTGGGAATTTTACTACTCCTGCTAATTATTTCCATGCACTTAGGAGGCATGCAAAGTTAGAACATAAGATACCAATGATTCTTATGACTCCAAAGAGTATGCTTAGACATAGTCTTGCAGTTTCATCTGTTCAAGATTTTACTAGTGGGGAGTTTGAACACATTATCGACGAGATTGATGATATCGATGCACCAGATAAAGTGAAGAGAGTTGTATTAGTGACTGGTAAATTATATTATGACCTTCTACAAAAGAGAAGAGATGAAGAAATTACTGATACAGCAATAGTTAGAATAGAACAATTGTACCCAATGAATATTACAAAACTTGAAAATATAGTTAAGAAGTATAGCAATGCAGAAAAGATAGTGTGGTCACAAGAAGAGCCACAAAATCAGGGTGCTTGGAGTTATATGCTTACAGAGTTGCTTCAAGTAGTAGATGATCATAAGAAGATAGAATACGCAGGACGACATTCTGCAGCTTCTACTTCTACTGGTTCTTCTAAGGTTCACAATCACGAACAAGCTTATGTAGTAAATAAGTCTTTGGGAATAGAAGAGTAGTTTTTTAATTCTTATATTCTAAAATAAAGTAGATAAAAAAAAGACAGCCAATTGGCTGTCTTTTTTGTTTTGTTATATGTGATGAAACTTATTTAGTTTCTTCATCCATATCAGCTTTTTCTTTCTTATCCGGATTTCTTTTGTAAACTTTGCCATCAGCAAATTCGATTACAGTAGGAATCCAAACTTTTCTCAATTTAGCAAAGTTGTTTCTTACAAATACATCTCTTCTGTTTTCTACATCGTGATTGTATGGGTAAGGTTGATTCAAAGTCTTCTCAGCTGGTATTGCTTTGTCAACTTCAACAGTGAATCTTTTGATTAAGTTTTCACCGTTGTAATAATCAACTACACCTTGTAATTTCACTATTTCTTTTCCAGAAATATTTTGGAATTGGTAAGTAGGAACATTCAATGGTGCACCATTTTCTTGCTCTATTGCTTGAAAATCTTTGATATTGAACTTAATTGACTGAGTAAACAAAGTACTAAACGCAGTTGCTTGTACTAAGTTAATGTTAGTTTGCAAAGTTCTTTCTTTTTGTCCTTCTATTAATTCACCTACAGTTTTACCCAATAATGAATCTTTTATTGGTGAATAATATCTTATTGCAGCATTCAAATAATTAACTTCTTCCAAAGTTAAATCTTTCACATTTTCATCTAATACATTTTTCATATTAGAAAGTAATTCAAAATTAATTGTATCCTTATAAAAAGAAGGTGTTTTCTTGCTTTGTTGTTGGCAAGAAGCTAACCCTAAAAGTGCTATTGCAATTAGAGTAATCGATAATGATCTCATAAAATCTCCAAGATTGTTTATTAATTAAACCGCAAATTAAGAGTCTTGCAGTTAAAATTCAATTATTTTTTATCAACTCTTTGAGTAGCCCATACCTTAGACCTTTGCAGGAAACTACAAACTCAGGTTTTTGTATAAATTTCAAAAACTCTAATAAAATGATTGCTCCACCCAATATAACGTCGGCTCTATTTGGGTGCACATTGTAATCATCTATTAATTCTTCACGTGTCTTATTGATGAATATATCTACAATGGTTTCTAATTTTTCTTTAGTGACTTTATGATTGTGTATTAGGTGTGCATTGTATTGTGGTAAGCCCAAATCAATAGCAGCAATAGTTGTTGGCGTTCCTGCTACAGCTATCATTTCACCATCAAACTTCAACTCTCCTAACTTAGAAAGTTTTGTTTTGATAAATTCAGAAGCTTTTCCATAGTTTTCTGTTTTAGAAATATGAGTGGGGAAGTACCTCTCAGTCAACCTGACCGCACCAATTTGCATAGATTTAGATAAATCTATTTCGTTTTTGTTACCAAGTACTACTTCTGTACTACCACCTCCAATATCAAGGACTATGTCTTTAACTAAGTCCAATCTTTCTATACTTCCTAAAAAACTTGTTTTAGCTTCTTCAGTTCCTGCAATTATATTAATGGGGTAACCTATTGCATTTTCTAATACAGCCTTCACTTCACTTCCATTTTTTGCGTCACGCATAGCACTGGTTGCGGAGATTATTACATCTTCAACATTATGTTCTTTTATTAGCTTCCTATACGATTGGAGGATGTTAGTAGCCCTATTTATAGCAATATCTGAGATAAATCCGGTTTTATCTAAACCTTCTCCCAAGCGAGCTATTTCGTGTTCATCACAAATCACACTGTCTATTTTACTGTTTTTAACTTCTGCTACTAATAGTAATAGTGTATTAGTACCAATGTCAATAGCTGCTAATCTCATTTAAGATTTCTCAAATTTGTATGCTACCCATTCATCTTCATTTAGTTCTTCACAAAGCTTGAGACCATTATTCGTAGCTGCTTCTACCACTTTTAACTTATCATACTTTAATATACCAGTACATATCAGAATTCCATTTTGTTCCAGCGATGATGAAAGCTTTGGCATATTATCTATAAGTAAGTTAGAAAACATATTAGCAATAATCCCATCGAAAGTATCAAGCTCAACTTTGTTTAAGTCTGCTTCATAAATATTTATATTTTCAATATTGTTGATCACCAAATTTTCTTTTGTATTCTCAACTGACCAAGTATCAATATCGAATGCTTCTATTTTGTTAGCACCCATTTGTGAAGCCAAAATTGCTAGAACTCCAGTTCCTGTGCCTGCGTCTAACCACTTACTATCTTTCTCTACAGAATCCAAAACTAATTGTGATGCCAGTCTAGTAGTTGCATGATAACCAGTACCAAAGGACATTTTAGGGTCTATTTTTATAATATATTTATATTTAGAAAAATCATCGGACTTAGAAGTAGGAGTTATTACTAAGTCCTCATTGATGATAACTGGTTCTAAAGTGCTTTCCCATTTACTATTCCAATTTTCTTCTTCCAAAGTTTCTTTACTAATTTCCTTTACTTCAAAATCTAAGTTATTTAATAGTAATTGCAATTTTTCGGCTATTTTTTCGTTATAATAATTAGCAGGAAAATTGAGGGTAAGTAAGTCAAAGTTTTGTTCAATGCCTGTGAAATCTAAATCAGAGATTAATCCTATGAATAAATCCTGATTTTCTTCTGGCACTGAATATTTAATACTAATATATTTTTTCAAGCTGTGTCCTTGTTTTTCTTGTAAATTAATTAAATGATAACTATAAAAGTATAAGATTTGGAAAAAATAAAACTCATAATATTAGATGTAGATGGTACAATGACCGATGGTAGTATGTATTATACAGCCGAAGGTGACACCATGAAGAAATTTAATGTAAAAGATGGTATGGGAATTGTACTGCTTAAGAAAGCAGGATTCAAGATAGCTATAATGACGAGCGAAGATAGTCCCATAGCGGCAAGTAGAGCTAAGAAGTTAGGCGTAGATGCCACGGTACTCGGATGTAGGAACAAAACTGATGCCGTTAAGCTATTAGCAGATGACATGGAATTGCATTTAGAAGAAGTTGCGTTTATGGGTGATGATGTGAATGATTACCACGCTATGCAAACTGTAGGGTATTCCGTATGTCCAGCAGACTCAACGGATGCAGTAAAATCAATTGCAGATTTTGTTTGCCAAAGTAAAGGTGGGCACGGTGCAGTCAGAGAGTTTGCCGAAATTATGCTTAGAACACACGAAAAAACAAATTTATTAACAGAAAACTGGTAGGAGAACTAAATTATGCCAAATGAACAAGAATATACGAAAGGGTTTCTAATAGGAACATTAGTCGGTGGTGCCGTTGGTGCTGCAGTTGCTTTATTAACAGCTCCAAAAAGCGGTAGAGAACTTAGAGGAGATATTCAAGATAAATCAAGTGAATATTACGAAAAAGCGAGTAATAAATGGGCTGAAACTGAAGAGGTTGTTGGCAGACAAGTTACCTCGACTGTGAATGAAGGCAGAGTAAGAGCTCAAAACATAATTGATTCAGCAAAAGAACAAGCTAATGAATTGCTTTATGCTGCGGAAAATGTTTTGAATGAAGCTAAAACTAAAGCTGGAAGTTCAAAAGCTTCAGTTCAAAACAAAATTGATGATGTAAGAAATGCCACGAAAGCTGGTGTTGATACTTTTAAAGCAGAAATTAACGATTCAAAAAATTAAACTAACTTTACTTTATGGATGAAATACTAAAATTAGTTGCTATAGTAGCATTGCTTGCAATATCATTTTTTGCGGTTTTTGGCGTTATGTTTTTCATAAAAACACAAAAGGTTTTACAGGATTCTTTGAGGAATTTTGATAAAATCACTGAAAACGCCAATGTGCTCAAAACAAGAGTTATGATTTCTTTGGAAGAACTTTCGGAAACAAATAAGGAACTGAAAGAAATAAAACAGAAATCAATTTATACTATGGAGCAATGGAATGAAACTAGTAAGAAGACAAATGATTTGATAGATAATGTCAATAATGGAACTAAGCGGATAATTTCGACAATTGAACCTTATGAGCGTTTGGTGGATAGATCTTACAATAAGATTGCACCACCTATAGACAAGGCAACATCTGTAATATCTGCTTTATCAAAAGCCGTTTCAGTTTTTAGTAGTAAACTATCATCCAAATAGTATTATTAGTCTAATATAATATTTAGAAAACCGAGCACTTATTTCAAGTCTCGGTTTTTTGTATTTTTGTGCTCATACATTTCAACTATACTTAAAATATAAATTCTAATATGAGTAATAGCTCAACAACAATTAAAATATTACCTGATTTCATAGCCAACCAGATTGCTGCTGGTGAGGTAGTGCAAAGACCTGAGTCTGTAGTAAAAGAATTAGTCGAAAATTCTCTCGATTCTGGTGCCACTGAGGTAGTTGTTGTAGTTAGGAATGCTGGGAAATCACTCATACACATCATAGATAATGGTAGCGGTATGAGCAAAGAAGATGTTGAATTTAGTATAAAAAGGCATGCTACAAGCAAGATAAGTCAACAAAGTGACCTTGAGTCAATTAAGACTTTGGGGTTCAGAGGGGAAGCATTAGCTTCAATAAGCTCAGTTTCTCATTTGGAGATTATATCAAGAAGAAGCGATGACACTTTAGGGCACAAGTTAGTTGCTCAACCGAACAAACCACCTACTATTACTGAGTTTAGCTCTGATAAGGGTACTCAAATCTTAGTGAAAAACTTGTTTTATAATGTGCCAGCCAGAAGAAAATTTCTAAAAAGTAACCTGACAGAGTTTAAGCATATATCAGAAACTATGCTCAAATTCTCTTTGTCGCATCCAGACAAAAGATTTACATTCTATAATGATGATAATCTGATATTTGATTTAAACCCAACAGATTTGGAGAATAGAATTGTTAAAACCTTGGGCAAAGCTGTAGAAGATTTGATTATACCTCTGGAATACACTGATGATGGGATAAAAATTAGTGGTTTTATAGGAAAACCATTTTTAGCAAAAAGCAATTCGTCCAACCAGTTTTTATTTTTGAATGGTAGAATAATAAAGAATAAGTATTTGAATCATGCAATTGTAAATTGCTATGAGGAGATGTTAGAAGAGAAGCGATTCCCTTTCTATGTTCTGTTTTTAGAAATTGACCACAACAAAATAGATATTAATGTCCACCCACAAAAGCATGAAGTAAAGTTTGAAAATGATAGACATATATATAATGTAGTCAAAAGTGCAATCTTATCTACTTTACGAAGTGTTAGTCTTATCCCAGAGTTCAAAGTTGAGACAGAACAGAATATAAACCCATTTACAATTCAAAGAAATGATGATAATGAAGAGATTGTAGTTAATAGGAATACTGGAGAAATATTAAAGAATAAAGATAATGTCAGCCATTCGAATTATTCGAGAGGGGAGAGTAGCTGGAAAAGAGACAGGGATGAACCGAGTAGGGAAGATTTTAGTACAGAAAAATTTGGTAACTTATTTCACAAATCAGATGATTCTGTTTTTGATTATTTAACTATTGATGATAGATTTTTGATTGTGAAGCGAGAAGAAAACCTATTAGTAATATACAAAAGGCGAGCAATACAGAGGATTTATTACGAGAAATTTATATCTAATTATACAAATAGTGAAAATAAGAGCCAAGATTTGCTTTTCCCACTCAAAATCAACTTAGAATCTCGACTCATTAATACTTTAAAGCAGAATGTTGATAACTTGAAGAGCTATGGGTTTATATATAATATAAATGAAAATACTTTAGTTTTAGAATCTGTACCCGACATAGTTCAAGACACTAACTTAGAGCTTTTGATAGAGAGAATAGCAACAAATATAATAGATTCTGTGCACGATGAAAACGATGAGATGCACGAGTATTTGGCTAAAGTGATGTCAGTTAGTATAAAAGTAAATCAGCAAGACTACAAAAACTCTACTCAATTAGAAAAACTGTATAATGACCTGTTCAAATGCCAAAATCCTCAACATAGTCCGACGGGAAAACTGACTTCATATACTATTTCTTATAACGAATTAGAAAAAAAATTCAGATTATGATGGAAATAATTGGAATATTATTATAAATCTATTAATTTTGTAAGCTATAATAAAAACAAAAACTTTTGGAGATGTAAATTGAGTACTGGACAATTTACCAAATCGCTTAGAAAAGAAGACGTCAATCCTGAATGGTGGATAGTGGACGCAGAAGGCCAAACTGTTGGCAGAATTGCTACTAGGATAGCAACATTAATTAGAGGTAAGCACAAACCAAGCTTTACTCCTCACATAGATGATGGGGATTTTGTAGTAGTGGTTAACGCTGAAAAAGTAATATTCACTGGTAAAAGAGAAGATAAGAAAACTTACTTCAAGCACACTGGTTACCACGGTAGTGAATCTTTTACTTCTGTTAAAGAAGTTAGAGAGAAATACCCTGAGAGAATATTAGAAAGAGCAGTTAAAGGGATGTTGCCTAAAAACAAATTAGGTAAAAAAATGTCGTCTAAACTTAAAGTTTATACTGGCAGTGAGCACCCACACGAAGCACAATCACCTAAAAAATTAGAAATTTAAGTTAATTCGGAGCAATAAATGAAACAATTTTGGGGAACAGGTCGAAGAAAAACTTCTGTTGCATCAGTAAGAATAACACCAGGTAAGGGTGAGTTTACTATAAACAACAAGAAGGTGGATCAATTCATAGACCTCCAAAGTAATATAGAGAAAGTATATAAACCTTTAGAAGTTACTGAACTTAAAGGTCAATACGATGTACATGCAAATGTAAAAGGTGGTGGTTCAACTGGTCAAACAGGAGCTATTCAACTTGGTATTGCACGTGCTTTGATAGTAATGGAACCAGATTTGAAAGAAAAGCTGAAAGAAGCAGACTTACTTACAAGAGATTCTAGAATGGTAGAGCGTAAGAAGTATGGTCGCAAGAAAGCAAGAAAGCAGTTCCAATTCTCAAAGCGTTAAGAGAAATTTTTTATCAATCATGCTGGAAAGTACTGTGTGTTGCATATTCGTTATGTACCAAGATCTTTCTGGCAGTAGTTAAAACACACAAAATACAAGGAAATACATGAAACACTATGTAGAGATAGACCAGCTATTGAAAGCTGGAGCTCACTTTGGTCACTTGACCAGACGTTGGAATCCTGCAATGGAAAATTTTATCTTCAATGAAAGAAACGGGATTCATATTATTGATTTGAGAAAAACTCAAATTCTTCTGACTTTAGCTCGCGACGCGGCTTATCAGATTGCACTTGGCGGTAGAAATATTCTTTTTGTTGGTACTAAAAGCCAAGCAAAAGAAATATTGCAAGAAGCAGCTAAGAAAGCAGACGTAAACTACGTATCTGAAAGATGGTTAGGTGGTATGTTAACTAACTTTGCTACTATCAGAAAATCAATCAAAAGACTATCTTCAATTGATAAAATGTCAATTGACGGTACTTATGAAAAGATTACTAAGAAAGAAAGATTATTATTTGATAGAGAGAAAGACAAACTAAGAAGAATATTTGGTGGAATAGAGAATATGACTCGTCTTCCAGGTGCTTTGTTTGTAGTTGATACTAAGAAAGAACACTTGGCTATAAAAGAAGCTCAAAACTTGGGAATACCAGTAATAGCAATAGTCGATACTAACTCTAATCCTATGGATGTTGATTTCCCAATTCCTGCTAACGATGACTCTAGAAACACAATCAATCTAATAGTAGATATAATTGCAGAAGCATTAGTAGAAGGTTACACTGTAGCTAAAGCAAAACGTGCTGAGCAACAAGCGGAATCAGAAAGAGTAGCTAAGGAAACTGAAGATTTGGGTGACGGTCAACCAAAAGTTAAACGTCAACTTAGAGAAAGAAAGAAAACTAAGCCGAAAGCTAAAGCTGATACTAAAAAGGAAGAGGCAAAAGCCGACACCAAAAAAGAAGAAGCTAAAGAAAGCTCGGAAGAAGCTGAAAAAACAGAAAACAGCTAATTAAATTTATTTTTATAAAGAGCATCTAAAAAAGGATGCTCTTTTTATATAAACTAATTATAAACCAATTTAAGAAAATAAAATGTCAAATATAACTGCACAACAAGTAAAAGAATTAAGAGATAAAACTGGCGCTGGAATGGCGGATTGTAAAAAAGCACTTGTAGAGTCTGGTGGCGATATGGAATCAGCCGTTGACTTTTTAAGAAAAAAGGGAGCTGCATCTGCTGAAAAGAGAGCCGACAAAGATACAAATGAAGGCTTGGTAGCCACTAAAATTGCTGATAATGGTCAAGCTGCTTCGATAGCACAAATTTCTTGTGAAACTGATTTTGTTGCCCTTAATGATGAATTTGTTCAATTCGCAGACTCAATTGCTTCTGTGGTATTCGATAATGAACCTAAAGATACGGAGTCATTATTAAGTGCTGAGTTCAATGGTAAAAAAGTAGAAGATTCTTACAATGATATACTTGCTAAGTTTAGCGAAAAAATAGATGTTAGTAAGTTTGAAAAAGTAAAAACTGATGGATATATAGTAGATTACATTCACAGTGGAAACAAACTGGGCGTATTGATTGAAGTAAGCTCTTCAAATATTAACGATGAGTCTAGATCTTTGGTAAGAGACATAGCAATGCAAGTTGCTGCTATGAACCCAGCTTTTGTTGACAGATCTACTGTAACTCAAGAAATTCTTGATAAAGAGAAAGAATTATACAAACAACAAGCTGCTGAAGAAGGCAAGCCTGCTGATATAGCTGAAAGAATTGCTGAAGGAAGAATCAACAAGTTTTACAAAGAGAACTGTTTGATCGAACAACAATTTGTAAAAGATGGTAACATAACTGTTAGCGATGTATTGAAACAAATTTCAGACAATGCTGGCGAAGAAGTTAAAGTAAATCAATTTGTAAGATACTCAATCGGTGGATAATCACTTGAAACCCATTTACAAAAGAATATTTTTGAAAGTTAGTGGAGAGTCACTAATGGGCAAATCTGGTTACGGAATTGACCCAGAGATTCTCTCTAAGTTTGTTAGTGAAATAGCCCAAATCCACAAATTAGGTATCCAAATTGGGATTGTAATTGGTGGAGGAAATATATTCCGAGGTATCCAAGCAGCTTCTCACGGTATTGACAAAGTTTCCGGTGATTATATGGGAATGTTAGCTACAGTAATTAACTGTGTAGCATTCCAAAATGCTTTAGAAAAGCAGGGAGTACCAACTAGGTTGCAAACTGCTATCAAAATGGAACAAATTGCCGAGCCATACATACAAAGAAGAGCTATTCGTCACCTTGAAAAAGGAAGAGTAGTGCTGTTTGGTGCTGGTACAGGTAACCCATACTTTACTACTGATACTGCTGCTGTGCTAAGAGCAATCGAAGTGAAAGCTGAATTAGTGATAAAGGGCACTAGAGTAGATGGCGTTTATGATTCTGATCCAGAAAAAAATAAAGATGCTGTAATGTTTGAAAACATTAGCTTCCGAGAAGTCTTGAACAAAGACTTGAGAGTAATGGATCACACTGCAATTACTTTATGTAACGAAAACAAATTACCAATTAAAGTTATTAATATGAATAAGCCAAATAACTTGTATAAACTAGTTACTGGTGAGAAAATAGGTACTACTGTTACCGCTTAATTAGGATTATATTATGGATATAACAGAAATATTATTAGAAGCAGAAGAAAGTATGGTGAAATCTTATGAGTTCACTAAATCTCAAATTCAAAAGATTCGTACTGGCGGTGCTAGTGCTAACTTAGTAGATGGAATAGATGTAGATGCTTATGGAGCAAAGACTCCTTTGAATCAAGTTGCTGGAATATCTACACCCGATGCTCGTACTATTATGATTCAACCTTATGATAGTGGATTGTTACAAGAAATCGAAAGAGCTATTCAGATAGCAGACTTAGGCTTCAACCCTCAAAACGATGGTAATGTTATTCGTATTCCAGTTCCTCCTCTAACAGAGGAAAGAAGATTAGAGTATGTTAAATTATGTAAGAACTATGCAGAAGAAGGAAGAGTTGCTGTTCGTAATTCAAGAAGAACTGCAATAGATAATTTGCGTAATGCTGAAAAGGAAAAAGAAATATCGGAAGATATGCAGAAAGATGGTGAGAGTGAAGCTCAAACAATTACTGATAAATACATTGAGAAAGTAGATGCTGTTTTGGCTGACAAAGAAAAAGAACTAATCGGTAATGAATAATTAATTTTTTTTTCGAATCAAGTTTTTATTAAAGACCGTATGACTTAATTGTCATCGGTCTTTTTTCTTTCATCACCAGGCACAAATCTGTCTAATTGGAATAACGTATAAGAAAAGTGCATACCTTTAGAGTTCTTTTCTTCTCCAAAAGTTATTTCAAATTGTTGTTCCTGAGTATAATAAGCCCAAATTGGGACACCTAATTCAGTACTTATATAATTCTCGGTATGTCCATTTGAAATAGATGTCATGTAGAAAGCAGCATCTTCATCATTGATAAAAAATTCACCATTACCAGTAAATGAAATATCAACTCTTACAACTTCATAACCTAATGTATCTGTTTTTCCCTTATTCTCAAATAGATCTGTTCTAATCATAGTTGGGGTGGGGAATCCATTTTCAGCAAAATTTGTTGTATCATTTAATTCTATCCAAGACCATTTTTCTGTACTTTTAGATTTCCCTATTGGCTGCAACAAAAGTCCTTGGAACGGTCCTCCCGCAGTTGTACCACTTCGCGAAGTATCAGCGTAACTAAAGCTATATCTGTTACCTACTGAATCCATTTCAATTGTAACTTTCTTTTCTAACCAAGGATGGGCTTCAATTTCTTTTTCAGGGTATAAGTTTTTGAACTCTGAGCCAGTTATTAATTTATATTCATGAGTTAGGAAAAAATGACCTGTTGTTTTATCTACACTATCGCAGGTTATTATAATTCTTTCGTATCTTTCTTTAATTAATGGGCTGTCCCAGTTTACGATTACAGAATCACCTGATTCTAATCTATATTCTAATGTATCACCTTTTACAAAATTATATTTATGGATTAGCGTGTCTTTTGAAACTAATTCACTCTCACCTGTAATTAAACTTTCGTCTATTTGTTTGTTCTGAGATAATGCAACATAAGTTGTTATAAATAGTATGTATATAAATATTTTCATAATTGTCTAAATTTAGGAACTTGGTTAAAAATCAAAGTTAATACAAATAATTGTTTTTGTTCTAACATTGTCTTAATTTTACGATTGAACACCACAAAAATTATCTAAAAATGAAAAAGTTAATCACATTAGTATTTGCAGCTGTACTAATAATGAGTAATCAAAGCTTTTCACAGTCAGGAATCTTAGTTACTGACTATGACAGTTCGGAATACCCGAAAGTTACATTTGATTATTTTATTTTTGAAAACGCAGTAAATCAAAACAATTCTATTAATACAGACGATATATTAATCCTCAATAATGAGATTAATATTGCTGATAAGGATTTGGAGTGCAATGACCCACAAGACAATATAAATAATTCGGTCATTATCTCAATGGATCTATCTTTTGAGAATAGTTCTAATTTTGTTTTTGATTCAGTTAGAAATACAATTGAACAGATGATAGATATTAATTTTTATGAAGAAATATCTTTGTCTTCTTTTAACACTGTCAATCATCTTAATTTTGACTTTAATCAATCACATTCGACTATTTATAATGAGTTAAACAAGTTAAAACCTGCTGATAACTCCTACATAGATTCTGTATTTTATTCCAAACCAATTGGAGTAAGTTCAATATTCGAAAATTCTAATGCCGAAAATACAAAGCACTTAGTAGTGTTTACTAAGCACAACACTCAAATTGACACAAAATTATTAGACCAGTTGAAATCTGATAATATAAATCTGTATTATATACTAGTAGATGGAATAGCTGATTCTAAAACAAAATTGTATTTTGATGAAAATGATGGATTTAATTTATTTGAAAATATAGGAATTGACAATGATTTAAAATTAGCTATGTTTTCTGTAACCGAATTGATCAAAGGTAACAATCCTTGCAGAATGGAATTTATTGCTGATTTTAATTGTGATACTAGCATTAGCACAACTATTTCTGTACCTACTGTAGCATCTCAAGTTGTCTATAACTACGAAATTCCAATGACTATTGTTCCCAGACTGGAATTACTACCCTCATATTATGGATTTAGTTCAGTAGAACCAGGTGAAACTAAGGAAGCTGACATAGTGATAACTGCTGTTAATTCAGATATTCTAATCGATGAAATTAAATTTGAAGATGATAATGGTGGTGTATTTAATATAATTTCGGGACAAATCAATACTCCTCAGCTGTTAGCCCAAGGTAATAATTGGCCTGTAAGAATAGAGTATGTCCCAACGGATTCTAACATAGTCTTCACAAAGTTATTGATTAGCTCAAATGCTTGTATGAATGAAGAAGTTTTAATAACTGGGGGATATCCTAATACTCCACCAGTTGTAAAGAATATAAAAATTGAAAATCCTAATATATGTGATGAAGTTTTGGTAGTGGGTCAAAAATATGATATTGAATGGTCAGGATTATTGCCAAGTGATGTAATCCAGTTAGAATATTCGACTGATAATGGAAACAGTTGGGATACTTTGGCTACGAATGTAACTGATCTGAAGCACGAATGGTTAGTTCCAGATTTAGAAAGTGATGAATGTTTAGTTAGGGGTGTTCAGCTTTGGCCTAATAATATTGGTAGGACATTAGATTTAGAGCACCCTGCTCCTGTCAATACTGCATTTTTTGACCATGTAGATGGTTCTAAGGCAATAACTTCTAGTAACGATGGAATTGTACGATTGTGGAATACCAACACTGGTAAACTTATTCGAGACTTTGATTTGCATACTTCTAAGGTAAGTTATGCTATATTTGACCCAAGTGATCAAATGATTGTTTCAGCTGGTGATGATATGAAGGTTATTTTGTGGGATGCAAATGATAATAGTTTACCTATTTATATTTTTGACACTCACCAAACAGAAGTTAGGTCGGCAAGTTTCAGTCCAGATGGGAGTAGGGTAATATCGGTTGACAAATCTGGTGTTTGTAAGATATTTAATACATCAAACGGAGCTGAAGAACATTCATTTAGTCCTGACGGGACAAAACCGCTTTGGTTTGCAGAATATCATCCATCTGGTGATTACTATTTAACTGGTGGAAACGGTGGAGCTGTTAAGGTGTGGGATTCGGAGACAAATGAATTTGTCAAAGAATTTGATATAGCTGGTTGGGTTAACCAATTTGCAATTAATTCAGATGGTACAAGAATATTAATTGTTGATATACTAAGAAAAGAAGCAACTGTTTGGGATTTCGATTCAGGTAATATGTTATTTACACTTAAACATTCATCTCAAGCTAATTTGCCTCTTAACTCGGGAACATTTAATAATTTCTCTGGTGAAGAATACATGCTTACTTCTGGTGATGACAATTCTGCTATTATGTGGAACTCAAACGGTGATTCGATTAATGTGTTCAAAGAACATACTAATTCTGTTAGAACAGCAATGTTCAACTTCGATGGGCAAAGAGTTATTACTTCAAGTTGGGACAACACTGCAAAAATTTGGAATCTAGATGAGAGAGATTTACAAATGGATACTTCTGATTGTGTATTTACTATTACTAAAATGAATTATGAAAGTAAAGATTTAGTCTTTGATGGGACTTATTTGGGTAGTTATAAGGATACTATACTCAATGATGCAATTATAAATCTAAACAGTTTCCAAATGCAAATTGAAAATGCGTACTTGAGAGGGGAGAATAAATCTGAATTTAAGGTACATACTGACTTAAAATCAAGTATTATTGACACGGTTACTAATTTTAATAGCCGAGATCTTGAAATAAGATTTATACCCAATAATATTGGGATTAGAAAAGCAGAATTAGTCTTAGTTGTAAGAGGCATGGATATAGTAATACCAATAGAAGGCGAAGCAGTATTACCTTCTATGGATGTTTTGGCTCACAATATTGTATTTGAAAGAGTTGATATTGGAGATTTCAGAGATAGAGTAGTTGAAATTGCCGTAAAAAATAATAATACTCAAACTTTAGAAATAGATTCCATATATATAGATATTCCAAGATCTAACGATTATTCTCTAATATTTGAAAGTGAGATTAATAGTTTAAATTCAAGTGAGGAAATAGGGTTAATTGTTAGATTTGCTCCTCAGTTCATCGAACGTTCCAACGCAGATGTGGTATTTGTTCACAATGGCAACAACTCTCCTACAAGAATATCGTTATTAGGAACTGGATCTTTCCCAGTATTTGATACTACTACGGTAGTTATCGGTAATATTGAAGGAAAATCAGGCGACAAAGTTTTTGCAAAAATTAGTATGAATACTTTAAAAGAAGAGCTTAATACTGGTGAGTTAGAAGGTATTCAATTTGATTTGAGTTTTAATTCTACTTTACTTTTCCCATTATTCGAATTTGAGAATGAGAGAATTCAAAATGGTACTAAGACTATTACGGTCAAAATTGAATCGAATGAATCATGGTTTGATATTAGTACAAAAGAAAGTCAAGTACAATCAAATGAAATTGATATTGATGAGTTAGAGTTCAACGCTACTTTGGGTAATGACTCAACTACTACATTGGATATAAATAATTCAACTGTGGTGGGTAAATCTAAGTTGAAAATCAACGAGCAAGATGGTGAAATGAGATTGTTAGATTTGTGTTACGAGGGTGGTGCAAGACTCTTTGATTCCCAAAACAGTTTTGGGTTAGAAATCCCATCACCAAGTCCAATAATTCAAAATACAACTTTTGATTACGAGTTGATTGAAAATGTAAATGTAAAGATTGATATAATTGATTACTCGGGTAATGAAGTTTCAACTTTGGTCAATGGACTAAGAAATGTAGGAAAACACAAGTGCAATATTAATATCACAAATATAGCAAATGGTGTTTATTTTATAAGATTGATTACTGATAATCAAATTTTAATGAAGAAAATACAAATCAGAAAATAATAAAAATGATAAGATCTCCTAGAGGAACTAACGATATATTGCCTAACGAAATTGGTAATTGGCAATATTTGGAAAAGGCAATTAGAAAAGTAACAACTAATTATGGCTACAAAGAAATTAGAACTCCTATATTTGAGTCAACGGAAGTTTTTTCGCGAAGTATAGGTGACACAAGTGACATAGTTAACAAAGAAATGTACACTTTCCAAGATAGGGGAGACAACTCACTTACATTAAGACCAGAAATGACTGCTGCCTTAGTTAGGGCATGTATTCAAAATGGATTGGCAAACCGAGGTGAACTTGAACGTCTTTGGTACTACGGTCCTTTTTTCAGATATGAGCGGCCACAAAAAGGTAGATTTAGACAATTTCATCAGTTTGGTGCAGAGTGTTTGTCTTCCTCAAATCCAGAAAGTGATGCAGAAGTAATTTTGTTAGCTGTTTCCTTAATTGAAGAGTTAGGGATAGAAGACTATACTCTTAATATAAATTCACTTGGTAATGACAAATCGAGAGAAAACTTCAGAAATGCTCTGGTCGAATACTTCTCTAAATTTGAAAATGAATTGTCCGAAGATTCCCAGAGAAGATTAAAAGAAAACCCTTTAAGAATATTAGATTCCAAAGACCCCAAAGACAAAGAATTAGCTGAGAATGCTCCAAAGATTATTGATTCACTGGACCCAGAAAGTAAGCAATACTTTGATTCAGTTTTAGAAATATTAGATTATTCAGGTGTGAAGTATAATGTGTCGTCGGATTTAGTTAGAGGCTTAGACTATTATTCTCATACTGTATTTGAGTTCCAAAGTAATGCTTTGGGTGCTCAAGATTCTTTTGGTGGAGGAGGTCGATATGATGGTTTATTCCAACAATTAGGAGGGAAACCGACTCCTGCCGTTGGTTTTGCATTTGGGGTTGAAAGGTTACTGCTAATAATAGAATCAATAGTAAGCGAAGTTGAGGCTGAAGATTCGGTTGATTACTATATTATTTCAGGCGATGAAAAGTATATAAAATCGTCAATTAAATTAGCAAAAATAATGAGGGAAAAAGGTTTTAAAACTTTAACAGACATACAACAGAAATCATTCAAATCTCAAATGAAAGATGCTAATAAGAAAAATGCTTCTAATGTTATCATCATAGCAGAAAGAGAGATGGAAAGCAATAGTATATTGCTAAAAGATATGAAAACTGGTGAACAACATGAAGTAGGGTTTGATGATTTTATTAATGGCTTGGGATAATATTTATTGAAAGAATTTCTAAATAAAATAGATTTCAAGAAACTATCAAACCTACCTGTTGTCAAATGGCAATTTAAGTTAGTCTTGATTTTTATTGGTCTTTTGACAATTATAGTAATTATAATCCAAACCCAGATTGTAGTTGAGGATATAATTGAGAAAGAAAGAAATTTGATAAAATCATATTCAAAGATATTAGAGAGTTTAGAAAATCCAAATTTTGAAAATATAGAGTTTTCATTATTGCTTAATGATCAGATTTTACCTAATATTTCATTCCCTATGATATTGACAGATGAATCGAATGAACCTCTTTTTCCATTCCATAATAATATTAGAAATATAGAAGTTGATACTACAAAGTCTATAGATTTGCAGAGGCAATTTTTGAAAGCCGAAATTGCAGATATGAAGAATACTTATGAACCAATAGTTATAAAGGATCATAACGGTAAAATCTTATCTAAAATTTATTATAACAACTCCGAATTAGTTAACGCTCTTCAACTATATCCATTAATAGCAGTTATAGGCGTTATAGTGCTAATATCAATTG
Source organism: Chlorobiota bacterium (assembly GCA_034670025.1). GTDB lineage: Bacteria > Bacteroidota > Ignavibacteria > Kapaibacteriales > UBA2268 > PGYR01. The sequence goes on from JAXMOE010000001.1 coordinate 321,945, forward strand.
GGTATATTATTTTTAATAGTGTGAGAAAGAACGAGGAATCAAAAGTATGGGTGGGTATGTCAAAAGAAGCAGCACACCAGTTAGGTACTCCACTTTCGTCGCTTTTAGCTTGGATGGAAATTCTCAGACTCCATATTGATGACCCAAAATCCATAAGTGAAACATTGTCAGAGATGGATAATGATGTTAATAGGATGAAGACTATTGCTAATAGATTTTCTAAAATTGGCTCAAAGCCGGAATTAGAGAATGAACATATTTTCTATGTGATTGATGCAGCGTGTAATTATGTAGAAAAACGATTACCACATCTTGGTAGAAAAGTTGAGATAATACGAGATTTTCCAAAGGACAAAATTGTGGTCAATATGAATGTTGATCTTTTTACTTGGGTTATGGAAAACCTTATCAAAAATGCAGCAGAATCAATCGAAGAAGACAATGGTTACATAAGGGTTACTATGAGGGTTACTGGTGATAGGGTTCGTTTATTTGTAAAGGATAACGGAAAAGGGATGACTAATAAGATTAGAAAGCAGATATTTGTGCCGGGATTTACTACTAAAAAAAGGGGCTGGGGGTTAGGGCTTAGTTTAAGTAAAAGAATAGTAGAGGACTACCACAAAGGTAGGCTATGGGTTGAAGATTCTAACCCAGGAAGAGGTACCACTTTTGGAATAGAAATACCAATAATTTCTAATAGTTAGATTCATCTCGCCAAACTTCTATTTTCCAATCATCATCTACTTCTTTTCTTATTAGTTGTATATTGGCTCGTCCATTGATTCGAGTTATGTCCTCGGAACCAAATACCAACTGTAAATTAAAACTTCGTAATATATTCTTAGATAGTGAATCACCAATCTCATATATTATTTCATTCCATATTAAATCTATGCTTTCTGTTGAATCGAATAAAGTCCTTGTTGTCCTCAAATCAACTTCTCTTCCCCAAGAATTATCAATTCCTAAATCATAGTTACGATAAACAAAAGAAAAGTTATCGGATAACAAATTACTATATACAGAAGTATCTGCAAATATATAAGAATATCTCCAGTTTTGGAATACCCCCTCAACTTTTGTCTGATCTCCTATAACTAATGCATTTTGGTCACCTTCATACTGACTTGGTGCAAAAGGATTACAAGAGCAAAAAATAAGTGCTAATAGTAATATTTTGATCTTAGAAAAGACCATGTTAAAAGCTCCGTGTCATCTCTTTCAAAGTCAAACCAACTAGTTATATACCAAAATCCAGTAGGACTGTTTTTTAGTACTAACCTTAGGTTACCTGAATAATTATTGTTTGACTGCAAATCATTAAAATTAATATTGAGCAAATAGTTCCCAGTAAAAATAATAGAATCACTAAAATTCTGATATTGTTCATCAGTAAAAGTAAGACTTGGTTTCACTTGATCAATACTTGCAGTAATCATAGAGTTAAAATACTTTTCTTCACTTTCTCTGCCCCAGTTTGAAAAAAGAGTTTGATTTTGGGCTGCTAATTTTGGAGTTGCATAGTACTTAAAGTCACGAATCTCAGTAAAACCAGACTCGGAGAAACAAAGCATGTAATTGTTTAAGTTTTTTTCAGCAACTGCATTTTTCAGATTAACTATTACTAAGTCAAATGAAGTAGGAGGTATATAACCAGTAGCATCACTATCAGGTTCTTCTGGAGTTCTTGTGCTAAACATTTCACAAGAAACCATAGAAGCTGTCAGTAATATGATTAGTATCAACCTCACCCTATTACCACTCTACCTTCTAAAGCTCTGCTAAGTGTAGCACTATCAGAATATTCAATACTCGTACCGAGGGGTATTCCACTTGCTAATTTTGTAATCTTTATTCCTAATGGCTTAATCATATTCGCTAAGTACTGAGCTGTAATATCGCTTTCAACATTAGGGTTGAGGGCAATTATTACTTCATCGACACCACCCAACCTGTTAATTAACTCTCGTATTTTCAGATCATCAGGATTGATTCCATTCATTGGGTTTATAACCCCATGTAGCACGTGATACAACCCACTAAAATCATTTGTGTCTTCAATATAACTCACATCAGAAGGACCTTCAACAACGCAGAGTTTGTTCTTTTTTCTTTTTTCTGAAGAACAAATCTTGCAAATATAGTCATCTGTGAAGTTAAAGCATTTTTCGCATAAGTTAACATTATTAACTAAGCTAACTAATGTTTCTGCAAATTTGGTTGCAAATTCTTTGTCTTTGTTCAATATAAAGTATGTCAATCTTCTAGCAGACTTCTTCCCGATTGTAGGTAGGGAAGACAGCGTATCGACCATCCTTTCTATGCTTTCTACGCCTTTATTCATTTATATTCCTAAGTTCATGCCTGGTATATTTGGTAATCCACCTTTCAGTTTGCCCATCTCTTCTTCTATTCTTTTTTCAACTTCTTCTATAGCTTTGTTAGTAGCAGCTACAATTAAATCTTCCAACATAGCTTTGTCATCTGATTTTAATAAAGCATCGTCGATAGAAAGTGACCTTACTCTTGTGTCGCAACTCATAGTAACTTTTACCATTCCGCCACCAGATTCGGCTTCTACTTTTATTTCTTTTAACTTTCTCTTAGTTTCTTCCATCTCAGATTGCATATTTCTGATTTTTTCCATCATTCCGCCAATATCAAAACTCATTTTGTTTTTCTCCTTATTTATCGAATATTGATTTACAACTAATTTAATATTTATACGTATCAAATGGTAAGATAATACATTAAATAAACAATTTTTATTTCTTTTTATATGGAGTATATGCAATATGGGAATATTCACAAGAATGTCCGATGTTATCAAAGCGAACATCAACGACCTTTTAGATAAGGCCGAAGACCCAGAAAAAATGATAAAACAGATGGTTCTAGAAATGGAAGAATCTGTAAACAAGGCAACCTTATCAGTTGCACAGTCAATTGCTAACCAAAAGCAATTACAAAGAAGATTAGACAAAGAGCAAGGCAACGTAAATGATTGGCAAGCAAAAGCCGAGCAAGCAATCAAAGCTGGCAGAGACGATTTGGCTAAAGCTGCACTTGAGAAAAAGTTAGTTGCACAAAAAAATGTCAATGATTTGCAACCTACTTTTGATACTGCTAAGGCGACTGCAGACCGATTAAAAACTCAACTTGATCAACTTAAGAAAAAATTAGACGAAGCAAGGTCGAGACAGAACACACTAATAGCAAGATCTAACGCTGCAAAAGCTGAAAAGCAACTGAATCAAGCTATGTCTGGTGTTGGTTCCGATGCATTTTCTAAGTTTGAGAAAATGGAAGGCAAAGTAGAGCAAATGGAATCGGAAGCTGAAGCATTTGGTGAGTTAAATAGTTCTGACACATCGTTGGAAGAAGAGTTTGCTAATCTTTCAAGTCCTGATGTCGATGATGAGTTAGCTAAATTAAAAGCACAAATAAATAAGTAGGGGGAAGCAATGGGAAAAAATATTAAAGAAGTGAATGAGCAATTAAAATCATTCTTTGAAAATAATTATAATGACACTACATTCTTTGAAGACGATTCATTTACAATTACAAAAGGTTCAACCCAAGTAATGGTAAAAGCAGACAATATTACTGAAGATCATGTTGTAATAGACTTGGTTTCTCATGTAGTTAAAGACGCAAATGTAGATGGCGATATCAAGAATTTTTTACTTAGAGCTAACTCTGAATTGAAATTTGGTGGATTTGGGCTGTTGTTTGATGACACAATTATTTTTCAACACTCAATATTAGCTAACGATTTTTCGGAAGCAAACCTGATGAGTTCAATTAACGCAGTTGCAAGCGTAGCAGACTATTATGATGATATTATAGTAGAGAAAGCTGGTGGTAAGCGTGCGCTGGATGATTTGGAAGTAGATAGTTAATTTATAAAAAAAAACAGTTTTTTATAAGCTAAAACCCGTAGATTTACTTCTATGGGTTTTTTAGTGAATATATGTTTGTAAGTATTAACTTAAAGTTTGCAAATGCTGACTTTAGATAGTAATTTTGTAGATAAAGAAAAATCAAATTTAATGGAGTTTTTATGCCATTCGTTCCTGCTTCGGACAAAGATAGAGAGTATATGTTAAACAAGATTGGTGTCAGTGATTTTGAAGAGCTGATAACCAATATTCCTCAGGAAGTTAGATACAAAGGTGGGATGGATTTCCCCAAACAGCTTTCAGAATATGAAGTAACAAGATTGTTACACGGATATTCTATTAAGAACAATTCTGCATTTTCTCACGTTTGTTTTATGGGTGGTGGTGCTTACGAAAGGTATATACCTTCAATAGTAGGTGACACAATAAACAGGGCAGAATTTAGAACTGCTTACACTCCTTACCAAGCGGAAGTATCGCAGGGTACACTTCAAGCAATGTATGAATTTCAGACAATGATTGGTAATATCTATGATATGGATGTTGCAAATGCATCGCTTTATGATGGTGGAACTGCATTGGCTGAGGCTGTGTTAATGGCAACTGCTATTAAGAAAAAAACTGAAGTTGTGTATGCTGGAACTGTAAACCCTAATTATAAATTAGTAGTTAAATCTGTTACTCAAGGTAGAGAGTTTACTTTTAATGATGCTGTTGCTACAGATGGTACAACTGACTTCGATAAGTTGGCTTCTTCGATTAATGAGAACACTGCTGCCGTTGTAGTTCAACAACCTAATTTCTTGGGTTCGATAGAAGATGTATATAAAATAGAAAAATTAGCTCACGATAATGGTGCATTATTCATTGTTGCAGCCGATCCATTCTCTGTAGGTGTTTTAGAAGCACCTGGTAATTACAATGCTGATATTGTTATTGCTGAAGGTCAACCCTTGGGAATACCTTTGAGTTTTGGTGGACCATATCTGGGTATTTTCGCTTGTAAAAAAGAATTTGTTCGTAAGATTCCTGGTAGATTAGCAGGTGTTACAGTCGATTTGGATGGTAAAAGAGGTTATGTACTAACACTTCAGACCAGAGAGCAACAAATCAAGAGAGAAAAAGCGACGTCAAATATCTGTACTAACCAAGGTCTTTTTATGTTAGCTGCTACAGTTTATATGGAGACTATGGGTAAATCGGGTATAACGGAAGTTGCTACTCAATCATTCCAAAAAGCACACTACTTAGCTGATGAGCTGAACAAGCTAAATGGTTTTGAAATGCTTAACAATAAGCCATTTGTGTTCGAGTTTGCCATGAAGATACCTCATGATATTAATGAAGTATTGGACAAAGCAAATGATGACGGTTTCTTGGCTGGTATTGATGTTTCAGAAATATCAGGTGAAGATAACACTATACTTATAGCAGTAACTGAAGTAAGAACTAAAAAAGAAATGGATGATTTTGTAGAATTTATGAAGCAATTTGCGTCATAAAAAAATGCCAGAAAAAGCAAAATTATATAAAAACCCCATCAAGCGACATATTATCGTTGGTGGGGTTATTGTTTCTGTAATATTAGTTTTCTATCTATTTACAGACTACGGTATAATTAGTAAGTACAATTACATTACCAAAAGAGATAACCTCAAAGAAAAATCTGAAAAATTGATCACCGAGATTGATTCGATTAAAACACTCACCAAACAACTACATTCAGATACTTTAGAAATAGAAAGATTAGCAAGAGAAAAGTACGGGATGATTAAACCCGGAGAGAAAGTACTTTTCATAAAACAGAGTAATGATGATGATGACTCTGGGAATTGACATTGGTGGTACTTCCATCAAGTTCGGAATAGTAGATGGGCTAGAGGTACTTAGTCATAGTGAGTTTAAGAATAACTATGATAATACTGACAACTTTATAAGTAAAATAAAAGAAGTTATATCAAATGCTAAAGATAATGATGAAATAAAAACTGTTGGAATTGCATTCCCTGGTTTTGTTGATTCTAGTGGAATAGTTAAATCAGCTCCTAATTTGAAATACCTTGAAAGTCAAAACATAAACCAATTGCTTTCTATCAAAGATATAGATATAAGTATAGAAAATGACGCTTTTCTTGCTTCCCTTGCAGAGTCAAAAGTTAACCCACTTGAAGAATATTATTTTGTAACGTTAGGCACAGGTATAGGTAGCTCACTTATTAAAAATAATGAAGTAGTTAAGTCAAAAAGTGGTAGCACAGGTGAGTTAGGACACATAGTATTGAACTACAAAGAGGCCGGTGATGATTATCGTTCAGGAATATTCGAAAGCTATTTCAATAATCAGCGATTTGTAGATAAGGCAAAAAATGATTTGAAAAATTTCCCAAATTCAGTTCTAAACAGCATTGATGTGTTTTCTGCAAGAGAAATTTCCGATGCTTCTGTTTTAGGTGATGATTTGGCAATAATTACAATGATGGAAATGGGTAAAATTTTAGGAATTGGTTTCAGCTCTGTGGCTAATTTGACAGGAATACCTATATTTGTAATTGGTGGTGGTATTAGTAATTTATCTTCTTTGCTATTCGACACAGCGTTGAAAACAATGAGAAAAAGGGTAATACCTGAGCTAAGGGATAAAATAGAAATAAAAATCTCAAAAAATAAAAATCTTGCAGGCATTATTGGCGCTGCATTATATACTGAGGAAAATAAATGATAAAAGAAATAATAGAAACTCCACTTGCTCCGAAGCCAGTAGGGCCATATTCACAAGCGATAAAATGTTCGGGAACTATGCTATTTATCTCTGGTCAAATAGCTTTGGATACCAAGGGGAAATTAGTCGGAAAATCAATCCAAAAACAAACTAAGCAAGTAATCGAGAATTTAAATGCCATATTGGTATCTCAAGGACTTAGTTTGAACAGTGTAGTTAAAACTACTGTTCTAATGACAGATATGGGACAATTTGAAAAAATGAACGAAATATATGCTGAGTATTTTGGTGATTCTAAACCAGCCAGAGCTACTTATGAAGTCAATAGATTACCCAAAGATGTAATAATTGAGATAGAAGCTGTTGCTGTATGCTAAGAATTGTAGTCATATTGAGTGTGTTATTTATCAGCTGTGTTCAATTGAGTTCACAGACTGATAATCAAGATAGCTCAGTTACAACATCTCAGACAACAGATTATATGTCTAAATCACCCAGTGACGCCTTGTGGAGATCAGTAATTCCTGGTTGGGGACAATATTATAATGAAGAATATTGGAAAGCTCCTATCCTATTTGGGTCGGCAGTTGGTTTGAGTGGCCTTATGGTTTATTTCAACAGTGAGTATCAGAATTACTCTGAACAGTTAGAAAACGCAACGATGAAAGGTAGCAAAATACCAATAGAGTCTGCGGAAGATTTGTCTGATACTTATTTTCCAATTACAAAAAGTAAGTTATCTGATTTTGAAATAAGGCAAATTAAAGGAAATAAAGAGAGTTTTAGAGACAGTAGAGATATGATGGCATTCTACTTATTGGGTATATATATTATTTCTGCAGTAGATGCTTATGTTGGGGCTCACTTGTATGATTTTAATGTAGACGATGAGATTGGATACAACGTAGGTATCAATAGTGTAGGGTTACCAGAACTATCGTTTAGCTACTCTTTTTAACTACAACAATTGTCATATCATCAAACTGTTCATTATCTGCTGAGAAATTCTGTATTCTTTGTAAAATGCTGTTTTTTATTTCCTCCGCTGAGTATCCATTATATATATTTAGCATTTTAATAATTTCAGATTCATCAAATTCTTGATCTGCCGAATTTCTTGCTTCAAGTAATCCATCGGTTAAGAATAGAAGTACATCACCTAATTCAAAATCAATTTCAATCTGTTCTAATATATTTTCAAAATTATTACCTTTACCAAAGCCAAGCATTAATCCTTCGGGCATCAATTTCTCGATAGAATCTGTGCTACTTATATAATGATATAAGGGTAAGTGACCAGCTCTTGATAGAGTGACTTTGTTAGTGTTTATATTAAATTTGGCACCAGTAGAAGTGATAAACGATCTATTATCAATACTGTCAGAAATTAAGTTATTAGTTCTAATGAACAGTTCTTTAGGGCTTAAATCAAACTCATTGAGTGTTCTCATAATTCCTTGTATCTTTGACATATAAAGTGCTGCCGATGTACCTTTGCCACTAACATCACCAATTACAATAGTCAATGAATCTGATTTACCATTCAGGTAGTCATAAAAATCTCCACCTACTTCTAAAGCAGGAAGTGAAGAGCCAGCTATATCTAAACCTTTGATATCTGGTGTTTTCATAGGGAGTGATGCCAACTGAATACCACGTGCTATCTCAAGTTCGTGTTTGTACCTTTCTTGCTTCGATAAATCTTCGTAAAGCAATGAGTTCTCTATTGCTACCGAAGTTTGACCTGCAATTGCAGAGAGGAATAACAAATCGTCATTTACGTAATCAGTTTCAGATTTCTTTTCTCCTACCATTATTACTCCAACCAATGAGTCCTTGGACCAAATTGGTGTCAGATATTCAAATCTAAATTCTTTTAATATTATCCTTTGCGCATCTGGTAAGTAATCGACTGGAATACTATCTGAGTAGTTCAACAAGCTGTTGTACAGCTTGGAGCTGACAGCTTTAAGGTATTCAGTGAGTGTTTCATCAGAGAAGCCAGAGTATTTCTGAACTATAAGTTCACCATCTTTGAATAAGACAAACCCAACTCTTTTCGATTTGATGATACCTTTTAGCTTGCTCAAGAAAAATGTACTCAACTCTTCTGGGTTGTAAGTTTTAGTATTAAGTGAGCTAAATTCTCTTGCTGCGTGTCTAAAATCAGATTGAAATCTATAATATTTAAGATTTACTTTTTCTTGAATTACCTTTGCTACATTCCAAAGTATGACAACTACAAACAGCACTAACAGTGAGATAAGTATTTTTTGGTATAAGTCGTGCATCTCATTGCTAAGAGGATTTTTCAATACTTCTATTGAAGTTCCAGAAAAGTGTAAATTAGGAATTTGCCAGTTGATTGAAGCAATTATATATATAAATCCAATTAGAATAAAGCCAAACAGAGTGTAGAGCCCACCACTGACAATTAAATACTGATAGTTACGCTTCAATCTTACAGTTATATCAAAAGCTCTGTACTTCCAAATAGTGACTAAATATGATAAAGGTAGTAGAATAAGAGCATAGTATATTAATTCTGAATAATTATAGTAACCAAATTGAAATAGTATTGGTTGGATAATAATTAATAGAGCTAACAAACCATAAGTTAACCTTATTATTTTTCCTTGATTCCACTCTTTTTTATTTACTTTTTTTCTTAAAATTAAACTTAATAATAAATTAACAACGGTTTGTACAAATACATAGAAAGTAAATAAGTAATTGTTTAATATTCCAATTTCTCTTGGTTTAAGAAACGCTTCAAACCAATCATAATTCCCACCTAACTGAATAAAGAAGAAAGTAAACCCAATTACGTAAGGGGTAATTATAACCCATGTTTTATTTGTTAGATTTACTAAATGACGTGGGAAGTATTTGAAACTATGGATGATTAGTGGTATTGCAAGAAACAAAGCAAAGTTTGCTATAACTAAGAATATATGGTCAAATATACTTTCAAAGGATGAAAATCCAATAAATCCAAAAATGGTTACTAACCCAAATATTATAAGGGATAAGGAAGTAATTCTTGCACCAGTTATTCTTGGTCGTTTTATTCCAATTACTTCTCCTAAGAATATCATAAACATACCACATATCATCATTAATAACTGTGATAGATTTATACCAAATTTAGGTAAAGTTACTTGTTTAGAGAAAATTAGATTGTCACGCCGAATTAAGTAGTCAATAGTGCTACCTAATTTACTCTGTTTTATTATCCTATCGGCTTGGACTATATTGTCGAAGGATTGATTGTTTATCTCCATGACAATGTCTCCAGGCTTCAAACCTGCTCTGTCCGAAGCACCATTGGGATAAACATAGGTAATTATAACGGTGGAGGTAAGATTCTCATAAGTAAACTTATTAAGATCAGAGCTTGGTATTCGTACTTTTAGTGGTTCTTTCCAATTGAAGCTTGTTAGAATGATGGAGGTATTTTTGTTTGATTCAGTGTGCTTAGTAAATTGATCATATTGGTTATCAGCTGTATCTAATATTATATCATCTATTCCTAAAACAAAACTACCTACGAACGCAGAATCATAAAACTGTTGTTTTTCTAAATCACTAAAGCTACCGGTCATATCTGATATATAAATTTCCGATGGGGGTGAGACGAATATATTCTCGTCACTAACTGTAAGTGCCATTTTCACAAAATAGAAAGTGCCTAACAATACGAAGCAAAAGCTCAGTATTGATATGAATATTTGAAAATAAATTGGATTTTTATCCCAATAGCGCACTTTTTATAAGCTCTTAGTGATTAGTAGTTATCAAATTTAATCAATTTTATAGAATTTATAAGGCAGATTGATAATAAGATTGTAGTTTTATTTATTCTTGCCCTAAGAAATAGAATTTGAAAAAGAATATCTCAGGAATTAGGAGTAATACTAATGAGAAAGTATCTTGTGTGAAATAAAGGGAATTCCATGCACTTGGGTAAATTAAGGTAGATAGTGTTCCAGTAATTGCCCACCCAATTGTAAAAAACAATAGCAAAATTGCTACACCCATAAGTCCATCTTTAATTCCGCCGTCTTGCCAACCTTTAGTAAATACGAAAATGGTGGCTATTAAATGCAGTTCAAATATTATAATTTCTATCATTTTTATTAACTTAAAGTTTTGGAAGAAATAATATTACATTATGATTGAAAGTAAAAAATTCAGCATTGTTATATGCAATACATCAAATATAGAAAATAGTAAATCAATTGCGAGTGATTTGGTAAAACTAAAATTAGCTGCTTGTGTAAACATAATACCTAAAGTACATTCTATTTATGAGTGGGAAGGGAAAATAGTGGAAGAAGATGAGTCAACTATGATAATAAAAACTACTGAAAATTTATTGGATAAAGTAGAGGAGTTGATTTTGCAAAATCATAGTTATGATACACCTGAAATAATACAATTAACGGTTGATAAATCGAATAAGGATTATTACAACTGGTTGAATGAGGTACTAAAGTAAGTGAAAGAATTTATACCAATAAACAAAATGAATGAGGACGAAAGACCTAGAGAAAAACTTCTTAACTTTGGTGCGGAAGTCCTTACAAATTCAGAACTAATTGCAATGTTAATTAACAACGGTACTAAGAATAAATCAGCAATTGATTTAGCAAAAGAACTTTTGGGTAAACATGAGAATAAGCTGTTCGAGTTAACTCGGTGTGAGGTTGATAGCTTCAAATCATTAGACGGAATTGGTGACGCAAAAGCAGCTACTTTGGCGGCTGCTTTTGAATTAGGAAAGCGTATAAAAATAGAAAATCTAAACATTAAGGATAAGATAACTTCCCCAGATAAAATTGGTCAGTACTTTATTCAAAAACTCGCTTCAGAAACTGTTGAAAAATTCTTCGCCATTTATCTATCCACTGCAAATAAAATAATAAAGGAAAAACAGATAACCAGCGGTACACTCAATGCTAGTTTGGTTCACCCAAGAGAAGTATTCAAAACAGCCGTAAGTGTTTCAGCTAATTCGATAATATTAGTGCACAATCACCCAAGCGGTAACACACGACCTTCGAATGCTGATATAGAGGTGACTAATCAGTTAGTCAAAGCTGGAAAGATGATGGACATACATATATTAGATCATTTGATAATAGCAGGAAATACATATTTTAGCTTTAAGTCAGAAGGTTTGATAAGCTAAAAGGTGGGTTGATTCGTCACTTCACTACGCATAAAAAGAGAAAAACAAAAGACAATGAACAAATTTAAGTTAGTTTCAAATTATAAACCATCTGGTGACCAACCTGCAGCTATTGACCAATTGACTGAGGGGTTAGAAAGGGGAGACACAGATCAGGTTCTTCTTGGTATCACAGGTTCAGGTAAGACTTTTACTATATCCAATGTAATAGAAAGAGTACAAAAGCCAACATTGGTTATTTCACCCAATAAAACTTTGGCAGCACAGCTATACAGTGAGTTAAAGGGTTTTTTCCCTAACAATTCGGTTGAATATTTTATTTCCTACTATGATTACTATCAGCCTGAGGCCTATGTAGCTTCTTCTGATACTTATATAGAAAAGGATTTTTCAATCAACGATGAGATTGATAGACTTCGACTTAGGGCTACTAGTTCATTGGTGGAAGATAGGAGAGATGTTATAGTAGTTGCATCTGTGAGTTGTATTTACGGTATTGGTCAGAAGAGTGATTTCAAAGATTTACTTTTTCCTATTAAGGTAGGTCAGAAAATCACAAGAAAAGAGTTGCTCTATAAACTGCAAGAGCTTTACTTTGAAAGAAATGATTTTGATTTCAAGCGTGGGGCATTTAGAGTAAGGGGTGATGTAGTCGATTTGATTCCTGCTTCACAAACGAAAGAGGGTATCAGAATAGAGTTATTCGGGGATGAGATAGAGAATATATATTATATTGATACTACGACTGGCAAAGTAACTGGCAAAGAAGATTTGACTACTATTTACCCTGCCAAATTGTTTGTAACTAATGAAAATCAGTTAGTTAAAGCGATGAATGATATAAAAGATGAGCTTTACGAAAGACTTAAAGTGCTTAGAGCAGAAGACAAATTAGTCGAAGCGCAGAGATTAGAACAAAGGACATTGTTTGATTTGGAAATGATGAAAGAAGTGGGATATTGTTCCGGAATAGAAAATTATTCTATGCACATGTCTGGGCGGACATTTGGTGACAAGCCAACGTGTTTAGTTGATTATTTCCCTGATGATTTTATAACAATTATAGATGAAAGCCATATAACTGTCCCGCAAGTAAAAGCTATGTATAGTGGTGATAGAAAAAGAAAGCAATCGCTTGTTGATCATGGGTTTAGATTGCCATCTGCGTTAGAAAATAGACCACTAATGTTCGAGGAGTTCAAAGATACTACTAAGCAAACTATATATGTAAGTGCTACTCCTTCCGATTATGAATTAGAACAATCTGAAGGTGCATTTGTTGAGCAGATTATTAGGCCAACTGGACTGTTAGACCCTGAAATTTCTGTAAGACCAATTTCTACTCAAGTTGATGACTTAGTTAAGGAGATAAGAATAAGAGTTCTAAAAAATGAAAGAACATTAGTAACTACGCTCACTAAGAAGATGGCGGAGGATTTATCAGACTACTTATTTGATTTAGATATTAAAGTTGCCTATATTCACTCTGATATTGATTCATTAGAAAGGGTAGAGATAATAAGGGATTTCAGAATAGGTGAGTACGATGTGTTAGTCGGAGTAAACTTACTTAGAGAGGGCTTAGATATGCCAGAAGTGTCACTTGTGGCTATATTAGATGCTGATAAGGAGGGTTTCTTACGTTCAGCCAGCGCATTACTCCAAACAGCAGGTAGAACTGCGAGGAACGTAAATGGACTTGTTATACTCTATGCTGATAGAGTAACCAAAGCAATGAAAGTTTTGATTGATGAAACTAATAGAAGACGTAAGATTCAAACAGCATACAATGAGAAGCACGGAATAAACCCTAAGACTATATATAAGTCTCTTGCTGAAATATTAGAATCAACTTCAGTTGCTGATGTTCAGAAAGCAAGAAAGAGCAGAATGGCAGATAAAGAAGAAACTGTAAGAAGAGCTTCTGAACCAACTATTGAATATATGACTGATGAGCAAAAGGGTGATTTGTTAGAACAAATGTTCGTTGAAATGAAAAAAGCAGCAAAGGACTTAGATTTTGAGAAAGCTGCTAACCTGAGAGATGAAATTGCTAGGATTAAAGCAGATGAAGCAGTTAATTCAAATTAATGAAAGTATTCTTAGAAAAAGTCAATAAGTATGAGTATTAAAAAGTAAATAGATGAGTATGATTATGTTTATTAGTAAAATAAAAATAGTATTTATATCTGCTCTTATTATTCTGATTTCTAATTCTTGTAGCAGCGAAACTGAATATAAGTTTATTGAAATAGTTCCACATACAGTTTACGAGTTTTCTTTTCCTGAGTCAGAAGTTACTGAACTAACGCCCAGGATGGTAGCGTTTTTGGATGTACTAATAGTTGAGATTCAGAATAACGAAGAGTTAAATTTAACCATATATGGCCATTCTGATGGAAAAGGAAGTAAAGAATTAAATTCAATCAGAGCCAATAAACGAGCAGAAAATGCACTTAACTATCTCAAATCAAAAGGACTAAATTCAGACAGGGTATCACTTATCAATAAATCTGATAGCGAACCAATTACAAATAATCCTGCTGAGAAAAGCCAAGCACTCAACAGGCGAGTTGGCTTTAAGCTTAGTTATTAGAGTTATAGAATTTCATGTATTTTTTAAGAGAGTCAGAAGTAAGTGACTCTTTTGATTTCATTATCTCATCTGGTGTTCCTTTAGCAACTATATTACCACCCTTGTATCCAGCACCTGGCCCCAAATCAATAATATGATCAGCAGTTGCAATTAACTCTATATTGTGTTCAATAATTATTACTGAGTGCCCATTGTCAATAAGTTTATTAAAGCTATCCAATAGCTTTGAAACGTCGTGTAAGTGAAGCCCCGTAGTAGGTTCATCGAATATAAATAAAGTTCTATTCTTATTGTTTGTTTCTAAATGACTTGATAGCTTAATTCTCTGTGCTTCTCCACCAGATAACTCAGTAGATGCTTGCCCTAACTTTAGATAACCCAAGCCAACACCATCTAATACATTAAGCTTCGAAACAATTTTGTCATTGCCATCAAAGAACTGAATTGCTTCAGAAATTGTCATATCAAGTACATCGACTATAGACTTGCCATTATATTCTAAGTTTCTAACTTCTCTTTTATATCTAGTTCCGTTACAAGATTCGCAGATTAATCTTACATCGGGCAAGAACTGCATATCTTCTATTATATAACCTTGTCCATCGCAAACATCACATCTTCCACCATTTACATTGAATGAGAAGTACCCTGGCTTCCACCCAAGTTGTTTTGCTTCTTGTAAGTTAGAATACAGCTCCCTAATGTAATCAAACACTTTAGTGTAAGTAGCAGGAGTTGAACGAGAAGATTTTCCAATTGCAGATTGGTCAACTAATTCTATATTATCTATGTGTTCTATGCCATTGATAGATTGGTATTTACCAATTTTATCTTTGAACCCACCACGGTATCTTTTCACTCCTGCGTAGAGTATATCATTGACCAATGTACTTTTTCCCGAACCTGAAACACCAGTTATTACAACTAATTTATTTAGTGGAAATTTGACTTGGTTCATTCTTAGGTTATTTTCTTTTGGCTTAACAATTACTATGGAATTTCCATTGCCTTCTCTTTTTTCAGCAGATATTTCTATTTTTTTCCTACCACTCATATAGTCTGCTGTTAGAGTTTTAGCTTTGTTCATCAGCTTTTTCTTATCTCCTTCAAATACTATTTCACCACCCAGCTCACCTGCACCTTTACCCATATCTATTATATTATCTGCTGCTGATATTACCTCTGTGTCGTGTTCTACGACTACAATTGTATTGCCCAAATCTCTGAGCTTGTATAGTATTTTAATTAGTCTTTTGGTGTCAGTAGAGTGAAGGCCAATCGATGGCTCATCTAACACATATAGTGTACCAACTAGTGAGGAGCCGAGTGCCGTAGATAAGCTGATTCTCTGTGCTTCTCCACCAGATAATGTATGAGATAAACGTGCTAAGGTCAAGTATTGCAACCCAATATCGACTAATAGTTCTAACCTCCAATTTATTTCTTTTACTACTTCGCCAACTACGGTTCTTTCATATTTGTTTAATTCTAAGGAATCAATAAACTCTTTCACTTCCCACAAAGGCAAATCTATTAATTTTGGCAAATTCATACCATTAACAAATACTTGTCTTGCGCTTGTTCTCAATCTTGAGCCATTACATGCCTTACAAGTAGTATAGCCACGATACCTACTCAATAAAACTCTGTTTTGAATTTTGTACAGCTTATCTTCAACTTTTTTGAAAAAACCATCTATACCGACATATTTATCAACGCCGTCCCAAAGTAATTTATACTTGTCTTCTGGTAATTCGGATACGGGGATTTTTACATCTATTTTATTGCTTTTTGCGATGTCTAACAAGTCGTCCAAGTGACTGCTGTGTGTTTCCCCTTTGAATGCTGCAATTGCACCTTTTTCAATAGAAAGAGACATATCTGGAATGACCAAGTTTTCATCTATTTCTATTGTTCTGCCGAATCCTTGACACTTGCTGCAAGCACCTTGCGGATTATTGAAAGAGAAAATTTTAGGGTCAGGTTCTGCATATTCAATTCCAGATTCTGAATCTTCAAAATGATTACTGAATTTGTATAATTTCTTATCGTTCATTGAATAGATTTGTATTCTACCATTTCCAAGATTGAATGATTTTTCGAGTGAATCAGTAAACCTTGTTTGACTTTCCTCATCGTGTCTGAATACTAATCTATCAATTAGCAAAGTAAATCGATCACAATTAAAATTTTTAGGAATACCGTCAGACTCTATATCTATTATATTCTTTTCTTCATCTACTATTCTGTAATAACCGTTTTCAACGTAACTACTTATTGTATCTTTATTGATAGTGGAATCGAACTCTGCCATTAGTAATAATTTACTACCTTCCTCTAAGTCAGAAAGAGCTTCGAATACATTTTCCGCAGTGTCTTTTCTGACTAAATTTCCTGTTATTTTATCATAGGTTTTACCAATTCTTCCAAAAAGCAAACGCAGGTAATCATATATTTCTGTTGTAGTACCAACAGTGGATCTTGGGTTCTTATTTGGTTTGTGTTGCTCTATTGCAATAGCAGGGGGGAGACCATCGATTGAATCTACATCTGGTTTGCTCATTCTTTCAAGGAATTGTCTAGCATAAGAGGAGAGCGATTCGACAAATCTTCTTTGCCCTTCGGCGTAGAGGGTATCGAATGCTAATGATGATTTCCCAGAACCCGATAGACCAGTAACAACTGTCAGTTTGTTTCTTGGTATTTTTGTGCTAACTCCTTTGAGGTTGTGAAGGGTAGCGTTTTCTATTTCAATGTATTTTTGTTTTGTTTTCTTTTTGGGCATTTCGTTCTGTTTGTTCTAAGTTTTATTTTTAGGGAAGACGATTGTATTAAGATTTGCTTTTTTATAAATTAAAGATAATTCGTTAGTTTAATAATATTTTGATTTAAATTCTGAAATTGTAACTAAATCTATTGTCAAATTGTCTATCTATTAATGTTAAAATACTCGATAATATTGTTTTTTGCACCAATTTTAATGTTTTCACAATGGGAAACTAATAAGAATGTGCAAATCAATCAGAATACATTTTCTGGTCAAGTTAGGTATGTTCCAGAGGATAATACGGCAATATTCGAAACTAAAGATTCGATAGTCAAACTTGATTTGGAAACTGGTGAAATAATAAAAAGAATAGATTTAAACATCACTGATACAAACTATGTTCAGGTTGTAGCAGATGATGAACTTGAGAGTGTTTATGTGTTAAGTCATTGGTTTGACCCATTTTCAGGTCCTGAAACTGATAATTATATAAAAATAGAAAATTATTTTTTTAAAGAAGTATTATTAGAAGATACTGTTAAAAACGTCCCAAAATCGTGGGAGCATTACTACCAAGAAGTTAATTTCAATCTAAATTTATTGTTTTATGACAATAAACTTATAATAAGTTATGATATAGATATTAACTCTTATATTGAAAACACACGAACACAAAATACTAAAATATTTGAATTACTATCAAAAAATGAAGCTAAATTAGCTTTAAATACAAGTGGATTAATGAATAATTATGATTTGATTAATACGTTTGTTGGAAATGCAATTTTTGGCAATTATCACGGTTACATGAATTCTAAAGAGATGGTAAATGATAGGTCATATTCTGAAATTTATGTAGCTAATCTAGAATCCTTATTTATTAAAAAGGTAAAAGATAAGAATTACTATTCGTCTTACAAAGGATTTAGAATAAGCAACTCCGGAAACATGTATCTCTATAAATATTATGGAGTTTATATTTCAAATAACAATAATAAACTGCCAATCCCTGAAAGTAGCTCCTATAATTTTGTTTTTTCAGACCAACTATTATTTTATTCTTATCCTTATAATGAAAAGGCCTACCTTAACATAACAGACTTATCTGGTAACATATTGGATAAAGATAGCTCAGAGTTAATTCAGAATACTAATATCACGTTTAATGACGGTCAAAGCTTTTATTTTTTAGATGAGGGATCCTTAAAAAAATATTCACCTTATTATTTAAAAAGTGATAATTTAGAATCAATCTTTAAATTTGAAAAAGACACAATATTTTATGGTGAGAATTTAAAAACAATTAACTTATCGAGGGGATTGCCAGAAAAAACAATTTGGTTGGTTGATGGTAAAACAGTTTCAAATGAACTTACACTTGATTATTTAATTGAATCAGATGGGGTTCATAATGTTAGTTTAATAGTTGAAAATAACATTAACTCAGATACACTTTCCAAGCAGATATTTATTAGAAAGTTAGTTGATTATAATACCAAAAAGATTGATTTTGATATTGTATTTTCTAGTAATGCTACAGAAACAATTAGTTTTAATGCCATTGGTGAAATTAATGGGTATGAGTTGAATTGGAACTTTGGTGATGGGAACATTGCAAAAGGGGAATCTGTAGAACATAACTATAAAGAAAATGAGGACTATGCCGTTACACTCACTGCAATTAAAGGTAATTCGGTAATTCAAGTGATAAAACAGAACGTATTAGATTTATATCAAGATGATGTTAATTTTGATATAAATATATTTGAAAAATATACAACACGTGGTGGCGATAAAATCTTTGTTAGAACTCTTGGTTTTATGAAGAATGTGGATTTGGAAATATTAAATCAAGATGGGATTAGCTTATATAAAGAATATCACAAATACCTTACCAAAGGAGAGATAATTACCTTAGATAATATTGGTAGTTTGGATATAAAGATAGTAGTTACAACTTCAGAAGGAGCAAAATATGAATATTAAAATTAATATTCTATTTCTATTTTTCTTTGTAAATATATTCTCACTTATTTCAGAGACTACTTACAATGAATATAATTTACCTACTGAAGAAAATCTAAAATTAGTTGAATTTTTTGATAAACTAAATGGTGTTATAGTTACGGAGTCTGGTCAAATATACTACACAAATAGTATGGCAAAAAAATGGACTAATGTTGATTTGAAAATTGATTACACACCGGAAAAATTGATTTACTCAGAAAGCGGTGAAGCAATAATAATTGGTTCGGACAGCACGGTTCTAAAATCTTATAATTATGGTAGAGATTGGCTAATCTTAAGTCATGACGGAGAAAGTGATGTGGTTTTTAACTTTGTTATTTCAAGAAATGCTAATGAATACTATCTGACAGAGAAAGGTAATAATAATATTTATTATAGTTACGATGGTTTGAATTCTTTGACAAAAGTGAATACTGAAAACATAAATAGAACTTTTAGAAGCTATCCATTAGTTTATTCGAAAAGTAAAAATGAATTATTATTCGCAGGAATAGAAGATTATTCGACTGAGAATAATGTTGAATTCTATCACTACTTTGGGTTATATGTTTCAAATAATTGCAAGCAATTTACAAAAATGTACGCAGGAGTAAATGCACTTGGCAAACCCATCTTGAACAGGTACAAAGTAAATGACATAATTGAAATTGATGACAAAATCATTAAAATTTCAGATTATAGTATTAATTTTTACGAGGGTTCCTACTATGATTATATTGATTATTCGAAAGGCAATATATTAGAATCTCAAGATAGTATAAGAAAAGTAAAAAAGACAGGAAAACAATCTTTAGTTGTTCTATTAAATAATGGTAAAATCTTAAAATATAGTAATATTTATTATAATACTTTTGGACTAATTTCACTAGATTTCAAATTAGATACGGTTGATTTGCAGACCCAAAAAATATTTGATTATGACAAAATAGGAGAATCTAACTCTATAGTAATCAGTAATGGAGGGAATTATTTTTTATCTTATGATAGGTATAAAATTGATATTTATAATAATAACGATAAGGATACTACTGATAATTCTAATGATTCTGACAGAAAAGATGATGATTCAGTTGGCATTAATATTATTTATACTAACAATGACTTTTTTCCAAATCCAACTAATGATGTTACAAAAATTATATTCGAGAATAGGACATTTGTTAAAGCAATAGAAGTTTATACATTCGAAGGTCGACTTATCATCAAGAATGATTACATGAAGAAGATGAATACATACCAATTAAACCTAAAAGAGTTACAATCTTCCAAATACTTCATAAAAATTATCACCGATAAAGGGTCTATTTATAAAAATATTATTAAATTTTAGCTTTATTAATTTACAAAATAGTAATAGTATGAAGCAGAAATTGAATACCATATTTTCTAGAAGTTTTCTCTTAGTTTTTCTTGTGGCTTGTGGCTTTAATATTTTCCCAGTTAGTGATGATATTAAGCTTGGAAAACAAGTAAAACAAGAGATAGAAAGTGATAGAAACCAATACCCAATATTAAACAACCCTGCTGCAAAAAGTTATCTGCAGTCTATGATAAACCAAATCACAGCCTCACCTAAAGTTAAATACAGAAAGCAATTTGCTTATAAAGTAGAAATAATCAATGATGATAAGACTATCAATGCTTTTTGTACACCTGGTGGATATATATACGTTTACACTGGTCTTTTGAAAAAATTGGACAATGAAGCAGCTCTTGCAGGAGTTTTGGGGCATGAAATTGCACATGCTGAAAATAGACACTCAACCGAAAGAATGACAAAAGCTTATGGTGCGTCAGTACTTACAAATATTGTTTTAGGTAATGAGTCTGGACAAATAGAGCAGTTAGGCGCGAACTTACTTACTGGATTAGCATTACTGAAAAATAGCCGTGACGACGAAATGGAAGCTGATGAGGACTCATTTCATTACCTGCAATCGACAAAGTGGTATCCTGGTGGAATAAAGTATTTCTTCCAGAAAGTTATGTCAAATAAAAGCTCATCAGTATTTCAAGAATTACTCTCAACACACCCTATGCCTCAAGATAGATTAGATCAGATTAATAAATTGATAAAAGAATCTGAGTCAACTTCGGCAACAAGGGGAGATAACTTATTTAGAGCAAGGTATCAAGACTTCTTAAAATCATTATAAATGTATGAAAGCTTACGATAAATTAGTTAATAAAGAATCAGAGAACAATAGCATTGTTTGTGTTGGTCTAGATGTAGTAGTTGATAAGATTCCTAGTCATTTGTCTAATGACTGTGATGGTATGTTGGTATTTAATAAAGCAATAATTGACTCTACTAAAGATATAGTATCTTCGTATAAAGTCAACTTCGCATTTTATGAACAATATGGAATAGAAGGAATGCGGTTATTAAAGAAAACAATTGACTACATTCCAGATGATATTCATGTAATAGGTGATGCTAAAAGAGGAGACATTGGCAATACCTCAAAAGCATACGCTAAGGCGATATTTGAGGAGTTTAGATGCGATTCGATAACTGTGTCACCATATATGGGAAGCGACTCCGTGATGCCTTTTCTAAGCTACAATGATAAAATGATATTTGTTTTGTGCCTTACTTCAAACCCAGGTTCCAATGACTTTGAAAAACTAAGCTATGATGACCAGTATTTGTATGAAAAAGTATTGCACAAATCAGCAGAGTGGGCTAACTCAGAACAAATGGGCTATGTAGTAGGAGCCACTCATTCGAGTGAGTTAAAAAATATTAGAAATCAAGCACCTGATAGATATTTTTTAATACCTGGTGTTGGTGCACAAGGTGGGAACCCATCTGAAGTGATGAAGTCGAACATGGGTGGGCCAGCAATTATAAACTCTTCACGTGGTATTATTTATGCTGGGGGAGATAGTAAGGACTTCGCTGACGTATCGAGAGAAACTGCTTTAGATTTAAGAAATAAATTGAACGAAGCTAAACAGTGAAAGAAGTTGATATACAAAAGAGAGTTAGAAACTACCTGACTAACAAGCCATTAGCTTATTACAAAACCAAAAGTGGCAAAAGCATTCAGATTATTTCTCCAGGAATAATCAATGTTTCTGCTGGTCCAGATTTGTTAGATTTTGCACTTATGATGAATGGTAAAGTAATAGTAGGTGACGCTGAGTTCCACAGAAAATCGAATGAGTGGGTGCATCATGGTCATGGCAATGATAAAAACTATGAAAATGTAATACTGCACATTGTGTTTGAAGATAATAGCGACTTGGATCATCCTGATATATTAATATTAGATGAAAGTGAAGTACTTAGTTCTGTCGATTCGGATTCTGAACATGATATTGCTTCTTATGAAGAAATACAACACTTTGCCTTACTGAGATTACTACGAAAGTCATCGAGTGCTCAAAAAAATATAAATCAAAATGGTCAGAAGAAAGGAATTTTAATCACACTTGACGATTTTCTGATTAATTATCTTGCAAAAAAACGAAGACCAGTTTATGATGCGGATTTTATCTCAGATTTTATAATGAATTTTGAAAAATCTACAACATACAGTTTTTTAGAAAGCATAATAGATGGTTTGGAATTTGATATTTCGGATAAATTAACTGAATTGGAAAAAGACAAAATCTACAATGAAGGATCTGGGCTAAGAACAGAAATATTGATTAATTGTGTGCTGCCTTTAGCTTTGTGTATGGCAGAAACAAAACAACGAGTTCAATTGTTAGAATGGTATTGGTCAGCAAAGTCTATTAACAGATATGGTATATTGAAAAGACGTTTTGAAGATTTGTCACAATCATTTGTTTGGCAACAGCAAGGAATGCTTGAATTTCTAAAAGATCACGGAAATAAACGAAAGATAACAGCAGAGGAGATAGAACAATATGGAATACATCAAATCCTCAATTTCTATACTTATGGAAAAATGGAGTAAGGGGTCTTGATTAGTTCTAAATTGAAAATTCAACTTTCTTATGCGCTCGTTTCTCTTTTTATGTTGGCAGTTGGGATTATTTTAATAAATGATTATTTGGGTGATCCAAGTATATATTATATTTATTCTAAGAATATAAGTGAAGGTTACTTTCTTAACTTCAATAAAGGTGAATTTTCATCTGGAGCTACTTCACCTCTGTGGGCTACTTTACTTTCCATACCTTTTCTATTTAGCAGCAATGTTATTTATGCTAAAGTATTTTCATTATTTATAACTTTAGTGGCACATCTTTTCTTTTTTCATAGGTTGAACAAACACTCGAAATTATTAAGTCTTAATATTTCATTATTCTATGTTGTGTCTTATTATACATTAATAAATGGTTTGATGAGCTATGAAACTAGTTTGCTACTTATTTTTATACCCCTGTTAGTTGATTCCATTAGTAAACAGAATAATGTAATTTTTTACTTATCAGCTGGTGTATTACCTTTAATTAGACCAGATGCTATGGTCCTTTCTCTACTTGGATTTGCAATTTATTGGTCTATAAATAAATACAGTATTAAGAATTTAGCATATTTTGCAATTTCACTATTACCGTTTATACTTTACATATCTTATTCTTATATTTTTACTGGTACTTACTCTTCCTCATCTTATTGTAGAAGTTTTGCATTAGCGGAAAATGCTAGTACTTTATTAAGTTTTAAGTTTTCATTATCGACAATCATATCATTTATAAGCTTTCCAGCAGCTATATTATTGTTACTTAATTTTAGAAAACCAATTAGAAACATTGATACATTTACATTGCTTTGCTTTATCATATATCTGATTGTATTCTCTTTTATAAAGCCTATTGCTAATCATCCTGAAAGATATTTGGCCCCTGTATTTATTTTATTGTCGATGAATATAGTATTAAAGTATAGTGATATTGGTCAATTGAAGGGTAAAGTTAATTTAATTTTTTATACAATTGCGACTTTAGTTTTAATTATGATAGCGGTGAAAGTTAATAAGTATCATAATAGTTATAATTCTAAACAAGTTTTGGAATATGACTTAGCTCAAGTTGTCAATAATTTCGAAGTTGACTCTAAAATATTGACTTATGAAGTACAGAGTAGATACTTTATAGATGATAGACACAAAATAATTAGTTTAGATGGCATAATAGATGGTAAAGTTGCACCATATCTTGAATCTTCTAAAATGATAGATTTCGTCTATGAATATAAGCCAGATTATTGGGTCGCTAATGATGCTGTGGAATATAGGAAATATTTGAAAAAATCCGAATTATATGAATTATATAATTTAGAGTTAGAATTGGGTGAAACAATTAAATTAGAGAATATACATTTCAAGTTAGTTTATAAAAACGATGAAGATTTAGGGAAATTAGCAAATTGGAAAAAAATATATAAACTCACATATTAAAACTATAACATAAAAAAAACCCAACCTGGCAGTTGGGTTTTTGTGTGTCATAATTCAAGCGAGTGCTTTTAGTGGAGTGAATAATTTCTATTAAGATTCTAACATCATCTTTCTGATGAATGTTGGACGACTATAGTTCGAATAGTTATCCTTCTTGATTCTGTCTGCTACTTTCTCGTCAACTCTTTGTTCAGTTTTTGGTTCGCTCTCTTGTCTTTTCTCAGGGATTGAACTATTCATTTTTGAAGTAACATTATCTACATTCTTAGAAGTACTTATGTTTCTATTTGTTCGGTGAACAGTAGGTACTGAATATTTTTTCAAATCAGTCAAACCTTTTGGGCTAGAGTCTTTGAATCTTGCACTTAAAGAATTTGATTCAGAGTTATCTTTCTTTTCAATTCTTTTGTTAACGTCATTTTCTTCTTGTTTTTGTTCTTCAGTATTAAACCCCGTTGCAACTACAGTCACCATAATCCCATCTTCCATATCGTCATTGTAAACAACACCATGGATAATGTTTGCATTGCCACCAGCAGCAGTTTCTACAACAGATACAGCATTCGATACTTCATACATAGTCATATCAGATCCACCACTAATATTTACTAATACTCCTTTGGAACCTTCTATTGAGATACCATCTAAAAGAGGGGAGTTAATAGCTTTTTCTGTAGCTTCTATTGCTCTGTTTTCACCAGTAGCAATACCAATACCCATAAGTGCATCGCCTTTGTCTTTCATAATAGTTCTCACATCAGCAAAGTCAACATTGACAACACCATGTTGTGAGATTATATCTGAAATGCCTCTAGTGGCATTATATAGTACTTCATCAACTTTCAAGAAAGCATCTTTCAGGCTGGTATTCTTGTCTATAATTTCTAATAATTTTTGGTTTGGAATTACGATTAGAGCATCAACATTTTGTCTTAATTCTTCAATCCATTTGTTAGCTACTTCCATTCTTCTTTTACCTTCCCAAGCAAACGGAGTAGTAACAATTGAAACTGTAAGAGTATCCATTGATTTGGCAAGCTTGGCTATTTCGGGAGCACCTCCAGTACCTGTTCCACCACCCATTCCAGCGGTAATGAAAACCATATCCGTACCTTCGAGCATTTGTTTGATATCTTCCATACTTTCTTCGACAGACGTCTTACCGATATTAGGGTCTGCACCAGCACCCAAACCTTTGGTTTTTTGCTTACCTAATTGTACCTTAATATCAGCTCTATTGTATTCTAGAGCTTGATTATCAGTGTTAGCAACAATAAATTCAACGCCGCTAAGGCCTTTTTCAATCATATTGTTAATGGCGTTTCCACCGCCTCCACCTACGCCGATTACTTTAATCTTAGCGCTTCTGTCTTGCGAATGAGTATCTATTGATATCATGTGTTTCCCCCGAAAATATTAATATCTAAATTTTATAATTCTTGTATGAAATTCTTTATTCTTGTAGGAATACTATCAGAAGCTTTGTTCTTTTCTGAAGTATTTCTTTTTTCCTTATTCCGTTTTGCTCTGTCCATAATTGATAGAAGACTTTTGCTTTTCTTTATTTCTTCTGTTTCCTGAACAACATCCTTTTCTTCAATAACTTTAGGTCCCTCAACTATCTCTGTGTTAGCTTCTTCTTTTTCTACTAATTTTGCTTTTACTTTCTCAATATCAGTAAGTGCTAAACCAACAGATGTTGCATAGAGTGGACTGCCTACCTCTGGTGCTAAACCGCTATAAGTTAAATTAGTGGGAATACCTATTTTCACTGGCATCCCGAATACTTCCCTTGCTAATTCTTCGGTGCCATTCAATAGTGTGGTTCCTCCAGTCACTACAACTCCAGCACCCAAATGATCAGCAAATCCTGATCTATGTATTTCAGCTAGGGCAAATTCGAAGAGTTCTCTCATTCTTGGTTCTATAATCTCACAAAGTTGAGATTTTTGTATTTCCATTGGCTTTCTGCCACCAATACCTGGCACCATAAAAATATCATCATTCATGATTGAGCTTTGGTAACAATGTCCATAATCTCTTTTAATTTTCTCTGCTTGACTATTTACAATTCCTAAAACGGTTCTGACATCATCAGTTACATGTCGTCCTGCTAATGCAAAGACAGAGGTAAATTTGAAGATACCATCATGAAATATAGCAACATCAGTTGTTCCACCACCAATATCTACTATAGCAACACCAATTTCTTTTTCAGCTTCTAAAAGTACAGATTTACTACTTGCTATTGGTTCTAACACTATATTATTTACTTTTATGCCTAACCGTTCAACGCATCTGTTAATATTATTAATTGCGGTTTTAAGACCAGTTATAATATTAACTTGAGCTTCTAAGCGAATCCCAGACATACCAATAGGGTCAGTTATCCCATCTTGTCCATCTATAATAAATTCTTCTGGTATTACATGTAGTATTTGTCTTTCAGAAGGGATTGCAATTTTACTTGCATCACTTAACAATCTATCTACATCGGCTTGAGTGATCTCTTGTTCACTGTTTGAAATTCCGATAATTCCTCTAGTCTTAATAGACTCTATGTGGTCGCCAGCAATGCCAACATTAACTTCGCTGATTTTTATACCAGACTGTTGTTCTGCTTGTTCTACCACTTTCTTTATACTTCTAATTGTCTTTTCTATATTAACGATAACGCCACGGTTTAAACCTTCGCTTTCTGCAATACCAATACCAAGTATTTTTAGTGTATCATCTTCAGAATTTGGAGATGTTACCATAGCACATACTTTTGAAGTACCTAAGTCAAGCCCAACTGAGATAGGAAGATCATTAGAAGAATATGAAGACATTTTTGTTACCCTATATATAAATTTATTTCTCGCTTAAAATAACTCTGTTATACCATCTTAAATCAACAATACTATTCTCTTTCAAAATTAATTTTGCTGATTCATTACTATATAATAGTTTTAATTTTTCAATTTTATTTTCTGTGTTCTTATCTAAGCCAAAGTAAACGATATTATCATCGAACAAACCAATTAGTTCAAACCCTTTTTTTTCATCTATATATCTTAATTCACTTACTACTGACGATAGTTTATCGTTCAGTTCTAATTTCTTAACAATTGACAATGCGTCATTGAGTAACAATGTGTCTTCAGATGTAAATCCCGAAACAATAATTAAATTAGAATAATTGTTGAATGCTCCATAGGGGAGTAAGAACCCCTCGGCATCTAAATACTGTAAGCCATTGGTAGTATGAAAGAAAACATAAGGTTCTCTTTCAATAATCTCAATATTTACCTTATCATAACTTGAAAAAGAAGAGACGCACTTTTTGACATAAGGAACCTCCTCAATTTTGTTCTCTATCAATTTCAGTAATACACTATCTTTCGATTTGTTAAATGAAATTTCTTTAGCTATGTCAAAGAACTTGCTAGAATCACTTAAGTTAGTCCCGCTAATCTTATATTTAGTTATTTTTTGACTCGTAAACCAGTTATCAGACATATTGGACAAAAAGATTACACCAATTACTATAACTAATAGTAATGTTGGAATAATAAATTTTTTCCAATTACCTATAACTTCAGTCTCCGAGACATCTCTGGGACTCCCGTTACTCAAAGTTCTAACTCATTATGTTGTATTTATTATATAAAGTGGAGTACAATGTGGTATGTATCATCCCTTTATGCTGCTATAATTACATTTCAAAAGTAATAGAGTTTACATTAAAATGCAAATAAAAAATTAAATAATTTTTTCACTTCCCTTGTAGTCCTTGATAGATGGAAGGATTAGGTAATAAAAAAATATTAACATTTTCTTAAGAAAACATTACAAATCAAAAAATCTAACATTTACCACTTAAGTAAATTAATTTCATCGACATAAACAGTCTTATTGTTTCTGAATAATGCCAATACGATTGCAAGACCTATTGCTGCTTCTGCTGCGGCAACAGCCATAACAAAAAACACAAAAATTTGCCCTGCAGCATCGCCCATAAATGAAGAAAATGCAACTAAAGTAATGTTGACGGCATTGAGCATTAGTTCAATGCACATAAATATAACTATCGCGTTTCTTCTAGTTAACACACCTACAGAACCAATGGCAAATATAACTGCCGATAGTATAAGGTAATATTCTAATGGAATTGCTTCAATCATTTTAAACTCTTTTGTGGTATATCTCTTTCTAAAAATACTTTCTTTTTACCCAGCAATAATGCCCCCATAACTGCTACTAATAGTAGTAATGCTATGTATTCGAATGGGAATAAATATTCTGTGAATAATTTGTAACCTAGATTCTTTACATATCCAGTAGTTACTGACTCTGCAGTTATTTCGCTTGTGAACTCACCAGCACTTGTGAATAGTATCAATGTTTGCAACACAAAAGCTGCACCGAATGTCATCGCTACCCCTTTTCTGGCTGTAAACTTAGTTTCTGCTTCGTCTTCTTTACCTAAATTAAGAAGTAATATTACGAATACAACTAATACCATAATTGCACCGGCATAGACCAATATCTGCAATATTGCTATAAATTGTGCATTTAATGTAAGGTAAAGTCCTGCCAGCATCATAAAGTGTAGTACTAAATTCATTGCAGAAACAACTGGGTGTTTTGCTGCAACTGTACCAAAAGCAGTAGCAATAGCTATTATGCTAAGTATCAAAAATAAAATCGTTGCTAATGTCATATTAAAACAAGTCTATTGATTTCAAAATATAGTTTAACAAAAATATACTTTTTTTTAATCGAAATCAAAAAAATGATTCATTTTCATTTCCACATCGAATTAAAGGTTAAGTATATGTGACTTTGTCAATACCTTTTATACTATTTACTTTCTTGATTATATCGTTCAAATCATTAGAGTTCTGAACTCTTATTGTTATTAAACCCTCAAAAGAATCTTCTAATCTATCAAATGATATACCTGTTAAACTTACTCCTTCTCTGGCTACTAAACATTCAGTAATGTCATTTACTATACCTGGTCTATCAATTCCATAAATTTCTAATGATTTGATAACTGGTTCTTCTCGCTTTAGTTTTCTTCTATCAATTTGCTTACTTGACTTACTGTTTCCTGCATACTCTTGGAGTATATTAACTATGTAAGAAATATCAATATTGTCTTTACCTATTTCAATATATAATTGTCTTTCTGAATCAAAATTTAATTCGTCAACTAATCTGTCTATCAGGTTTTGTCTTAATCCAAAATCACTATTTACTACTCCAGACTCCCATTTATCTCTACCTTTTTTATAGTAGTTGGTGCTTACAGATTTCAAATATTTATTAATTGCAGACTTTGCTTTGTGAGTAGTAACTAACCTAAGCCATTCTTCGCTGACTGACACTTTCTTGGATTTTAGTATCTCAACTTGATCGCCGCTTTGTAACCTGTGATCTATAGGTACTATTTTACCATTAACTTTAGCTCCTATGTAGTGATTTCCTAAGTCAGTATGGATTTCATAAGCGAAATCGAGCGGGGTAGAGTTCTTAGGGAAAGTGTGTAACTTGTTGTTAGGGGTGAATATATGTATTTCATCTAAGAATGTATTTTTCTTCAAAAAGTTGAACAACTCTTCTGGGGTTTCTGTTTCGTTGTTCTCTATCATCTCCCTTACCGAATCCATCCACTCGATAGCGTTTGGATTATCAAATACAGACTTTGCTGGAATAAACCCTTTTTTATAGTTGAAGTGTGCCGCTACACCACGTTCTGCTATCTCATGCATCTCAAGTGTTCTAATCTGAATTTCAACTGGTTTCCTTTGAGGACCTTGCACTGCACAATGAATTGATTTATATCCGTTTTGTTTTGGTGCATTTATGTAGTCTTTGAATGTTTCGGGTACTGGGGGATAAATCGATGCAGCTAAACTATATACATAAAAACACATATTTTCATCATCTGTGTTGAGTATTAGTCTAATAGCTATCAGATCATATAATTCATCTACGGGCTTATTTCTTGCTATAGTTTTGTTGTAAATTGAGTAAATATGCTTTGCTCTACCGTAAATATCGACAGTTACGTTGTTTTTCTTCAAAAAATTGTCATTATTTATCTTTTCAATCAATGGTTTTTTGAAATCAAGTACATACTTTTCTCTATCTTTCCTTTTACCTAACAGTTTATTTTTTATTTTATCATACTCTTCTCGATTGAGTATTTTGAAGGCCAAGTCTTCCATTTCCCATTTGATGTTTCTAAAACCAAATCTATTAGCAAAGGGGGCAAATATTTCTAATGCTTCTTTGGCATCTTTTTCTTGTTTTGATAATGAGAGTGGGCCAATAGTTCTTAAGTTTTCTAACCTTTCCGCTAATTTTATAAAGATTATCCTTACATCTTTGAATAATGACATTAGTAGCTTTCGGTAGTTTTCTAACTCAGCTTCTGGTCTAATTAATTCTTCTTCTATTCTGTTGATCTTGTCAATTCCTTGTACAACATCAGCAATTGTTTTTCCGAACTCTGCTTTTATTAGTTTGTAATCGTAATCATTATCTAAATCAACAACATTGGATAAAAGTGAGGCAATGATTGATATGTCATCCAACTTAATTTCAGTAGCTACTATCCTTGCTATAGAAATTGCATGGCTGTAGTAAGGAATACCTGATAATCTTAACCTGTCTTTGTTTGCATCCAAACATATTAGAAATGCTTTTTCTAATTTTTCTATATCAGTGTTTTTTAGGTGCGTTTTGCAATCATTAACTAATAATTCGAACTCGTGATAAGCATCCGATTTTTTAAATTCTTCTTTTCTCGATTCGTAATTATTTACTTTTTTTGCTACTTTAGACATTCTTTTTATAGTTTTTAAGGTAAGATATTTCCAAAAATAGTAAAAATGAAAGACAAATACATTGATTAGTTAATTCAATCCTAAACAATTTGGCAAAGTTTACCGATATAAAAGGGTATAAACAACAATGAGAATATATGAAATTTTCTATACAATACATAGAATCATTAAAATCGAAAATAAAACCTGTTAGTCATTTTGAAACACTTGCCAAGGATGGTTTTCTAAATCAGTATATTGAAGAATTTTTATATGATAAATATCAAGATGACACTGAGTTTAGAAAAGAGATTATGGAATTACAAGTTCAATATTCTGACGTACCTGTTGTTGAAATCAGCAAAGAGTATCTTAAGGAATTAAGTAAAAGTTTAGAATACTTTGAAAGTAAAATCAATCCTCAATGATAGAAACTAAAGTAATACATAATGAAGTAAAAGATTTACTGCTTGAAGTCCGAAATCAAGCAGATAAGTATAATTATTACTTTACTTTTTTAGAAGACCTGAAAAATCAAGCAGACAATGAGTTAGTGAGAATTAGCCAGTTATTGGACAACCAAGAGTCTCAGTTTAATGATTTATTACTTCAGTTAAGAAATGAAAACAAAACCTTGTCAATCGAGTTAGAATCCAAAATATTGGATTTATCACAGTTTGAATTAAAAAGAACTCAACTCAATGAATATCTGGTTAAATTTGATGAGAAACTGAACAAAGATGCCGAAGCAGATCGGTCGCTCAAAACTGAAGTCCAAGAGTATATAGAGACAATCAGTAGTAGTGTAAAAGAAGAAAACTCTAAATTAAAATCTAATCTTATTTCTGAAATTGAATTAGAATCCCGCTCTTTGGAAAGTAAGATATATGATAGAATTAGAAAAATTGATAGGCATTTGGACCAATACGACAAACGTATATATGAGTCTAATTCTATACAAGAAGAGACTAATAAAAAGATATTCAAACAACTCAGGTTAGTAGAGGGGATAGTAGAAAGTGTAAAAGATATAACTGAATCTCTTTCACGAACAATGAATTCTGATCTGAGAAACACCGAATCGCATATCTTAGAAAAGATAGATATATTAGAAGAAAGGCAAGAAAGAATAAAACAGATTGAATTCTTAGATGATATTGTAAACATTGATAATTCGATCAGTGAGTACAAAAATAAATATTATAGAGAAGTTGAGAACCAAAACATTGTATTAGACAAATACGAGAGTAAAATAATTAATCTTACTCGTGAAAACCAAACGATGAGTTCAGAATTGATTGCTTTAAAAAATAAAACAAATATTGCAGTTGTTACTTCAGTTGTTTCACTATTGTTGATGTTAGTACTTGCTGTTATGTTATAAAAAAAAGTCCCACAAAATGCAGGACTTATAATAACTTTAATACTTATTCTGATTGAATCTTAAGCCAAATTCATAGCTTCGTGTAATAACTCATTCACTACAGTATCCGATTCTGCTTCAGCATAGAATCTAAGTAGTGGCTCGGTACCAGATGCTCTAATTAATAGCCACGCATTGTGGAAATAGAATTTAATTCCATCTTTAGTGTCTATTCTTTCTACTTCAAATCTACCAATTGTTTCTGGTAATTTGTGAGCTGCTTCTAAGATAGCAGCTTTCTTTTCTTCAGACATTTTTTTGTCTATTCTCTGGTATCTGTGTGGCCCGAACTGTTCATCCAAATCATCACACAATTGCTTCAAAGATTTACCTGTAACTGCCATTGCTTCTAACAACAACAAGCCATTGAATATTCCATCTCTTTCTGGGATGTGAAGTGAAGTACCCAATCCACCAGATTCTTCACCGCCGACTAAGACATCTTTCTTAGTCATTATGTCAGCTGTGTATTTGAACCCTACTGGGGTTTCGTGGAGTGTGATTCCTTTGTCTTCACAATACATATCGACCATAGATGTAAGTGAAACGGTTTTGACTACATCGCCACGCTTCTTCTTATTCTCATATAAGTATCTAAGCAATATCATAAATATCTTATGAGAGTCAACAAAGTTTCCTTCTTCGTCCACTGCTCCCAATCTGTCGGCATCGCCATCAGTAGCAAGACCAAAATCAAAGTTGCCGTTCTTAATTGTAGTAATCAAATCTGGCAAACAACTTTCAATCGGTTCTGGGTGATCAATATTACCAAAACCAGGATTCCATTCGCTATGTAGTTCAAAGACTTTGTTTATTAGACCTTTCAGCATACCCATACCAGCGCCGTGCATTGGGTCAAATATTACCTTGAAGTCCGCTTTTTGTATTGCTTCAAAATTAATCTTTTTTCTTAGGTGTCTTAAGTATGCTTCTTTGGCATCAAATTGCTTAATTTTCCCATTTTCTTCATATTCTGAGAATGATTTCAACTCAAAGTCAAAACCTTTTTCCAACCTTCCATTTAAAATTTCTTCTAATCTCTCAATTTGATCAGGAGTGGCTGGGCCTCCGAAACGGCTTTTTACTTTGAATCCATTATAAATTGCTGGATTGTGCGAAGCTGTTATAACGAATCCTAATTCAGCTTTTTTCTGTCTAGTGTTAAATGACACTTGTGGTGTAGTGGAAATTTTATCGCTTATGTGAACAGTAATACCTTGTGAAGCTAATACTTTAGAAGCTTCTTCGGCAAATTGTCTTGACATAAATCTTCCATCATAACCAATAACGGCGCTTTGGTGAGCACCGTTGTTTGATAATTCTTTTAAGTAATCAGCACTTGCTAATGCAACATACCTAAGATTTTCATAAGTAAAGTCTTCTGCAATAATACCACGCCAACCGTCAGTTCCGAATTTTATCATATTTATTTTTTGAATTTTCTGAATGGATAATCTGCAGAATAGTATGAATCAGTGTCTAATTCTTCTTCTATTCTTAACAATTGATTGTACTTAGCTGTTCTGTCACTTCTGCTTGGTGCTCCAGTTTTAATCTGACCAGAGTTTAGTGCAACAGACAAATCAGCAATAAATGTATCTTCAGTCTCACCACTTCGGTGTGATATTACACTGCTAAATCCATTTCTGTGAGCCATATTGATAGCTTCTATTGTTTCGGTAAGTGTCCCAATTTGGTTTACTTTAATCAAAATAGAGTTTGCAGTATTGGTTTCAATTCCTTTAGCCAAAAACTCTGGGTTAGTTACAAACAAGTCATCTCCCACCAGCTGAACTTTACTTCCTATCTTTTCAGTAAGTTTTGCCCAGTTTTCCCAGTCGTTCTCGTCTAGTCCATCTTCAATAGAGATTAAAGGGTATTTGTCAACAAGCTGTGAATACCATTCTATCATTTCATCTGGAGTTTTTAGGTCACCAGAAGATTTGTACATTTTATATTTTCCATCTTCATACATTTCCGAAGCGGCAACATCGATTGATAGCAAGAAGTCGTCGTAGGGCTTGTAACCGGCTTTTTCTATTGCTTCTAATATTACATCAAAAGCTTCTTCGTTAGAGGATAGGGAAGGGGCAAAACCACCTTCATCACCAACAGAAGTATTATACCCTTTAGATTTTAGTACAGCTTTTAGATGATGGAAAACTTCAGTCCCCATTCTTAATCCTTCTGAAAAAGTATCAGCTCCAACTGGCAATACCATAAATTCTTGTATGTCCACGTTATTATCTGCGTGTTTTCCACCATTCAAAATATTCATCATTGGAGTAGGTAGCAAGTTCGCAGATACTCCACCAATGTATCGGTAAAGAGGAATCATAAGGTGGTTGGCAGCAGCTCTTGCCACAGCTAATGATACACCTAATATAGCATTGGCACCAAGATTAGACTTGTTCTTTGTCCCATCCAAATCAATCAATAGATTGTCTATTTGTGTTTGTTCTAAACAATCAAACCCCTCTAAAGCTTCTGCTATAGTAGTGTTGATGTTCAACACAGCAATCTCTACTGATTTTCCTAAATAATTATCATCATTGCCATCACGTAACTCATGTGCTTCGTTCTCTCCGGTGCTTGCACCAGAAGGAACAGAGGCTCTACCGTAAGTACCATCTTCTAATAAAACTTCTACTTCGACAGTGGGGTTACCACGTGAATCTAAAATCTGACGTCCAATTACATCATAAATGTAAGAACTCATAGATTATTCCTCGTTTGAATTTAATTTTATATTATCTATTTTTTTGGCTAGCTCGAAATCCATTTCAGTTAGTCCACCAGCGTCGTGTGTGCTGATGCTAATTCTGACTTTGTTCCATCCGTAAACTTCTATGTTCGGGTGGTGATCGAGTGTTTCGGATAGTATAGCAACCGAATTGACGAAACCAATTGCTGATACGAAATCGGCTGCTACTATTTCTCTTTTAATTTCTTTACCGTCTTTGTTCCAATTAACCAGTCCGTTTAGCTTTTCTTCTATCTTCTCTTCATCTAATAATTCTCTTTCCGGCATATCGATATTACCCAATTAAAGACTTTAATTTACTTTCGATCTGTTCTTTTGGTACTGCACCAACTATGCTTTCAACTTGCTCGCCGCCTTTGAAAATCAAGATTGTTGGAATAGATCTGATACCATATTGCATAGCAACTTGTTGATTGTTATCTACATCTACTTTTGCAATCTTTGCTTTACCTTCGAACTCTGTTGCTAACTCATCGATAATAGGTGCTATCATTCTACAAGGTCCACACCATGCAGCCCAAAAATCTACTAATACTGGTACATCTGAATTTTTAATTTCGTCTGTGAAATTACTATCTGTTAAGTGAATTGGTTGTGACATATTTTCTCCAATTATTTATTGTTTATATAATTCTTAATATTGCTTACGAGACGATTGTGCTATAAGTTTTATTTTACTTCTTTGTACCTGATAGAATACTATCAAGATTAGTGTAAAAATCGTCTAATGATTTAAAGTTATAGTTTGAATTTTTGACCGATTCTTCTCCAATAAAAACAGTATCAATTCCTGCATTAATTCCTGCTTCCACATCGGTTGGGCTATCACCGATAAAGAATGATTTATTTTTACCAATACCCCATTTCTCAATGGCTTCTAATAACATTCCTGGCTCTGGCTTTCTTGTTTTAGAACCACTATTAGCCAAATCTGAGCTGTAATATATATCATCAAATCCAAATCCTACTTTTTGAAATAGTTCAAACTGCATTTTGTTATGGATAACGTACAAGTCCTTTTCGGTCATCAATCCTTTTCCAATACCTTGCTGGTTAGTAATTAGTATTTTGAGGAATCCTAACTCATCAGCTTTTTTGAAAACATCAAAAAAAGAGTCCATAAATTCAAACTCGGAATAGCTCTCAATATAGCCGTCATATTTTCTTTTATTAACTATCCCATCTCTATCAAAAAATATACACTTATTCATCTATGTGGCAAACCTCAGCTATTATTTCATCGCATTGTTCATAAATAGCTTCCCAACTGTGTTTGTTCACAATATAATTGTGTGCGTTGTTGCTTATTTCATTAGAGTAATTACTGTCAGATAATAAGGAAATTACTTTTTCTGCAATTCCTTCTGAACTATCAGAAATTAGTATTTCTTTTCCGTCTGTTGCTTCTATTCCTTGATTACCAGTGGTAGTAGTTACTACTGGACAGCCAGCACACATTGCTTCTAAGAGCTTGTTTTGTATTCCACTACCGCCATAATGAGGGTGAACATACACAGCAGCATTGTGCAAGTAGGGGACAATTTCAGGTACGTTTGAATAAACTTCAATTTCTTCACTCTTTAAGTTAAGTATTGATTTAGTTGGGTTGGCACCTGCTAATATTAGCTTAATATTGGGGAATCTTTGCTTTACTATTGGGAGTATTTCGTTTACGATTCTATTCACCATCAACTCATTTGCCCATACATCAAACTTCCCTGTGAATAATAGGTTTTTCCTTTCAGTATTAACTGGAGGAGTGAATTTTTCTATATCAACACCATTGGTAAGTAGTTTATAGTTAGCATTAGGATTAAGCTCTTTCATGTGACGAATATCGTCATTAGAGACCAAAGTAGTTACATCAAAATAATTTACAATTTCTGGTTCATATTTACTCAATTTCTTCCATTCCCACAGACGCACTAATTTTTGTTTTATGTTAGTACTGCCTTCGTAAGATCTTTGTTGATAGACTGTTCTGCAATCTTCTGCCATCAGTATTTTTGGCATTTCTACATTTTTAAGATACTCGGCAGTCCTCATAAAAAATGAAAAGCCCAAGTCGAAGTTTTTATCTTCAATCAATTTTCCTACTTTATTGTGGTAAGGCTTCTCCTCGTAATAAAGTATTTCCAGTGGCTTTTTAGATAACATTCGTAAAGATGAATTTAAACCAGAATTGATTGGATTAAGAGGTATAACGTGAAGATCAACACCTAACTTCAGAACTGAGTTTTTTAAACTCTCTGTAAATTTCTTCCCTTGAAAGAATGTGACCAAAGTTACATTGTGTTCCTTTGCCAAATGTTTGATTATATGATAGGGTTTTACTCTATCTCCACCAATTAGTGGGAAAGGGTAACGGGGTAATAAAAACAATATGTTAAGTTTCTTCATTGCTTACTCTTCTTCGTCCGAATCTTCTTCATCCGTAAGTATATACTTTTCTAATATCTTATCATCTATTTCTTGTATAAAGCGAGAAGGTTCGCTCAAAACCATACCGCTCTCTCTGTCAAAAATACCAAAAGGATAGACAATATATAAATAATCTTTTGCACGAGTAATTGCAACATAGAACAATCTCCGCTCTTCTTCAAGTGAATCTATAGTATGAACTGATTTGGAGGAGGGGAATTTACCCTCTGTAGCCCAGATAACGAATACTACTTTCCATTCCAATCCTTTGGCAGAATGAATAGTTGAAATAGTTAGGTATTCATCTTCTTTTGACTCAGCTTCCAAGTCTTCAACTGAATTGACTGGTGGGTCTAAAGCCATATCGTTGAGGAAAGTAGGTAAGTCAGAATACTGCTCAGTAATTTGAAGAAAAGTTTCTATATCCTTCCATCTTTTGCCCACATTGTCATATTTATCATCCAGAAAGTCTTTGTAGAAATAAGCAATTTCAGAGGCGGCGTAAGTCAAATCACTTGGATCAAAGTGCTGAGCTATTATTTTGAATAAGTTATTTATGCCTTCATTCTTATTGATGCTTGGTAAAACAAGTTTATAATTGCTGGTAGTTAAGGTATTATCACTTATGTTGTCTATTACTTTTCTCGTAGTAGCTGGGCCAACGCCATCTATTAACTTGAGAACTCTTTGCCAAGCAACAACATCTTTGGGATTGAATAACAGTCTGAGATAAGATATTAAGTCTTTGATGTGGGCAGTTTCTATCAGCTTCATACCACCAAACTTTACATAAGGAATATTAGATTTGTTTAAATCTATCTCTAAATCAAAAGAATGATAACTTGATCTGAATAGCACAGCAATATCTTCTAATTCAACCCCTTGTTCCCTTAGCTCTAATATTTGTTGAACAACGAACTGCGATTGCTGTCGCTCTTTGTTCGCTGCTACTAAGTAAGGTTTGTCACCTATTTTCTGCTTTGTAAACAACTTTTTTTCATACTTAAATGCGGCTCTACTTAGTACTTCATTACTCAAATCTAATATTTGTTCGGTACTTCTGTAGTTTTGTTCAACTTTGAACACTTTACAATCTTCAAAACTATCTGGGAAGAAGAATATATTATCATGCTCTGCACCTCTGAAAGAGTAAATAGATTGTGCATCGTCACCAACTGCCATTATATTATTTTCTTTGCCACCGAGGTTCAATATTATTTCGTGCTGGATTCTATTAGTGTCTTGATACTCATCTACTAATATATGCTGGTACATGAGGTTTATTTTTTTGCGGACTTCTTCATTGCCTTTTAGTAGTTCAAGCAAGTAAATCAACAAGTCATCATAATCCATAATGTCTGCATTACGCTTGTATTTGCTGTAATCAACAAGTATTGTATTTATCTTGTCTTCATATTCGGTAAATTTGGGATAAAATTCTTCTAATACTTTACCAACGGATATGCTTTTGTTTGAAGCCAGAGAATGTATTTTTTGAATTGTATTTTTTTTAGGAAACCTCTTCCGCATTTTTGGAGGTAAGTATTTTCCTCTAATCAAATCAATTGTGTCAGCAGCGTCTTGTTGGTCAATTACACTAAATTCCTGATTGAAGCCAATTTCTTTGTGGTATTGTTTTAAAGTCTTTAGTGCAAATGAGTGAAAAGTACCTGTTGTAATCATTCCAGCTCTTGTGTCCAATAGCTTTGTGGTACGCTCGAGCATTTCTTTTGACGCTTTTCTTGTAAAAGTAAGTAAAAGAATGGAACGTGGGTTGACCCCGTCTTCAATTAAACGAGATACTCGGTAAGTCAAAGTTCTTGTCTTCCCAGTGCCAGCTCCTGCTAAAACTAATGCAGGCCCTTTGTTGTGCATTACCGCTTCATGCTGTTCAGTATTCAACTCAGCTTTGTAGTCTATGGAATACTCTTTTCTTCCAACACTACTGCTTTTTTTCAGTTTCAACTTCTTCATTGGAATGCCTCACCACAATTAGAACA
This sequence comes from Chlorobiota bacterium, assembly GCA_034670025.1. Classification (GTDB taxonomy): domain Bacteria; phylum Bacteroidota; class Ignavibacteria; order Kapaibacteriales; family UBA2268; genus PGYR01. Next base: position 361,958 of record JAXMOE010000001.1, read on the forward strand.
GTAATTAGCTGATGCTTTGTTTTGGTTTTCTTTGCATCTGGGACAAGTTTTTTGAGCTGTTTGTAAACTTGCATCTTTTAAGGATTTCATTTCAGTTGATACAATGCCAGTTGGTACTGCGATAATTGCATAACCTAATATCATTATGAGTGAAGCAATGAATTGCCCTATACTGGTTATGGGTGCAATATCCCCATAGCCGACAGTTGTGAGTGTTACAATTGCCCAATAGACACTCTTAGGAATGCTTGTAAATCCGGCACCGCCAGATTCTATCATATACATAAGAGTCCCTAGTATGGTAACTAATGCTAAAACAGTGAGTAAGAATACAAGAATTTTTTTCTGACTCGCCTTCATAGCGGTTTTAAGCTCTCCTGCCTCAGTTACAAAGCCAATTAGTTTGAGTACTCTAAATACTCTTAAAAGCCGAAGTGCTCTTATTGTAATTAATGGCGTTGCTTTAGCTGCAAAGAAAAAACCAAAATATGTTGGGAAAATTGATAAAAAATCAACTATTCCATAGAAGCTAAATATGTATTTCCATTTGTGTTCAGATATATATATTCTTGCAATGTATTCCAATGTGAAAAGTAGGGTTAATCCTAATTCAATAATATAAAATACTTCGCCATATTTGGTATTCAGCTCGGCTACGCTGTCAAGCATAACAACTAAAACACTGAGCAAAATAGCAAAGATTAATACAATATCAAACAGTTTACCCGATGCGGTCTCTGCTCCGAATATTATATGGTATAGTTTATTTTTAAAAGTATTCATAGTGCAAAGTTAATAATCTTATAAAACATATATGCAATGATTGAAATTATTCTTAACTTTCAGTTGATTGATAATTAAAAAGAAAAAAATATGAAATTAAACTATTTTCTAATTATATTAACTCTTCTCGGATTTACTACTAATTCTTATGGGCAGTTTTTTTCAGCTTATGAAGCAAAAGCAGGTGAGACGGCTGCTGAGAGTTTTGTTTTAGATGAATTTGGTTATTCTACTCCAATATTAATAGCTGTAGCGACAATTGACGAAGATTTTGAAACTGAAGTATCAGGTGTACCTGTTAACATTAGTGCAGGTATGGATATAGACAACGGAGAATCGGAAGCATGGGTTTATGTTTACAATGAAGAAGGTACTGAAGAAATTGCTGTTGTTGGAGTAGTTAATGTATTTGGTTCGTACCAAGCTAATGACGTATCCGAACAATTGGGAGATCAAGTACCTGAAATAGTCAATATTGAACTATCTGATAGTTGGAAAAATAGTGGTGAGATATGTGATATAATAAAAGCTGATTCAGATTATCAAGGTTATATTTCTGCTAACCCTGGTAGTGATCCAAATCTTTCTGCAATATATGACACAAAAGACACTCCATTAAGTTCAGAGCTAAAAACTATATGGACAGTAACATTTGGGGAGAATGAGGATTATATATGCTTTATAGATGCGTTAACTGGAAATTCTGAATGTGATGTTTTGACAAGTGTGGAATTAAATTCAGTAGGTGAAGGAATTTCGATGTATCCCAACCCAGCATCAAAATTACTGAATATAGATTACACTAAGGATTATGTAGTAAATAGTATCCAAATGTTTAATCTTTCAGGCGGAAATAAGATATTAGAATTTGCACCCGAGACAAATCAATTAGATTTGTCTGGTTTTAATTCGGGTACTTATGCTATAGTTATAGAGACGAGTTCAGAAAGAATTGTAAAAAAAATAATAATTAAGAAATAATTGGTTTAAAAAATATGAGTAATGTATTAAAAGAAAGAGACCCTAAGCTATATGATGCAATTAGCAAAGAAGAAAACAGGCAAAAAAGTAAAATAGAGTTGATAGCGAGTGAAAACTTTGTTTCAGATGCAGTATTAGAAGCTGCCGGATCAGTGTTAACAAATAAGTATGCCGAAGGTTACCCTAATGCACGATACTACGGTGGTTGTGAGTATGTCGATATTGCTGAAAATCTTGCTATAGATAGAGCCAAAGAGCTGTTTGGTGCTGAATATGCTAATGTGCAACCACACAGTGGTAGCTCTGCTAATATGGCTGTTTATTTCTCATTTATCAAGCATGGCGATAAGGTAATGGGTCTTAGTTTAGACCATGGTGGTCACCTTACTCATGGCTCAAGAGTGAACTTTTCAGGTATGTGGTTCGATTTCGTTCCCTACTTTCTTGACGATGAAGGTAGAATAGACTACGACCAAGTAGAAACTCTTGCAAAAAAGGAAAAGCCAAAATTGATTACAGTTGGCGCTTCAGCTTACTCAAGAGATATTGATTTTAAGAAGTTCAGAGAAATTGCTGATTCAGTTGGTGCTTTTTTATTTGCTGACATAGCACACCCAGCTGGACTTATTGCAAAGGGTTTACTTACTTCACCAATAGATTATGCTCATGTTGTAGCTACTACTACTCACAAAACACTACGTGGACCTCGTGGCGGTATGATTCTAATGGGTAAAGATTTTGAGAACCCTTTTGGAATAGTTGCACCAAAATCTGGTAGAACTAGAAACATGAGTGAGATTATAAACTCAAGGGTTATGCCAGGTATGCAAGGAGGACCACTAATGCACGTTATTGCTGCAAAAGCTACTGCTTTCAGAGAGTGTTTGACTGATGATTTCAAAGCTTATGGGCAACAAGTAATTAAAAATGCTGATGCAATGGCTAATTCACTTATTGAAAAAGACTATAATGTTATTTCTGGCGGTACTGATAACCACTTGATGCTGATTGACCTAAGAAACAAAGGCATTACTGGCAAAAAAGCTGAGAATGCTTTAGATGAAGCTGGTATTACTTGTAACAAGAATTCTGTTCCAAACGATGATCAGTCACCTTTAGTTACTTCTGGTATCAGATTGGGTACTCCTGCACTGACTACAAGAGGAATGAAAGAAGATGATATGAAGACAATAGTTGGATTTATAGACAGAGTTGTTGCTAATACTGATGATGAGTCGGTAATCAACGAAGTGAAAAATGATGTTGAGAAATTTACAAATCAGTTTGAGCTGCACATTCCTGTAAATTCTTAATAGAAATTCTAATAGTGTTTTATAAATGAGGGCTGTTGATTCAGCCCTTTTTTATTTTACATTATTGAAGAAGCGTCCACATTTACGCTAATTTTCAAATCTCTTATTTCTTTCATTTCATTGTAAAAGTCCAAGCAACCCTTTAAGTATTTTCTTAAAACTTTCCCACTTGGGTCTAAAATCTTATCATTTTTGATAATTATTAGCTTTCTATATCTATTTTTAACCTTTACCACATTTGGGTCAGAAGGGGGGAGTATATCTAATTCTTTTATATTTTTTGGTAAAATGCTATATAGATAATTAGATTTTTGATTCAAGAAATAACTGTCTTTGGAGCTCAATTCTATAACAACAAATCGTGAGTATGGTGGATAATTTAGCTCTTTCCTGTTTTCTAACTCTTCTTCAAGAAAATCAATATTCAATGGCTGCCGTATTGAATTGATGGCATAGCTTGTTGGAACAGCTGACTGTATAACTACGTAGCTATCATTTTTGTTTGTTCTGCCTGCCCTTCCGGCTACTTGATTGATTAATTGGTATGTCTTTTCTGCTGCACGCAAATCAGTCATGAACAAATCAACATCGGCATTAAGTATTCCAACTAAACCAATATTGGAAAAGTCTAACCCTTTAGCTATCATCTGAGTACCAACCAGAATGTCAATTTTCCCATCAAAGAAATCTTGCAATATTCTTCTTTGTTTATTCTTATTAGAAATTGTATCCGAATCGTAACGCACTACATTTATTGAGTTACTGAATAATTCTGATAATTCTCCTTCAATTTTTTGAGTACCTAATCCTATCTTTTGGACATCTGAAGAGTTGCAATCACTACATAATTCTGAATATTTTTCAGTATAACCACAGTAATGACAGACTAACTTGTCATTATAGCTATGGTATGTTAAGCTAATATCACAATTTTTACACTCTGGAGTGTGTCCGCAACTTTGACATTGTATCAAACTGGAGAACCCTCTACGGTTCTGAAATAGTATAACTTTAAGTCCAGATTCTAAGGTAGATTTGATGCGTTCAATTAAGGTGAATGTGAAAGAGCCATTCATGCCGTTTTCTTTTCGAGCATTAGCCAAATCAATTATTTCAATATTTGGTAACTGATGAGAATCAGCTCTTTTGTCCATTTGGAAATACGAATACTTGCCAATTTTAGCATTGTAATAAGTTTCCAGCGATGGTGTAGCAGTTCCGAATACAACTGGGCAATTATAAAAATGCCCCCTTACGGAAGCCAAATCTCTTGCATTATAACGAGGAGAAGGGGAGTCTTGTTTATAACTACTATCGTGCTCTTCATCTACAATGATTAGACCTAAGTTATCTATTGGGGCAAATATTGCTGAGCGGGGGCCGATTATTATGTCAAATTCATCATTGTTTATCCTTTTCCAAATTTCATATCTTTCATTTTTGTTAAGCTTGCTATGAATGGTACAAACTCTGCCTGGGAATGATAATTCAAATCTATCAGTTAATTGTGGAGTAAGTGAGATTTCAGGGAGAAGCATAATTGCTTGTTTGCCGTCTGATATCACATCATTAATCAAGTGCATATATATTAATGTTTTGCCACTACCCGTAACACCATGTAAAAGAATATTTTTATTCTTCTCGCACTCTGTTCTAATGTTTTTAAGTGTTTCTAATTGAAAATCTTCCAGATTATGCTTGAGTTCAACTTTATTGCTTAATTTGAAACTATCATTGCTTATTCTGCTTATCTCAATTTCTTGCTTAGTAATTAGTCCTTTTTCAAACAGTGAATTTATAGTACTGTAAGTAATTCCGCTTTTGTCTTTTAATTCAGATATTAGAACAGGTTTTTCATTTTCAAGGAAATGTTCACAGATTAAATCATAAGCTTCTGCTTGCTTTGGTGCTTTACTCAAACTCTTACTCCTAACACTCTGTATGTACTCGTCGTTTAAAGTACCATCAAACTTTGGAGAAACAGCGAGCAATTCTTTTGGTTTGTATTCATTTTCCATTTCGTATTTAATATCAATGAAACCTAAATCTCTAAATTCAAAAAAGTCCTTTGGGCTGTAATTGAAATTATGCTTGTTTTTTAAAGAACTATAAGGGCAATAACTATCTAAGTCGGTGAGTAAATTTATTAGTTCATTTCTTTTTTTCGAACTATTCTTAAACTTCGCGAGCTGATTTTCGTTATAATCATCAGATAGCTTAATATATAATTCTTCTTTAGGAAAAGTTTTTGGAGGGAAAGCTGCAAAAAACACTTCACCTAATGTTGAAAAGTAATAATCTGCTATCCACTTACAAAATGTGATAAATTCCTTTGAAGCAATTGGTTTATGATCAATTACTTCGTAAATATCTTTGAGCTTAATCTCTGGTTCTTTGTCAGTTACATTTATGATTAGGCCGGTAACTATCTTGTTGGAGAAGTTAACAACTACTCTTTTTCCAATAATTTCTGATCCTAATCCCTCAGGTAATCGATAAGAATACAGTTGATTGACCTTTACTGGTATAGATACTTCGGCAATTAGGGACATTATCTGATTTTTGTAATCTTTTTTATTATCGAATTTAATATTTATGGAAAATAAGAATAGTATTATGATGAAAAAAATTGAATTTGCATTACTAATCGTATTAATTTTTATCGCTACAAATTATATCTCATTCTCTCAAGAATATAGTAACGAATATGTATCAGAATCAAGACAAAATGCCGTAACAATGGCTATAAAAAAAGCCAGTCCTGCTGTAGTAGGAATAAATGTAACTGAGGTGCGTAAAGTCCTGTATAGAAACCCTTATGGTGGTACTTTATTTGAGAGGTTTTTTGGAATGCAAAGAAATAGAGTAAGGGAATATGAAGTAAAAGGTTTGGGTACTGGGTTTTTAATTTCATCGGATGGATATATAGTTACTAACAATCATGTTGCAGGCAATGCAAAAGAGATAGTTGTAACAATGTCGGGAGGAAAGAAATATGATGCGGAAATTATAGGTACTGATCCAGCAACTGATATAGCTTTGCTAAAGATTAATGCTGACGAAAACTTTCCATATTTAAAATTTTCAGATTCAGATGATGTTATCATTGGAGAGTGGGTAATTGCACTGGGTAATCCATTCGGATTGTTTGATATTAACGCTAAGCCGACTGTGACAGTTGGGGTTGTGTCTAACAAAGGATTAAATTTGTTTAATGAGTACGAAAACACTCAGACCGTTTACAAGGATATGATACAAACTGATGCCGCAATTAGTTCAGGTAATTCTGGCGGACCGCTTGTGAATAGCAATGGTGATTTGATAGGGATGAACACAATGATATTCTCTACTTCGCAATCTCAATCTGGTTCAGGAAGCATAGGTATAGGGTTTTCGATTCCCACTAATAGAATAAGTAGAATAGTTAGCTTGTTAAAAAACAGAAAACAGATAAATAGAAACATTGACATAGGGTTAGACATTAGAGAAATTGACGACAGAATTATCAATTATCTCGGTATTCCGAATGTAAGAGGAGTTGTAGTGTACTCTACAATGAATAGGGGATTAGCTTCAAATGCCGGACTGGAGCCAGGTGATGTAATATTAAAAATCAATGATAGAAAAGTTCTCAGAAAAGAAGATTACTATATGGAAGTATTCGATTCTATGGTAGGGGAGACTTTAGAATTTGAGATACTTAGGGGAGATGAAGAAAAAACTGTTAAATTGCAGTTGGTAGAACCAAAAAAATATAGAAGATAGTGGAAGACAATAATAAAAAAAGTTCAATACTTTCAGCAGAAGGACTAGTTAAAATTTATGGCAAAAGAAAAGTCGTAAAAGGAATTGATGTTGAAGTAAAGCAAGGTGAGATTGTGGGGTTACTTGGGCCAAATGGTGCAGGCAAAACAACAACATTTTATATGATAGTTGGTATGGTAAGACCTAACAAAGGGATCGTGAGAATAGATGATAAGAAGATAACACGGAAAGCCATGTACCAAAGAGCGAGAATGGGTATTAGTTATCTTCCCCAAGAACCATCAGTCTTTAGAAAGTTGTCCGTAGAAAATAATATAAAGGCCATTCTTCAACTTCAAAAGGGAATAAAAAGAAAGCAAATAAATGAGAAATTAGAAGAGTTATTAGAAGATTTTAAGATTACACATATAAGAAAAAGTAAAGGATATATGTTATCAGGTGGTGAAAGAAGACGTTGCGAAATTGCTCGGACATTGGCTTCAAATCCTAAATTTATTCTATTAGATGAGCCTTTTGCCGGTATAGACCCTATTGCTGTTGAAGACATAATGGATATAATCTATGCTTTGAAACAGAAGGGTATTGGCATATTAATAACAGACCACAATGTACATGAGACTTTATCTATCACTGATAGGGCATACATATTGATAGATGGTAACTTGTTCACAAGTGGTAGAGCAGAGGACGTAGCAGCTAACCCAGAGGTAAAAAAACGCTACTTGGGCGAAAGCTTTAAATTAGAACGTTATAAGCCAAAATCATTATAATTAGTCATACGGTATAATAGGGTTGTTAAGCCCTTTGGAAGATTTGTTATAAAGTAGTGCGACACCGATTGTTATCTGATTAACTTTCCAACTTTGAGAGTTAATATCATTTAAACCAAATCGTATCCCAAATTCAGGTATAAGTAAGTAAGAACCCTTTCTGTTTAGTTCTAAATTGTATCCTATTCCTAAGTTGATTGAATAAAATGAACTATTTAACTCTGGTATTTCTCCATCTTGTTCATTTCTTATTCTTAGTCCATTTTCGAATGTACCGAAGTTTGATGGTTTTATTAATCTTTCTTCTTGATTGTAGCGACCAGAATAAATATAAGAATATGAAAGTGAACTTTTCAGATGAATTTTTTCTAAAAAGTAATAATTTAAACCAACATCTAATCCAATGCTACTAATTTCTGTAGAAATCAGGTGTTCTGTTATTGCATTCTCATCGTCATCAATTGGTATTTGCTGAGTAGAAATCAGATCTCCATTTAAGTTCAATAAAGTTGGCCTGATATCTAACTCTAATTGCTCATTAATTGGAAGTTGGTAAACTATTGATAGGTTTAAGCCAATAGCACTACCTGATTTAAACCCATTGCAACAATTCGGAATACCTACTAATTGTTTGAAATCAGTTGTGTGGGAATTCAAGCTTGTAGATCCGAATATACCAACAGAATACTTTTTTGTTACCAAATAGTCAGTATCCTCTTCGCTTTGTAACAGAAGTGTTGAAAATAGTAGAATTATATATAATGTAATTGTTTTCAATTAATCCAAAAGATATGTTATATCTAATTCATTTCGTAAATTTGAAATGTTTGAAACAACAAAGTAAGAAATAATTTGTTTCATTTAATATTTTTGGATTATTAATTCTGAGGTTTTTTTATGGCTCATGGTTCATTCAACGCTTACAAAATGGCACAAGAACAATTTGGCGCTATTGCGGAAAAATTAGGTTTAGATCAAGCAACGATAGATTTATTAAACAATACTGAAAGAGAGTTCCATTTCAACATTCCAATTAGAATGGATGATGGCTCATATAAAGTATTCAGAGGTTTTAGAGTTCAACACAATGATGCAAGAGGTGCTTGTAAAGGAGGGATCAGATTCCACCCGCAAGAGACAGTTGATACTGTTAGAGCTTTGGCTATGTGGATGACTTGGAAAACTGCTGTTGTTGATATTCCACTTGGTGGTGGTAAAGGTGGTGTCGTGTGTGATCCTCAGAATTTATCATCGAACGAACAGGAACAAATTTGTCGTGGTTGGGTTAGACAAATGGCAAGAATGGTAGGCCCAATCCAAGATATTCCAGCTCCAGATGTATTGACAACAGGTCAACACATGATTTGGATGTTGGATGAATATGAAAAAATTACTGGAATGAAATACCCTGGTTTTATTACTGGTAAACCAGTAGGAATGGGCGGTTCACTCGGTAGAAAAGAAGCAACAGGCTATGGTGTAGTTTACACACTTAGAGAAGCTTTGGATCAAATTGGTTTAGATATAGAAAAAACAACTGCTTCAGTTCAAGGATTTGGTAATGTAGCCAAACATGCTATTGAGCTTTACACAGAAATGGGTGGAAACGTAATTTCTGTTTCATGTTGGAACCATGTTGATCAAAAAGCATACACTTTCAAAAAAGAAGCTGGTATTGGTTATCATGATTTACAGACAATAACTAACAAATTTGGTGAAATTGACGTAGAGAAAGCAAAGCAAAATGGATATGAAGTATTAGATGGTGGTGCTTGGATAGAGCAGGACGTTGATATTTTAATTCCTGCAGCTTTAGAAAATCAGATAAATAGAGACACAGTTACTAAGATTAGTGATAAAGTGAAAGTAATTGCAGAGGGTGCTAACGGACCAACAACTCCGGAAGCAGACAAAGTGATCAATGAAAAAGAAATACTATGTATTCCTGATTTCTTAGCAAATGCTGGTGGGGTTACTTGTTCTTATTTTGAGCAAGTACAAAACAACACAAACTATTACTGGCCAAAAGAAGAAGTTATAGAGAAATTAGACAAAAAGATGACTGATGCTTACAAAGCAGTTGCACATGTAGCAAACGGAAAGAATGTATCTATGAGAGATGCAGCCTATATTATCTCGATTCAACGAGTTGTTGAAGCTTGTAAGATGCGTGGTTGGGTGTAAAAAATATTATTTTTAGAAAATAGCAAATAAAAAAAAGCTCCCAAATGGGAGCTTTTTAATATCAATTATAATGAAATATTACTCTACATTCTGAACTTGCTCTCTAATTCTTTCTAATTCTTCTTTGATAGTAACAACCTTGTGAGCTATGTTCGAGTCATTACATTTAGAGCCAATTGTGTTAGTTTCTCTAAGCATTTCTTGAAGAATGAAATTCAATTTTCTTCCGTTAGATTTTCTCTCTTTCAAAGTCTCAAAAAAGAGCTTAATATGAGAGTGCATACGTACACATTCTTCACTGATATCTAATTTATCAGCTAGCATTACCATTTCCATTTGTAATCGTGATTCATCTATTTCATCATTATCAAAAACCTGAGCCACTCTTTGTCTAATTTTCTCTCGTTCTCTTGGAATTCTATCCATCTCATCTTCTTCAATAGCTTTTATAAGATCATGAACATGCTTAGCACGTTTTTTAATATCTCTAACTATATTAGAACCCTCTTTCTTTCTCATGTCAATGAGTGACTTTAAAGCCCTGCTTATTGCATCACTAGTCAATTGCCATTCTAATTTAGGGTCAACTTCTGCTTCTTTTTGAACAAAGAAATTAGCAAATTCTAACATATGATCTATCTTAACAGTTTCTTTTATTTTTAGCTCTTTTCTCATCTCGTCCAATTCGGATTTGACACCTTTAGCTAATTCATTGTTAATATTATACTCTTTGTTAGTTGTATCAGATTCTGTGTTTATATTTATTTTTACACTTCCTCTACTAATCGATTTTTTGACTTTGTCTCTTATGTCAAACTCTTTTTCAGTTAAGCTTTTTGGTGATCTGATATTCAAATCTAAACCACGTCCATTAACTGATCTTATCTCTACGGTTACTTTCAAACCATTCTTATTGACTTCTGCTTTACTGAAGCCAGTCATACTTAATATCATAAAAATCCTTTTAAAATTAATTTTTTAATTGTTCTCTATACTCTTTTGTATAATTAACATAATTATCAGCATTTGTACTAACCCATTTTAACTCTTCGTCAGTCAAATCTCTGATTATTTTAGCAGGAACTCCTGCTACCAAAACTCCTTCTGGGACTTCTTGTCCCTCTTTAACTAATGCACCAGCACCAACTAATACGTTGGAATTTACTACTGCATTATCTAATACAGTAGCACCAATTCCGATTAAACTTCTATCTCTAATTGTGCAGCCGTGTAGTGTCACTGAGTGACCCACTGTAACGTATTTGCCTATGTTCAGTGCATATTTGTTATTAGTAACGTGCAACATACTCAAGTCTTGAATATTTGTTCCTTCACCAATACGAATGTAGTGTACATCGCCTCTTATTACACTATTGTACCACACTGAGCACTTTTCACCTAACTCTACATCTCCAACTATACGAACACCTTCGCATAGAAAAGCGCTATCAGGAATCTTAGGTGTAATTCCTTTATAAGTTATAATACTTGCGTTATTTCCATTTTCCAATTTCATAATAATTCCAATTAATATGGTAATATTTTACTAATTGCTGTTTCATCTATTCTTATTAGTCGCAATTGATCTTTACCAGAAAAATTTATTGTTCCATCATCACCTATTGCAGGGGTAAATTCAATTGGGGCAGCTTCACCAATGTCTAAACTGTGCATTAAAACTCCATCATCTCTATTCAAGTAGAAAAGACCATAAGTTTCTCTGTTTGAAGCTAAGAAAGAAATAATATTTCCTGTAATCCATGCCGGCGTAGGAATACTATAATCATAATAAATATTCCAATTTAAATCTCCAGTAGAGCTATAAGAAAAAACACCACTCAGCATTTTTCTAAATCCAGAATCATAGGTAATTACAAGCAATTCTCCATCGTTCGACATACTTAAAAAACGGGGGAGACTTGAAATTTCTTTATCCCAATTTACTTTCCCAGTTGAGTCCAAGTAAATCACTTTTGACAATTTGTTATCTTCTAATTGCTTAGTACCACCTACAGCAATATTAATACCGTTAGTAATTGCTCCTTTCAAAAAGCGATAACCATCTGAACTAAAACGCCACTTTTCTTTTCCAAAACTATCTAAGCAAACCAGAGTATCAGTAGCACCAAAAGTTCCATTAGTCAATGTTACTAATATATTATTTTCATTAAGAGCCGAAACTTCTCCAATAATATCTGTGCCAAATTTCAGTCTATAATTTTCTTTACAATTTGTGTCAACACTAACAAAATCACCATTTGAAGATGAAAAAATAATATTGTTAGGAAGTGATAAGGGTGTATTAAAAAACTCTAATTTGCTTGCTTCAATTATTCCTCTCTTAAATCTTTGGTTGCCATCACTATCAATAGAATATGCAGTTCCATAATTGTCAATTGTGTAAATATTATTTGATTTATCCGATGCAAACCCTGATCCAATTACGTGACCTGAGTCTAAATTAAATTCCCATTCTTTTTCATTGCTAAACAGAGAGACTATTGTGCTATTCTCCGATGCCATAATTATTTTTTGATTAGCCAATATATGAGGAGGACATGTAGTCCCATATAGTGAATCTATGAGTATTTCAGAACGAATCTGATATTGAAAACCATCAACGAATTCGTAGGAATTACTTCTACCCATTCCTCCTGATGAATTATCGAAATCCTTCGTGCCATTAGAATCTGAGCAAGACAGAAGTAATAGAGTAGTTGCAAATATTAATAAATTAATTAGCATTTCTTACTAACCTCAAGCCAATTGATTTCAAATCAAATTTCTTTATTGACCTATTAGTTGATCTTGCATAATTAAAACCATCTTGATATGACCCACCTCTAACTACATGACGAGTTCCGTCGGAAGGACCAGTTGGATTTTCTTGACTATTTTGTGAATAATAACTAGGAGAATAAAAGTCCCAACACCATTCCCACAAGTTTCCATGTACGTCATAAAGTCCATTATCGTTAGCATTCTTTTCTCCAATCTTATGTTTATTCAGACCAGAATTGCTATCATAAAAACCCATTTCATTTATATTTCCTGTACCAGAAAAATCTGTATCAAAATCTCCCTTACATAAGAATTCCCATTCAGCTTCAGTTGGTAGTCTCCATCCATTTGAGCTATAATCAAAATCGACTTGATTGCCATTTATCATATAAGCAGGAGCTAATCCATAGATTGTAGACATTCTATTTGCAAATGCAACTGCTTGATTCCATGATATACTATCTTTTGGATAATTTCTCATTTCTAAGGCAACAACAATTGAATCCATTACCTGATGCCAAAGCAAATTGGTAACTTCATGCGAAAATACAATCAATTCATTTGTGATGTTAACTTTGTGTACCGGCGTTTCATCTGAAAAACCAGTTATACTACCCATCATAAATTCACCAGACTCTACAATTGTTGTGTCATAATTTGGGGTAAGATTTACTTCAAAAGGTATTGAATTAGTTTTGTCTGCACCAATAATTAATGCAATTTCTGAGTCTTCTAATATTGTTAAAGGAACAAATGTAAATTCTGTATTAGTATGATGAACTACTTGATATGCAAACTCATCTGAAATTGATACTATTACTATTTCACCAGAGTTAAAGCCAATGCCATGCACAGTAACAGTGTCATAAAGAAATGAGTTTTGATTAGAGATTGAATTTATCTCAAATGTGTTGTTATTTACAATTTCTGCCTCATCAGTACATGAGGTAATTGAAATTATAATTAAAAATAAAAAAAGTATTGATTTCATATTTAAATTAAATAGTATTCAAAGTATAATTTGATTACAAATTTAACAAATATTATAGAGATAGGTAAGTTATATTAATAAACTAATGACGAATGCGACCAAATCCAGCGAAAGTTCTAGCCAAATAGGAGTTTCTTAAATCTTGAATTATTACGCCTTTCGACGTTGATGCATGGATTACTTTATTTGAGCCAACATAGATACCCACATGACCAACTCCACTGCCACGACGGAAGAAAACCAAATCACCAACTGCTTTTTCATTTGATTTCACCCTAACAGTTGATGCAAATTGCTGTTTTGAAGTTCTTGGTAACTTTACTCCCAAATCTTTGTAAACATTGAGCACAAAGCCAGAGCAGTCTATACCGCTTCTTGTTGTGCCTCCATATTTATAAGGAGTCCCTAACCACTTTTTTGATGAAGAAAGAAGACGCCCTTCAAAATGATTACTCTTATTATCTTCCCTCATTTCTTGTTCTAGGGCTTCTATTATTTTCTTACTACCATCATATACCAAATGGCCGTAAGTTTTAATAGAATCTATATCTTCTGAAGTAAATCTAACATAAGAACTACAACTCCAAAGGAATACTATTAAACCAAAAGTTAATATGACTTTTTTGAAGCTCATTTTTCAATGTCTTCACTTATTGGTAGTACTTTTAGAGTCTTAACAAATTTTTGAGAAGTGTTAAGTAATAACAAAATAGAACCAAAAAATAGTATGTAAGCTAAAATCATCATAAGGCATCAAATTGTATTTGTTAATAAGATATGCTTAGTTAACTACAATATTTATGCCATAATTTAACTATTAGGTGAGGTTATGTTCAAAAGCAGCTATTAGGTCTTTAATTGATATATTATTGGGAGAAATAGCATTGATTGGAATTGCAGTTTTGAGTGTGAAATCCTTGAGTCTCTTGATTTTATTTTCGTCATCAGACACAAATTTAGCAATTTTTTCAAATCCATAGTCTAATAATATTGATCCATGTTGTAGCAAGGTATCACCAAATAAACGCTGTGCAGAGCCAACTATTTTTTTATTATCAAAAGTTAGCTCATATCTCGCAGAAGATGCGAAACATGAAACCGACCTTTCATCAGATTTATAAAAATTTTTGAAATCAGGGTTGGTTTTTACAAAGTCAACTTCTACACCTAAAGAATAGAGTACTTCAGCAATTATCTGATGTATTTCTTTGTATAAATCTTGTTTGTTTTTTCGGTCATTAACTTTTGTTATTACTGAATAAGTCAGCTCGTTTGCGTGTAAGACAGCTCTGCCGCCAGTTGGTCTTCTGACTATATCAATATTGTTTTCGGCTAACTTAACTTTGTTGATTTCATCTTCTTTCTGATTGTACCCTAGAGACAAACACCAAGGTTGCCAGCTATATAGTCTGAATATAGGTGTATCGTTTAGCTTAAAGTTTTGAGCTAAATCATAGTCTTTTTCCATATTGAAAAGACCCTCTCTGGGAGGGTCTATTATCAAATTATATTTTTCTTTTTCAATCAAGATTATGAATGTTTTTCAATTACAGTTTTTATTTTTTCAAATGCCCAATCAATCTCATCTCTTGTAATTACCAAAGGTGGTGCTATTCTGATAACGTAATCGTGGGTTTCTTTACACAAAACTCCAAGAGCCATCAAATCTTCGCAATACTTACGAGCATTTTCTGTTAACTCTAACCCGATCCACAGTCCTTTACCTCTTACATCTTTTATTTTATCACTCTCTATTGACTCGAGTAATTCCATAAAGTATTTGCCATTTTCATAAGACTTTTCAACTAGGTTTTCGTTTTCTATAACTTCTAATGCAGCGTGAGCAACAGCAGCTCCTAATGGATTGCCACCGAATGTACTTCCGTGGTCACCAGGGCCAAATACTCCTAATACATCTTTGTCAGAAAGTACAGCGGATACTGGATAGAAACCACCCGAAAGTGCTTTACCTATAATTACCATGTCAGGTCTGATTTTTTCATACTGATGGGCGAATAGCATTCCACTTCTTCCTAAACCAGACTGAATTTCATCAAATGCAAGTAGAATATTATGCTCATCGCACAACTCTCTCAACTGCTTCAGATAACCATCGGGAGGTATTACTATTCCCGCTTCACCTTGAATTGGCTCAACCATAATACAGCAAGTATTCTCATTGATAAGTTCTTTAACAGAGTCTATGTTACCAAATTCAGACACTTTGAAACCAGGTGCAAAAGGGCCAAATTCCTTTTTGTATTGTTCATCAGTAGAAAATCCAACTATAGTAGTAGTTCTTCCGTGAAAGTTATTACTAGCAACAATTATTTCTGCTTTATCTTTTTCAATATTTTTATTTCTATAACCCCAACGTCTTGCTGCTTTTATTGCAGTTTCAACTGCTTCCGCACCAGAGTTCATAGGCAAAGACATGTCAAAACCAGTCATATCGTGCAGCTTTTTGTAAAGCTTAGGAAGTTGATCATTTCTGAACGCACGACTGGTGATGGTTACCTTCTCTGCTTGTTCTTTGAAAACAGATAATATACTTGGGTTACAATGACCTTGATTCACTGATGAATAAGCAGCCAAGCAATCTAAATATTTATTTCCTTCTACGTCGTAAAGCCAAACACCTTCAGCTTTACTTATTACTACATCTAAAGGATTATAATTCCTTGCACCGTACTTTTCTTCTATGTCTATATATTCTTTAGTATTCATATCTGTTTTACTTTTTTATTTATAAATTTGATTCTGATTCAGCCCAAGCATCTATTGTTTCATATATTCTGATTTTGATAAAACTTATGTTGTCAAAAGCAGACATTTTTGGTTTTAAATATTCGAGTATATGTTTACTAATGTCTTCTGCAGTAGAAAAATCATCCATTACATACTTTTTAAATCCTTTCGAATCTAAAAAATCTATAATTTCCGTATCATTAGAGTCAACCAAAAATGCATGGTCAAGTTGCGAAAGTAGGGGATTAACAAGTTTGTCAATATCATAGAAGTCAATCAACATTCTATTTTCATTGACTTCGCCTTCCAAAACTACTAACATCTTGTAGCTGTGTCCGTGTATATTGATACAGTCACCTTCGTGGAATGGGAGTCTGTGACTCATTTCCCAATTGTATTCTTTACCTATTCTAACCATCGATCTCTTTTATATGACTTGCTGTTATTACTGAGTTCATACCACCACGTGTACCCCACTCACTTATTATCTCGATTTCGATAGGATCTAATAATTTTACCAAATCATCTAAAATTTGGTTAGTTATTTCTTCATAAAAAATACCCTTGTCTCTGTAGTCTAAGAAATAATATTTTAATGACTTAAGTTCTACACAAACTTTATCGGGAACATAATTTACAATTATATTACCAAAGTCAGGTAAACCAGTCATAGGACAAACTGATGTGAACTCTGGGTTCTCGTGAGTTATAGTAAAAAATCTTCCTGGCCTTGGATTCTCAAATGTTTCTAAGTTATTCATTTTTCTATTTAGTATATTTGTTAATATTCATACTGCAAAAATAAAGAATAGTGATGAATAATAATAGACTCAGCAATTATTAATATAAAGCTAAAGTTAAAAAAGATGGCACTAAAAAAAGAACTTACAATAGAAGAACAATTAGATTTATTCAAAAATGGTACTAAGCCGGTATTATTAGATAAACCATGCGTATTGGGTGATGGGATTCATAGTCAAAGTAGATTGTTGAATGATAATTATATTGACCATTACAAACAATTATTATTAGAAAAAGAGTGTGTGAAGTTTGTACCGGCATCGGGTGCAGCTACTCGCATGTTCAAAGACTTAGTTGTCTTGAAAAATACAGTCAAATATCCAAGTATTGAATATTTAGAAACATCGGATATAGATTCAAAGGATGATTTGATAAGAATGTTTAACAACTTAAAAACATTGCCTTTTTACAAGAAACTAAAAAAGAAAATAGGTAAAGGTGTCAACCTATCTAAAATTGATAAATCTTCTGATCTTTCAGAGATTATAAATGCATTGTTAGCGGAAGACCAATTAGACTTTTTAAATAAACCCAAAGCTTTAATACCGTTTCACAGATACTTTGGGGTAACAAGAACTCCAGTTTATGAGCATATTCAAGAATCCAAAGAATATTTGCTAAATAATGGACAATTATCAATTCACTTTACTGTTTCGGCCGAGCATATGAAAAAAGTTCAAAAGAAACTTAAAAAAATTGTAAAAAATGAAGTTTTCAATATCAACTGGTCCGCCAGTACACAAGACTCGAGTACAGATACAATAGCAGTAGATGAAAATAATCAGCCAGTTTTAGATGGCTATGGTAAAACCTTAACTAGACCTGGTGGTCACGGTGCATTAATATTTAATCTCAATGATTTGGAGTTTGATGTAGTCCATATAAAAAATATAGATAATGTTATTACAGTCCCGAATAATAGAGAAGCCAATAAATATAAACAAAGAATGTTAGGTTACTTTCATTCTGTACAAAGTCAATTATTTCAATTTGCTCAACAGTTGGAACAAGATGAAGATGATAAAGCAATTAGAAAAGAAATTTCTCATTTTTATCAAGATGAATTTTTTATAAAAATTGACAAAGATGAAGATTTAGTTAAACTTATAAACAGACCACTTCGGGTTTGTGCTATGGTTAAAAATGAAGGTCAGCCAGGTGGAGGTCCATATTTTATTGATAATAATGGCAATGTAACAACTCAGATAGTAGAAGCGGCACAAATTGATATTACATTAGGCAAAAATGAAGTAAATATGAACAAGTCAACGCATTTCAACCCCGTTGACATAATTTGTGGACTCACAAATTATAACGGAGAAAAATTTGATTTACTTAATTTTGTCGATTCAGAATCTTACTTTATAACAACTAAAACTCATGATGGTAAAACAATAAAGGCGTTAGAGTTGCCAGGACTTTGGAATGGTGGAATGTCTGATTGGAATACCATTTTTGTAGAAATGCCAAAGGAATATTTCAATCCAGTGAAAACAGTATTTGATTTGTTAGATCCCAGAAGAGTAATTAAGTAATAAAATCTGATTCTTTATACCAGTTGATGAAACCAGCTAATGCGTTATGTCTATGGCTTATAGAATTTTTAATTTCTGGCTTCATCTCTGCAAATGTAATATCATAATTATTAGGAATAAATATAGGGTCGTAACCGAAACCGTTATTACCTTTTTCACCTACTGCGATTGTACCCTCACAAATTCCATTAAAAAAATGATGACCTTCACCATCTATGTAGCAGATTGTTGTTTTGAAGTGTGCATTCCTATTCTTATTCTCAGAAAGTTCTGATAGTATTAGACTGCGATTGTCTTCATCATCTGCAGTATCTGAAGCATATCGAGCAGATTTAACCCCGGGTTTACCATCTAAAGCTTCAACAAATAGTCCTGTGTCGTCAGCTATTGTTGGTATATTTGTTTTTTCGAAAAGAGATTTAGCTTTTATTAGTGCATTTTCTTCCAAAGTTGAACCATTTTCATCTGGGTTACTTACTACATCCAAATCACTAATAGAATAAAGTTGAATATTATTGATTTGGTTGTGTTCAAACAATTCATTTATTTCAATCAATTTCTTCTTGTTATTGGTAGCTATTGCTAATTTATTCATCTAATAACCTCATAGCACCTTTAATTGCAGTAGTTTCATTGTTTTCTATTTGATCTATTATCTTTTGGTATGATTCATTAAACTCTGGATCGTTAAATTTGCGTCTTACAATCTCTAATTTTATCACTTCGGTTAATCGTTCTTTTTCTTGATTCAATCTGTTGTGAGAAAAGAAATCATTCTCTTTAGATTCTTTTATAAAGTTTTCGATAGCATTTATCAATGTAGTAAGTCCAATTGATTCAAGTGCAGATATTTTTAGTATTTTTCTTCTCCAAAAATCTTTGTCATAATCAATCATCCTTATTGCATTTTTGTATTCTAATATAGTGTCATTAACTAATTTCTGGTTAATATCTGCTTTGTTGATTGCTAATATGTCTGATACCTCAAGTACTCCACGTTTTATCCCTTGCAATTCATCACCTGAGCCAGGGTTTAGTAATATTATCAATACATCTACTAAATCAGAGATATTAATCTCATTTTGACCAACGCCAACAGTTTCGATAATAATTTTTTCAAAACCAGCAGCTTCGCATAGTTGTATTGATTCTTTAGTTCTGGCAGAAGTTCCGCCTAACATTCCTGAGGAGGGGGTAGGCCTTATGTATGAATTTTGGTGACGGGAAAGTTGTAGCATTCTGGTTTTGTCACCTAATATTGATCCTCCACTTACTTTGCTCGAAGGGTCAATAGCTAAAACAGCTGTTTTGAAATTTGATTCACAATAGTGTAGTCCAAGTGCTTCAATTAAAGTAGATTTACCAACACCAGGGGGGCCAGTAATTCCAATTCTAACGGATTTGCCAGATTTGGATAATACTTGTTCTAGAATGTCTTGACCCAATTTGAAGTGCTTCAATGAAGTACTTTCTATAAGCGTTATAGCTTTAGATAAAAAACGGATGTCGGAATTTAAAATCCCTTCAACTATTTCTTCTCTGTTGTATTTCAATCCAAACTCAAGTTTGTTTCCAACTCTTTTTGTAGGTAGTTCATAAAGTCCAAGTTTTTAGACACGAACTTCGAACCAGATTCATTGATAAAATCAAATGTTTGTTTATCTATATCTTCTACAGAACAATATACGACTTTAGAATTATTCTTATGCTTTTCTATAGTATCTATTGTGTATCTAATATTTTCTGAATAAGGCAAACGTAAATCACATACAATCATAGAGTATTCATTTTTCTCTAATTGAGATACTGCATCTTTCAAATTGTAAGTGTTGTCTGCAACAATATCTAACTTCACAGAGTATTTGAATATCATCTGTAATAAGTTTTGTTGTCCTGGGTCGTCTTCTACTACTAATAATCTGTTCATATCTTAAGCATTCAAATAATTTATAGCTGAGTTTACTAACATTGCTGTTCCAATTGGCATTGCATTTTCACTAGGGTCTAATTTGGAGTTATGTAGCGCAGGCATATCATCTTTATCAGATGGTCTAACGCCAACAAACCAAAATGTAGCTGGAATATTTTGTCCGTAGAATGCAAAATCTTCTCCCCACATTTTAGGTACAAACTCTATTGTGTTTGCTTCCCCTACAATTTCTCTTGAAATATCAATAGTCATTCCTGTTAACTGTTCATCGTTGATTACGGGCGGATAGCCTTTTTTAATTGTAACTTCAATTTCACAGCCATACAACTTACCCAATATTTCAGAATTTTCATAAATTAGCTTGTGCATTTTTAATCGCCAATCTTCATCGAATGACCTCAGTGTACCCATTAGTTCAACTTTATCAGGGATAATATTTGTTGAATTTCCACCATTGATTGAAGCAATTGTAAGTACCCCAGGTTCAATTGGGTCTTTGTACTTTGTTATCAGTTGTTGAAAATGAATAACTAAGTTTGAGGCAGCAACAATTGGGTCATATCCTAAATGTGGTTGAGCAGCATGAGTACTTTTACCTTTTACCGTAAAATATAACTCATCAGGAGCACCCATAACAGGACCTGAGTTTAATGATACTGTACCTTCTTGCTCACCAGGGTATATGTGTTGTCCAAAAATTGCATCAACTTTAGGATTTTCTAACACACCTTCTTCTATGAGAATACTTGCACCACCGGGTAATTTTTCTTCACCTGGCTGAAATATTAATTTTACTACTCCATTCAAATCATCTTCTTTTTCCTTTAAAATTTCAGCAGCAGCCAACAGCATAGTAGTGTGCATATCATGACCACAAGCATGCATTACGCCTTTGTTTTTTGAAGCGAAATCTAAACCAGTTTCTTCTTCAATTGGAAGTGCGTCTATGTCTGCTCTTAGTCCTACACATTTGTCACCTTTGCCAATTAGTCCAACGACGCCAGTTTCACCAATTATTCTATTCTCTATTCCTAATTCATCTAATTTGGATTGTATGTATTTGGAAGTTTCGTACTCTTTGAATGATAATTCAGGATTTTGATGAATAGTCCTCCTTATATCTTTCATTTTGGGGAGCAATTGTTGTGATTTATTGAGTATATTTTTCATTTTCTTCTATTTCTAATATGTTTTGATTAATTATTAGTGCTGGACCAATTAAATGATAGATTTCTTTCCCATCAATTATCTCTTTGTCAATCTTTAGTATATCTTGACTTGTAGGTTTTATAGTTATTGGATAATCAATGTTTAAATATTTGTGGACTGCAATTGCAGTAGCAACAGCTCCGGTACCACAGGCGCCTGTCTCTTTTTCTACACCTCGTTCATAAGTGCGTAAATTGACTAAGTTTCCATCATAATCGTAAAAATTAGCATTGGCTCCTTGAGGTTCTAATGCTTTGTTGAATCTTACTTTTTTACCTAAATCTAAAACATTAAGATTGTCAATGTTACTGGTACCAAATTCTTCAATATTTATAGCAATATGCTGAGAACCATTATCAACATAATAAGTATTAATCTGTTTGCCATCAATTATAAGTATATTTTCAGATTCAAAATTAACTCCAGCCATGGTTAAATCTATATCTCCATTCACTTTTCTGGCTTTGTATATATCGTTTGCCATGTAGAAAATTACATTTTCTTGAGTATCTTCAATGTGATTTAATTCATAGGCAAAACGAACTATTGCTCTGCCACCATTACCACACATCATACCAGTAGAGCCGTCTGGATTGTAAAACTTACATTCAAAATCATAATCTACTCTGTTTTCTAAGAGCATTAGTCCTTCAGTATCCATTACTTTATTGAATGTTTTCGAACAAAGATTCCTTGTTATTTCAGGAATATCAATATTCTTAAGTTTTTGGTCTCTGTTATCTATTACTGTAAATAAATTCCCAGCAGCAGACATATATGTAACATTAATTTGCATTTATAACTTCCAATAAATTAGAATGTATAAGATTGTTAGTAGCAATTATTTTTCCATCATCAACTTGCGACGGTTCAGAGTTGTAATTTGTGCAAATGCCACCAGCTTCACGGACTAATAAAATTCCAGCAGCCACATCCCAACTTTTTAAGTTAACTTCCCAAAAACCTTCGAACCTACCACAAGCAACATAAGCTAAATCTAAAGCCGCCGAGCCTAATCTTCTAACAGGTATTCCTTTCGATATAATTTGATTAAAGCTACTAAGACTAAGTTCTGGATTTTCATTTACATTATAAGGAAAGCCAGTTACCAAAAGCGATGTTTGAAAATCACTTTTCTCAGAAACTAGAACTTTATTCCCATTGAAATAAGTTCCTTCACCTTTGGTAGCTTGGAAGAATTCATCAATTATAGGATTGTAAACCGCACCTTCAAAAATTTCGTTATTTTTCATCAATGCTATACTAACGCTGAATAGTGGTATGTTATTGGCAAAGTTGACAGTCCCATCCAAAGGGTCAATTATCCATTTGTATTCGCTATCACTTTCTCTGATTCCATCTTCTTCTGATACTATACCATGATTGGGGTAAGCTTTTCTGATACTATTAATTATAAATTCTTCACTTTTGAAGTCAAATTCAGTTACTAAATCATTTTTACTTAACTTTTTATCTATTTTAAACGTACTACCAAATCCATCTTTCAGGATTTTACCTGCTTCAGTTGTAGTTTCTTTTATAAAATCGCTAAATTTGGGCATAGTTTTTATTACTAAGTTATGAAAAGATACTACAAAATTAATAAAATAAGATAAATGCTAAATAAAATTTTAATTATAACAATTCTATTTTTTGTCTCTAGTGTACTGTTATCACAGACTAACAGTGCGTTAACAGGGATTAATTCGGCTAAAGATACATCGAAAGTAGATAAACTATATGAAGTCTCAAAAATGACAGGTGGGTTGATTGATGGAAGTATAGACCCTAAAAAATATATTGTTGGTCCTGGTGATGAATTTACATTGAATGTAAATATTGCAAAATCTGAATCAATGAAAGCTGTTGTTTCCCCAGATGGAAGATTACTTATAAATGGGATTGGAGCAATAGAGGTTGATGGTCTTAGTCTCGAATCTGTATATTTCAAAATAGAAGACAAACTAAAAAGTAGATTTAATAGTGAAGAAATTAGTGTTGTACTCAGTGACATTAGAAAATTTAAAGTAATTGTATCAGGCGATACTTATACACAGGTAACTGTACCTGCTACTTCGACCGAAAGAGTCAATGAAGTAATAAACAAAGCAGGTGGATTAGAAGAAACTTCTTCTATGAGAAGAATAAAGTTAATCCGAAAGGATACTGTAATAAAAGTAGATTTACTTATGTTTTTTAATGTAGGTAATAAAGATGCAAATCCTTATGTCCAAGGTGGTGACCAAATTATAGTACCTCCTTACAATAATCAATCAACTCTTGGTATAAATGGCGAGGTCCCAAAACCTTTGGAATTAGAATATAAGGATGGCGATAAACTTTCTGACTTAATTAAATTAAGTCATGGCTTTCTTAAATCAGCTGACTTAGAATCAGTTGAGATATCAAGGTTAGGGGATGATGGCAAAACAATTGATAAGATTTATATTGATGTTTCTTCATGGGAAAGTAGATTATATACATCTACAGAATTAGTAGATGACTTAGAATTAATACCTGGTGATAGGGTATATATAAAGAAAAAGAAGAATTGGAATATACCAAGTTATGTAAAGATAACAGGTGAAGTTAATTACCCAGGTAAATATACTATTGAACTTGGTAAGACAAGAATTAGTGATATTATCGATAGGGTAGGGGGCTTTAATGAAAATGCTTATATATCAGCTTCTACTCTAATTAGACAGAAAGAAAAAGAACGTGAAGATCTCCAGCTTACTAGATTAGAAAAGATGGACAGATCAGAGATGACAACCAGTGAGCTTAAATATTATCAAGCTAAGATTAATGAGCGTAGGGGATTGATGGCAGTGAATTTTAGAAATGCTATTACTGACCCAACATCAGTAGATAATATTTTATTGCAAGATAGAGATTCAATAATTGTTCCAGAAAAAATTGACTTTATAAATGTTCAAGGTAGAGTCAACAATCCTGGTAATGTACAATATAATGAGAAATTTGATTATCGTGATTACATTGCTTTAGCGGGTGGATTTGGTTATAGAGCAGATAATGATGAAACATTTGTCACTAAATCAAAAGGTGAACAATTTTTGGCTGAAGATTTTAACTATAAATTAGAACCAGGGGATACAATTTTAGTTCCGCCTGAAGAAGATGTTACTTTCTTTGAAATATTTTCAACAGCACTAACTATCGCTACCCAGTTAGTAACGGTTGTTGGTGTGGTTATAACAATAGTGAGATTACAATAATGCAAGATCAAATTACATTTGAAGATTTACTAAAAAGAATCAGTCACCAGAAGACAAAAATTGCTATCACTATTATTTCTGTAATTGTACTGATTGCTGGCTATACACTTATTATGCCTCAGACATATTTATCAAGTTCAACGCTAATGCCACCTGAAAGTAATTCATCTGGTGGTCTGAGTTCCTTTATAAAAAATGTTGGTAGTATGATTGATTTAGGTGGCGGCAAATCAGATGATAAATCAAAGTTAATGAAATCAATTTTAAAGAGTAGATCAGTATCTGAAAATATTATTAAAAAATTAGATTTAAAAAATCATAAATTTTTTAAAGATATGGATACTAACGATCTAGTCAAGCTTGTACCTTCACTAATTGATGCAGAAATTGAAAAGTCTGGAGTTATAATTGTTTCAGGTTTGATTTCTACAGGGTATCTGCCAGGAGATAAAGAGAAAAATGAAGCAGCTAAACTTTCGTCTGATATTACTAAAACTGCTGTTCAGTCACTTGATGACATATTAATTGCAAAAAGTGTTTCAGCTGCCAGGAAATCTAGGCTTTATATAGAAGAAGAGATAAATAAGTATAAAGTTAAGCTTGATTCTGTTTCAAGAGATTTAGAAAAATTTCAAATTGACAATAAAGTGCTTGCTTTGGAAGAGCAAACTCAAGCTATAGTTAATCAATCAATTGAGTTAAATAGTGATTTGACTAAAATGAGAACTGAATTAAACTTAGCAGAAATACAGTACTCTCAATCTTCACCAACTGTTCAGTCTTTAAGAAAGCAAGTTAAATTCCTTGAACTGCAATCTAAAAATTTACAAAGTGGAAAATCAGGGGATGAATTTGCAATTCCTTTAAATGAAGTACCCTCATTGACAAGACAGTATTTAGAATTGTTTAGAGATAAGAAGATATTAATTAGTGTAATAACTTATCTTGAAACACAAAGACACCAAGAAGCTATTCAGGAAGCTAAAGAATTACCGCTGATTGAAGTTTTAGATGAATCAGTAATTCCACATAAAAGATTTGCTCCCAAAAGAGGTACTATAATAATTGTATCACTATTTGTAACTACTATTATAGTGCTTATTATCTTTCTTATTTTAGCATACAGAGACATTAGAAAAGAAATGTAGTGCGCTCTACGGACTAATTAATTAAAAGATGCAATTAAGTCCTTAGCGTTGTTTATAGCGTTGATAGAAGTGTCTTTTCCACTAATTAAGCTCGCTATTTCTTTTTCTTTTTCAGATTCATTCAAATTATAAATATTGGATACTGTTCTTTCATCAACAACTTCCTTTTTCACTACAAAATTAGTATCACCTGCCGCAGCTATCTGAGGGGAGTGGGTGATTGCAATTATTTGAATATTTTGAGATATTTTTCTCATTTGCATACCTACTAACTGAGACACTCTTCCGGAAATACCTGTATCAATTTCATCAAGAATAAGGACTGGGTTGTAATTGCTATTAATATTGTTACCTTTGAGTGATAACAAAATTCTAGAGAGCTCTCCACCAGAAGCAAATTCTGAGAGCTGTTTTAATCCTTCACCTTTGTTCATAGCTGCAAGAAATTGAATTTTATCAATTCCTTCTTCGAATAACTTGTATTTCTTAGTATTTATGATTGCTTTTGGTTCGAATCTATCCGTTATCTGATTTTCAATTGAAACTTCGAAGTCTGCATGGGGAATACCCATTTCTTTAAGTGAGTTGATTAGACTTTCTGCAAAAACTTTTGAATTATCTTTTCTTAATTTGCTAAGTTTTTGAGCAGTTTGTCCTATTTCAGTCTCTAATTTGAATATATTTTCCTTTTGTACAGTTATATAATGATCATAGTTTTCAATTAGTGAAAGCTCGTCTTCCATCTGTTCTTTTTTTTCTAATATTTCATCTACTGTGCCGTATTTCTTTATTATCCCTCTTAGCTCAACACTCCTTTTCCTAATGTTTTCGGTTTCAGTGGGGTTGTAGCTAATGTCTGAACCAAAGTCAGAGACCAAGTTCCCTAGTTCATTAATTGAAATAAGAGAGCTGTTGAGCTCTTCTAAATAAGTAAGAAATTCTTTGTTGTAATTGCCCAACTGACCTATTAATTCAATAATTCGGCGCATTTTGAAATAAATACCCTCGTCACTATCTAAAGTAAGGTTAGTCAACTCATTTGAGTCTTGTAGTATTAACTCCGCATTTTCAATTAGTTGAAGCTTTTCATTTACTTCCTCTAGTTCACCTTTCTGAGGACTAATTTTGTTGATTTCAGCTAACTGATATTCTAAGTAGTCCTTTTGAGCTAAAGATTTATCTTTATTCTTTATTAACTCATTCAATTTTCTGTATTCAGAATATACAATCTCTCTTTGCTGTTTATATTCACTTTTTAGTGACTGGAAATCAATAAAGTCATCGAAGAATTCTATATGGCTCTCTTCATCTCGAAGAACTATATTTTCATCTTGTGTGTGATAATTAGCTAATTGATTGGACAATTGTTTTATATCGTTTAGTTGTACTAAGGTGTCATTGAGAAATAGTCGAGAAGAACCAGATTTATTTATCTCTTTTCTAATTATAAACTCATTGCTAAAACTCTCACCTTCTAATTGATATTTCAATTTATTATCAATAAAAGTACCTTCTATTACACTCTTATCACAATCACGACGAATCATTTCTTTCGAAGCTTTTTTCCCTAATAATATACCAATAGCTTCTAATATTATAGATTTACCTGCTCCTGTTTCCCCAATAATTATATTCAATCCATCGTCGAATACAAGGGATTGTTCTGTAATGATTGCAAAATTTTTGATATAAAGTGATTTAAGCATGTAAGATTATATTTATAATTATAGTACTGATTCTAATTCAGAATCACTTTCCATTAATACAGTTCTTGGTTTTGAACCATTGAATGGCCCAACTACACCTGCTCTTTCTAATTCATCTACTATTTTTCCAGCTCGTGCATAGCCTACTCTAAGCTTTCTTTGTAGCATAGAAACTGAACCAGATTGAGTTTGAATAATCACTCTTGCTGCTTCTTCGAACAAATCATCTCTATCCGAAGCATCATAATTATTTGCTTCATTTCTATTTTTCAAGATTGTGCTTGGTAGCTGATAAGGCATAGAGTACCCACTCTGATTGCCAATAAAATCACATATTTTTTCAATTTCATCTGTAGAAATAAACGAGTTCTGAATCCTTACTGGCTTAGGAGTGCCAGGGGAAAGATATAATAAATCACCATTACCAAGTAATTTTTCTGCTCCACCCATATCAAGTATAGTTCTTGAATCAATTTTTGAAGCTACCAAGAATCCAATTCTTGCTGGGAAATTAGCTTTTATAATTCCTGTAATAACATCTACACTTGGTCTTTGAGTTGCCAGAATAAGGTGAATACCTATTGCCCTTGCTTTTTGTGCTAATCGGATAATGGGAATTTCGATTTCTTTAGATGCTGTAAGCATTAGGTCGGCTAACTCATCTATTACACATACAATATAAGGCATCTTTCTGTGCTTCATCGAAGAATCTTCATCATATTTTCCATCAGCCACCTTTTTATTATAATCTACTATATTCCTTTGGCCAACATTTGATAGTATGGTATATCTTTCTTCCATCTCTAAAACTAAAGATTTTAGGATAGATACAGCGTCATCTGGTTCAGTAATAATCAAATCACTAACATCTGGTGTTGAAGCGAGATAATGGTTTGACAAAGCCGAGTATTGAGTTAGTTCAACTTTCTTAGGGTCAATTACAACAAATTTTAGTTCATCTGGTGGCATTTTGTAAAGTAACGAGGCAATGATAGTATTAATACCAACAGATTTACCAGAGCCAGTAGAACCAGCAATAAGTAAATGGGGCATTTTTGCCAAATCAGCAATAAAGACATCACCATTGATTGTTTTGCCTAAAGCCAAAGGTAAATTTTGATCACTATTTCTGAATTTGTTTGTGTTTACCACACTTGAAAATGAAACTAATGAGGGATTAGAATTTGGTATTTCAATCCCAACTGTACCTTTACCTGGAATTGGTGCAATTATTCTTATTCCTTTTGCTTTCAGGGCCATAGCCAAATCGTCTGATAAATTTTCAATCTTACTGATTTTAATTCCTGCAGCCGGAACAAATTCATATTGGGTCACAACTGGACCAGGGGTTACACTCAAATTCTCAATATTAATTTTAAAGGTTTCTAACTTCTCCCTGAGTATTTGAGCATTCATTTTTAGCTCTGCTTCATCTACTTCATTTACTTCATAATTTTGTTCCAATAGACTCAAATCTGGTGCTTTGTAGTTTATATTTTGGTCATGAATGTAAGTGCAGATTGGGCTATCTTGTTCTTCTTCCATATCATCTAAGCTAACTGGATTCGAAGCTCTTTTGAATTCACTGTTGTCATTATCGCTTTCTTGTACAGTAGGTACATCTGTTGTTTCTTTGCCAATATTAATTTGATCATTCTTTTCGACTGAATCTGGCAAATCAGGTTCTGCCTCTGTATCATCATTACTATTTAATGATAGTGATTTACTAGAATAATAATCTTCGGTACGGTTTTCTACATTTTCCTTTTTGTTAATCCTTAGTTCTTCTTTTGTTTCAGATGTCGTGGGTGGAGTCTCTTCTTCTTCTTCCTTTGGTTTTACAACTTTCTTTGCTTTTGGTTTTTTACTAATCTTCTCTTTGATTTCAGTACTAGATAAACTTTCTTTTTTATCATTAATTTTATCTTTAAAACTATCTACAGTGTTCATGGTTTTGTCTAATATTTCCTCAGTATTTAATCTAAAGCCAAATATTATAGTAGCGATTAGACCAACCAAAAATATGACAAATGAACCAACATTTCCCATAAGCGAAGTGAGTAAGTATGATAAATAAAGACCAATGGAACCCGCCCATTCTTTTGGGAAAGGGTCTATCCAGTCTAAATGAAAAATAGTACCCATTAGTCCACTAAAAACCAAAGCTCCCAAGAAGTAAAATAAAGTATCTCGTATGTTTGCTTTGGTAATAGATGAGTGTTTCAAAAGATCATAGGCCCAACGGAATAGCACGATTGGTAGTAAAATTGCAATATAGCCAAATGTCTTATTGTATATGAAATACGAGATATAAGCACCAACTAAACCAAGCCAATTCTCAACTGACTCTGCTTTTATTTGAGCTATTTCGTCGCCTGTTACTAAGCCAATTACTTCCGATGATTCCATTTGAATCGTTGACTCATCTTCGTAGGAATAAGAAATGAGAGCTATAAGTAAGAAAAATGAGACAATAAATAATAATAAAGCAAATATTTTAATTTGCTTTTCATAGTTGCTGCTTTTATTTAGAAATGAAGATTTTGTCTTCTTTTTGGTTGCTTTCGCCATTTGTTGAACCTTATATATTACTTTTTCTTTATGCTGCCGTTTGCGTAGTAGGGCAAACAATCAAATTTATCAAAAATTAATGAAAATTCAATGTCATTTATCTTCCCAGAGCTAATTAGTCTTTTAGAATGCTCAGTTTTAAAAATAATTTGTTTCATATTGTCATCAGTTAAACCTTCAATTTCAGAAGGTATTTCAAAATTCATCAAATTCAAATTTCTTATTTCTTGCAGTTTTTGGGTCAAGTAATATGCAAATAAATTATCTTCTTCACTTTCTTCCTTTTTGTAGCCAGCACTCATTAATAAAACTCTTTTGTCTGAGTCTAATTCTGACAATAAGCTCAAGATACTGTTAAAATTCAAAAAACTACCAAAATAAATTAATCCAGTTGCTTTTGCGATTTCAATAGTTTCGGTACAGTTTGTTGTTGTGAGTGCTAATTTTCTATTTTTAAGATTTAGATCAGAAAAAGTCATCGGGGAGTTATCAAAATCAAATTGAGGTAATTTTTCACCATTTCTTTCTCCTGCAGTTAAAATTTCATTATCTTTGAACTTTAAATTTTGAACCTCACTTATATTGGTACTTGGAATTATTTCATCAATACCTGATTTAAGGGCGGTAACAATAGTTGAACAAGCTCTTAGTATATCAATAATAATTACTACGTCGT
This sequence comes from Chlorobiota bacterium, assembly GCA_034670025.1. Taxonomy (GTDB): domain Bacteria; phylum Bacteroidota; class Ignavibacteria; order Kapaibacteriales; family UBA2268; genus PGYR01. The sequence continues at coordinate 393,089 of JAXMOE010000001.1, forward strand.
CTTGTTTTATTTCAAAATAGTCGAATTTCTTTTTTATCAAATAAACTTGTAAGTGATTCATGAGTCTTTTTTTTATTGCTGGTCCTTGTTTAGCGGAATCTAAGGAAATGTTGTTAGAAACTGCTTCAGAGTTGAAATATATTTCAGAAAAATATGATGTAAAAATCTATTTCAAAGCTTCTTATAAAAAAGCTAATAGAACTAGTGTGGATTCTTTCACAGGTATTGGTGATGAGTTAGCCCTTGGTTATATGGCTGATGTAAAAGAAAAATATGGGTTCGAAACATTGACTGACTTCCACTTACCTGAAGAAGCAGAATTAGCAGCTAAGTATGTTGACTGTTTGCAAGTCCCAGCTTTTCTTGCTCGTCAAACAGATTTGCTAATAGCAGCAGGGGAGACTGGGAAAATAGTCAACATAAAAAAAGGACAATTTATGTCCCCCGATGATATGGCAAAAGCAGCAGACAAAGTCGCATCTACTGGAAATAAGAATATATGGCTAACTGAAAGGGGTACTTTCTTTGGATACAATGATTTGGTTGTTGACTTTAGGTCATTAGTAAGAATGAAAGACTTCAATTGCAAAGTGATATATGATGCAACTCATTCGTTGCAACAACCATCTATTGGTAAAGAATCTGGTGGGAGACCAGAATTTATATTGCCATTAGCTAAGGCAGCAGTAGCTACAGGTGTTGATGGTGTATTTTTTGAAACTCACCCGGACCCTAAGTCAGCAAAAAGTGATTCTGCAACACAACTTCCTTTGTCAGATGCAGAGAAGTTTGTTTCTAGTTTAATCAAAATTCATCAAGCACAGAAATAAATTATGATATTAACTATTATCTTATTTGTAGTTGGATTTATTATATTAATCAAAGGGGCAGACTATTTAGTTGACGGTTCCTCATCAATTGCTTCTAAGTATAATATTTCAAATCTTATTATTGGCTTAACAATTGTTTCTTTTGGTACTTCAGCGCCTGAGTTAATAATAAATATTTTAGCTAGTTTTAGTGGAAGTTCTGATATTGCGGTAGGTAATGTATTAGGGAGTAATATCGCTAATATCTTCTTAATATTAGGGATTACTGCATTGATAAGCAATTTGCCAATGAAGAAAAGCACGGTATTTTCAGAGATACCTTTTACACTGTTAGCTGTCTTTTTAGTTGGTTTTTTAGCTAATATTGATATTTTTGACGAAAGTAATGAACTTGTTCTTACTCAGTTAGAAGGTTTTATTCTACTCGTATTTTTCATACTTTTCTTAGGATATATCTATATATTATCAAAAGATGATGATGATATTGTTGAAGATGTTGAAACTAATTTAACAACTCAAAAATCAGTTATATATATAACTATAGGGATGATAGGGCTATTCTTTGGTGGCAAATGGGTAGTAGATGGTGCTTTAGAATTTGCTGGACACTTTAATCTATCAGAGAGCTTTGTAGGATTAACGATAGTATCTTTAGGAACTTCACTTCCAGAGTTAGTCACCTCTGTAAATGCTGCTAAAAAAGGGAACTCAGATTTAGCTGTCGGCAACATAGTAGGATCTAATATATTTAATTTACTTTGGATTTTGGGAATCAGTGCAGCTATTAAAGAGCTTACTTTCACATTAGATAGCAATGTTGATATTTTAGTTACTGCATTTGCAAGTATTATGTTACTGTTGTCTATGACCTATGGAAAAAAATACTCCATCTCGAAATTAGATGGAGTAATATATTTATTATGCTATGCTGCATATCTTGTTTATATCTATTATAGATAATTAATTCTTCAAATGTTTGTCTAAGAATTTGAAAAATTCACTTTGCCAAACAATTGCATTTTGTAAACTTAGCACCCAGTGATTCTCATCAGGAAATACTAATAGTTCAGTATCAATATCGTGTAGCTGTGCTGCTGTATATGCTTCTAAACTTTGAGTATAAGGAACTCTGAAATCTTTCATTCCAGTTATAACCAACATTGGTGTGTCCCAATTCTCTACATAATTATGTGGTGATTGCTCTTCATAAAATTCTTTGTTTTTATCTTCCCAATAAGGTCCACCAAATTCCCAATCTGGAAAAAATAGCTCTTCTGTAGAACCATACATACTTGTTAGATTAAACACACCACAGTGCGAAATAAAAGCATTGAACCTACCGTCGTCATTGCCCTGCATCCAGAATACAGTATAACCACCAAAACTAGCTCCCACAGCACCAACATTGTCTTCATCAACATAATCTTCCGCCATTACATTGTCAGTAGCAGCTAATATATCATCCATTGCTTGGCCATTCCAATCACCACTGATTTGGTCGTTCCAATCTTGACCAAACCCAGGCATTCCACGTCTATTAGGAGCACATACTACGTATCCTTGTGAAGCCATAAGGTATAAGTTCCATCTATAACTAAAGTAGTTGCTAATAGTACCTTGAGGCCCACCTTGGCAATAAGTCAACATTGGATACTTCTTGTTTTTGTCAAAATTAGGTGGATAAAGAACCCAAGTGTGTACTTTTTTCCCATCTGTACTTTCTATCATTCTTTCTTCTATTTTAATGTCTTTAAACTTAGAAAGTTGATTGTCGTTTACTGATGTTATACGGTCTATTTTTTTACTTGACAAATTCAACGAATAATAGTCTGTTGGATAAGTCATACTTGTTCTACCAAAATAAAGTGTATTTCCATCATTTGAGAGAGCCAAACCACCATTATCATTTGTTTTATCATTAGTCAGTTGAGTGTGCTTATTAGAATTGATATCAAGACTATATAGATGCACTCTTCCTTTCACACCAGATTCAAAATATATTGTTTCAGAATCATTGGACCATACAAGACTACCAATCCATTGGTCGAACTGATTAAGCATTTCTTTTACTTCGGCGTTCTTTCTATTATAAAGCATCAATCTAACCTTATCAGCCTCAAAACCAGGTCTTTCTTGGCTATGAAATGCAATCCATTTTCCGTCTGGTGAGTAAAGAGGATTTTTGTCATACCCTGGCATTCCTTCAGTTATATTCTTAGTTTTCTTAGTTTTTAAGTTATAAACATAAATATCTGTGTTAGTACTTCTGGCAATATTCTTTACTTTTTTATTTGTATAAGCAATTTCATTACCGTCATTAGACCACGCTATTTGTTCACCACCACCGAAAGGCAATACAGGGCTGTCGTGCACTTGTCCTTCCATTATATCAGTAATTTCACCTGAAGCAATATCTAAGTAGAAAACGTGAGATGCTTTTTCATCTTCCCATGAATCCCAATGTCTTACAGGTAGTGAGTTGAATTTCATTGCATTGAAGCTAGTGTAATTGCCATAAGTTTTTTCCAAACTTTCTCTTACTTCAACTTCAGTAGTAAATAATATTCTGTCATTGTTAGGTGACAGATCCATATTGCTAACGCCATTTACAACAGATGTAACTGCCTTGAAATCCTTAATTTGCAAATCGTAAACGAATACTTGCGGTGCACCTAACTTAGTAGATATATAATAAACTTTTGTGCCATCTTTTGACCATCTTGCATTGAACTCAGAGTCTTTGGTGTCAGTTAATTGAGTCATTAATTTGTTTTCAGAACCTATAATATAAAGGTTATTCTCGGAAGTATTGGTCTTTAAATCAGGTGTTTTCATTCCAAACAGTAAAAATTTATTATCAGGCGATAGCTGCAAATCGCTAATTCTGTTCAATGATAGCAAATCAATAGCTGAAAAAGCATGTTGTTCGGAAGGGGATTTTTTCTTTAGTCCCAACTGTGAAAACAGTAAATTAGGAATAATAAGTGCAAGAACTAATAGTAACTTCATAATTGTTTTCTCGATTTATTTAATAATAATTTGACAAATATAAGGCATTAAATTCAAATTTTTATAATACCTAACAGTAGGTTGACAAACTGGTTCATAAAAATTAAGTATTTTGTATTTTATATTAAATCAAAATAGAGAAAAAATGTATCTAGACTTGAAAGCACTACTATTGACATTTATATTTACTTCATTTGTGGCAGTTTCACAAAATGCTAATGATTTTATGGATGAAGTAAACAAAAACAGAGTAATTAGTACGCTAATGGAGTTTTCTGGTGAAGTTGATGTCGATGACATTGGAGTGATTCTAAATAGAAGTAATGAAGTCGGTAAAAACAAAGCACGCAAGTATTTAATTAATAGATTTAGAGATTTGAATTTAAAAGTAAAAAAAGACTATGTAACAAAATATGGTTTGAATGGCATTAATATGATAGCGACCCAACCCGGAATTATGCATCCCGATTCTATTGTTATTATATGTGGTCACTACGATTCTGTCGATGAATATTGTGCTGACGATAATGCATCGGGTGTAAGTGCTGTACTTGAAGTTGCTACTATACTTTCTGAGTATAACTTTGAAAAGACGATAATTTATGCTTTGTGGGATTTGGAGGAAGATGGACTTTTTGGAAGTAAAGATTATGCTTTGCAAGCATTCAAAAATGGTGATAAAATTAGTGCTGTTATAAATACTGATATGATAGGGTATGATGGTGATAACGATATGTTATTCGAATTGCATTTCAGGTATTTATATGAGGATGATATATTTTATACAGTAACAGAGTCAATTTTAGATAAAAGTAGTTTGAGTTTAACTCCTGAATACGTATCTTTCGGAACAAATAGGAGTGATCACGCATCTTTTTGGAATTATAATTTCCCTTCAGTACTATTTACTGAAGGCTTTGAAAGTAATGATTTCAACCCAAATTATCATACTTCCTTTGATAGAGTAGAAGGAATAAGTACAGACTATTTAATTGAAATCACTAAGTTGTTAGTCGGAGTAACATCTGAATTTGCGGTCGTAAGTAAAGAAACTTTAGTTCATGATAAAATTAAAGTAGAAAACATCTATTACAATCCTATTACTGAAAGCTTGACAATGAAGAATACGAATATTCAGGATTTTAAAAATATTGAAATATTTGATATATCAGGTAAATCAATAACAATTGAAAAATTCAATAAAGACAATAACTCTATCTCACTTTCTGAACTAATTAGTGGAGTTTATTTTATAAAAATAAACGATAGAGCTAAATCAATATCAAAGTTTATTAAATATTAATATTAGACATAGGATTTGATTTATGTGTAAAAATTGATTCTTTGAATTTATTAGACTTGTCAATCTCAATCTTATAATCATCAGATTTTTTCATCTTGAATAACATTAAGTTACTTATACGTAACTTTAATAATTTAAGATTTTGAATACTATCTTCTAAATTTAGTAAAAGTGATTCTGTTGATTCACGGAATGAACTACCTTTTTCTTGGAATAAGTTTGAATAATATTCAATTCCGCCTTCCAAATTCTCAACAAATTTTAATAAGTACTTCTGTTCTTTTTCCATTGGATTTCTGCTGGCTTCTTGAACTTTGCCTTTAAGAAAATCGATATATATATTCAATTCTTTGATAAACATATTAGGTCTATCATCACGAGTTATGATATTGTTTCTACCATAAATATGACCAATCATGTCTTTCATACTTACTAATTTTGAAAAGTATGCCATATTAGGACCAGGACAAATAGACACCCCAGCTCCTTCGACTCTGGTGTCTAAACCATGAGCGATTAGTGCCGTGGTACCAAGCCCAACACAGGTACAAGAACGATCTACAACTTTATTGTATTCATATCTGTACTCGTCTTCTGTTAGGTCTTCTTCTTTTAGCTCATTTATCTTCAATCGTTGATATTGCCTAGAAGCCGTACAGATTGCTTTGTCTCCAAATTCTTTGTTTAGTTGTACATATCCCTTAGGGCAAGAACTACCTGGTCTTCCTTTATCAATATTAGCATCTCTTTCACCATCTTTTGAATTCCCTTTCATACTGTTAAATGGTACACCCAGAGGTGAAATTCCACTTAAGTATAAATCTTTTTCTTTAGCTTCAACTAATTGTTTTCTTGTTTCATTATCAACTGTAGTAACTGATGGAACTAAAAGGAAAGGAGTACCCCAACCAACAGAATCTAAATCATATTCATTTAATAAGAAATTATGCTCATCAGAATTACCTACACCACCTTGAGCAGTAATTCTCATATCTATTTTTTCGGGAATTGGTCTTTCCTTCTTTTCTAATGATGATATTAATATCTTGTATATAGATTCGTAAAGTTCTACTCTCTTGTTTTTAAATTCATCCAAAACTGGTCCCAAAAGGTAACCATCTGTAGCAAAAGCATGTCCACCGCAGTTTAAGCCAGATTCTATTCTATATTCTGATACCCATATACCCTTCTTCGCAAGGTATTTACCTTGGATGAAAGCTGATCTATAATCACTTACTTTAAGTACAATTTTCTTTTTTATATGTCCATTCTCATCAGAATAAAAATCATCAAAATTCTCCATGTAAGAGAATAATCTCGGATTCATACCAGCAGACAAGATTATAGAAGATTCTAAATCACTAAGTGCATAACCTCTAAGGGCTGCGTGAGCGTCATTGTATTCGACGGGTAATTTTTCTTTTTTTATATAATTTTCTTTGTCAACCTTGGTCATGATGTTAACATCAATATTCCCAATTTTAAGGTTCTCTTTCACCCAATCTTCAATTTCAGATAAGTTTGTTACCTTTTCAGTGAGTCTGTTAAATTCTTGTTTAAGTTGTGAAGTGTCAGGTAATAAGTTGAAATACTCTTTTAATTCTTTACCTTGATTATTAGTAATATCTTTTACTTGTTCAAACTTTTTGTTTGCATAGTCATTTACTAAATTCAAATAAGCGGTAATTCTTCTTGCTCTTTTGTCTTCAGCTTTTTTTCCAATTTCTTCATAAGGTAAATCTAATCTTTCAGAGTACATCTCCCTTAGTCTTTCTAACAACATGTCATCTACTAATGATATAACTGAATCAATACCCCAGTGTGCTACTTTCATAGGTGTATCAATAGTGAATCCAATGCCCATAACAGGTATGTGAAATGAATGTGGTTTTATCATAAAATAAAGTTCTTTTTTCTATTTAAATTAATTGTAGAGTTTCTTTTGAAACATTGCTATTAAACTATCTTTATATAAGTTTAAATTAATAGTTTATTTTATTAAATGCAAAATTTTATTATCCCAATTGATAGAACTGATGGGTAGATTACAGATTATCGTTATCTTTGTGCTCACTACAATCCAACCTAAGATTGTTAGGTTCTAATATTTTTTTCAAAAAATTGCAGTAAGGTTGATTGTTATTTGAAGCAAAATACACGCATGTATTGCACATTCTTTGTACATTGATTTCACCAACGCTCTGTAAAGAATTTATTATGTAATACAACTCTTTCCATAGTAAATCTTGATTCTGTGAGGGGACTTGTTTTATTATTTTTTTAAGTGCTTTGGGGTAGCTACTGATATCAGAAATTATTATTCTGCCCTTAGTTTCTAATTCTAATGTAAAACTACGCGAGTCTTTATTATTCTTTATTTTTTTTACTATTCCTTTTTTTTCTAACGCTTTGATTGAATCACTTACGGTGGCTTTAGTTACGTTGAACTCATCTGAAATATAGTTGACAGTTAGGTGTTTTTCATCATGGTTATCAATGAAAAGTAATATCTGGATTTGTATAGGACTAAGCTTATGTTCTTTCCCTTTTTCTCGTAGTGAGTTCTTGAAGTACTCTGAAATCTTATCTAAAGCAAATACTATCTTGTGTGATAAATCAGAGTTCTGAAATTTGGGGTTATAAATTGAATTGGACATTAAAAACTTAATTTTTTAATAAAATAGGTGCAGATGTAATATAAAAAAACATCTGCACTTTTCTTAAAAATAATTACCCTTTTACATCTTCCAAGGATGCTCCAAAGTTTATATGTAATACATTTCCATTTGGTGTTACTAAAGCAGGAACTGATTTGACTCCTGCGCTTTCAGCATTGCTGATTTTACTTTTTTCTTCACCTAAATGAACAATATCTACATTGTCATTTCCAATTAATGAAACTAATTCGTCTTCAGCACTAACACAAACTGGACATCCAGCATGATAAAAAATAGACTTTTCCATAAAAAACCTCACTATATTTATAAAATTATTAAAATGTTGTATCGACACATTCAAATATAGTAAGGAGTCCTAACTAATGCAAATTTATCTTAAACTTTTTCTAAAGATTGACTAATATCCCATATCAAATCATCTATATTCTCAACGCCAATTGATAGTCTAACTAAGCTTTCAGTCACACCAATACTAATTAAGTAATTTGGTTCAACGCCAGCGTGAGTCATTGTGGTTGGATGTTCAGCTAAACTTTCTGTACCACCTAAACTAACAGCTAATGTTATTAATTCTAAATTGTTTAAAAATTTGAATGCTTCTTTCTCACCACCTTTTATATCAAAAGCGACCATTGCTCCAGGTCCATCATGTTGTCTTTTGAACAACTCATAACTCGGACTTGTTTCATCAATCATTCCTAAGTAATGTACTTTTGTTACTTTCGGATGTACATTTAAAAATTTTGCTACTTCTATAGCGTTTTTTTGTTGTTGTTCCATTCGTACTTTTAATGTTTCCAAACTTCTCATTAGTAGCCAACCTGTCCAAGGACCAGCCATATTACCAAGAAAAGTTCTAAGAGTCTTTACTCTTTTCATTGGCTCAGCATTCCCTAATACTGCACCGGCAATAACATCGCTATGACCACCAATATATTTTGTAGCAGAATAAATCACCAAATCAGCTCCAAATCTCATAGGGTGTTGCCACAAAGGCCCCATATAAGTATTGTCAACTACTGATATTAGGTTGTTCTCTTCAGTTTTATATTTGTTCTTAATTTCATTAATCATTTCCAAATCAACAATTGCATTAGTTGGATTGGCAGGAGTTTCCACATAAATAATTGATAGTTTATCGCCATGCCCAGACTCTTCAATCATTTCAATTATATCAGATTTTGTAGCATTTGGCTTAAACCCAAGTGTATGGATTCCATATTTTGGCAAGAAATGATGAATAAAGTGATCAGTTCCTCCATATAGTGGACTGCTGTACACGAGTAAATCACCCGGTTCTAAAAACTCCATGAAAACAGTACTAATTGCAGACATACCACTTTCAAATACGGCACAATCATCGGCTTTATCCCACAGGCATAGTCTGTTTTCTAATATTTCTAAATCTGGATTGTTTATTCTACTATATATAAGTCCTAACTCTTCATCGGCATCTTTTTCCCTTATCCCATAAGCTACTTCAAAAAATGCTTTACCTTCTTCTGCATTTTTGAAAACGAATGTTGAAGTTTGAAAAATTGGACATTTTAGTGATCCTTCAGACAATTCTGGCTTATATCCGTAGGACATCATTAAACTTTCGGGCTTCATATTGTTTTTCATAATTATATTCTTTTTTATTTATTATTTTGGATTACAACAAACATACTAAAAATAAAATCAATGTTATATTGTCTTGCCTTAAAGTATATAACCTGAATACAAAAATTGATGAATTATACCTCAAAACTAACATTATTATTTATATTACTATTACTTACGACTAATCTATTACTTTCAAGTTCAATTAGTGGATATGTAAAAGACGGTTCCAATCAAGAAGTGTTAATCGGTGCAACTGTCAGGTTAGATGGCAGCACTCGAGGAGCTCAGACCAACAAAGATGGTTATTATGTGATATCTAATCTTGATAAAGGTAATATATCTATCACAATCTCATATATAGGTTATGAGTCAAAGAGTATAAAATTAAATTTAGATTCTGGTGAAGATAGAAGATTAGACATTAAGTTGGACCAAGGGAGTGTAAGTACCACGGAACTTTCAGTCTATGGTGACAAGGATGATGATAAGGTAGAAATATCGATTAGCAAAGTTAATATTCCAATGCAACAGATAAAAAAGATTAGAATTGGCGGAGAGTCCGATGTTTTTAGAACATTACAATTACTTCCAGGTGTACTAACTTCTTCTCAAATTTCATCTGGTCTTTATATTCGAGGTGGTTCACCTGACCAGAACTTAGTCTTATTAGATGGTTCTACTGTGTATAACCCTACACATTTGTTTGGATTTATTTCTGCTTTCAACACCGAAGCAATAAAAGATGTAGAGCTGATAAAAGGTGGATTCAATGCTGAATATGGTGGCAGATTGTCATCAGTTCTGAATCTGACTCAAAAGGAAGGAAGCAGAGAGAAAGTAGAAGGATTATTTTCATTGGGAGCAATCTCTTCTAAATTAGCGTTGGAAGGTCCAATTGGTAACGGTTCTTGGTTCATCGGTGGTAGAAGAACTTATTTTGAAGTTATAAAGGCATTTCTGCCAGATGATCCACTTAACCCTATACCAGACTTTAATTTCTACGATTTGAATGGTAAAATCACTCAAAACTTTGGAGATGATGATAAGGTTTCAATCTCTGGGTTTTATAGTAGTGATAATTTGGACTATGACGCAGGTAATGTCAATTTTAACCTCGGTATATCGAACAGATTGGGTGCAATACGTTGGACACACATTATTAGCCCCGAGGCATTTAGTACTGTTAACTTGAGTACCAGCAGATATATAAATGGTTTTGATGCTGACAATTCTGGGTATAAAATATTACAACAGAATATAATAAATGATATAACATTGAAGCAGTCCCTTGACTACTATTTTAGCGAGGACTTTACGACCAAAATTGGTTATGAATTTAATGTATATGACTTCGATTACTTAGCTGATTTTACTGGGACAACTGACTCTATTGTGGAAGGTTCGGCACCGGGAGTCACCAATTTTCCTATTCACGATATTAACTATGCTTCTTATTTACAGGCAAAATGGCAAATTAACTCACTATATTCAGTACAAGGTGGGCTAAGAGTTAATTATTTCAAATTAGCTGACTATTTTGCACTTGAACCAAGATTAGCAATGAAATACTATATTCAACCAGAAGTAGCTATAAAAGCTTCATGGGGCATGTATCATCAGAATTTGAAATTAGCAACCCTACAAGACTTTGCTTTCTTTGATACTTGGTTAGGGACAGACGCTTCTTTGGATATAGCAAAGTCAATGCACTATATTATCTCTCTGGAAACGCAACCTTATGACGGATATGACTTAAATTTTGATGTTTACTATAAATCACTCAAAAATATAACTGAAATCAAAAGAATAGTGTTAGAGATAAACGAAGGAAGTGATGTACTATATCAAGGTGAAGGGGAAGCGTTTGGAGCTGAAGTTTTTCTTCAAAAAAAGTTTGGTGATTTTACTGGGTGGTTGGGCTATGCTTATGGATTTGTTAATGCTCGCTTTGATAGCTTAAATTCAAAAAATTACTTTAGACCCAAGTTTGACAGAAGACACGATTTCAAAGTAGTCGCTCAATATGACATTGATGATAGTTGGGACGTTGGAGCTAGCTTTACTTTCCAAACAGGACAATCTTATACTGGTCAAACTTCCAGATTCCAGTTACGTTTGGACGGAGAAACGAATGGAAGGGGTAAAACAGTTCCATCTAACAGATATGGATTACGATTGCCTAACTCACACCAATTAAATTTGAATGCGAGTTATAGTTTTGATGCTTTTGGATTCGATTCTAAAGTATTATTAGATATTTATAATGTATATAGCCGAAGAGATATATGGTTCAGATTTCCTAACGTTAATAATAATGAAACGGTTATTGAAGACTTTAGACTTCTTCCAATAATTCCAACATTATCAATAGAGGTTAAATTTTAAAATGTTATATCTAAAAACAATATTAGTATCATCGATTTTATTTCTTTTTGCAGTCTCTTGCGAAGACCCATTTCCGACTGATTACATACCTGTTAACTATGTTGAAGCTGCACTTGAAGTAGGTGAACCTATCAAAAACATTATTCTAATGAAATCGCAACCTTTAAATGTGGAGTTCGATTACGAAAATTCTTTAATAAGGGATGCGGAAATAATAATCTCTACTGGTGAAAAAGACTTTGTTCTAAAAACTAACCCTGAAGGTGAAGATGGATACTATTATGATGGTGATTACCTTGTTGAAGAAGGGAAAGAATATACATTAACTATAAACTTGGCTGATGGATCCACAATTACAGGAACTACAATCACACCTTCAGCACCAATATGGTTACGTTCTGCACCTCAGACAATTCAATACCCAAAAGATACAATTAATAAAGCTTCGAATGATACATTAATTTGGGATGGTGAACCAACGAGGGGATTTTGGGGAATATCAGTTAAAGCATTGGACACATTAGAGTATGGGATATATTTGGATGGTGTTCCTGCCAGTGAAATGAATAGGAGAGTAACTACTCCGATTAGCGATAATCCTGATTTAGAATGGAGGTATCAGGAGCAAACTCAGTGGGGTGCTATACCAAATTACCGTACGCCAGTAGTGTGGACTTTTTTCAAATGGTATGGTTTGCACGAAATTGTAATTTATAACTTAGACTATAATTATCAACAATGGGTGTTCCAGAGATTAGTACAAAGGGAATACGATGAGTTATTGACCTCAGTAGAAGGAGATGGAATTGGTGTTTTTGGTTCGTTCAATGCAATTAGAGATACGTTCTTTCTAATTAAAAATCAACCATAAGCTTATTCGTCTTGAATATTAAATAAATAATAGTTATTTTTGTAATCTGATATAAAAGATATAGAAAAAAAAATATATGGCAAAGAAAGTTACAAAGAGAAGAACGAGAAGAGCAAAGTATCTAACCTTGTATTCTCCGTTCTTAATGAAAGAAACAAAACATGAGTTAATTGGTGAGCCAATAGAAACAGAAAATGGCAGACACCAATGGGCAAGATGTACTCGTAGTAGGCACTCACAGTTAGTCAATTTAGACACAATTGAGGCAGAAAGAGATAAATCAAAAGCTGTAATTCATATTTCGAAAGATGATGCTAGAAAATACACTCCGAAAGAAGTGTATGAGATAGGCGAAATATTATACCACAAAATATTCGATGATGTGGGAATAGTAAGAGCTAAAGAAGTAACATCAACTGGTGGACATGCAATAGTTGTTCAGTTCGAAAAGTCAGAAGAAAAAAGATTAATAGAAAATTATTCAAACTAATACCATAAAGCGAGGTGATTACAAGTGGTAGGAATTAACGTTCAAAACAATGAAACTATAGACAGAGCTCTAAGAAGATTCAAGAAAAAATACGAAAGAAGTGGAGTGTTAAGAGAGTACAAAAAAAGAACTCAATACATCAAACCTTCAATAGAAAAACGTATGGCTAGAATTAAAGCTGAAAGAAGACAAAGAAAAATTTCAAGAGAAATGCAAAGATAATTGCTTTACTCAATGAGATTATACCACTTTTAATCCCGCATTTGCGGGATTTTTTTTATTCTATTACTAATAAAAAGCTGTCTTGATTTTTGTTTGGTAGATTAAACTCTAACTTATCGAATGGATTTAAAGTTATGTTACTTGAATTGATGGAATTTAGATATTGGTATATAGTGTTTTCATCTGTATAGATTGACAAAACTTTGTTTTTATTACTATTTATGTGTTTTGTTAATTCGTTTAATTCTGAAGTATAAATATAACTCAAACTATGAATCAGATTATATTCAATCCGAAATTCCTTCTTACCAATTGTTAGGCTGTCATTAAGTAATAAAGTAGTCAAACTTTCAGGTTTGGCACTTGTTTCTACTAATTCTTTAGGAATGGTTATTTTAGATAGCTTACTATTCAGAATTTTATCAATTACTAACTCACTATCTGATAATAATTTAAACTCAACATTCTTATCACTTAAATTCTTAAGCTGCACATAGATTACTATTTTTTGCTTGTTACTAAAATTAGCATACCTTTTCTCTGAAGTCTTAAGATTTTCATAACTTATAACATCAAACTGAAAATTAGTAGCACTTCTCTCAACATTATCTATTAACTCAAAGGCAATTATATTTGATTCAATTGGAACAGAATTTATTATTTTTGAATCATATTTATTGCCGACTACATAGCTAACACCTAAGTTAAATAGTAAACTATTAGTATTCCAAATCAAATCATTATCAATGATATTATTAAAACTATAGTTATACTTTACACTACCATTCAAAAAAAGTGAATTATCTGAATTCATTGGCAACTTGATATTTAGAGTGGGGAGAAGACCAAAAGTCGATGTTATATTACTAATGGTTGTATCTTTTTCATCCCTAATACGACTTTGTTCATTAATAAAAATACCAGCATCTTCTGGTTTTGAAATCCTTTCAAGAGTAGATATGCTATAATCTGATATTGAAGTATTGTATGCTACTCCAAGCGTAAAATATAGATTACTCGTAACGTTATAACCAATATTTAAAACTGAGAGTAAATTATCTGTATTATATTCAAATAGATGTTCAAATTCACCTTCGACTTTTTTTCCATCTATATTAATTAGTTCAGATTCTGTTTTGATTAGAGTTGAGTTGAATAGCAGATAGTTAGATTCTATTCCAATAAATAATTGATCAGATAGATAGTAATTATAATATACATTTATTCCATTGAGGTTGCCAATCCCTTCGGCACTACCTTTATAGAAGTAATCATCAAACAAAATATTATCTGATTCGACTGACTCATAATTGTAACCTAAGCTATAACCTAAGCCCAGTTCATGAGAGTTATGAGATATGGGGGCCATCAGTAATAATATGTTAAGTAAAGCAAGCATTTTTGTGATTTACTAATCTCTATATTTTAGTATATTCTCAACATATTTTCCAATTATATCATATTCTAAATTAACCGAATCACCAATTTTTAAGTCACTAAAAATAGTATTCTCGTAAGTGTGGGGGATAATGGCAACATTAAATATGTTATCATTTATTGATGCAATAGTTAAGCTAACTCCGTTGATAGTAATTGAACCTCTTTCGACTATATATTTTCTACTATTCCCAGGAATAGTGAAAGAATAAATCCAGTTTTCTGTTTTGTGCTTAATATCAGCAACTTGAGCTATTTCATCAACGTGTCCTTGGACATAGTGGCCCCCAAAACGTTTTTCGGCTTTCATTGCTCTTTCTAAGTTAACTGCATGACCAACTCGTAAGTTTGATAGATTAGTTTTTCTCATAGTTTCTTCGACAGCAGTCACTCTAAAACTATTAGAATTAAATTCGACTACTGTGAGACATACACCATTAATTGCAATAGAATCATCTATTGACATATCTGTATTGATTTCTGAAGATTTGAGAATAATATTTATTGCTTCGCCACTTTTATCAATCTTGGAAATTTTTCCTAACTCTTCAATTAATCCAGTAAACATTATAATTTCTCTATAAATTTAAAATCTATCTGTGATTTGGCAACGTTTGCATTAGCTATTTGCACTTTTACTCTGGTTCCAATAGTGAAAGTTTGTTTATTGCGTTTACCAACAAACTTTAGGTTCTTTTCATCAAATCTATAATAATCATCTTTTAGTTCTTTGATATGAAGTAAACCTTCAACATTCATATCTTCTAATAACAGGAATAGACCGAAATTAAGTATTCCTGTTACCGTACCAACAAACTCTTCACCAATTTTATTTCTTACTAATATAACAGATGCTAACTTGTTGCTGGTTCGTTCAGCTTCCATCGAGTTTCTTTCAGTTGCTGAAATATGATCAGAAATTGATTTTACAAATGGTTTTAGGTACTCAATTCTACCATTACTAATTTTTCCATCTGCATTCATATATTCTTTTAGAAGTCGGTGTATTACTAAATCAGCATACCTCCTTATGGGAGAAGTAAAGTGAGTATAGTTCTCAAATCCTAACCCAAAGTGTCCATAATTACTCTGTGAGTAAATTGCTTTAGCCATAGATCTGATTAAAACTTGATTAATAGCAGGGGAGTGAGGACTATCCTGGAATCTATTAATAATATTATTCAAATCACTTGATCTGACTTCTTTTATCTTTTTGAATTTAGTATTTGTCAAATTGCCAACAAATTGGACAGCCTCATTAACTAAGTTTCTGTCTGGGTCTTCGTGGACTCTATAAATAAATGGTAGTTTGCCTTTTTTATTATTTTTCTTACTTATATCTAAAAGAAATAATGTAACTGCCCTGTTAGCAAGTAACATAAATTCTTCTATCATTTGTGTTGCTTTGGAAGGCTTTTTTAGTTTGTTATCAATTGGAATCTTGTCTTCATCTAAAATGAATTTTACTTCTGAACTAGAAAAGTTAATACCACCGTTTTTAAATCTTTGTTTCCTTAGCTTTTTTGAAAGTATTGACAACTCACGTAGTAAAGTATCATTTTTATCTTTTTTGCCTTCTATAACATCTAAAGCTTCTTCATAAGAGTACCTAGATTTACTATTGATAAGTGTTTCACTAAGTTCATAATGAACTAGCTCATTTTCACTGTTTAACGTCATAAATACTGAAAAAGCATATCTGTCAACATTAGGTTTTAGTGAACATAGTTCATTTGATAAATTCTCGGGTAACATTGGCACAACTCTGTCAACTAAGTAAGTGCTATTGCCACGCTCTCTTGCCTCTATATCTGTTGCAGAATTTTCAACAACATAGTGACTTACATCAGCTATGTGTACACCTAAGACTCTATTACCTTTTTTATCTAAATCAAGTGAGATTGCGTCATCAAAGTCCTTTGCATCAAATGGATCGATCGTGAAGATATTTTTATCTCTAATATCTAATCTAGTTTTCGGTAAGTTTTTGGCTGTTGGTTCTTTTGCTTTGCTTGTTTCTTTAAGTACATTTTTTGGGAATTCCTGCTCTAATCCATATTCTACGAGTATAGAGTCAAATGATTTCCGTAATTCTTTATTTTCATTTTTCATATAAGTTATTTCTACTTTAGGAACTGATGAGTCAGATATATCGCTTAATATTTCAGCGTTTACTTTTGATCCATCAATTAAATTAATATTCTCTTTAACTAAGACAATTAAGTCCTGTTGATATTTGTTAGGGTCAGTTTTTAGATAGAAAAATTCATCGTGTTTTTCTATTCTGCCCGTAATTTTTTGTTGTTTTCTATTGAGTACTTTTAGTACTTTACCTTTGTTGTTTGTGCCATCTGTGTATCCCACTAATACCTGATCACCATTTATAGCATTATTAAAATCCGTGGGGGGGATGGTGATTTTTGAATATTTATTGCCAACACTGACTAATATGTAAGAGTAATTAGGCGAATAATTGAAATAGCCCTCAACTATTTCATCACTATTGCTTAACTTATAATTCCCACAATCATTGATAATTAAGCTGTTCTTTATAAGCAACTCTAATGCTGAATGAAATTGAACAGTACTTTTCTTGTCAATCTTCAGCTTTCGTTTGAGATTTTCTAAAGAAATTGGATGTAAATTATCATTGATAAGTGATAATATTTTTTCAGCTATTAATTCAATTCCCATCTTTTAGTAAACACTAACGGTATTAGAGTTTTCTTTCGAAGCAGAGAGTGCTGTATTTGAATTGTGAATTAGAGTTTCAGTATTAATGCTGGGTTTCAAGCTGGTAATTCCGACACTAATAGTTAAATTTATTTTTCTTGAATTCAAATCTAATTGTGAACTTGCTATCTTATTTCTCAATTGTTCAGCCCATAGTTTAGAAGTCTTATCATCTTTTCCAGATAATAGAACATAAATCTGTTTATCGATAAAACCTGCCGAATCTAACTCTGTTAGACTATTTGAAATATGAGAAGTAGTAAATAATACAATTGTATTCATTACATCTGGGTTGGTGAAATCAATTGATTCATATTCATCTATTGCTATGGACACTAGACTACTGCTAAAATGAAATTTATCAACTCTTTGTTTCTCTTTTTCCAATTCTTGTTTAAGTTTCTTACCTGACAACATACCTGTTTCAGGATCAGAATCTAACCCGTTAAGCAAAAGACTTTTCAATTTGATGTTTTCTAACTTCGACACACAAATATTACATAGAAGTTTGATGAAGTTTCTTAATTCTTCATCGATATAAGATTTAGATTCAATAACTACTAAGCCATAATTATCAATACTAGTAGAAAGGGGAACTATGTATAAAAAATTCTTATTACCAATGCTAATATTATTACTAAGTACAGTATCTAAATTTTCATTTTTCCCGAAGTAATCTTCGTTTGAGAAAATGCATTTTTCAGATAATGTTGATTGTATATCAATAACTTCTGAGTTAATATCTTTATTTGAGTTATGCTTAATTCTATATTGATTACTTTCTTTGTTAATTACATAGCAATTAGAATCAGGTAATGTATTAATTAATTGCTTATAAATATTTGTAAATAATTTTGAATCATTCTCTAATTCAGAATCTAATTCAAAATTATTCAGTTTGTTGTAATATTTTGACTGTTGTGCCAAATCATATTTGTCAGAGTATGACCTAATAAGACCAGAAATTAATTTAGCAAAATGCCCCATAAAGCTAACCATTATACCGTCATAAGCATCGGTGTGTTTCGAGTCTGCTGTTAAAACTCCAATGACATTCTTATCATATATAACAGGAATACCAATAAATGAATTAGTACCAGAGTTAGATTTATAATATGGTAAGAGGTCGATTTCTGCAGCTGGGTTAATATCGGTTAAAATCTCAGGCTTTATATCTTTAGCAATTTGCATAACTACATCATTACTTGACTTAATTTTAGTTTTAATCGGTAGAATATGCTTACTCTCAGTTGCGAATGAATTCAATATCAAGGATTCTGTTTGCTCATCAAAAAAGAAAAAACAAGCTGTTTTTGTATTGCTAACAGAGCGAATTGCCATCAAAATACGCTTTATAAATACTTCAAATTCTTTATCAGGATGATCTTTTAGTAACGGTAATTCTTCAAATAGACTTTGGGTTGGAATTTCTATATTGCTTGTTCTGAATTTAGGACGAGTTGATTTAATTTGTAATTCTTCTTCTTTGATTGGCTTTTCTTCATTTTTGAAAGTTTTTTCAGCTATATCTTTTTGGGTTACTTCATTTTTCTGATCTTTATTTACAATTCTGAAACCTTCTTCCGTCCCCATTGTGTTCTTTGATTCTGCAATTTTTACTTTTTTCTCAACCTGCTTCGACTCATCAAAATTTTCTATCACTTTTCTTACAGCTTCTGGACTCTTTTTTACTGTAATTTTAAAATTTGGTGCAGGGGTTGATTTGAATTTAGATTGTACAGCAGAAGACATCCTTGTAGTTAACTTCATAAGTAGAGTAACTATACCTAAGATGGAAATACTGATACCAATAAGTTTTATTGCTATTTCTGAAATGAAAAAAGCTATAATGACTCCAATTAGTATCATACCAATAGGCAATATATCACTTGGAATTAATAGTGCTTGTAGTTCTTTTAGCTTTTTTGACATTATAAATTTGGTAATTGAATAATTATTCACAGATTATTACCAAATATACTTGATTTGTGTTACTCTTTCAAATAATTGCATAAATAGTAGCTTTTAATTAAAAACTAAATCTCTTTAGCAAATCCCAAGTGTAAGTTGTTTCAATTATTTCTTTGTATTTTAAACCGCTTATTTTACCTTCAACTAATGATTTTAAATTTGCCCTTACATACTTAACTGTTCCGCCAGTATATAAATCTGTTTTCATGTTTCCAGTTGATAAAATATTTTCAATAGTACCATATTTATCTAAATCTGAAAAATAGTAATTATCATTTGGACTAATTAATGACAAACTATCTAATTCAGTTTCAATATGATACTCACCATTTTTATACCCAATAAACTTATTTGTTACTTCACCATTAATTGGCGTACTATTGATAGACATTCTCATTTCAGAAGTCCAAGTAGTATCATTATCTACATCAAAAGTTGGGTAAACTCCTTTGGTTACATCAAATTTAAAAATTAGTGTTTCATCACTTAGTGCTTTTAATAAGAAATCTCTTTTTTTAGAATCTTCAATTTTTGAATGTATTTTTCTTTCGTCTAATAATTTTTCGCCACCAACCTTTGCTACATTACCGTAAGGTGAATATGTAAATTCAAAATTTTGATTATTTGAAAGAAAACTCATTAAAAAGTCTAAATCGGTTATAGGCATTGGTGCTTCAAAATCTTGTGTAAAGTAACTTATTTTCTTCTTAGGTGAATCAAATTCATATTTCATAGAATCAGTAGAAATTTCTAACTTTAAGAAACCATTCCCATCTTTATCTGCTGGTACAAACACATTATACCAATAAGTTATTTTTTTATTATATTTATTAACAGTACTATCTTCAAACACTCTTGTTACTTTGACATTTTCGGTAAACCTATAAGTATGATATACTAATGTTTTCATACCAAATGAAACATCATAGGTTACTTTGTTGTCTTCTTGTTGAGATATTAAATTTGAGGTCAATATTAGAATGGTTAAAATAAAAAGTAATACATTTTTCATAATTGTTTGAAATTTAGTTAATGGTTAGATTTAATACGTTGTTGTGATTATAAAGTTACTCAAATAAAGACGATTCGTTTATAAAAATCAAACAAAAAAAAAGCTCTGTTATTTTTTACATAACAGAGCTAATAATAATCATTAGGTAACTATTTCAAATTAACTAATTCAGCTCTTGAGAAGAAAAAGTTAGTTTCAATAGCAGCATTTTCATCTGAATCAGAACCATGGATAGCATTAGCTTCTATTCCAGCACCATAAAGCTTTCTGATAGTTCCTTCTTCTGCTTCATCTGGGTTAGTTGCACCAATTAGCTTACGAAAGTCTTCGACAGCATTTTCTTTTTCTAAAGAAATAGGTACTACTGGTCCACTAGTCATATATTCAATTAATTCACCATAGAAAGGTCTTTCTTTGTGAATTTCATAAAAAGCGCCAGCTTGGCTTTCAGAAAGTTTAATTAACTTCATACCGTTAACCTTAAAACCAGCTTGAGTTATCTTAGCTACTATTTCACCGATAACATTTTTTGCAACTGCATCGGGTTTAATTATTGCTATAGTTTTATTTGACATTTTAAATTATCCTTATTGTTCTTTTATATTAATACTATTAATTGTTTTCTAAAATTATAATCCTAATGCTTTTTTAGCTGTAGTTCCTAAAGTACCAGGAGTATCTACAACATGAATACCTGCATCTTTCATGACAGCAATTTTGTCTTCTGCAGAACCTTCGCCACCAGAAACTATAGCTCCCGCATGCCCCATTCTTCTTCCTGGAGGTGCTGTTTTTCCTGCTATAAAGCCAACAACTGGTTTTTTTACATTGTGTTTAATGTATTCAGCTGCTTCTTCTTCTGCTGTACCACCAATTTCACCAATCATAACAATACATTCAGTTTCGTCATCTTCATTGAATAATTTAATTGCATCAATGAACTGAGTACCAATTATTGGATCTCCACCAATACCAATACAAGTAGTTTGACCAAGTCCCTCGTCAGTTAGCTGCTTTACAGCTTCATAAGTCAAGGTACCACTTCTTGAAACTAATCCAACCTTACCTTTTGAGTGTATAAAGCCAGGCATAATACCAATTTTCGCCTCACCTGGAGTGATAACACCTGGACAATTAGGTCCAATTAGTCTTGAATTTGAATTTTCTAATGCCGATTTTACTGTAATCATATCTTTAACTGGAATCCCTTCTGTAATACAGATTATTAATGGAATTTCAGCTTCAATTGATTCTAATATAGCATCAGCAGCAAATGGCGGAGGTACAAAAATTACGGCTGCATTAGCACCTGTAGTTTCTACCGCTTCTTTACAAGTATTGAATACATCAACTTCTTTTTCAAATTGATTTATATCATTTCCTTTATATTTATTTCCACCTTTGCCTGGTGTAACCCCTGCTACTACGTTAGTACCATATTCTAACATTTGCATAGTATGAAAAGTTCCTTCAGAACCAGTTATACCTTGTACCAATAATTTGGTTTCTTTGTTTACTAATACGCTCATTTATATTATATTGTTAATTGTTAATTTACTATTTGAATTTTCAAAGTTAACTAAATTTCAATTAATTTCAACATACATACTTTATATGAATATTATTATTCAAAAATTTGAATGCTTAAGACCGTATTTTATTTTACTCCTTTGTTCTTTACTTAGCACATCAACTATTATATCTAACGAATATAAATTAAAAAAAATTGATTCTTATCAAGGGCTATCACAAAATACAGTAAATGTAATATTTGAAGATAACTTCGGTTTAATTTGGGTAGGTACTAATAATGGTTTGAACAGGTTTGATGGAAATAGAATCTATAAATTTGAGAAAAGTAATGTAAAGGAAGTAAAAAGCTCAAAAATTACTGACATTAAGCAATCTGGGTCGAAAATATTAATCAGTATATATGGTGTTGGGATAGTTGAATATGATTATAAAAGCGATAGTTTTCAGAAATTAAATATTAGTTTTAATACAAATCAAAAATTAATTAATTCCATTTTTTGGGATAATATTAATTCAACTATTTGGGGAGCTACGTCAGGTGGAGGAGTTTTTGCATACAATACGAAGACACATAGAATAAGGAGTTACTTTGATAGTGGTAATAATACCCTGGGCACTTCTGAAATAAACACAATTGAGGTCATTGGTAATAATGTATATGTTGGAGGTGAAAATGGAAATATAATATCCATAAATAAAAGCGATTATACAATCAATGATTTAATATATAAGTCCACATCGAGCATATTAGGGCTGTCATCTATAGGGGAAAAGCTACTTGTTTCTTCAAGTGAACAAAATCTAAAATCAATCGATGTTCGTACTGAAGACATTAAAACCTTTAACTTTTATTACAATAATAATACTGATTTTAAAACTGTTAGAAAAGTCACAATCAATGCAGATTCGATTCTAACTATACCAACTGTAAATGGTGTATTGAGAGCAAAATATCACAATAATTCCATTGATATAATCAACCTATATAATAATGAAAATTCTAAATTTGGTTATAATATTTTCAATTATTCATTAATAGATTCAAAGGGAAGCTTATGGTTAGGTTCTAATGAAGAAGGACTTTTTTACCAAAATAAGGTATTGTCAAAATTTAAAGTCTATAAATTCAATGAAATCGATAATATACCTTTCAAATCTGTAAGAGCAATAAATTCAAAAGATAATAACTTATGGGTAGGTGGATATGGTGGGTTAGTTATACTAGATTTAAATTTCAATGTTCGCAAAGTAATTAGTAACCAAACAGACTACAAAAAAAATAGTAAACATAACTTTATTCCAACAGATAATATTCATAGTATTCTATTTGATAAAAATAATAGTAATATTGTATGGCTTGGTACAGAGGGCATTGGACTTTTTAGATACAATATCAATAATAATACCTACACTAATTTCCTAACTTTTAATCAAAACTCAAAACTCCATAGTTTAAACAATGTATTTGATATTGATTATCTTGATAACACATTAATTCTATCAACGTCGGAAGGACTGGTCTCCTTCGACACAGAAAATATAAATTTCACAAATATTGAATTGTTAAACAAGGTGATTCAGAAAGAAAGTCTAAAAATAAAGTCAACTTATATTGTTAACAATACGGCTTATATTTCTATTTTGGGATCAACGCCCATTATTTTCAATTTTGAAACTGGTGAAGTAATTAAAGTTGTGAACTTGCTTCCTGAAAAAATGAAAGAGATAATTTATAATACAAATCAAATAATGCCTTACAAAGATAATAGTCTAATAATTGCTACAAACACCGAAGGCGTTATAATTCATAACTTTGAAACAGATAAATCTGTATTATATAATTATGAAAACGGATTGTTAAATAATACTATAAACCAAGTTCTCTTAGACAAAAATGATGATCTCTGGGTTTCTACTAATATAGGTTTGGCAAAAATTGATAAAGCTGGTGTTATATCTAATTTTAACAATAGAAAATATGAACTTAATAATGAATATAACACAGGAGCAAGTTATATTTACAATGACTCTATATTTATTTTTGGAGCTACTAATGGAATAACTACATTCAACCCTTCTGAATTTGTCAAATTTAATACAAACAGTGATTATTTGATAAGTAAGGGAATATTTAATTCTATAGTTAACGATTACATTTATAACATGATAAATAATGATACCATAGTTATAGATGACGATATATATGCAATGAGTTTTGATTTTATTGAGACAAACACTTTGTTCGGTGATGAACCTAAGTTCAAATTTAGAATTAATAATACTGATTGGATAGATTTTGATGGTCAAATTCTTTTAGAAAATATTGAATTAAAAAATTTTAATGTAATTGAATTTTCAAAACACAACGAGGATAGCAAAAATACTCAATTCTTTTTAATCTATAACCCTAAACATAATCATACTTATTTATATTACATTGTAATATTGTTTATAATTATAGTTCTAATTGTTTTATATAGAAAAAGGAAAATTAAATATAATTTAGAAACTACCGAAACAGTAGAAAATCTGAATATTATTCCTCAAAAATTAAGTGTGGCTTTTGTTAAATTCAATAGAGACTTTAATATAATTGATGAAAATAATTCATTTATAGAAAATTTCAATTTTAAAAACTCAGACTCCCTTTACAAAATTTTCAGCCCAGAAGAACTTGACTCATTGTATGAGTATTTATTAGAAAATCCAGATGAAAGAATAATTAAGCAAAAAATTAGTTTCAAGAGTGATCGACAAGTAAGCTTATTCATTATAAAATGTATTTCTGATAATGAATATAGAGCATTTGTTGAGTTAGAAACGAACACAATTGATGATAGAAACTATAACTCAGAGATTGATAGAATATTTTCTGTATTTATTGATACAATTCTGGAACCATTGATTATTACCAATTGGAATGGTGATATAATGTTTGCAAATAAAGAAGCTATGAAATTTTTAGAAATTACTAATGCAGATATACCAGAAGTTAATTTGCTGAAATATCTGAATTTGACTGGTGATCACAGTTTTTATAAAGCAATTTTGAGTACAAAGGAAGGACTATCGTTCAGGAGCGAAAGATTTGACTTAGAATTTAAGAACAAACAGTTTGTAATAGAAGGAAGTGGCAATAGCTTGAATTACTTAGGTAGAAATTTATTCATTATAATATTTAAGAATATAACACCTCAGATTAAAGTTATGAACCAATTAACAGAGTCAAAAATAAATGCTGAAAGATTATCGGAACTAAAATCTTTATATATTTCAAACCTTTCACATGAATTAAAGACACCAATCAATGCAATTTCTGGTTTTACAGATTTGCTTTATAATAAAAAGACAAATGCTTCTAATTTAACTTACTTAGATACCATAAAATCAAATACTGAATTATTAATTCAATTGATAGATGACTTATTATTATATTCTAAAGCAGAAACAGGAAAGTTAATTATGAGACCTGTACCAACAAATATAAACAGTTTGATTTTGGAGTTGAAAAATCTATTTCAATTAGATTTTGAAAAACAGAATATAAAATTTGATTTTGAATTTCATAAATCAGGGATTGAACAATTATTAAACATAGATCAACTGAAATTAAAACAGGTGTTGATAAATATAGTAGGCAATTCTATTAAACACACTGAAAATGGGAATATTAATCTTTTAATTAAGCTTGAAAAGCAATCGGATGGCAAAGTAACGATGGATATGAAAATAAAAGATGATGGGGTAGGAATACCTAAAGATAAGTTAAATGAAATATTTACTGCATTTTCTCAAGTTGATGATGACAAAGACAAAGGAACTGGTTTGGGCTTGGCAATAACAAAAAAAATAATTGATTCAATGAATGGAGTTATAAAAGTTAATTCAACTCTAAATGAAGGGACAGAATTTCAAGTTACTATAAATAATATAAATCTAGTTATTCCTAAAAAGCACCCAAAAACAGATTCTAAGTTTAATGAAAAGATTTTAGATTCTATATTCCACAAGGACAATAATTTACACATTTACAAATCAGAGACCTTGATTAATACAAAATCGAAGCTTAATGGTAAATTGAAATCAATGCAGCAAGACATACAGACTAATTTTTTACTCAATGATATAAATCTATTTGCAAAAGAGTTAGAAAGCTTAGGTGTTGAGACTAACATAGGGTTTATACTAAACTACGCTGAAGAGCTGAATAATGCCACAAAATCTATAGAAGTCGAAAAAATCAATACAATACTAGAAAATTTTCATAAATTAGAATTAACGGTTGACAAATTAATAGAAAAAAATAATGACTGAAAACAAAGGAAAAGTATTAATTGTAGATGATAACCCCACTAATATTCAAGTGGTGGGAAATATTCTTACTGAAAATAACTTTGATATTGCCTTTGCACAGTCTGGTAAAAAAGCAATTGAACAAGCTTTGCATACTGATTATGATTTAATCCTTTTGGATGTAATGATGCCTGAATTTGATGGGTTTGAGGTTTGTGAAGTGTTAAAAAAAAATCCACAGACCAAAGATATTCCAATTGTATATCTTACTGCAAAATCAGATGTTGATTCTATCGTAATGGGGCTAAGGAATGGTGGTATTGACTACATAAGCAAACCATTTATTAAGGAAGAACTTTTAGCCAGAGTAGAAAACCAGATTAAGTTGAAAAGAACACAACAAGAATTAGAATATTCTAACAGGTCAAAGGATAAATTCTTTTCTATCATTGCACACGATTTAAAATCTCCTATTAGTGCATTCAAAAATATAACCGATGTATTAGCCCGAGATTTTGATGAGTTTGATCTAGAAGACATTAATGATTTTGTAAAAAAATTAAATGAGTCAGCTACAAATGTTTATAAATTACTCGAAGATTTGTTAGAATGGTCAAGAACACAAACTAACAAAATCGTGTTTGATCCAACTTTGATATTATTAAGTAAATTAGTTGACAACATTGTTGATTTATTAATTAATAACTTTAATAAAAAGGACATTGAAGTTGTGAACAAAATTGATAAAGACATTAAAATTTATGCCGATTTGAATATGATAAATACAGTTCTAAGGAATCTGATATCAAATGCGGCTAAGTTTACACATATAGGTGGTAAAGTAGAGGTAGGTTGCTCGGATTATAATGATGAGATGTATGTTATTTGGGTTAAAGACGATGGGGTAGGATTGAAACCACAAGATGCTGAAAAGTTATTTCAGATTGGAGTTCACCATACAACTCAAGGTACCGAAGATGAAGTAGGGACAGGCTTGGGCTTGATACTTAGCAAAGAGTTCATTGATAAAAACAATGGAAAAATTTGGGTTGAAAGTGAATATGGTAAAGGTGCCACTTTCTTTTTTACAGCCCCAAAATTAAAATAATTATAAACTTTTTACATCGTTGTAAAATATTAATAAATTTGTAATCAAAATATTAACAAAAAATAAAAAATAAAATTATGAAAATAGGTTTGGTTTACGGAACAAATACTGGTGTCACTGAGATAGTAGCAGAAAAGCTTGACGAAGTGCTAAGAGAAAACGGAATAGATGTTGAAATACACGATATAGCAAGTGTCGATTTTGATGTAATTAAAAATTACAAAACTCTTATTATCGCAGTTCCTACTTGGAACGATGGTGACTTACAAGATGATTGGGATGAAGTATTTGACCAGTGGTGTGAATATAATTTTGATGGAATAAATGTTGCTTTTGTTGGTACTGGTGACCAAGAAGCTTATCATGAAAATTACTTAGATGCAATTGGTAAAATGGCTGTTCCAGTTCGTGAATCTGGTGGTAATGTCTTTGGTAGAACTTCTACGGATGGCTTTAACCACACTACTTCTGTTGGTGACGATGGAGATGGATATTTTTGTGGATTAGCTATTGATGAAGATAATGAACCAGAATTAACAGATGAAAGAGTTGAAAACTGGGTAAAGCAAATTAAATCTGAATTAGGAATCTAACAAGATATATCTGTTGTTAAATATTTTTAAAAGGTCGTGGAATTAATTTAGCCCACGACCTTTTTTTATAATTTTATTATCCGATTCTAATTTCTTTAAAATTGAATCCAATACACCATTGACGAACATCTTACTTCTATCAGTGCTGTACTTTTTAGAAATTTCAATTGCCTCATTTATACTAACTTTAGGAGGTATTTCCTCAAAGTATAAAAGCTCACAAATTGCACTTTGTACAAGAAATCTGTCAATTTTGGCAATCCTATCTAATTCCCAATTTTGGGTGAATTCGTCCATTAATTCATTAAGGTATTCTTGCTTATTTATTACCATGTTTGCTAACAGGTTCCCAAACTCGACATCTTCATTTCTCCATTTCACAGGAATATCAGATTCCATTTCAAGAATTTCTTCGGGTCTAAAGAACTTTCCAGTTTCTCCAGTTTCTTCCTCTTCACCAAAGTTAAATTCCCTGTAGAAAATATGGTCAAACAATTCATTCAAATCAGATTCACAGCTATAATAAGCCATTATAATTTGAAGTACTTTTTCTCTGGCTAACCTTCTATTGCCTTTTATATTGCGCTTATCACTTAGTGGAAAGCTATCTTTTGATTCACTCATTAAGAACAGAAAATAAATTAATACATTGTTTTTTTACTGAATAGAACATAATATAAATAATATTAAATTGAAAGTAATATTGCTCTGTTATATGTGATATTTTATTTGATAATGATTAAATTGGATTTTTAAACTTGTAAAGTATCCGAATTGACTGACAACTTAGAAATACTGTTCCAAAAAATAACTCACGCGAGTAAAATTGTAATTCTAACTGGTGCTGGTATGTCAGCAGAAAGTGGTCTTCAAACTTTCAGAGGGGCTAAAGGTTTTTGGTCTAAGCACAACCCAATGGAGTTAGCAAGCAAAGAAGGTTTTACGAAAGATCCAGAGTTAGTTTGGAAATGGTATCAAGAGAGGTACAACAATGTTGAACATAATAAACCTCACGAAGGACATTTTGCAATTACAGCATTGCAGGAAATGCTACAAGAACTAACTGTAATTACTCAAAATGTAGATGGTTATCATCAACAATCTGGGACCAAAGACGTATTAGAATTACACGGTTCAATAGTTAAATTTAAGTGCTTAGACTGTGATAGAAAGTATAATGAGGCGATAATTCCAGATGTATTAAATAATTGCAATCATTGTAATGGACTAATTAGACCTGATGTAGTTTGGTTTGGGGAACAATTGCCACATAATACACTTAAGGAAGCTGAAGAGAAGACGCTACAATGTGATTTGTTTATGTCTATTGGTACGTCGTCAGAAGTTTATCCTGCTGCTGGCCTCCCACTATTAGCTCAACAAAAAGGAGCGACAGTTGTGGAAATAAATCCTTACGAAACTGCTTTGAGTAATAAGGCAGACATAGTTATTAGGGGATTAGCAAAGGAAATATTGCCTACTGTATTAAGAAATGTAAAGAATAAAATCCAGAGAAATTAATGGTAAAAGGAATTGGAACTGATATCGTAGAGGTGCACAGAATAGAGAGTGCAATAGAAGAATTAGGTGATAGATTTAAAAATAAGATGTTCACTCAAAAAGAAATTGATTATTGTGAACAATTCAAATTGAAAAAATATTCACATTACGCTGCAAGGTTTGCAGCCAAAGAAGCATTCGCAAAAGCTATTGGTACTGGCTTTGCTCGTGGTTTTAAGTTTAAAGAAGTCTCAGTTAATAATTTAGAATCTGGTAAACCCGTGATTGTGTTGGATGGTGAAATGAAAAAAAAATATGATTCTTTTAACATCAAGCTCTCACTTTCGCACACAGATGACAACGCTATAGCATATTTAATAATGGAAGAAAAATAAATGAGTGAAAATTACATATATGGCAGAAATGCTGTAGTGCAAGCAATTGAATCAGATAAAGTAGAAAAAGTATTTATTGGTTTCGGCGCTCAAGGTGCGAGCTTAAATAGAATCTTTAAGATTGCTAAGGACAATAGGGTTCCTATTTCCAAATGTGATAAAAGAAAGTTTAGAGAATTAGAGAAAAAAGCAAACGTAAAGAATAATGCTTCTCAAAATGTAATTGCATTAGCTAAACAAATACAAACTGTTGGACTAATCGAGTTAATGGATAGTGCTTATAAACAATCTAAAAATCCCGTACTGGTTGCTTTAGATGAAATCACTGATCCACAAAATTTGGGAGCTATTGCCAGAACCGCAGAATGTGTTGGAGCATCAGGTATCATTATAACCGAACGAAATTCGTCACCTATAAATTCATTTGCAATAAAAGCTTCTGCTGGCGCACTAAATAAAATTCCTGTTGCAAGGGTAACTAACTTAGCAACTGAGTTAACCAACCTTAAAGAACATGGGTTTTGGGTTGTCGGTACAGATTTGGAAGCCACAACAGAATATACAGATAATATTTATGATTCACCTATAATAGTAGTAATTGGCTCAGAAGATAAAGGAATGAGACCAAGAGTCAGAAAAGTGTGCGACCACCTGGTAAAAATACCAATGGCTGGAAGTACCCAATCACTTAATGCTTCAGTTAGTACAGGTGTTATTCTATTTGAATTATTTAGACAGAGGAACAAGTAATTACTTGTTCCCTTTTTCTAATGAGTACTTATTTTCTACATACTTAGATAGTTTTACAAAAGGTAGCCCTATTAGTAAATAGATAATAGCAACAATTATACCTGTTCCTATATAATCATAATAAGTAGCTGAAAGCTCTAAGTATCTCTTGGTTAATTCTGCCATTGCAATTACAGAAACTAATGAAGTATCTTTGAGCAATGAAATAAAGTCATTAGTTACCGGTGGAATTACTAACCTTATTGCCTGGGGTATGATTATATGTTTTAGTGCTTGTCGCCTTGTCATTCCAAGTGATATTGCAGCTTCCATTTGACCTTTGGGTACAGAATATAAACCAGCTCTATAATTTTCAGCTTCATAAGCAGAGTAATTAAGACCAAGCCCTAATATTGCAGCTGTAAATGGATTCAGATTTAACCCTAAACTTGGTAAGGCATAGTAGATAAAAAATAGTTGAATAAGTAGGGGAGTGCCTCTGATAATTTCAATATAAGCAGTAGCCAGAAATGCAATTGGTTTTGGAGCATATACTTTAGTCAATGCTATAATTAAACCCAAAAATACTGCAACAATCATAGATAAGATAGATAGAATAATAGTTGTTAATGCGGCTTCACCTAATATGGGAAGGTAACCGATATATCTATCTACATAATCGTCGAAAGTCAAATCAACTTTTCTTGAGTCTAAAAATTGATTATATTTTGTGGGTTTAATGTTTGAAGTTGTCTTGTCATCTAAGTAAACAGCAACCATGTAGTTCCACATATCCCATTGTTCTAATATTTCTCTTAGTTTACCAGAAGTTATCAACTTGGTAATAGCAACATTAATACTATTTTGTAATATGGTATCTTGTTTTCTCATTACTATGCCATAAACTACTTCGCCAATCGGGTCTCCAGTAAGTTTGAGTGCGGGATTCCAACCTGCATAATATTTAGCAACTGGTTCATCTATTAGCACGGCATCCAATCTGCCATTTTTCAAATCTTCATAAGAACTTGCTTCACTGTCATAAGTTTTGACATTTATGTAACCGTGTTCTTTTAAGATTCTTTCGGCGAGTGATGCTTTTAATGTACCAACTTTCTTCTCTTCTAATCCATCTAAGTCTTTTATATCCTCTGAAGTGGCACGTACAACTATTTGCTGAAAAGTAATATAATACGGGATAGAAAATGCAACTTCTTTTTTTCTATCTTCCGTTATTTCTAAACCATTGATTGCAATATCGTAATCATTTCTTTTAAGGCCTGGTATTAATCCATCCCATTGATTTTGGAAATGATTGTGCTCTACTCCCATTTCTTTTGAAATTGCATTAATTATATCAACTTCAAAGCCGATTAATTTCGTTGGAATTCTGGGATCTTGGAATACATAAGGAGCTCCACTTTCTGCATCAGCTGCCCATCTTAATGTCTCTTCACTGTTTTGCGACAGTAATAAAGTAGGAAAAAGTAAATAAATAAATAGTATAATTTTATTCATTTAAACACTCAATAATTTTAAGTAGTCTTTGGTACGGTCATCTTTTGGATTGGAGAACATTTCTTCAGGAGGTGACATTTCTATTATTTTACCTTTATCCATAAATACAACCAAATCAGAAGCATTTTTGGCAAAATTCATAGAGTGAGTTACAACTAATTGTGTCATGCCGTCTTTGTTCAAACTGGTCATAACTTTTATAACTTCATCAACTAATTCAGGATCCAGAGCAGAGGTCGGTTCATCATAAAGCATAACCATTGGATTCATTGCTAAAGCTCTGGCAATTGCTACTCTTTGTGCTTGTCCACCCGATAGTTGATTGGGTCTTCTGTCAATGTATTCTTCCATCCCTACTTTAGCAAGAAGCTTAATTGCCTCATCTTCAGAAGTTCCAACATCTTTTCCTTGTACAATCTTTGGTGCAATAGTTATGTTTTCAAGAACTGTAAAGTTTGGAAAGAGGTTTAAACCTTGGAATAACATTCCAACTTTAGTTCTCAATTTGTGTGCTTTCAGTTTGAAATCTTGATTAAGTTTGTTTTCTTCAATAGAGTTTATGAAAGGCATACCAACTGTTTTTCTTATGTTTGTTGCATTTTGTTCTACAAGTTTCTTATTGTTAGTCCTTGTAAGCTCCAAATTTCCAACTTTTATACTTCCTTCATCTAATATTTCTAAACAGTTGAGGCATCGTAGTAGTGTAGTTTTACCGCACCCTGAACGACCTATAATAGAAATTAGTTGACCTTTTTCTACTTCTAAGTGAATACCCTTCAATATATGATTATTACCAAAGTATTTGTGTAGATTTCTTATTTGTATTAATGGTTCCGTTATTAGACCTTTTTTGATGTTTTCTAATTGCACCAAAATAATAAAAAAAAATCATAATTCTATGTAATGGTTAAAAAAAAAGCGTCCAATTGTGGACGCTTGATAAAGTTGATTCTATTAAAAGATTAAATCGATACAATCTTAATATATGATTTACCAATATATCTTTTCCCTTTGGCCGCTTTTTCAGTCGGTGGGGGATTGTTTGGATCAGTACTATTGTTTGGCTCTATAGATATTCTAGTAACATCAATTCCATTCTTAGTAAAGTAATCTTTTAGTGAATTAGCTCTTTCAGTAGTCAATTCAGTGTTCTCATTTTTATTTTTATTATTGTCTGGAAACGAGATTATCTGAAATTTTACAGATGGGTTCAAAGCTAATGTCTCGTACAAATCAGATAAGAAAATATCACTACCAACTCTTAATTTTGACTTATTATATTCAAAAGGAGGAACTGACAAAGGTAGTTTAACACCAGCTTCTTTGGGCATTATAAGGAAATCTTTTGAAATTTCAGTATATTTATCTGTGTTAGGAACTTGTATAGATACAAGTTGATCCATAAATCCTTTTTTCTTTAATTTGATTTCATAAGACTCACCTGCTTTTAGTCCTGTTAAGTAATAGTAACCATTCTCAGAAGCTCTACTTCTTGTAGCAGTTACTCTTCTATCATTTTTGGTTACTATTAGTGCAGTAGTTTCAGGTTGCTTTGAAACTTGATTAAATACGTTTCCTGTTAACGATACAACAGTTTGAATAAATCCTTGTGACTGTAAGTCATTTGCTAACAGTGAAATCATTGCTATTGCTATAATTGAAAATTTTAATTTCATTTTTTATTCCTGTTATTTTTGTTTTTCTAAATATCTAACTGTTCCATCAGCACAACCAAGTATGATTGTCGATGCGTCATAAACTAAATCTACTGACCAAATTTCCACTCCTGCGTTGTGTTCCCACAACAGCTTAGCATTCTCCGAATCCCATAGTTTCACCTTCTTATCTAGACTAGCGCTTACTATAGTTGTATTATCAAAAGCAAAGGAAACATCTTGAACTAACTCATCGTGAGCTTTCCAACTTTTTAATAGTTTACCATCAGGCATAGACCAAACTTTAATTACTCCGTCTTGGTCAGAGGAGACTAATTTTTTTGAATCGAATGAATAAAGAACTGTTAAAACTGGAGCTTCGTGATGAAGTAATGTCATTATTGGTTCTTTTGTTTCCAAATCTGTGCTCCAAATCTTGATGGATTTATCATCACTACAAGAAGCAATATATTTTCCGTCATAGCTATAAGCCACATTGTTAGTTGGTTCGGTGTGGTCTCTTAAGGTTTTGATCTCACTACCTAATCTATAATCCCATAGCTTAACGGTCTTATCAAAACTAGTAGAAGCAATAAAAGTACTGCTATCATCTTGACTAAAGTAAACTCCAATAACTTGGTCAGTGTGACCTTTTAATATTTTTAGTTGTTCACCAGTTTCCACGTCCCACACTCTAACAGTATGGTCACCAGAACCACTAGCTATCCATTTGTCATTACCAGAAAAAGATAAGTTATTTACCTGACCAAGATGTCCAGTCATAGTTACTAATTCTTTCCCTTCAGGAATAGACCATATTTTGATGGTTTCATCTAAACTACAAGTTGCTACTTTAGAGTCAG
The DNA here is from genome assembly GCA_034670025.1 of Chlorobiota bacterium. Lineage (GTDB taxonomy): Bacteria > Bacteroidota > Ignavibacteria > Kapaibacteriales > UBA2268 > PGYR01. The sequence goes on from JAXMOE010000001.1 coordinate 427,822, forward strand.
CTTCATTAACAAAGACACCGAGCACTTCATCATCATGACTACCCACAGTCCTTTCTTTATATTCAACTGCTGAAGCCGAAGTGACTACAATCACAGCAAGAACTATATATTTCGTAATTGTTCTAATCATTTAAAAATCCTTTATAAATGTAAATTTCTTATTTGTAAGAATTGTAATTATTAATACTGCAAAATATCAATATAATATCAATTTTACGAACGTAACAGACTTATTGTTTCTTCTAATTTATTTTTTAGTGTCACCAGATCAGTAAGAGGGACTTGTTTTAGCACCTCTTTGTATCCTTTGCTTTTCTTGAATTCAACTAATTTCTCATCAAAATTAGATTCAGTCAAATCTGAATTTTTATAAAAAAAACTCGAAGCTTGCTTAGTAGTTAACGAATGAGTGTAAAGTGCTTCTTTTAAAAGCTTCATTTTATTAACTAATTTCATGTCATAACGTCTGTTACCACCTTTGGAACGCTTTGCATTAAGAAAGCTAATCTCGCTTTCCCAATATCTAATAATGTGAGGTTCTACTGATAGCAGCTCACAAACTTCACTTAGTGACCAATATAATTTTTTCATTTTGGGTTTGAAAGTTGAAACAAGTCAAAAATTAATATTCTTTTCTCTAAAATAAAAATATTTTTTATTCTTCTTAATAATTGTTAAATTTGGAATTAAATTCTCATCAAAATAGTAGTAATATATGGAAAAATACATAGTCAATCCCGTTAAAGTTCGTATGAAAGAAACCAAAAAGGGTTCTGTTTATCAAGCGATAGTTGCTATGGGGTTTAGAGCACGTCAGATTAATGACGATATCAAAATGGAGCTTAACAGCAGAATGGCTGATGTTATACCATCAGGTGATGAGGGTGATGTAATTAATCACGATCAACTGAATATTAGTAGAGAATTCGATAGAATTCCTAAGCCTACATTTTTAGCGATGAAAGAAACTTATGAAGATAAGTTGAGATTTGGTGATGAAAAAGAGTTGAAAAAACTTTAATTATCAACAATTAAGACAATTTTAGAAAGGAAGTATTATTTTAATACTTCCTTTTTTTATTTCTTTTCTTCAGACATTAAATCTGTCATTGAACTGTTGTATTGCCCATCAGGAAATGCTCTTTCGTATAACTGAATTATAGTTGTTGCCTCATCGTATCTCTTCATTTTATGAAGTGATTGAACCTTACCCCAATAAGAATCCTCATAATATTTAGTATCATCATATTGATTTATAACTATATCATAATAAACAATAGCTGCTTTTGGGTCATCTAATTTTTTATAAAGCTCTGCTGTAGAGAATTGTCTGTGAGCTAATTTAGACCTCATTTCTAATATCTTTTCGTCTGCATCTTTTGCCAAAGAATCATTTGGGTAAGTGCCTTGAAACTCAAGTAGTGAAGATATTGCTTTGTGAGTATATTGTTGATCTCGCTCATAAGGTGGAGATAACTTATAATAACATAGAGCTTTTTTATATAAAGATGCTTTGTTATGTTCTGAAGATGGGTAAACCCTACGTACAGAGTTATAGTTAAATGCAGCTAAAATATATTTGCCACGAAGAAAATCTAATTCAGCTAAATTAAATTGTGCGTCATCTGCATATTGACTAGCTGGATACTGTAATTTTATTAGATCAAACATTTTCTGTGATTCTAAGTAGTCTTCTTCTTCTTTTAATTCCAAACCTTTGTTGTAGAGGTTTTCAGCAGACATATTTCTAGTGTTAATAGAACTTCCACAAGAAGCTAAGAAAATAGAGATGGTAAGTAATATTATGTATTTCATGTTATACTATACGATAATTAGATAGTAAGGTTAAAAAAAAAGGTTGATGACTATAATAATCATCAACCCTTTTGGTACCCAGAGGGGGACTTGAACCCCCACGATGTTGCCATCACAGGATTTTAAGTCCTGAGCGTCTACCAATTCCGCCATCCGGGCACGAAATTGAAGAGCAAAACTAAACAATTTATTTTAAAATAAAAATAAAATTTAAAAAAAAATGATGAAACAATTATTTTTCTAAATCGTAGTTAAAATAAAAGGAGATTAAATCATGAAGAAAATACTATTTATAGTCGTACCACTGGTTTTGAGTACTTTAGCTTGTACTACAAACAGGAGTAATAATTATTACTCTTACGACAAACCTGACCAACAAATTATTGTCAATGATAAGGATAATTCTAAATGGGTTAACCCAATGAGTGGAAACTCTTCTCAAAATGAGAATATTTATACTGATGGTCAAGGTGGGGGAGTTACAGTAATTAATAATTATTATAATGACAGAAACCCATATTACCAACCAGTAGTTGTTCCGTGGTGGAATAATGTTTATTACAATGGCTATTGGGGCAGACCTTACAATGGACTTTCGTTTGGATTTGGCTACTATTCTGGTTTCTACGGTTATAACAATTGGTATTCACCGTGGTATCGATTTCACCCTGGGTTTGGTATAGGTTGGAATTCTTATTACGCTTACGGGTACGGTGGTCATCACCATCATAATAATCATTGGGCGAACAACAACAGAGCGCGTGAGTACAACAATAGACACAATAATTATTACAGATCACCCGAGAGAAGGCAAGTTAGTTCCAGAACTGCACTGAGCGGTAGAAGTAGTAACGGATATACTAGAAGTTCGAATAGTAGTGGACTCAATTCACGGAATTCGAACTACAACTCAAGGAACCGAAATTCGAATAGTTCTAGAAGTGGTGACGTGAGAAGTTCAAGAAGTAACACAAGATCCAGCTCAAACACTAGACAACCTAGTTATAACAAAGGTTCGTCAAGTTCAAGCAGATCGAGTGGATCTGGTTATAATCGTTCGTCTAGCGGCTCATCTTCTTCAAGAAGTGGTGGCTCATCAAGTGGGTCTTCGAGTTCACGTAGAGGTGGAAGGAGATAATAATGAGTAGATATATAGTTCTGTTTTTACTATCTACTTCAATTCTGAGCACACAAAACATAGATGGCACACTAATAGACTTAGTTAGGTATTCCAAATCAAATTATACAATTAATGCAAGATCGGCTGGATTAGGTGCTTCATACAATGGGATATTGAACGACAATGCGGCAATTATCAGTAACCCTGCTGGAATTACACTTACAAATTTATCAGAAATAAGTGTTGGGTTGAATAATAAATTCAATTACAACACTTATTCTTTTTTAGATAGAACTAGCAATACTGAAATCAATAGAATGAAGCTCAACAACTTCAGTATAGCTTCTCCAATTTTTAAAGAAGTTAACCACCCCAAAAACCTTTTTTTCGGTATCTCTTATAATTCCTATGGTGTTTCTGATAGGGAAATAGACATTACTACATTTAACCCTAACCTTACTTATACTGGATATGAATCAACCTTTGGAAGAAGTTGGACTAAGAATTTAGGTCTCAATACTGATCAGTTTGAAGATTTAATCACGGATAGTCTTACACAAAACTATAAGTTGGTAGAAACTGGCAGAAGACACAATCTCTTATTTGCTCTTGCATCTGAAGTTGAAGAATCTTTTTCCATTGGTGGTAGCTTGAATATATTCTATGGAAGCTTTGAGTATAATAGAGTTATAAATGAAGAAGATACAAGGCATATTTATGAGTCGGATGACCCAAGTATCAATCAAGAATTTGATAAAGTCCGTCATACTCTGAACTATTCGCAAGACTATATTTCTGCAAGTTTTAATTTAGGGTTAATATACAATCTTGATTCTACTTATAGATTTTCACTCAATTTTGTTACTCCCGAAAGTATGGTAATTGATGAACTATTTACAGAAAGAGCAACACTCACAACTGATGACGGAAGACAGTACAGCTACGATAACTTAGGTTCTGCTAATAGCAATACTTTCAAAGTGTCATTGCCTTGGACTTTGGCTGTTGGGTCATCTTATAAATTGTCAGATTTAATCATTACTGGGTCTGCAAAAATGAAAGGGTTCAACTCAATAGAGTTCACTGATACTGATGACGAATACTATTTAGATTTGAATAATGATTTGACCAACCAACTTAAAACTTCATTCGAATTGGGTGGCGGATTTGAATACGACATCCCTTACACTATTTTAACAATCAGAGGTGGATATACTTTAGTAACCAGTCCGATAGAAGGAAGCAATGATTATAGTGAGCTGATAAGTGGGGGATTGAGCATATTTCCGATTGAGAGTCTGAGACTTGATTTGTTCTATCAAGCTTACAAATCTGACGAGAATATATTTATATATGGAAACGCAAACTTGGATAACCAAATCCAATCAGATAATTTTGGTATTGGCATAACTTACAGGTATTAACTCAACATATAGATTGCTAAGTTGAAGTAAATCAAAAGTCCTGACACATCGACTAATGTGGTTATCAGCGGTCCAGAAATCACTGCCGGATCTAAGTTTAATTTATGTAGTAATATAGGCAGAAGACTACCAATTATATTAGCCCAAAGTATAAGCACAATTAACGATATACTTATTATCCAAGCTATTTGCATACCGTCGTTCGATTCCAAAAATCCACGCAAGAACGCTACAATAGCAAGGGAAAGACCAAGCAATAGCCCAACTACTAATTCTTTTCTAAATACTTTTAACCAATCCTTATACTTTATGTCATCTGTGGCAATACCACGAATGATTAGTGTGGCAGACTGTGTACCAGAATTACCACCAGTACCAGTTAGTAACGGGATGAATGCCACGAGCGATACCAGTGCCACAGTTACATAATCATAGTGACTGATAACCGATGCGGTGATAAAATTGGCAAATACCATTGCCATCAGCCACGGAATGCGTTTGAAGTACAATTTGAATATACTGGAACTTAGGTACGATTGGTCCAAAGGGTTGATACCAGATGTTCTTTGGAAATCCTCTGTTGCCTCTTCTTCCGATACGTCGTAAATATCATCGAAAGTTACTATTCCAACTATGTTGCCATTTGAATCAACTACAGGAAGTGCAAGTACATCGTACTTCTCGAACATTCTTACAGCTTCCTCTCTATCGTCGAACGCGGAAAGAGAGAGGAACGAATCATCCATCAAATCTGATATTCGTCTATCTTCAGAAGACAGAATTATATTTTTTAGCAATATATCGTCAATCAATCTGCCATTGTCGTCTGTTACATAGACTCTATATATAGTTTCGCTGTCTTTACCGAACTTACGAATATGTTCAATTGTCTCTGAAATTGTGAAATCCTGTTGTACGGCCACAAAGTCTGGCGTCATCAATCTACCAATACTTTCTTCGGGATAACCAAGTAAGTACCTTGTTTCCTTCAAATCTTCAGATGAAAGCATGTTGAGTAGTGATTTGGTAACTTTTGCAGGCAGCTCTTCTAAAAGTGAAGTCCTATCATCGGGTGGCATATCTGCCAGAAGTCGCCTTGTTTCACCGTCTGTTAGTTCATTTAGTAACTGATCTTGCTCGTCCGATTCGATATGACCGAAGACCTGAGTCGAAACTTCACGCGGTAAGGCACGGAATAGCAGCACCTTATACTCTTTTTCAATTTCGAGCAATAGCTCAGCCACTTCTGCTGGTTCCCAACCCTCAAGACCAATACGAAGGTCTTTCCACCTTCGTTGCTTTATTATATCTTCTATTTCTGGTCTGAGTAGCTCTTTTAGCATATATTGTAGATTGTTGTTAAGTTCAGATTCAAAATAGTTACAAAAAGAATAAATACAAATATTTATTTTAATCTTTGTATTAAATAAACAGATGTGTTATATTTGTAGTCAAATATTTTACAAATAAAGTAATTAAATAAACATTATGGCTAATCATCAATCAGCTGTCAAAAGAAATAGACAATCTAAGAAAAGAAATCTTTACAACAGAGAATACAAGAAGCAAGTAAAGGTTGCAGTAAGGGCAGTTAGAGAATCAACTGATTACGAACAAGGAATGGAAAAACTATCGGATGCAGTAAAAGTAATCGATAGAGCATCTGCTAAAGGTATTATTCACAAGAATAATGCATCAAGAAGAAAATCAAGACTTTCTAAGTTTATCAAATCTTTGAAAAAAGGTTAATAACTGATATACTTATGCACCCGTAGCTCAACTGGATAGAGCATCTGACTACGGATCAGAAGGTTTGGAGTTCGAATCTCTTCGGGTGTACTACAAACTTATACAATAAGCATCTTCATTAGGTTGAAGGTGCTTTTTTTGTATATTGTCAATTGTAAGAATGGAATATTTTGAAAATTCCCCTCTTCGAGTGATGTATTCGAATTAGTCACAGCGAGGACTGAATGGATTTGGCTTCTGTTTTAGTAAAGAGAAAATTCAAAGCCACAGAGTGGCTTAACATCTGTAGCAATTAAGACCACCAATACAACTGAGCCGCGTAGCGGTTCAACATTATTAGATAAAAGACCACTTAGGAAACGTAAGAACAGTGATTAGCGATATAAAAAATCCATACCCACTTAATGCACCCCCATCTGGGGCAATAAGCACATGGGAATACCTAGCAGATATAAGAAACATAAGCAATATGTACCCTTATGGGAAGAGCTACCCAGCAGCTGCGACTTATAGTGCAGATGACGACTACAGATATGGGTTTAATGGTATGGAGAAAGCTAAAGAAGTTGATGATAATACAAATTATACTCACTTTAGAAATCTTGACTTAGATTTAGGTAGATGGTGGTCGAGAGACCCCGAAGAATTGAAGTATGTTGGTATGTCTCCTTATGTTTCTATGGGAAATAATCCGATATTGTTTAATGATGCTAGGGGGGATGTTTTACATTCTAGAAGTAATTTTCATTCACTATCTGATGTAAAAAGTATTGTAATGGAAAAGAATAGATCCTTTATAGACTTATCACTTAATAAAAATGGAAGTTATAATGTTGAGCTAAATTTTAAAGATTTATCTAAACAGCAAATCGATGCAGTTCTTGCTAATGATAAGGGGCTAACTTTATTAGCGAACATGACCGATTCACAAAATAATATTAATATAAGATCGGAAAATGGTGATAATATAAGTTTAGATTTGAATACTTTAAATCCACCTCAAAAGAATGCATCAGATAATGGAAAAGATTCTAGAAATAAACTTACATATTTACCGCCAACTGGGTATAATGGTCATTTTACACTCTTCGATGGTACTAATATGGAAACTAGTGATTTTCATGGAGACAAAGGACTACAACAGCATCGAAATGCTGGGTATTGGGATAAACTTGAAAAAGGACACAAAACCTATTTTGGGAGTTAGAGTAAATGAATGTGAAAAAATTACTTACAGTATATATACTATTATTCTTGTTTTTATCATCATTAAGTTGTAATGAAAATAGCGAGAATAAATACATTAAAAAAATTCTAAAAGAATATACATTATGTGAATGTTTAACTATTGGGAATTATGTTGAAGGAAATAAGAACATAGATGCCTCCTCTAGTAGATTATTTCATCTACTTCCAATTGATGCTCAATTATTCAGAAAAATTGATTCTGTTTTAAATAATATCTATTCTAATTCAACTTTGAGAGATACAATTGAAGGTGTGGAATTAAATTATTATTTCCATAGATGTTTGAAGTTTTACGAAGGAGCTTTTCTAGATAGTTTAGTGAATTCTTTTGATGATCTAATCAAATTAGATGAATATGAACTTAATAATTTGAAGTCTCAATACCAATATGATAGTTTATACATAGAAGAACTAATAATTGAATCTCAACAGAAAACAGAAAATGAATAGATTAATAAGAAATGTCAGCTCTTTCTAAGAGACAATAAAGAAGAATAATATAGGAAAACAGAAAAAAGTAGGTGATGATGAGGGAAGTAAAAAATCCAAATAATAAAGAAAGATTGAAAGCTAAACTATTAAAAATATTTAGCGCTACTTACTTAATAAGTATTTATTTGTTATTACTAAATTCATTATGGTACTTTATTAGGCTATTTGTGTTTGATAGAAGAGTTGAAATATCAATGGTTGAAATAGAACACAGTCTTGAATTTATTTTTTTTATATCTTCTTTAATTGCTTTGTATAGATGCTATAAAATGAATGTTAGAATTACATTTTTAAATATTTTCCTTCGTATTTTGTTCATTAGTTTTTCCTTTTTGGGTGTATTTATGACAATAAACAAAACATATTTTGATATTTCACCAGCTGTAATGCACAAGTGGGAATCTGGAGAGTGGACTTTTTAAATATAAGGTTTATAATACACTTCCGAAATCTCCTTCATCTGCTGGTACAATTCGTTCGATATTAGTCTCCTAGGGTGTACTACAAACTTACACGTTAAGCATCTTCATTAGGTTGAAGGTGCTTTTTTTGTATATTCTAACTCTGTGGTCATAAGCGTATTTGAATATCTTGTAGCATCTGATGTTGATAATCAGCAGATAGGGGGTAGTGTCAAAATCTTCTTTCACACATCTCCATATTATAGGTTGGCTGCAATCTAACTTGTACCCCACAAAATGAGCATTCAGATCAGGATTGCATATCTCATCTCTAATTACTTCTATTACCATTTTTGACGTTACTGGAATCTAATTAATATGTGTATTACTCTACTAATTTATAAAAAATTATTTCTCAATATTAAAAATATTGTTAATTTAGAGAAATCAATTACTTAAAAATTCGTTTAAGAGTCATATTATGAAAAAAATAATAGTATTTTTTGTCACTTGTCTTTTTATGCTGCAAACGAATTATAGCCAAACCACAACTCCCGGTTGGCAATCAATAGCTGCATTTCCCGAAGCTCTTCACGGCCACAGTTCAACTCTTTTACCCGATGGAAATATATTAATCAGTGGGGGAGTTAACTCTTTAGGGAATGCCGTAAACTCAGCTTATATTTTCAACTATAACACTGGTGAATACAAAAAAGTAGCCTCAATGTCATCACCCAGAGCATATCATTCTCTGGTAACTATTCCTGAAAATAACGGAGCAAGTATATTTATGATTGGTGGTTACTCGGGTAGTTCTGGGAACTACAGTTCCGTAAGCTCCGTAGAAAGGGTAAACTATCAGAATGGACAGATTAATATAAATTGGATTAGTATTGATGATATGGATATTGGTAGAGGTGATTGCAAAGCTACATGGGATAAATCTGGTAAGATAATCATTAGTGGTGGAATTGAGCAAACTGGTGGCCCACTCCGAAGTGGTTCTAAAGTTCCGTCATCTGAATATATAGAAATTTCTACTAATCGTTTGTTTTCGTTACCTAATATGGGGAAAGAGAGAGCAGGTCACTTTCTTGGTACAATCTTAGATGCAAATGGTAATGATTTGGTAATTACTGCAGGTGGTGAAGAAGGAACTACTACTACTACTGAACTATTTGAAAATAATGTTTGGAGTTCCCATGCCTTTGCTCCTCGTGAATATAGATATTTGGGAGCCAGTTTTGTTGATATTGGTGGTATAGCAAGAGTAGTGGGTGGATATGATGAAAATGGAATTGCCCAAAACACCTGCGAGTGGTATGATGTAAAGTCGGGGTGGAAATACACAGCTAGTATGTTTAGACCAAGAGCTGAGTCTGACATCACTTTCATTGGGGGAATAACTGATTCGTCTCGTTCATATTTGATTGTGGGTGGAAATAATTCGTCAGGTACTTTGAAGGAAACTGAGTACTATACTCTGCCAACTTTAGATTCACCAACTGGAATATGGTCACAGCTCGGAGACTTAGTGGAGTCAGGCTCTAACCGTGAGGTTGTGATAGATGGTAATAACTTAGCTTTGGTATTCGGAGGAAAGGATAATACTGATGATGCGATGAATGGGGTTGAGGTTTATCAGCCATTGTCTGCTAATGATGCTACATTTAGTCCCGAAGAAGTTGGGCGTATATCTGATAGTATTCCAATTACAATCACTAATACTTGGCTTTTGCCTGTAAAAGTAGATGGCTTTAGATTGAGCAACCCTGGAGAGTTCTTCTTTACTGGCGATACAACTGATTTCGTATTGCAGCCCGGGCAATCTCGTAGAATCAATGCGTGGTTTAGGCCTTCTGCCGAAGGCGACCGCAGTGGCCTTGTATTATTTGATATTGGCTACGTAACAGATACTGTGAAACTTGCGGGAGTAGGTATCAAATCGTCTATTGAAATACTTACTAACTCACAAGAGTTTGGGGAGCATTTTGTAGGAACAGATACTACAATCTGTTTTGAAGCAATAAGAAACAATGGAACAGATACTACTTACATTGACTCTATTTCAATCTCGCCTCGTGGCAACTACACAGTAGTCAGTCCCAATGGTAGGGTAAACATACCACCAGACAGCACTCTTGAAATTTGTATAAGATTTAATCCATCTGAAAGCGGTGGATTGCTGAGCAGTGCAATAATCCACATTGCTGACAGAGCTTACCCTAGTGGGCTTTCTGGAACGGGATTGCTCAAATACCTCAGTGGTTATGGCCCTAACGGATGTGATACATTAGTTTATGAAAAAGATAATATTTACCAATCATCTATTATACTCGAAAACCCTGGTGATAGAGACATAACGGTTACAGCATTTCAGATATTAGGTGGTAATACAAGTCTTTATAGTGTTAGCAATGTATTTCCATTTAATATAGCTCCAGGTGGTACAGAAGAGTTATTTGTCGAATTTGCACCTGTTGCAGAAGGTACTTTTAAAATAGATGTTCAATTTGAGCATGATGGAAATCAGGATTCTACTGTAATTATACCCTTGTGCTATGTTGTTAGGTCAAAAAGTATAAGGTTTTCAGTTTCAGAAATAGATTTCGGAACTATATGTTCTGGGGACTCTTTAACAAGGGAAATTCTGATAGAAAACCCAAGTAGTTTTGAGACAATGACAATAGATATGATTAAAAAGGATGATCCTTCATCGCCGATAATAACACCTAACTCAATTGATACTACATTGAACCCAAGGGAGTCAATGACTCTGACTGTTTCAATAAAGGGGAATAATTCAGGTCTTATAAATGAATCAGTCGAAATAGGAGGTTCATTTGGCAGTACAAATATTTCCATAACAGCAGAAGTATTACCTAATATATTGATACAGCCAAATGTTATTGGGCATTATTATGACCCTGGGGAAAGGTTCGTTGTACCGTATGATATTAGTGGCGTTGATGCTGGTAACCCTATAACAAATATTGAATTGACCACTAAATATAATTCTTCTATACTATACCCTCTTAGAATTGTGGAATTAAATGGTGGAGCAGTGCTGGATCAAGCTAATAGTGATATTATTTCAAGAAATACTAATAGTGCAGAAATGAAAATTTCGTGGCAAAATGGATTGATTGCCGATGGTGCTGCATTTGGTATTGAGTATGAAGTGCTTAGAGGTAACTCACACTATACACCCATTATAATTGAAGATAAAACATCAACTAATGTATGCCTAACTGGTAACAATGCTGATTTTTTTGTAGAAGGGCTTTGTGGTGGGCGAGACAGTCAAATTTTAACAGAAAATGCTACTATATTTAATATTTATCCAATTCCTGCAGGGAATGAAATGAATATTTTTATATATGACGATGAGAATAAAGAATTTGAAATTGAAATATATGACCCAATTGGGAAAAAAGTATATAGCAATAATTTTAATGTAAGCAGTAAAACTGCTGCTGAGTTTAAAGTGAACACCGTAGATTTATATAATGGTACTTATGTGCTCAGATTAAAAGATGGTTCGCAGGTGCAATACAACAAAGTAATAATTATCACAAAATAAGCAGATATGAATTTAAAAAAGACTATACTAATTCTAATGGCTATTGTAATAATAGCAGGAAATTCGTTGTTATCACAAGAGGAAACAGCTGAAAGAAATATCCGAATAGGAATGTTTGGTGCAGGTGCTTTGAATATGCACAAGGGTCAGTTTAGTAGCTATGACGGTATGCTCGTATGTGGTACTTTCGAAGATGGTACTGGGTTAGATTGGCTTGCTGGCAACAGTATTGAAATACCTCTCAGTACAGATTTCTCATTCTTTGGAAGAGCATTCTTTCACAAAGCAGATGGCGATTTTGAGAGTTCCCCCGAAGAACCGCCAAGAATATCTCTTGATGATGGTACCTTAATTTATCTGTCAACTGAGCATCAGTTAGATGTTTCTTTGGATTATGTACAGATAGAGGCATTGGGTGCTTACTATCTTACTGATAAAATGTATTTTGCACTTGGTCCAGGAGTGGCTTTTCCCACACATGCTTCATATACTCAGGTGGAAGAACTACAGCAACCACTGGGATTGAAATTTAGAAATGGTGAAACCACAAGACAGATAGCTTCAGCTAATTTTGATGATAATCCGAACACAGAGACTAATATAAGAATATCTGCTCACGCATTGATAGGTGCAGATTTTCCAATTGCTGATAACTTATATTTAAGTCCTGAAGTTGGCTACATATTCCCATTTACTAATGTTCTAAGTAATAATGAATGGACGGTGAGTACACTCCATGCAGGACTTGCTCTGAAATATGAATTAGGTAGTCCAGAAAAAGTGGTAATTAGAGAGGTTGCCCCTTCTCCTGACCCTAACCCAGTTGTTGACACAAACCCTAACTATGCACCTAGTCCAATTGCATCGCTTAAGGCAAAAAACTTATTAGAAAACGGCACAATGTTAGAATATGGACAGATAAAAGTGATTGAAGAGGTAAATAATAATTATGTTCCAATCTTACCATATATATTCTTTGATGCTGGAGATTCGCAATTAATAGACAGGTATAATACTTTGAGTAGCTCAGAAATAAGTAACTTTGATGAGTCAGCTCTCGAAGATTCTGTATTACTTGTTTATCATAATATACTGAATATTGTCGGCAGCAGAATGCAGGAGAATACAAATGCAAAACTTACAGTAATAGGATGTGTGGAACCTCTGGACGATGGAGATAATCTGATTAAATTGGCTTCATCAAGAACTCAAACTGTCAAAGATTATTTGGTAAACACCTGGGGCATCTCTGCTGATAGAATCATCACAAAATCTCGTGAGTTACCAGAGGATATATCAAATAGAAGTATTGATGAAGGAAGACAAGAGAACAGAAGAGTAGAGCTAAGTTCAGACAGTTACGAGATATTAGAGCCAGTTAGACTAATTACAAATGATAGCGAAGTTATCCCTGAAGCAATTGTGCTGCAACCTAAAGTAGAATATGGTGAAAATCTTAAAAACTGGGCTATTAAAATAAATAATATTGACGATTCTCAGCTGTGGGAGGAAAGCGGAAGTGGATCTCCTTCGAGCTCGATGCAGTGGGATTTTGACAGAAATGATATGATAAAGTTAGCTAGAAAAGATATTCCAGGAAATAATATAACTGCAATGCTAACTGTAGTTGACAATAATGACAATTCTGATGAAGCAAGCACTGCTATACCAATTGTATATGAAAAAAAGTCAAAATATTATGATGGCGAAATTGTTCAGGATTCTGTTGTCGAAAGGTATAATTTGATATTTTTCGACTACGATAAGCCACTGATAAATGAGGAGAATGAGAACATATTCAAAACTATATTAAGCAGAATAAACACAAATTCATCTGTAAGTATAACTGGTTTTACAGATAAGCTGGGGACAGATGAGTACAACAATCAGCTATCTATAGATAGGGCCGAATCAGTTGAGACATCTATCAAACAAAGAGTAGTTCCTGAAAAGATGTTCAGTAATGGTGTAGGGGAAACACTGATATACGATAATGATCTACCCGAGGGCAGATTCTACAACAGAACTGTTATTGTAGAGATAGCAACACCATTAAATCACAGGCAATAATATGAATAGATTATTACAAATATTAATACTCGCATTTGTTATTGCACCTTCATTACTTCCAGCTCAACAAGAGTTAAAGTTAGAGGATATGCTTCCACCATATCTATTGGATGCTGTTATTTTAAAGAATGGACATTTTTATGCTAAGACCTCATATTTGAATCCATCAGATGACCCGAAATCTCTGATATATAGTGAAGACGGTGGTGGAATAACTCCTCCGAACTTTACCTCCCATGTGCATTTGATGATTGATGGGATTATATTTCAATTGCCTTTTGAAGAGAATCCTACGACGGAAATGCCACCACCTCAAAATTCTTTGACAGTTTCAAGGCTATTTCGAGACACCCTAGGCGGAATACCAAGGATAAATTCAGAGTTAATTGCCGATATGCCAGATGGTGAAAAAGTTAGGTTCACATTTTCTATGGAGCCAAGCAAAAGACCAAGTGGTGGCTTTATAAAAATGTCAGTTACTGCCGATACTTCATCAAAAGCTCATGATGTCGGTGTACTATTGCTAATAGATACAAAAATCGGTGATAACGACAGGGCACCAATCGTAACATCTTATGGATATTATAACACAGAACAACAGTTCACCGAAGCTGTATTACCTCGGATACCTGAGTTCTGGTTAGCACTGGAAGCTAGTACCGTTCAGCCAGGTCTGACTGCAAGGGGCAATTTGAAAGAACAAGGGCTGATAGCACCTGACTTTTTTATGTTTGGGAACTGGGCTGATTACACTGCACAAAGTACGGTTAAGGGACTTGGTAAGTTCTTGTGGAATGACAGAAATGCCGACAATACTCTAACTTATACCGATAGTGCTGTACTATTAATATGGGACGAACAATCTGTAGGAGCAGGGCAGAAGAAAGTCCTCGCTTCAACAGAAATTGGTATAGTTGACTCGCTTGAGGTAGTCAATGCAGGTTCAACTACCGGTGGTGGGCAAACGGCAGGTGCTGGCGACGGTATATTCTATGCGAGACCCGATGGCTGTGTGCCATTTGATACATTGCATCAGGTTGATTGCAATGACCCTGATTATCACCCATATTACCCAGATACTTTGGATGTATTGTTTATTATCACAAACACGAAAGACAATACTTTCAATAATGTAAGAATAGAGCTTGATGCTCTTCCAGCAGGGCTGCACACAGATGCCATTCTTAATAGTATAACGCCGGATGCATTGGTCGAAAATACATCAGCAGTTGGTGTAGTCTCATTTTTTGCAGACCCGAGACTATTCGACGCTGATTTGAAAGTACCAATAAGATTAATGGGTAATGTAAATGACACACTTGCAGTAGATGAGTTATGCGTTACAGTTCCTGGGATTCTTAGCAGAGATTCTATTCCTGATATGGATTTTGGATTTGTTTGTCCGTCAACGGCAGACACAACTGCAGCACGAATATTTCTTAAAGATGTAAGGTGCCGCGATGTGGTAGATATTTATATAGAGGGGAATGTTCCCGATGTAAACTACTTCAATATTGCACAAACTTTACCATTAACATTGCAACCAAATGTTGCAACTCCTCTTGATATACATTTCCAGCCAGGTGCTTTGGGTAATTATCAGGTAAATCTGATAGTAGAGATACGTGATTATGATGGCTTCCCAGGCGGAGATACCCTCATTGTAAGAGATACAGCTGTTATATCAGGCACAGGCAAAAGCGAAGAGTTTTTCCTTGCTAATGAAACTGATACTCTTGATTTGGGAGCTATATGTATTGGTGATACTGCTACATTCGAATGGGCAATACTCAACCAAGGTGGCTGTGACGTTACAATCCAAGATTATAACTTTTACAGAAATACGTTGAACCAATACTCACTTGCGAATGCTAATGAGTACCCTTTGGTAATACCCAAACAAGATGATGGTTCTATTGGAAGGGCTTTGATTCAGTTCATTCCAAATACTCAGGGCCCAGATACCACTTTGCTGGTGATTGAAAGTCCGTCAGCACCAGGTTTTGATACTCTTGTAGTAATTGGTAGGGGAGATCTACCAATATTTGAGATACAGCAAACCGAAGTTGATTTCGATACAATCTGCCCTGGAACAAAATATCCTTTCAGTCTTGAATTGGATAACCCTACAGCTTGTGTTGTCGATATAGATACAGTCTTCATCACATCAACTACTAACGCATTTACTGCAAATCCTGTGAGATTTACAATACCCTCCAATGGTAGTGCAAATGCTAATATTGTTGCTGAATTTACTAATGAGGGAGATTACAGCGGTACTATTACAATTAGAACAAGTACGGGATTTGAGATTACGAGAGATATAAAAGCTGTGGTAGTGACGCGGTCACTCGATACAGAGACCCCCAAAGATTTTGGCGATGTAAGAGTTGGAAACTCATCTGTACTTCAGGCAACTGTTACATCTACAGGGTCAGCAGGTGTTGAGATAGATGAGATAAGAGTAAGGGGTATTCATCCGAATGATTATACAGTTATTCTGCCTGCTGGAGTTAATTACCCTATCTACCTGAATCCGGGAGAGAGTCAGACATTTGATATTCAATTTGATCCACAAGATATAGAAAATAGATCGGCATTTATTGACTATATAATGAATGACGATGCAATATGTGAAGACCCAGAAAACACAGAACTAACAGGCCGTGGATTCAGACCAGTTATTAATATGAGGGATAACTCTATCTATCTCGGTGAGATTTGTATAGGTGAATCCATAGACACAACAACTGCTATAAGAAATTTTGGGAATGGTGATTTGGATGTAACTTCAGTAATTGAGTCTGGCAATGGGAATATAAATGTAGGTGTTAGCTTACCGCTGACAATAGCGATTGACCAAAGTGAAGATGTAAATATAAACTTCTCTCCTGATCAAATAGGTGACTTTGAAAAGAAGATATATTTTGAAAGTAATGGTGATTGGTTGGCAGGATCAGACACGCTATTGATAAGAGGTAGGGGAGTTGTTTGTGCTGATATATTTGTGGAGAGTGTAATTGGTGTAGTTGGAACAGATGTAAATGTTCCTATTAGAATTGTTCCGAAAGACGGAACAGGGCTGACTACAGAAGATATTGCTCAGCTGATGAATGATGCCAATACGACTGGTATTGATTTCACAATTTCTCATAACCATAGAATTGCTCGTTTTAATGACACGCCTGTCAATGAGGGCTATATAGCAGGGAATGAAAATTTGACAATAAATATGGATAATATTAATGTAACATCAAGTGGTATTGTTAACCAAGATGGACTACTCGCAATGCTGAATGCTGAAGTGCTATTAGGTGACGATTTTGAGACTCCACTGGTAATAGAAGTAGATAATTTTGCAGATGGATATTCCAGAATAAATACGGAAGACGGTAGGCTGATAGCAGAGTACTGCTCATTTGACAAGAGATTAATCGATGCTACAAATGCGAACGGATTAATATTCGATATCAGACCAAACCCAATAAATAATATTGGCTACTTTGAACTATATCTGAAAGAGCAAAGAGAAGTTAATATCAATGTATATGATAACCTTGGAACACAAGTAACAACAATAAGCAAAAACCTATCGGAAGGCCCTCACTTAGTACAATTCGATGCGAACGATTTCAATTCTGGTACATATTCTGTAGTAGTGCAATCAGGTGAGATTATATATAACGCGCGAATGGTGATAGTGAAGTAACTTTAATGAAACTAAATAATCTAAACATGAAATACAAAACCATTTATATCATTATTTATATATTTTTCACTTTCTGTTATTCTTCATTCTCCTCAAGTGATAGTAATTGGCAGAAATTGAATACAGCAATTGAGAAATTGTCTAGTGATTCTGTTGATTGTAAGAATCAAGAAGAATTTTTCAACTTATTTCCGAAAGATAGTAATACATTTTATAGATATTTTTTAAACAACCCCAATATTGAAAATAGGAAGCAAATTACTTTCTCAGAGAATGTAGTGGAAAGATACTTTCAATTAAGTTGTATTGATGATAGTTTATTTTTTAGCAGAACTATTGAACTATATATTCAATTGGATGAATGGATTTCACATGCAATGTTTCAGTATCATCTCTATCATAAAATCAATGAAAACTTTTTGATATTTATTAAAACATTAAAGAAATTTGATATGAAGAGTCAATCTAAGTTTTGGAACTATTACTTTGACAATCATCATCCTGATGACCGTTTTAGTGAAAAATTTGAGCAGTTGAGAGAAACAGAACCTGATATTTATAAGGTTATATTCAATGAATTTAACAAAAGTCTAAAAAAACATTCTCATTGAGATATTAGAAGATAAAGGTACAAATAAATGAAATTCAATTTGATAATTTTAAATCTAATATTTTTAACCACTAGTTTAAATTCTCAAAACTATTTTGCTACTAAATTGGAAGAAAATACTTTTGTTTCTACTTGTGTAGATGACTCAAGTCAAGTTAGAATTCCAGAACATGTAACTAAAATGATAGTTGAAAATTTAAATATTGGGGAGGGATATATTCAATTCGAATGTGCATTTAATATTTTTTATAATGAAAACTATGATATTTATATTATTAAAACAAATGAAGTTTCCATTAAATTTTATAGCATTGTTTTATTCAATAAGAAAAATAAGAACACTCATTTTCTTAAGGATGAAATATATGCTAATAATATGGAGAATAATGAATCTGGTTTCAGTGAAGAATATAGGTTGATTAATGAAAACCTGTTGGAAATCCAAGATATAGATAATGATAATAACAATGAGATCCTAATTAGAGAAAGAATGCATAATGGAACTGCAATTAACACAGTAAATTTGCACTATTACAAGATTATTAATGACGAATTAATTAAACTATTTACTATTGAGGAATCAACAGTAATGCCAATGACAGAAAATACAATATTGAGAAGAAAGTTAGAAGGAAATATGGTTTTTGTATCTGACGAAAAAGGTAGACTAATAGGTAAATATAAAATTGATTTAAAAAGTGGAAAAGTTTCAAATATAAAAATGTATGATTCTCAATATGAAAAGTTCATAATTGGCATTTATGGAGAATGATTGTTTAATAAAAGTTGACTACAAAAATACTAAGGTGAATTTAGATGAAGCAATTAACAAACTTACTTTACTTAATGTTAATTTTATCTTGTCAACAAAATGTTCCAATATCTGAAAAGACTAGTGACTACATAATCCAATCAGTTAAGATTGATAGTAAAGAATTGGAAGCAAAAAATCTTCAGATGAATAAGGAAGAAATTTGGATTCAATATAAAAAGTACTCTACATTAGATCCAAATGATAGTATTCCTAGAAAGAACTGTCATTTAATTTTAGATTCAAATGTTGTTAGAATATATGTTAATGGAATATTAAAAGAAGAACATAAATTAATTAGAGATAATCGATATTCTTTTCTTAGCTATTATTTTGAGGATAAACCTGATGACATACTTCAATATCTTGACGAAGATCAAAGTAGATTAGTTATCAAACGAAATTTTTATGATGGAGTTCAAGAATTTTATATTAAGCAAACAATATGAAAAGTTTATAATTGGCTTTTATGGGAAATGATTATTTTAAAAAAGTGGCTACAAAATGCAAAGGTGAAATTAAATGAACCCCTTACAATTAAGTAAAACTATAGCTATCCTATCTATCTTTTTGTTAGTTAGTTGTGATAATTATAGGTTCAAAAATATTATTGGTAACTATTATTTAGTAAAATCTGAAACGCAATCTGATATGTATAGTTTGAATTATAACTATGACGGAGGATATCCGTGTGTAATTAATAAAAATGTTATAGCAATTGGTTTTGACAAAAATTTTCTTTTAGTGAAGCAAGCTAAGGATACTAAGATTAAATTCTATATTATACTTCATCCTCTGGAAACAAAGAATACTCCCCAAGATATTGAATATAAAATTGGCCCATTAAATAGGATTGAGTTAGAGAATAAACGAAAAGAATTGGCGATTCCAGATACAATATACTTTTATAATATCAAATAATATTATGACTGCCATTTTAAACTTTGCATTGTTAGTGAAAAGATATGCTAAAAAACTCTCTAAACATCCCCTCTTTTGAAACAAAAAAATCCCGACACAATCTCTTAGCATCGGGATTTAAAGCTTAATCTGCTATCAGTTAATTACTTTATAAGTATCAGCTTCTGTGTTGTGTATATATCCTCAGCTTCCAGTTTTACTAAATATGTACCAGACGGTAACCCCTTAGGATTCCAACTACTGTTAATTACACCTGCTTCGTAGAAGCCTTCAGCAAGTTCTGCAATTTTATTTCCGTACATATCATAAACTCCCAATCTTACATAAGAGTTACTATTCAACTTGAATGATATATTTGTCTCATCAGTAACAGGGTTTGGAACTACTGCTATTCTACTTTCATCGAAAACTAAGCCAGTGATAGGTCCTGTTTCTACGTCAGTTGTAATATCAACTGGTTCTGATGGACATCCGCTTCTGTACTCTCCATCAATTGCTGCCACTCTGATTGATATTCCTTCATTGCTTTCCAATGGGAACTGAACTTGATTGTCATTAGCATAAGCTATAGCATAAGTTGAATCATTGCCATCTTTGTCAGTAACTATTACGTAGTATCCGGCTACGTTTGCCATATTACTCGGCATCCAATTAACTGTCATCAGCTTTCCTGTTGTGTAGTAAACGGCACTCATGTCATGCGGTGGAGGCAAAGAATTTTTATTATTGACTACTGGTGCATCTGCATAGCCAGTAACTATTAGTTCTTCGTCAGCAGTCTGCACATAAGCATAAATATGATTACTACAGTAGCCCATCGAATCTGCCATAGTGAATACGTATTCAGCTTGAGTTGCAGGGGCTTCTGCAAATTGGATTCCATCATATCCGTCTCCATTGTCATCTATGTAGAACTCAATTATATCTGTCGGCTCGAATGTACTCACATCCCAAGATAACGTAACTTCTTCGTCTTTCTGTGTTGCAGAAATAGAGAAAGGTGTTTCTTTTTCAGTTAAGTAAACTTCCACAATGTCATCCTCGGAACCATCAAGTAATACTATTTTCCATTCGCCAGCCATAGGTGTTTCAACTGACCAGAATGAAGTCATTCCATCATCAGAGTTAAAGTGCAGAATATTCGCATCCTCATCGGGTTCGGTCAGCTCAGTTCCGTCAGGCATTATTAATTTGCTTTCTGGTGCTTGAGTTTCGTTATTTATTCTAACATACATCCACTCTGTATTTGAGGGGATGTTTATGCTTTTCTCAATATCTGCTAATAATATACTGTCGTCTGGTTTTATTGAGTTTCCACTCTTTCCTTGCTTAACAATAGATGGTATAATTTGCTTTCCTTTATTGTAAGTAAAGAACTCAGTGTCATTGCTCGCTTTTGTCAAATCTAATTGGAAATTAAACTTACCAAGACTGACAAAATCACATTCTGTATAAATATGACGTGTATTTTCAGACATATTAATCAAGGCATTCATCGATGCAGTATATGGTAGCTCAAGTCTTGCCTCGATAATATCATAAGGAAACCCTTTGAATGGTAGTTTTGGTAAAGTCAGACTACCATTTACTCTTCCTGTAAATTTACTTACATCTGCTTTGTAACCCATATCGAAAGCACCATTGAGCAAATAAGCTTTTCCGTCAAAAGTACCACACTTTAGTTGAGAAGTCAGTTTCAATAATGAATTATTGTAATCAAACTTAATTTCAGGAGTACCAGTTATCTGCCAATAATCAGTAGTTGGCAACTTCATAAAATTAGCAACACCATTAATGTAGATAGTAGATGGTGCTTTGTAGCCAGCTCTTGCCGTTATCTCCATCAAGTCTTTGTTTAAGCAGTTGTTTACTGTTCCGCCAAATGTAAGTTCAAGCGGTGGAAATGCAAGTCCATGAGCTTTTCCTTCTAGTCCTAATATACATACTCCAGTATTACCAATTGGCACTCCTTTTGTCAGTGTAGCTTTGAATCCAACACTGTCGAGCTTAGCTTCTCTGAGTGCTGCTCCTGCACCAACTTTCATAAATGGCACAGTGAATTGAGCTCCTAAGGAAAGTTTATCAAGCTTCTGATCATAGTTATAAGTTAATTCATTAAGGCAGAATTTTGGTGCTGGTGATAAATTAGAAACTTCAAATCCATCAAAGTACATTCCGGCATTTTTTTGTATTTTTAGTCCTTTTACTTTTATACCCGTATCAACTGGTTTCTTACCATCTTTATCACAACCAGGAGCGAATCCAGGTATTTTAATTGATGCACTGATTTCTACACCAGTTGCATTTGTACCACCTATCAGCTTAATATCTGATATCTTCTCGACTTGAATACCACATACTTTTGGGGCAGATTTGAGTGATTGATTCAACAGATTAGTAAAACTTCCATTCGATCCTAAAAGCTCAACATCAACAAGATTACCACTCATTAATGTAATGCTTCCGTTGCCACCACCCGGAAGTGGGACGTTTTTTACTGAGAAAGTACCATTTGCTTTAAGTTTCAGAGTTTCTTTATTTATTTCCATTGTTCCGTTGAACGAGATGAGGTTATTTATCAGAACTTCTCCATTTGATTTTATAACTGGATCTCCTTCTTTCTCTTCCCATCCAGTTTTGGTACAAAACTCAAATGATCCTTCCGTCCAACAAGAGTCAACACTTACGTCAACATTTACAATAGATTCCTCTGAATCTACGTACTCATCCTTTGAGGCATAGAACTTTATTTCATATTCCTCTTGTTCTTTATCTTCGGGAACTAAAATGTCATAAGGCCTTATTCCTTCTGCGTTTGTAGCACCCAGTAGTCTGAAAGATTTTTCATCATTTAATCCGTCTTGTATATATATTTGAGCATCTTCAACTGGGACAGATTCACCTTCTATTTCTTCTGTAACTGTAATCTCTATTTTTTCAGATTCATTGGGTTTTAGCTTGTAGTCAGTATTTGGAGTAATGCTTATCAATAGCACAGGTATCTCTCCGACAATAACTCTTACTTTTAATGGGGCGGATTTCTGGTCTTCATCTAAAGTCTCATTAGCGAAGAAAGTAAACTCATAGGCAGAGTCTTTTGTATCTTTTGGAATAGGATATTTGTATAATAATTTCCCATCTGCATCAGTTTTACCAAGATATTCTTCTACCCCTGGTTGATTTAAAGGGTTGATCACAAGTACTCGAGCATCTTCGACAACTTCACCTTCTTTATCTCGTACTGTAAGGTCAATTTCAACAGTTTCTTCTTGCATTATTTCGTATGTATCTTCATCAGAAGTAATCTCTAAATCGGGTTCTGGAGCAACTTTTATTACAATTCTTTCTGTTTTAGATTTGAGTTCATTATCATCATCAGTTTCTGCAAATATTTCAATCTTATATAATCCGAATTCAGTATCTTCAGGAATTATGTATAAGTACTCTAATTCACCATTTGCATCAGTTCTCTCAGAAAGTTCAACGAATTGAACGTCTTGTTCAACTTCATTTCTAACGAATAGATTTACACCTTCACCTGGGCTGAAAACACCTTCATCATCTGGCTTTTCAACTTTAATACTTAAAATGACTGAATCTTCAGGTGCAACTGGCTCTTCAATATAATCCTTATGAGCTGTAACTATTAGCTTAAGAGCTGGTTTTTTATCTATCTCAACTTCGTTTGAAGCCACAGCATCAGATGATAAGTATTCTAATTCCAGTGTGGCATCAGTTGTCGAAGTTGATGCCAAATCTGATTTTCCGTCATTAGCTATACCTACAATAGCAGTACCTGACTTTTCATCTCCGGTATAGTGTATTTGGAAATCCCATAACTTTTTGGCTCCAGGGAGTCCTTGCATTTTACCAGCAGCAGCGTTTATCCAAATTTGTCGCGAGTTATCATCATCTTTGAATGCAAAAAATGAAGAACCACTTGGCAAAGTAGGTCTTCCATGAAAGTTACTTGAACTATGTCTGTAAAGTGGGAAATCTGTTACTGAACCAATTCCATAGAACTTGGCTTCATCTGGCAATGTGCTGTGCCAATTCCCTAATGGAGAAAGTCCTGTATATGGTTCAAAATCATCTGTTGGCCCCTCCGAATTTCTCAGAATAACAGGGCCAGTTTGATTTTCAAATTGTAGCATAATATCTCCCAGAAACAACTTTATAGATACAGGTTGGGATGATTTTGCACTAAGAAACACTTTAACTTTCAATTTGCCTGAAATCTCATTATTAGTAAGAGTCGGCTCATAATACCAGTTGAAAGTCTTAGTAGAAGGACCATCAGTTTCAGTGAAACCGATATCACCGTCGAGGTCACTATCGCTTATGTCATCTTCTTCCAGTTCGTAATAATTGACATCTTGATCAAGTATTTCAATTTTGTCAATTTGAATGACTGAAGATTCACGCAAAACATATTTGACTTCAATATGTGGGTCTCCATCGCCATCTTTTGCAGTTGCAACAACTGTTACAATCGGATTTTCTTGTGCTTCTACAATATTGGGGAAGTTGAAAAATATCATAAAAGCCAGAAGGCATTTGATGAATTTGTCACCGTTTTTAAATCTTGTATGAGAGTGTTTCATATATACTCCTGAAAGTGATTAAATATATGTAATTTCTTTAACATTTCTAAATTACTTAATTCAAAAGTCTTATACAAGAATAATTATTGTATTGTAATAATGACTTTCGCCTTTGTTTGGTTTAAAACTTAAAAATCTGTTTATAGTTATCAATAAATAATTATTAATCACAAAGAGTGTACTACAAACTTACACATTAAGCATCTTCATTAGGTTGAAGGTGCTTTTTTTGTATATTGACATAAATTTATTAAGTTAAAATCTCAAATAAATAAATTTATCTTTATGCTATATATAATTACAATATTGGTCTTAGTGGCTTTGATAATCACATTATTGAAGTACAATAGCTTATTGAAAGATTATAATATCCTAAAAGATAGATTTAAGGAACTACAAGATCTTTCTGGCACTGGTTATTTCGATGGTAGCTTTGCTGATGAGAAAGTATGGTGGAGTGAGGAGCTACACCGAAAAGTGGGCAGACCAATAGAAGACAGGATAGACACTAAGGATAAAGCTATTGGACTAATTTATGAGGAAGATAGAGAAGGCTATATGTTGGCAATCCAACAAGCAATTCAAACAAAACAAATATTAGAAGAGGAATACAGAGCTTATAGCCAAGAGTACAATGAGCTGAGGCATTTCTTCACCAAAGCAAAAATTACATTTGACGACAGTGGCAATCCACTAATGATGCAAGGTGTTGTTAGGGATGTTACAGCCGAAAAAGAGATAGAAAACAAACTTATATATAGTGAGAAAAGGTACCAAGAATTAACGGACTTGCTACCAATTGGTGTTTTTGAAATTGATAATGATTTCAATCTAATTTATACTAACAAGAAATTACTCGAAATTTATGACATTGAACAAGATAAAGAATTAATTGGTGAAAGTATAATAGATTATTTGCCCTCTCATAAATCTAAAGATATCAGCAATAAATTAGAATCAATGAACCCAGATGATTATTTGTTTAATAGCGAGTACAAAGTAAATACTGCGACAAACAATCAAATTGATATACTGCTATATGCATCGCCTATCTATAATAAAAACTCAAAAATTGGATACCGTGGTACAATTGCTGATATCACCGAAAGAAAGCGAGAACAGTTGGAGCTACAGAAAATATCTAAACTTGAATCTCTTAGCTCATTGGCTGGAGGAATAGCACATAACTTCAAGAATATACTTTCTGCTATCACTTTGTCAGTAGATATGATAAAGATGCAAAACAACACTAATGACAGAGAGTTAAACAGAATTAGTTCGAGCTTAGATAAAGCAAATGCTATTGCCACCAAATTTCAAACATATACTAAGTCTTATCTACCGAATTATAACTTATGCGATATTAATGATATAGTTAGCGACGCTGCTGATTTGGTCAAAGCCGGTTCGACCAATCGCTTTGAATTAGATTTAGATAAAAGCATTGAAGAAATTGACTTGGATGAAATGCAGATACATGAAGTGATAATGAATTTACTTCTGAACGCCGATCAATCAATGGAATCAACTGGCTCAGTAAAAGTATGTACAGAGATAGCTAAAATCAATAATGAAGCTTATGTAAAGTTAATAGTTGAAGACAATGGGACTGGGATAGAGAAAAATCATATTGATAAAATATTCAATCCTTTTTTTACAACCAAAAAGAATGGACATGGATTGGGTTTGCTGACAGTCCATTCTATCATAAAGCAACACAATGGTGATATAACTGTAGAGTCAGAAATCAACGAGGGTACTAAAATTGAAATATTGCTACCTTACAAAAAGACTTCTACTTCAAAATTAAAAAATAGTGAATCACTAAACTTGTCTAAGAAAAAGTATAATATTGCTATGCTAGATGACGAAGAGATAATAACATCCACTATTAAAGAAATGTTTGACTTAAAAGGCGAGATGAACTTAACAGTTTACAACAACCCAGAGGTGTTTTTAGAAGAGTATAGTAAGAATAATGGCTTTGATCTTGTTATACTGGATATTAATTTGGTCGGTTATAAATTGAATGGCTATGAAGTACTGAATGAAATCAGAAAATCTAACAAAGATGTTAAATCAATATTGT
Organism: Chlorobiota bacterium; assembly: GCA_034670025.1. GTDB lineage: Bacteria > Bacteroidota > Ignavibacteria > Kapaibacteriales > UBA2268 > PGYR01. Next base: position 454,468 of record JAXMOE010000001.1, read on the forward strand.
TCAGTGCTTTAATGAACGAAGAAGTGAAAAAACAAATCAATGACGAAAATACTTATGCACTTAATAAACCAGCTAATTATAACACTATTCGCAATAAGATAATAGAGGCCTTAGCGTGAGGTATTACTAATCATCTCGCCAAGACCCAATAAATAAACTTACATTCCCAATGTGTTAAATATAAACTTCCATTGCAAATAAGAATTTTCTATTTGTTTTTCTATCGATTGTCCACTTCCGTGACCAGAATCAAAATCTACAAACAAAAATACATCATTCTTCTGTCCAGGATTGTTTTGCAGGGCAGCTGCAAATTTCTTAGCGTGCAGAGGGTCAACCCTAGTATCATTTTCACCAGCTTTAACTAATGTGATTGGGTAATTTACACCTGCTTTTATGTTGTGAAGTGGAGAGTATTCCTTTATATACTCATAGTCTTCTTCCTTGTCTGGGTCGCCATATTCAGGAATCCAATAGCGTGCAATCAAGAATTTGTGGTATCTTAGCATATCTAACAGTGGTACTGCAACAATTGCAGATTTGAACAGTTCAGGTCTTTGCACTAGGCAAGCTCCAGTTAGCAACCCACCATTACTTCCACCGAGAATACAAAGTTTATCTGAGTTCGTGAATTTCTCTTCTATTAGATACTCTGCCGCAGAGATAAAGTCGTCGAACACATTTTGTTTTTTGTCTAACATTCCCGCTTTGTGCCAGTTCTCACCGTACTCGCTACCTCCACGGAGTCCAGCTACAGCATATACACCACCTCTATTGATAAACGATGCTTTGTCTCCCAAAAACGAAGGTCCCATAGATATATTAAATCCGCCATAACCATAAAGTAGAGTTGGGTTTGTGCCATCAAGCTCAATGTCTTTTCTGTATGATAAGAATAAGGGTACTTTAGTTCCATCTTTCGAAGTAAAGAAAACTAATTCAGACTTAATGTTATCCGTGTCCACAGGCAACTCATCTTGGTAGTAAAATTCCCACTCCAAAGTCTTCCCGTCTAATTTGTATAGTTTTGTTGGGCTAGTGAATGTTGTTAATCCAACGAAAACAGTGTTCATATCTTCATTATAGCTAATGCCCGAAACATCGCCAAATTCAGGAGCTTCCAATTCTTTTATATATTTTCCATCAAAATCATAAACAGCTATCCTCTTTAGTACATCTTTTTTGTAAAGCACTAATATATGATCAGTAGTGATTACGAAGCTTTGAAGCACTGTTTCTTTTTCAGGATAAAATTCTTTCCAGTTTTTGAAATCTGGTTTATCTATGTCTGTTATATAAATCTTAAAATTAGGTGCTTCGTGGTTCGATTTGAAATAGATTTTACCATTTCTTACTGTCGGATACGATTCAAATTCTTTGGATTGGTATATTACTTTCGGTTCTTCGTTGCTGTTTTGGCTTCTAACTCGTAAAGTGTTGGAGTAGAAATCACCTTTACTGAAAAAAGTAAGACCGCCGTGCTTAGAATCCCAAACGCTTGCTATGTCTTTCGAGTCCTCAGGTGTGTCTAACAATACATCATCACTTCTCTCAGTACCAATTTTGTGCTTATATACTCTGATTGGTTCTTGTTTGTCAATCATTTCGCGAGTTCTAACTGTTATGTAAGCGTAATCTTCATCTTTTGCGAAAGAGAATGAACGAAGCCCTGTAATATCATCACCAGTGATTTTACCAGTCTTGGTGTCCATAAGTCTGTATGTCCTAATCTCATCTCCTTTGAATTGAGTACCAACAGCAGCAATATTACCATCTTCGGTAAAGTCGATTCCTGCTAGTGAAGTATTACCAGAGTCATCCAAATCGATAGGGGAGAATAAACGGATTTCGTTACCATCGATGATAGTATAAAGTGTGTTGTGTTGCTCACCTTTCTTTCTTGCCCAGAAGTATTCTCTTTGCGAAATAAAAAATGGAGCACTGTGGTAATCTCTATCTTTTAGCTCCATCAACTCATCTTTCAAACCAGGTATATCATTGCCATGGTTAAGGATATAATCTACAGTCGATTCGTGTTGTTTTTTTGACCATTCCTTTACTTTCGGATTGTCTTTGTTCTCTAACCAACGATAATCGTCTTTGATTATTTCGCTGTGAAGAGTATCGTAAACTGTTTCTATTTTTGTTTTGGGCGGCTCGTAGTTAGTCATCTCTGAACTATTTGCCACAGCCCCTGTTGTTATTGCCATAATTATTATTGCTATTAATTTCATAATTAACTCATATGTGAAAATTTATTTTATTTCTATTATTGTTACTCCAGAACCACCTTCAGAGAGGTTCCCATCTCGGAATTTGGTAACTGCAGATTGTATATTCAAATATTCGTGTAGTGCCGAACGCAAAGCGCCTGTTCCTTTTCCGTGAAGAATTGTTATAAAAGGAATGCCTGCTACTATGGCATCATTGAGGAAAGATTCTACTTTTGCAATAGCATCATTTACTCTTTCTCCTCTTATATCCAATCTCGTCTCTACGTCAAACTTGATGTAGTCTTTGTTCGAAGTGTTTGTTTCGATTCCTTTTACTTTGCCCTTTACTTTGGTTAGCTTGTTAACTTTTGTTTTGAACTTTAACCCGTTGAATTCAACTATTGCAGATTTACCATCATCAACCAGTTCAACCAATTTTCCAACAGTGTCATATTCATCTATCCGGACTGAATCGCCATCTTCGTACTCTACAGTTTTGTTAACGGTTGGTTTTTCTTTAGGATTTGAAATTGATTTTTTCAAGTGTTCTTTTCGTTTGTCAAACTCTTTTTTTATCTCACCAACTTGTTTCTTGCCTTCTTGAACTTCTCTAATAGTGTTTTCGATTAACTTGTTTGCTTCATCAAGAATAGAGCTAGCATTTCTTTTAGCTTCCTCTTTGTAGTTAGCTTTGTTCTTTCTTAGCTCGGAGAGAAGTCTGTCGTACTCTTCTTGTTTCTGCTTAGCTTTGTTTTTTGCTTTCTCGGCTTCTAACTTTAGTTTCTCAGCAGTCTTTCTATATTGTATTATTTCTGCTATCCCTTTATCTATTTCTGAACTTTTATCGTTTAGATAAGATTTGGAGCGTTCTAAAATTTTGCTTGATAGACCAATACTTTCAGCCAAATTGAAGGCATAACTATTTCCAGGAATACCCGGTAAAAATGTATAAGTCGGTTTTAAGTTTTCTTCATCAAATTCGAGAGAAGCGTTTTCAATATTCTCTTTGTTAAGTGCATAGGTCTTAAGGGAAGATTGGTGAGTAGTAACAACAAACTTCAGATTATACTTTAGTGTAGTATCTAAGATACCAGAAGCAAGAGCTGATCCTTCCTGTGGGTCAGTTCCTGAGCATATCTCATCAACTAGAAACAGGGAATCTTCAGCCGCAACATCTAATACATCTTTTATGTTTTTCATTTGCGACGAAAACGTGCTCAAATCCATTTCAATTGACTGATGGTCACCTATACTCGTATAAATATCTCTGAGACCAGTTTTACAATATCCTAGTGGATAAATCCCAGACATAGACATAAGCAGATTAAGACCTATGTTTTTTAAGGCCACTGTTTTACCACCGGCATTTGGTCCCGAAATCAGATGACCCTGCTTTTTATCATCAAAGTTGATGGATAGGGGAGTGACTTCTGATTTATTTTTATTCTTAACTAAAAGTGGATGATAAATATCCTTTAGCTCAATAGATTTGCTATCCGATATTTCTGGCTTAAAGCCATCGTACTTTTTAGCATATTTAGCTTTTGCTTGCGATAAGTCTAATCTATAAATTATACTATTCGATATTTCTAATTGTTTTGCCTCTTTGCCGACTTCCTTAGTAAGCGAAGTTAGTATTCTGTTTATTTCTTTTTTCTCTTCATTTTTAAGAACAGACAAACTATTGTTTAGCTCTATGATTTCCGATGGCTCTAAAAAGACAGTGTTCCCAGTGTTTGACAAACCATGGATAATGCCTGGTATTTGTCTTTTGAACTCTGTTTTTACAGGAATTACAAATCTTTCTTCCCTAAGTGTATAGAAATCCTCTTGCAACAAATCATCTTTGAAAGTCTTTTTCAGAATTGATTCTAACTTATTTCTCAATCTATCAGAAGTTGATATAATATTTTTTCTAATACTATAAAGCTCTTTTGTAGCATTATCTTTTATTTCACCATTGTCCTCTATTGCATCTTCAATATGCTTTTCGACATAATGATTGAAATGTAAATTTTCTGAAATTTCTTTTAAGTAAATAAAATCTTCAGAAATTGAAGAAATGAAATTAAATACCAGTCTGAATGCCCTAAGATTATCTTTTATTTTTAGTAAATCATTCGGTTCTAATGCTGAGTTATGAATTTGAGATTTTTTCAGATAATTATCAATATCCCTTGCTGAACCAAGCGGTAACTCTTTGTCATTTCTAAGAAGCGTATTGATCTCATCAATAACCTCTAATTCTCTTATTAAATCATCAACGTTGCTATAAGGTGCAATTTCAGAACTCATTTCAACTGCTCTATTAGTCAAACAGTGCCTTGAAATTTCTTTTAGAACAGCTCCGAATTCTAATTCATTTTTTGTTTCTTGTAGTAATCTTCTATTTAATAATTCTACTTGATTGCTCATTAACTATCACTCAATAATTTTCTTACTACTTGCTGCACAGCACTACCATCGGCCTTACCTTTAACTTCTTGCATTGCCACACCCATGACTTTGCCCATGTCAGACATTTCTTTAGCTTCTGTTTTCTTAATAATAGAAAGTATAATCGTGTTTAGTTCTTCTTCTGAAAGCTGTGCTGGTAGATATTCTTGAATTATATTTAATTCAGTTTTCTCATTTTCAGCTAACTCTGTTCTTCCTGCTTGTAAGTACATAGCTATGGAATCTTTTCTGTTTTTTGCTGCTTTATTCAAAAGTTCAATTGCTTTTTCTTCTGTAAGTTCTTCCTTCTTACCACTTTTCTGAAATTCTAATATCATAGCACGAAGTGACCTAAGTGTTTCTAATCTTTTCTTTTGACCAGATTTAAGTGCGGTTTTCATATCAGTGGTTATTCTGTCTTCAAATTTCATTTTTTCTCTCCTTCAAAAGCTAATAAAAATCACAGTAATATATTTTATAGCTTTCTATTAAAATCGTATATTTACAATTATCAAATTTATTAATATTAAAAACTATATACGAGTAAAACTTAGACATAGTTTAAATTAAAAACAAACACAAAACTCAATAAGATTTATGGATATTCAAAAGATTATAAAATCAGATTATTTTTTTGCCGCAGTTATTGGTTTTTTTACAACCTTAATCTTTTTTTGGGGCAATATAGTAGGAGACGCATTTTTTTGGGAAGATATAGTAGAATATGTCTATCCATTCCAAAATTTTGCCGCGACTTCAAATGGAATTCCTTTTTGGAACCCATACACTTTTGGAGGGATGCCATTTTTTGCTGATGTGCAGACTGGTTTTTTCTATCCCCTCAATCGATTGTTAGACTTATTTGTAAGTGATGGCAGATTGCCATTTGCAGCATTACAATTAGTAATTATCCTGCATTATCTTATTTCTCAACTTACTACTTTCACTTTAGCAAAGTCGTTTGACATTAGTCGCTATGGGGCAATGATAGCCGCAATAGGTTATAGTTTCTCAATGTTAATGGTAAGTCATACAATTCACCCAATGATAATCTACCAACTGGCTTGGTTGCCATTAGTTTTGGCAATGCTTCATAAAGCATTTGTAATGGGGAAAATACATTATGGTATTCTTTCTGGATTAATTCTAGGGTTCTCTATTTTGGCAGGACATCCGCAAACAATACTTTTCGAGTTCATATTTATTGGACTTTTTTCACTGGGATTTTTAATTATAGCAATAAAAGAAAAAGAATTGAATTTACTGAAATTGGTAATTTCTACAATATTGACTTTAATTATAGCTTATGGACTATTCGCTGTGCAGCTAATGCCAGCACAAGAATTAGCAGATTTATCACAGAGAGATGTTGTAAATTATGAGTTTTCAACAGAAGGATCTCTACACTTCAAACAAGCATTATCATCTATAGTTCCTAATTTATTTGGTAAGGTAAGTGGTGAAGATTTGAGAAATTCGACTTTCTATCTGTCATTTAATGGAAAGCAGGGAATATACTACTATTGGGAAACTTCATTTTATTTTGGTGTTTTGATATTAGCATTGGCTCTTTTCTATTTGATTAAAGAATACAAAAACTTCAACTCAATTCTTTTGGGCTCCATAGCACTATTTGGTTTTCTATTTGCTTTGGGTAGTAATTCTTTCTTCTATGATATAATCTATAACCTACCTTATATAGATACATTTAGAATGCCAGGCAGAATATTGTTTTTTACAACTTTATCAATGAGCTTGCTAGCTGGCTTTGGTTTTGACAGACTGTTTCAAGCTGGATTAAAGAAGGATTACTCTATATTTATTGGCTTTGGAATTCCGTTGTTATTAGCTGTTATGGTATTGGGCGGATTGTTTTACAGTGGTTTTGAAACTCCAGATATGCTAACATCAGACATAGATTCAAGAGCTCTAGGGTCGGCTTTTATTCTTGTGTTGGGATTTGTAATAGCATTTTTGGCAATTAAAAAGAAGTTGAATTTAACATTAGCTGGGAGCTTGTTTATAATAATCCTATTTATTGACTTGTATTCATTTGGCGAAGATTTTAACAAGAGTGATTTTAATCCAACAGAAACACAAATTCCTAATGGATATAAGATGCCTGTAGAATTTAAGAAATCATTCACGCCACAATTACCAGAAGATATATTCAGAGTGAATATGAGGATGTACCAACCTATGCGTTACATGGCAATGAAGAGAAATCAAGGTATGGTAGATAATGTTATGCTGATTGAAGGTTATAACCCATTGATACTTAACAGAGTAAATCCTCCTATGCCAAACAAAGATTTGAATATGGATATACGGAATGTTAGATACTCAATTGGAGTTGATAGGTCAATAAATGCTCCCAGATTCTTCGAAAATAAAGATAGATTTGGTAGTGCGTGGTTTGTTAATAAAGCCCATATCGTAGAGGAAGATAAAGTGGAAGGCGTTATGGAATCAGGGCAATTTGATTTAAGAAATACGGTGATATTAGAGGAGAATGTAGATTTAGAGGAGAAAAATGACAAAGTTGATTATAAAATAGAGTGTTTAGAGTACGAAAATAACAGAATTACTTATAAAATAAGCAATTCTACTGATGGATTTTTAGTTTTAAGTGAGATATATTACCCATCGTGGAAAGCCAAAGTAAATAATAGTGAGTCAAAAGTATATAGAGCAAATTATTGTTTTAGAGCTGTTAAGCTTGAAAAGGGTGAAAATACTGTAGTTTTAGAGTATAATTCAGATACTTATAAAGCGGGTGGTTTGGTTTCACTTATTACATTACTGTTATCAACAGCAGGTTTTTTTGTTTTCTGGAAAAAAGAAATATAGATAATTGAAGAATAAAATATTAATATTACTGATAATAGTATTTTCTATCGGGACAGTTTATGCCGATGAAAAAACTGATAAATTAGAGTTAAAGTTAGAAAATAAAAACTTGACTCCTGAACAGAAAATAGATATTTACTATTCTCTACTTTTGGAGTATAGGAATGTACTTCCGCTGAAAGGTATTGACTACGCTACCGATGCGTTGAAAATAATTGAAGGTAACTCAAAGTTAGACACTCTCCATAAATTCAAATTCCTGAATGGTATAGGTGACACTTATAGATATGTAAGTAGTAACGAATATGCTATGGATAAGTATATTGAAGCACTAAAAGTAGCAGAAGACAGAAATAATAGAAAACAAAAAGCTATTGCACTAAATAATATAGGTCTGATTTATAATAACATAAAAGACTACCAATTAGCTTTAGAATATATGATTAGGTCTTATAAAATCATTAAGACTTATGATGATAAGCCATTACTAATCCAATCATATAATAACATTGCTTCGATTTATTGGAATGATAGCAAGATTGATAGTTCTGTAAAGTACTATAACCTTGCATTTGAGGCAAGTAAGGAAATAAATGATTTAGTTGGTTTGCTACATAGTTATAATAACTTAGGTATAGTTTATTTACAACAAGGTGACAATTATACAGCTTTGGAATACTTTTACCGCTCTTTAGAAATTAGCCAGAATATTAATGATAGGGTAGGAGAAGCTAAAACACTTAACAATTTAGGTCAAGTGTTTATCAGTTTAGAAAAATATAATACTGCAGCAGCCAACTTGGAAGATGCTTTATCAATTGCGCAAGAATTAAATGCAAAAGCGGTATTAGCTGATAGCTACTATTATTTATCAAAGCTATACGAAGAAAATGAAGATTATGAGAAAGCTTTGGAGTACAGTAAGAACTTTAGAACTACCAAAGATAGTATTTACAATGTAGAACAGAACCGTAGAATACAAAAACTTCATGAGGAATTTGTATTACAAAAAAAGAACAGAGAGATAGAAATTCTTCAGAAGGATAAAGAATTATCTAACATTGTTACTATTGCTATTGTGAGTTTAGCTATTCTTCTAATTTTTATAGCAATATTGCTTTTCTCCAAGTATAGATCTAATTTAAAAAATAATGAAATACTAAAAAATCTAAACACGAAGCTAAATGATAGCAACCATAAATTAGAAGAAACTAATATTACTAAGGATAAGATATTTTCAATTGTAGCACATGATTTAAAAAATCCACTTAGTGGCTTTAAGAACATCACCACTGTACTATCTGACTACTACAATGATATGGATGAAAAGGAGATAAAAAACTCTTTAGATATGATAAAAGATGCTTCTAATAATTTAATGCTTTTATTAGAAAACCTATTGACTTGGGCTAAGCTTCAGAAAAATGAAATAGAAAATTATCCTGAAAAATTTGCAATTAACTATCTTGTAAAGAAATATATCGATCACTATAGTGTTCAAGCAAATCAAAAACAGGTAGAAATGATTTATAACAATGGGGAAGAGGTCTTTGCTTATGCTGATCCTAATTTAGTCTCTGTTGTTATCAAAAATTTAATTTCTAACTCAATAAAATATTCTAACAAGAATAGCAAAGTGGTTGTAAATATCGAGAATATTAACAACAAAGCAACGGTAAACATAACAGATAAAGGTATTGGTATAGATAAGGCTACTCTGAATAATATATTTTCTATCCATAATGATAAAGATTCAAGATTTGGTACCGAAGGTGAGAGAGGTACTGGAATTGGACTAATTTTGAGTAATTCATTTGTAAAAATGAATGATGGTGATATTTGGATAGAATCAGAAGAAGGGAAAGGGACAACTGTAACATTCGAATTACCTTCCACAAATTAGTATTTTATAGCTCTTATCATTTCTCTTTTATTAATTGCTCCAGGTAGAACTTGGATATGAAAATTTGCTTTAAATAATAAATCTTTTAATAATTTTGTAGAAGCATAGGTTACCATAACCCCATTTATATTTAACAAATTATAAATTTTTTGTATGTTGTTATTTGACCAAATGTTTCTATCTTTTCTTAAATCAAACCCATCAAAATAGATTAAATCAAATTTCTCCTCTGATTTAAAAATTTCTAAATATGATTCTAAAAGTAGAAATTGGAATGAATTATTATAATTTACTTTTCTATTAATATTCTCCGAATTGTGTATAAAAGTGAAGAATTGTTCTTCTTCTGATAGCAAACTTGAATAGTTTAAAGTTTTTACGATTTCAATTGGCAGTATATATGGTTCTAAAGCAGTATAATTTATTTTTGTATTGCCTTGATTTAACCTAGTTAAATAGCAATTTAACCCTGTTCAAAACCCAATTTCTAATATATTTATAGTTTCTTTATTTGTTCTTGATGAAATAGAATGAAGTCCTTGCTCTATATATACATATAAAGACTCTGAAATTGCACCATCCATAGAGTGGTATGTATCACCAGTTTGTGGAGATATTAAGGTCGAAGAGCCATCATTTGTATGTAAGTGTTTGTACATATAAAAAAAGCTAACTACGAGATATAGTTAGCTAAATTTAAATCTTTTAGATTAATGCAAAATAACACTAAGATTCAGTAGTTTCCTCTGCACTTTCAGGAGGAGAATCTTCAGTAGTAGTAGCTTCCTCAGAAACTTCTTCTTCTGCTGGTTTAGCTTTCTTAGCTTTTCTTGCCTTTTTTAATCTATCGTGTCTAGCCAAAGCAGTTTCTTTATGCTTTGTGATTTGCTCAGCTATCTGATCTTCATCAAGTCCTTTGAACAAAAGTGCTCTTTTCAGAAGTACACCTTCATAACTTAATATATTTCTAACAGTTTGAGTTGGTTGAGCACCTTCATTAAGCCAATAAATAGCTCGTGAGTCATCCAATTTAACTGTGTTTGGACTTGTATTAGGATCAAAATATCCTACTCTCTCGATGTAAGCACCGTCTCTTTTTCTTCTGCTATCAACTGCGACAACATCGTATACGGGGTAACCTTTACGCCCTTTTCTTCTTAGTCTTAACTTTACCATAGTATTGTAATATTACCTTATTAATTACTGTAATTTAATTTCAATTTTATTTAATACCAAATTTTCCTAAACCTAATCCACCTAACATTCTAGATTTTTTGCCACGTGATATGTTTTTTAACATTTTTCCCATATCATCGAACTGCTTAATTAATCTATTTACGTCTTGTACTTTAGTTCCACTTCCTTTGGCAATTCTCATTCTTCGAGAACCATTAATGATTTTTGGATTAGTTCTTTCTTTCTTAGTCATTGATTGAATTATTGCTTCAACTTTTTTGAAAGCACCATCATCAACATTAACATTTTTCATTTGTTTATCCATACCTGGTATCATTCCAAGTAGGTCTTTCAAAGAACCCATTTTTTGAATTGCTTTAAGTTGACTTAAAAAATCATCAAACGTAAATTCATTTTTTCTGATTTTTTCTTCTAACTCTTCAGCTTCTTTTTTATCAATTTGGGATTCAGCTTTTTCAACTAATGTAAGTATGTCACCCATACCCAAGATTCTGGAAGCAATTCTTTCGGGGTGGAATGGCTCTAAATCATCAACTGTTTCGCCAACTCCAACATATTTAATTGGTTTTCCTACTACTTTCAGTACAGAAAGAGCAGCTCCACCACGAGTATCACCATCCAATTTGGTTAATACTACACCTGTCAATTCTAATTTCTCGTGAAAAGCTTTGGCTGTTGTAACAGCATCTTGTCCAATCATCGCATCACAAACGAAAAGAGTTTCTATTGGATCAACAGCTTTGCTGATGTTCTCAACTTCATCCATCATCTTTTCGTCAATGGTCAATCTACCTGCAGTATCGATTATTATAGTATCTCTACCAAATTTACGTGCATACTCTAAGGCATTTTTTGAAATTTCAACTGGATCCATGTTTCCATCTTCAGTGAAAACTGGAGTTTTTATTTGCTCACCTAAAGTTTTTAACTGCTCTATTGCAGCGGGTCTGTAAACATCACAGGCAACTAATAGAGGTTGACGACCCTTTTTTCTTAAATTCTTTGCTAATTTGGCACAAAATGTAGTTTTACCAGAACCTTGTAGCCCTGCAACTAAAATTATTGTAGGTTTACCCGACGCTATTTTAATGTCAGCTTTTTTGCTGCCCATTAATTCTACTAATTCTTCATTTACTATTTTTACTATAAGCTGATCGGGAAGTAACTTGCCTTTAACTTCACTACCAATAGCTTTTTCTTTCACATCTTCAACAAATTTCTTAACTACGTCAATGTGAACATCGGCATCTAACAATGCTCGACGAATTTCGCCCATTGCTTCAGAAATATTTTCTTCAGTAATCTTGCTTTGACCACGAAATTTCTTTAATGTTACTTCTAACTTTTCTTGTAAACTATTAAACATTTATATTCAGTTATTCATTTTTATAAGACTACAAAAATAAAATATCTTTTGCTTATAAACAAGCTCTAATGTTATTATTATTAAGGGATTAATATTGATATGTTTTTATTTATATTTGGACTAATAACTTTCGTCGTACTTTTAGCACCAGCTTTGTACTTTTTTGTTGAAAGAAAATACAAATTAATGTTTGTGCTGCTTGCAGTTAACTTGATAGTTACCAGTAGTTTAATTGTTGCATCACAAGTGCTTTAAAAATTTGAGTTCTTGTCTTGAGGTGGTGCAACTTTGTCTGGCATTTCTTCATAACCATAACTTAGATTTTCAAATCGTGCATAACTTTTTTGGAATGCTACTCGAACTGTACCAATTGGACCGTTTCTTTGTTTCCCAATTATTAGTTCTGCGGTGCCTTCCGTAGGAGTTTTGTCTTCATATTCCATTTGTCCATATACTTCTCTTCTTTGAACAAATAAAATAACATCGGCATCTTGCTCAATTGAACCTGATTCCCTTAGGTCAGAAAGCATAGGGGAGCGGTTTTTACCAGGTCTACTCTCAATGGAACGATTAAGCTGCGCCAAAGCAATAACTGGGATTTCTAATTCTTTGGCTATTTGTTTCAATGTCATAGATATGATTGAGATTTCTCTTTCTCTTGATTCCATACCCGAAGCTCGAACTAATTGGAGATAGTCAACAAACACTGCATCTATGTTGTGTTCCGCTTTCAACCTTCTACATTTAGCTCTCAGTTCCATGATTTCAATCATTGAGCTATCATCGAAAAAGATATTAGCATCATTCAATTTACCAAGGGAATCAATTATTCTTTGGTTTTCTTGGTCAGTAATTTTACCAGTTCTTATCTTCTGTTGGTTGATTTTAGCTTCTGCAGATAATAATCGAATTATAAGTTGCGTTGAAGCCATCTCTAATGAAAAGAACGCTATCGATTTTTTATATTCAACTGCCAAATTCCTAGCAATAGAAAGGGATAATGCAGTTTTACCCATTGAAGGTCTTGCAGCGATGATAATAAGTTCAGATTTCTGAAGTCCACCAAGGTATTTGTCTAAATCAATCAAACCAGAAGGAATACCAGTCAAGCCTGATTCTGAACGTACCCGCATATCATCAATTTGCTTGTAAGCTTCCTTGGTTAACTCACGCATTCCTTGATAATTCTTTGTCATTCGTTTTTCTGCAATTCTAAAAATCTCAGATTCAGCTTTGTCTATTTCTGATAAAATATCTTTTTCTTCATCATAAGCGTTATTTATTACTTGTCCACTTGACTCTATTAGATCTCTTCGGAGTTGCTTTTCAAGAACTATTAAGGAATATTGCTCTACACTTGCGGCTGTAGCTACTTCTTTATTAATTTTTGCTAAGTAAGCTCTGCCACCGATTGATTCCAAATCACCAGTTTTACTTAAATTTTCTGATAAAGTAAGTAAATCAACAGTTTTATTTTGTTCTGATAAATTTAAAATAGATTTAAAAATAATTTTATGCTTTTCTTGGTAAAATGAATCAGCCGACAATAACTCAGTTGACTTGGAAATAGCCTGTTTGCTCAACATCATAGCACCCAATACGGCAATCTCCGCTTCTAATGAATTAGGAGGTATTCTGTTGCCAACTATTGGACTTACTTTCATGTTATTATTATTTTCTTTATACTGCTTTCTGACTGTTGTCATAATTTAATCTAAATTTGATTTTATTATTTCTACATATTTAACATATTTATTCTTATAATTCTTAACAATATTCATTTAGTTATTAATAAATAATCAACATTCGTAAATTTTATGAAAAAAATACTAGTTATAGACGACGCAGAGTTCATTTTGGAGAGTACTTCATCACTTTTAGAATTTGAAGGTTATGAAGTGATTACTGCAGAAAATGGAGTCAAAGGATTGGAACAAGCATTTAACAATTCTCCAGATTTAATTCTTTGCGATATTTCAATGCCAGAGATGGATGGATATGAAGTTTTGGAAAATATTAGGAGTAGTGAAAAAACTCACAGAACTCCTTTTATATTTTTAACTGCATTCAATGAAAAATCAAATATGCGTGATGGAATGACAAAAGGGGCAGATGATTACCTTGTCAAACCATACACAAGGAATGAAATCGTTGAAGCAATAGATGCACAGTGGAGTAAGTATAACCTAATCGAAGAGCATGTTAAGACAAAAGTAGATGAGGTTGGTAAAAATGTAACTTATGCTTTACCTCATGAGTTCAGAACAGCCGTCAACGAAATAAAAGGTAATGCAGGAATTCTTCACAATCAAGGTGAGTTACTAAACACGGAAGAATTAAAATCACTTTCGGGAGATATACTTAACTCAGTTTCAAGATTGTCCAAAATAACTGAAAATTATTTGCAATATATTAAATTAGACAACTTGAACGAGTCTAATTTGAAATCACTATTAAACTACAAAACTGATGAACCTTTCGCAATTGCGTGTGATATAGTTTACAATTTGGCAGAAAAATATTCCCGAGTATCTGACGTAGAAATTGGTTCTGAGACGGAAGAAAATTTTATAAAAATGTCTTCAGAATATTATTATTCCCTTGTATTTGAACTTATTGACAATGCTTTGAAGTTTTCAAATACAGGGAGTAAAGTAGTAGTTAGTGCGAAATTTGAAGGAAATTATTTTAAACTTAAAATCTTAGATGAAGGGATTGGTTTGGATCAAAATAAAGTAAAAAGCATAGCGGCACTTAATCAATTTGATAGAGATAAAAATGAGCAGCAAGGGTTAGGGTTAGGTTTAGCAATTGCTACAAAAATAATTACTTTACATAATGGACAATATAAAATTGAATCTAACAAAGACGGAACAAAGTTTGAGTTGTCATTACCAAATTTTACAAATTAAGTCCAATTCGTAAATCCAGAAAAACTCCTCCAAAATTAGTAATTGGTGTTTCGCCAGTTTTGCTCTCATCTAAACTTTCTAGACCCCTACCTCCAAATGGAATAGTAAGGTATCTGAGTTGGAAAACTGAAAGTGATTTTGTCTTATTTCCAAAGTCTGCACCTATTGCCAAAGATAATGCTGGTCTTAAATAATATCCACCATCTCCAAACGCTTCAAAAAATCCTTGATCATAAGGCGTTGCAATAATAAGACCACCACCTCCACCCAATGAGATAAAAGGTTTGAATGAATTTATTATTTGATCTATAAAGGGATAATAGTTTAGATTAACTGTAAGTGGTAAACTAAACAATCTATTTTTTTTATCTCGAACAAGAAACTCACCTGTTTGGCGATTAAAAATTTCTAATTCGTCTGATTTTCTAATACCTGTTACAAAAAACTCTGAAGTTAAACTCAAATTTTCAGTTAACTCATGCTGAAAGAATAAACCACCACCGAAACCATAGCTTGAGAAAATCAAATCAAATCCAAAAAAACTATTTTTCTTGGAATTAATTTCTTCTAAAGTTAGTAATGGGGTAGGGGAGTTAAAAATTATTACACTATCTGGTTTGAATGACTTATCATCTCCACCTGTAATTTGCGAAGTTAATAATTTGATATTTATTAGAAATAATAAAAAAAATATGCCAAATATAGACTTTTTGCTCATCTTTTACATCAATAGTTTAGAAACAATAGAATTTTCATTAATTTAGTAACTTACTTTATTAACGATTCTTTAAAATATTTACTTTAGAAGAATAGAAGATAATTACTTTTTATGAAATTAGCAAAGCTGATAGACAAATTAGAAAAAGAATTTCCATCAGATTCGGCCTGGAGTGGAGATAGTATTGGCTTACAAGTCAATAGCGGGCAATCAGATATAGACAGAATATATATCACTATGGAGTTAGATAATAATTCGATAGAAGAAGCTATAGCTAAAGAAGCTCAGTTGATAGTTACATTTCATCCACTAATTTTCAACCCTTTGGATAAGATAGAAAACGGTGAAAGAGTAAGTGATATACTTAGAAAGTTAATAAAGAATGATATTAGTTTGTATTGTATTCATACTAATTTGGATTCTCATCCCGAGGGAACAAACAAGTATCTATGCGACAAACTAGATTTAATAAAATGTGAATATTTAGATCCTTTGGAAGGTGTAGATAATAGAGGAATGGGATTAGTCGTGAAGCCAGCTGAACCACTTACAACAGAGCAGTTAGCAGATATAATTTCGACAACATGTAGCTCTCCTCTTAGAGTTTCTAACATACCAAATAAGAAAATAGAACGTATTGCAATATTAGCTGGTAGTGGAGCCAATTACATACAAACTGCAATTGAGAAAAAGTGTGATGCAATAATTACTGCAGACGTGAAATATCATGACTTCCACGCTGCAAATGGTAAGATTGTAATATTCGATCCAGGTCATTATGAAATGGAACAATTTGTAATTGAATCACTATATGATAATCTGAAAAGAACATTGAATGAAGTAGAAATTGAATTTTTCAAATGTACTACATTAACTAACCCTGTTAGGTACTATCCTGAAGGGAATTATACAGAAGAACAACAACAGAATTTAAAAAATTAAATAGGTTAATATTATGGAAGAATCTAAATCACAAATGTTAGCACTCTTAGCTATAATCGATAGAAATTTAGATGAATTAGACGAAGAGTTTGGTGATTTACCCAAAAAAGTAGAAGAGCTGACAGATGTAGTTAATAAAAATGACTCTACTGTCAAAGAAACTGAAGGAATACTCAAAGATGTAAAAGAGTTTTGCAAAGTATCAAAAAACACTTTGGATGACCTGAAAGTTAAAGAAGAAAAATTATCTGAACAACAATTTCAAGTGCGTAATAACAAAGAGTTTGATGCTATTACAAGTGAAATAAAGCATGTGAAAGAAGAAGCTAAAATGTTGACTGAAAAACTGAGACAAGAAACCATAAAAGAGCAGAATTTAGATAGAATCCTTCAAGAACAAAAAGATGAGTTCACTAAATCTAAAATACTTTTAGAAGAAGCAAAGAAAGAGATGGATGAAGTACAAGGCGAACAAGATGACGAGAAAACAGAATACCTGGAAAGACGCGAGAAAATAGTTGACAAATTAGATAATGAATCTATTGTAAAATACAATAGAGTTAGAGAATATCACGCAGATGCAGCTGTTAGAGTTAGAAGAAATTCTTGTTCAGGATGCTTCAGCTCAATTCCTCCACAGATAATAGTTGAGATGAGAGGAGATGAGGATATAGTTTATACTTGCGAAAATTGTGCAAGAATATTAATTCCAGAAGAAGTAGAAGCTACTGAAACTGACGTAGAAGCAATATAATTTTTTTATAAAGTAATGGTAATCGCATTCGAGTAATTGAATGAGGAAAGTCCGAACTCCATAGAACAATACACTTCCTAACAGGAAGATTTATCAGCAATGATAAAATGGAAAGTGCAACAGAAAATATACCGCCTAATGTTTTTATAACTTAGGTAAGGTTGAAATGGTGAGGTAAGAGCTTACCGCGGTTTCAAGTGATTGAGCTGGCATTGTAAACCCTGTATGGAGCAAGGTTGAATAAAGATACGATTTAGGGTTGTTCGTCCTAACTTTTTTTAAAAAATAGTGCGTATCAGGGTAAACCGCATGAGGTATTTGGTGACAAATATCCTAGATAAATGATTACCTCCTTGTTAATTAAACAAGAAGACAGGATTCGGCTTATATTACTTTATTTTTTTTTGATAAACATTTTAAATTAATATGAAATTACCTTCTGACCCATTTGTATTAGAGCTTTTGCCAGAATTTATTGAAGATTGGTTAGAGAAATTATCTGACGAATTTGATCCTGCTATGAATGAAAAAGATAGTGAAACATTGTATCGGATTGCTCATACCATCAAAGGATCTTCGTTTCAGTTTGGATTTGACGAGTTAGGAAATTTGGGTATTACTATGATGGAACAAGTAAATAACTCAGACTGGGAAGACTTAGAACAAAACAAAGAGTTCTTTCGTATAAAACTTATAGAAATTCAAGAATATTTAAAAAATAACAATTAATTGTCATGAAAAAAATTATACTACTTGCTTTATTTTTACTGTCTGCTCAACTGATGTTTTCTCAAACTAGAGTTGCAGTGTTACCCTTCCAAAATATGGATGGATTAATAGATTACAATATTTTATGCTATGATTTGCAAGAAGCTCTGACGGAAGCTCTCATTGAAGCTGATGATACAGGTGAAGAGTATTATATCGTTCCTGCTGATTCAGTTGAGATAGTTTTAGCTGAATTGAATTTAGATCCATCAAACCCGCAGTATAAATCAGATTTGTGGAAAGCTGTTGATTTATTAAATATCAAGAAAGTAGTTGTGGGTAATTTCAATAAGCAAAGTGATAAATTCTTAATTAACACATACATCTACGATGTTAAAATGAGAATGGCTTATCCAAATTATCAAGCTAAAGATATTTTCAAAACCCGTGAGAATATATTAGAATCAATCGATGAAATAACACCTGCTATTCAGCCAGGTCTAAAATAAAGGTTCACTATTGCTATCATTGTCTGTTGTGCTGTAGTTGAAATACTTATAAGTTGCTAATGTTACTTTCCTTCCTTTAGGAGTGATCTGAAGGAATCCTTTTTGGATAAGGAATGGTTCATATACTTCTTCTATTGTTCCTGACTCTTCGCCAACTGCTGCAGAAAGAGTATTGAGACCTACTGGCCCACCCTTATATTTTTCAATTATTGTCTTCAATATTCTTTTGTCCATATCATCTAATCCAGACTTATCTACTTCTAAAGCGTCCAAAGTCATATCAGCAATATGTTTGTTGATTTTGCCATCACCTTTAATATCTGCAAAATCTCTACTTCTTCTGAGCAATCTATTTGCAATTCGTGGTGTACCACGAGAACGAGAGGCAATTTCGTAAGAGCCCTTACCGTCAATTTCTACTGACAGCAGTTCTGCAGAACGAGTTACTACTTTCATTAAATCATCAGTGGCGTAGTAATCTAATCTAAAAAGTAGCCCAAACCTTGATCTAAGTGGAGCTGTTAATAACCCAGCTCTTGTAGTTGCTCCAATTAGCGTAAAGTTTGGAATTGTGATTTGTATAGACCTTGCCGAAGGGCCACTATCTATCATTATGTCTAATGTATAATCTTCCATAGCAGAGTAAAGATATTCTTCTACTACAGTCGAAAGTCTGTGAATTTCATCTATAAATAGAACATCACCTTCTTCCAGATTTGTCAAGATTCCAGCCAAGTCACCTGGTTTTTCCAATACAGGACCTGATGTTGTTTTTATATCACTGCCCAACTCGTTTGCAATAATATAACTTAGTGTAGTTTTACCTAATCCAGGAGGTCCCATTAGAAGAACGTGGTCTAATGGTTCCTGACGCTTCTTTGCTGCTTCTATGAATATAATCAGATTGTCAACTAAGTTTTTTTGCCCGGTAAATTCGTCAAATGATTTTGGTCTAAGTGCGCTATCAGTCGATTCATTGTTATATGAATTTGGGTCTAATATGTTATTGTTATCTTCCATTGGTAGCTTTAAATTTATGAATAGGGCAATTTCGGCTATTGTTAACTAAGCATTTACCATTACAAGCTTTTGCATATACTCTTGGTACTGCATTGGGTGTAATGCTTATAATTTCTTCTGATATTTTCTTTTCCAAATTGTCTTTGTATTCCATTGACTCATCAAATGGAAGAATAATATCCAGTTCGACAAATATATCTTTCCCAGATTGCCTAGTATGAATATTTTTGTATTCACATATATTTGTATGGTTTTTAGTTACGACACTTAGGAATTTCATTTGTAACTCGTCTGATATAGTTCTATCAAGCAATTGATTTAATGCCTGTCTTGAACCTTGGATGGGTACAATGAGAGCAAATAAAGTTAGTACAATTGCTAACACAGAATCAACCATTAGCCCAATATATCTGAGTCCAGTCAGTTGTAATACTAAACCTAAAATCAAACTAATAAACACAAAAAGCTCAATATAGCTATCAGTTTTCCATAAACTTGCATCGTATTCTAATATTGGCATTCCAAATTTGCTCGATGCTCGTTTCTGAATTCTATATATAAACCTCATTATCAAAAATGACAATGCTGAAAAAGTCATCAGAATAAAGTAATTACTATCTTCAATTCCAGTTTTATTAAAATTTACAAATGCTTCAATACTAGTATAGCCAAGTACAAGTAAGAGTAAGATTGAAGAGCCCAAAATTGAAATACTCTCATATTTGCCGTAACCGTAATTATAAATATAGTCAGGATTACGCACACTCATATTGACTGCGCTAAGAAACAAATAAGAATTTAGAATATCGAGGGCAGAGATAATACCATTAGTTTTAACGGTTAGGGAGTCTTCTAACACTCCAAGAACGATACCAAATGCAGCAATTAGAACAGTCAGTATCAAGGAAATACGGGTTGTAAATACGGGGGAGTCAGTTCTAAACCAACTTTTGAATTTTGTATAAAAATTAAATTTTTGTCTTTCCATAAGACAAATATAGCTAATTAAGTATTACTTCTGATTCAGAAATAATTATTTCACGTGAGTTTTCTGAGTCTTCATCAGGAGTGATTTTAACAACGTAAGTAGGTTTATTAAGGTGCGACTCTGCTTTTTCTGCCCACTCAATTAATTTAATAGAATTGTTCTCAAAAAGACAATCTTCAAATCCAATTTCATCTAACTCTTTCTCTTTTTCAATTCTATATAAATCTATGTGAAAAATCGCAATCTCATTTCCTTTCTTCTCACCAACATATTTATTCATAATTGTGAAAGTAGGGGAGGTGACAATGTCAACCACTTTGAAGTACTCACAAATACCTTTGATAAACTCAGTTTTACCCGACCCCAAATCACCATAAAAGTATAGAATGTCGCCAGCATTTACTTTACTTGCAAATTCCTTTCCTAGCTTTAAAGTCTCTTCTTCGCTATTTGTTATATGTTTAGTATTTAGCATAACAACAAAATTAGCAAAATATTTATCAAATAAAAATTATTACCTACTCTTTAGCTTAATTACGGGTATTATCATCTCTTCCATTGAAATACCACCGTGTTGAAAGCTATCTCTATATTTGTTCAAATAATGATGATAGTCAGTTGGGTAAACAAAGTAATTATCTTCTTTTGCAATTATATTATTCACTGTTATTCCTTCTTTTGGAATTCTTATATCTTCGGGATTACTGATTTGCATGGCTGTCTTTGGGTCAGCTTTCACATTCTTGCCGAATTTATATCGCAAAGAAGTGGAAGTGTCTCTATCTCCTAATACTTTTACTCCATGGAGACAACGAATTGAGCCGTGGTCTGTGGTTATTACAATTTTTGCATTTTTCACATTAGATAATTGTTTTAACATTCCTAAAAAGCTGGAGTGTTTGAACCATGAACTAGTGAGTGATCTGTAAGCGGCTTCATCAGGCGCTATTTCTTTCAGAATAGCATAATCAGATCTCGAATGTGCAATCATATCTACGGCATTAAGTACAATTGCAGTTAAATCATTGTTCGCAAATTTTAATATATCTTTTTCTATTCTCTTTCCATAATCAGTGTCAAATATTTTGATATATACAGGATCATTTCTGAGTTGAATTCTTCTTCGCTTCAACCATGTTTGCATCAATTCTTTTTCAAATTTATTTTGTGAATGTTCCTCACTGTTAACTTCCACTTGCCAATATTGTGGATAATACTTTTTAATATCCGATGGGAATAAACCTGCGAAAAGTGAGTTCCTGCAATAAGGGGTCGCAGTTGGTAATATTGAACAGTAAAAGTTTGTTTCAAAAGTATAATATTGTCTCAGTACTTCTTCGAACAATAACCATTGATCATAGCGCATACAGTCAACAACAAAAAAGAATGTAGGGCCATCTTTTTCTACTTCTTCCCAAAGGTAAGCATCGAGTATATCAGGTGAAAATAGTGGTAAATCTTCTTTTTCTTCACTGTTTACCCAATCAACATAGTTTTCTTCGACAAATTTGGAAAATGCAGAGTTAGAATCACTCCATTGGTTGTCAAGAGTTTCTTTTAGTCCCGAGTCAGGGTGTTTATCTAATTCGAATGACCATTGGACAAGTTTTTTATAAACTTCGACCCAATCATCCCAGTTCATTGGACCCATAAGTGCTCTTGATACTTCTGCAAAGCCACGCATATAGTCTTGAGTAAATTTCTCAGTTTCTATTCGTTCAGTTTCTAAGAATTTTTTACAAGCAAGTAATATTTGTGCTGGATTAACTGGCTTTGTCAGATAGTCATCAATCTTTAAACCAATAGCTTCTTCCATAACACTTTCTGCTTCATTTTTTGTAACCATTACTACAGCAGAAGCAGCATCTATTTTCTTTAATTCTGGCAAAGTATCTAAACCAGACATTCCGACCATATTTTCATCTAAAAAAATAAGATCATAGTGCTTGTTTTTAACTAACTCTATGGCATCTTCACCATTAGTAGCTTTATCAATCTCATATCCTCTTTTTTCAAGTAAGATAATGTGTGGTCTTAAAACTTCAATCTCATCGTCAATCCAGAGAATACTGCCTTTGCTTTGCATCTAATACCTAATCATTTTCATTTATTCAATTTGTTATTTGAAGATACGTAAATAATTCTAATTTGCTTCAAAAATTGAATTTTAATCATATATTCAACTTCAATTTAATGTATACTATTTCGTCTATAAATCAATAATAAACCAAGTTAAGACTAATGAATTTTGATCAATACACCGTAAAAGCACAAGAAGCGATAAATAAATCTGCCACAATTGCAAAAAGTAATAGAAATCAAGCAATTGAGCCAGTTCATCTATTTTTAGCTTTTATATCTGATACTAACTCTGTGGTTTATTCTCTATTAAACGATTTTAATACTGAAATAAGTTTCATAAGTACAAACATACAAAATGAGATTAATAGATTACCAAATGTTGAAATCGATAACAACGAAAATTATATTTCAAATAATTTGAAATCAGTATTTAATTATGCTGAATTAATTTCTAAAGATTATGGAGATAGTTATATAAGTTCTGAACTACTTTTGTTATCACTTGTAGAAAAGGATAGTAAAATAGAGTCATTATTGTTACAATTTGGAATTGAAAAGAAACAGATAGAGATAAAAATGAAAGACATACGAGGAAATCAAAAAGCCGACAATCCTAATGCTGAGGACAAATACGACTCTTTGAATAAATATGGTAGAAACCTGAACCAAGAAGCAGCTAAGGGTAAGATTGATCCAGTAATCGGCAGAGATAGTGAAATACGACGAGTGTTGCAAGTACTTGCCAGACGCACTAAGAATAACCCTTTATTGATAGGTGAGCCAGGGGTGGGGAAAACTGCAATAGTTGAAGGAATAAGTCAGCGAATTGTTTCGGGAGATGTTCCAGATGGGTTAAAAGAAAAAGAAATAATATCATTAGATATGGCAACTTTAGTCGCTGGAACAAGTTATAGGGGGCAGTTTGAAGAAAGATTAAAAGCAATAATTAAAGAAGTTTCCGAATCAGAAGGCCACATAATACTATTTATCGATGAAATTCATACTTTGATTGGTGCTGGTGCAACTAGTGGTAGTATGGATGCTGCTAATATACTAAAGCCAGCACTTGCACGAGGTGAGTTACGATTAATTGGTGCTACGACGCTTGACGAATATCAGAAAAATATTGAAAAAGATGCTGCTTTAGAAAGGAGATTTCAGCAAGTAAAAATTAACGAACCAAATATCGAAGATACTATATCAATACTAAGGGGACTCAAAGAAAAGTATGAAGTGCATCATGGTGTAAAAATTACAGATTCCGCAATAGTTGCAGCTACTGAGCTCTCGAACCGATACATAACAGAAAGATTCTTACCTGATAAAGCAATTGATTTAATTGACGAAGCAGCAGCAAGGTTGAGAATTGATATGGATTCGATGCCCATAGAATTAGATGAGTTGGAAAGGAAAATAAAGCAATTAGAAATTGAAAAAAAAGCTTTAATCAATGAATTGAATGAGTAATATATATTTTTATTCTCTTAGTATTATCGTTACATTACGTATCTGATATACCAACACCAATGAAATTACATTGAGAATTTTACTCTTATTATTGCTGTTTTCAAACTTCCTTAGTTCACAATCATTTAGTGAACCCATGGTTTTTGATGAAGAGAGTAATAGCTTTACTCTATCTTCCGATAAATTACAGAATATTTATAATTTCAATAATCACTTACAGTTCACAGATAATAGTACATTGGGAACAATCCATTTATTACAGAATTATTCTGGAAACGGCACTCCAACCACATCAATTCGTTCATATCAAGAAACTCAAAGTCTTAAATTTCATTACCAATATGAATTAATTGACAATTTCACATTTATAAATAGAAATAATTGGTTCTTGTCTTCAAATACATTGAACTTTGGTCAAAACAAATTGGAGCGATTGAACTTCTTATTGGGTGGTAAATATCAAAATGATATTAATAATTGGTTTGATATAGCTTATGGTAAAGAACGAAATACTACTATTGGATTAGAAACAATAGGGGATTATATTAGTTCACATTATAAATTTCTGAAATCGGATATTTTTGGGTTTAATTTAGTTTCTAATGGCTACTATGAGCAAGTTAAACTAAATGATGGAAGAGAAAATAATGATTTGAATATAGATTTAGTTGCAAACAAAGAAATTGAAGATAACAGTTCAGTTTCTTTTGGTGTAAATTTCTTAAATAGAGGTCGAGATAACCCAGAAATAAACCCTATAGTTACTGATATTCTAGTAAGAAGAAGAAAGCAAAGTAGAATAAATACTAATTCGACATTATTATTTAAACTTAGTAAAAACATATCAAATTATACCAATATAGGGTTAAACAATGAGAGTATAACCAACAATTTTACTAACAACTACATCGAAATACAGGATTCAGAGTTTAAAAGGCAAATTAATATATTTGAATACGATATTCAAAATACAGTTGGTCTAAAAACTAAGCGTTTAAATTCACTATTTTTTATAAATTTCAGAAAACTAAATGAAGATTATGAAGCTGTAAATTATTTGAATAAGTCAGAAGATAAGTATGAGACCTACAGAGTAGAACAAAATAGACAAGATAAAATTGAAACATATTTCAACATCAATTTGGATAATGGAATTACTATAAGTGAAAAAGATTCTCTTTCTCTCATTTTTAATTATAGATTGCTTAGGTATGACACTCCATCTTCTCAAAATAATGACGACAGAGATGAATTAGCACTTAATCTAAATATAGAATATCTTACTAAACTTAATAATAATATTCGAGTAGGTGTTAATTTTGAGTCACGTAACTATCATTACGTATATTTAAAATCACAAAGAAGCTCATCTAATAATTGGAACAGAATTCTTCGATTATCACCTACGTTCATATTAAAATATGATAGATTTTACTATAATCCCAAGTTAGGAATAAATGCTAATTATACAACTTATGATTTTGAAAATAGCGTAACTTCTGTAAATAGTTTTAGTTTCAGAGAAATATCATATTTCGATACTCTTCAAGTTAAATTGGCGAGTAAAATATACCTCGAATCGAGGAGTTATTTGAAATATTCTGAAAGGGGGATATTATATTGGGATACATTCTCAGAAAAGCCACAAAGAGCAAACTTTGAGTATTATCAAAACTTATTATTGATAAAAAGGCAAGAAAATAATAACTTAGGTATTGGAATTAGATACTTTAAAAGAAAAGATACGAGATTGGGTGAGACTTTTGGGAGTGGCAATAGTATTCTAAATAATTTTGAATCAATATCTCCACAAGTCTTGTTTGTACATAACTTCTTATCAGGCAATAGCATAAATTTCGATTTGTGGTATGAATTTCAGACTATAAACAGCACAATAAAACAAGAGTTAATAAATATTTATCTCACATTGAACTTAAAATTATGACAAAAGACATCATACTTTCTACTGACAAACATACACTTTTAAAAGCTGAAGAGTTTTTGAGTGATTTTAGGTCCGAGTATCTTGTCGAACTAGAAGACAGGTTTATGAATTTGCTCATTGCTTACACTGAAGCGGTTAATAACGCAATTATTCATGGGAATAAGCAAAACCCATATAAAAATGTTTATATTGAATTAGAAAAAACAACTAATAAACTTAGAGTTACAGTCAAAGATGAAGGCGAAGGGTTTGCAGAATCTAAGATCCCAGACCCAACACTATCAGAGAATCTACTGAAACAATCTGGTAGAGGAGTGTTTTTAATAAGAAAGCTTTCAGACGAAGTCAGAATAAATTCTGAGTCGAAAGGAACTAAAATTGATATGATATTTTTTCTATAAATATGATAAATTTACAACAAATAAAAGATAGTTTTTCTAAGAGTCACAAGTATAATATTCTAAATATTAATGGTGGATTTCTAACTGGGAAGACACAGACTATATCTAATATATTAGAAAATTCTGATTTATTAGAAGAATATGATTTCTACACTTATGTGAATGAATGGGATAAATTAAATTTTAGTTTTGATATTATTGAAGAAGTACTAAAGAATTCAAATTTAGCTAATGAATTATTTGAAAGAGGTGAGTCTAAATATTTTAAAGATAGTTTCTTCGATAATCTCAACGCATTGAATATCACTAATAAAAAGTTATTCAATTACGTAACAAAGTATATGATACTTA
Source organism: Chlorobiota bacterium (assembly GCA_034670025.1). Lineage (GTDB taxonomy): Bacteria > Bacteroidota > Ignavibacteria > Kapaibacteriales > UBA2268 > PGYR01. The sequence continues at coordinate 481,230 of JAXMOE010000001.1, forward strand.
GTGATATAGCATTAGGTGATGATAAGCTTGAGTTTGAAGTAAATTCAAAGATCAAGAATGACTTAAAGAAATTATTAATTTTAAATTCATTTGAGATTAGTGTAGAGTCTTTGTTAGCTGATTTGTTTAATAAGTTTTATCCCCTTAAAGACGGAATGTCAAATGTTTCTGAATATTTAGTGAGTAACAATCCCAATAAACTGTTATTTGTATTTGATGATTTACAAATATTAAATCTAAAGATTAATCTTTGGTTTGACACTTTTAATACCTATCTGACAACCAAAAAAATAACTGATTTTAAAATTTTCAATTATGAAGGAGATGGTTCTGAAATAACCATTGGAGAATTTTTTGATATTGATTTAATAATTATTAGTAGAGACAGAAATTATACTTTTAATCACTCTGATTTTAATAATAAATTAATAGTGAAAAAAAATGAGAATCCAATTGAAATTGGATATGAAAAGTTCCCTTATAATAACATTGAATATTTGATTGAGTATTCAAAATCTGATGAACAAATACAAAAGTTAGATGTGATAGTTCAAGCTGTTACTGAAATATTGAAGTATGTTCCAGAAAACTATCAAAAGAATATAATATTTTGCTCCTTATTTGCTGAGTTCGATATTTTAAATTTTAATTTACTTGATTCCGAATTAGTAGATAAAGCTGAATTTGAACAACTGATCTCAACTATGGAGTTTGTATCAAAAGGAAAGACATATAAGTTTGTTGAAAGACATAAAACTTATATCAAAACTGTTGCTGAGGAGATATTTAATTCTTACCAAATTGACAAATTAAATGAAACCATTAGCAGAATAAGAAGCTTCGTTCAAGAAATGTCAACTTTAGAATTTGAATTATTAAGGCACCTTGCTTATTTCACCAAGTTTGAAAGACAATATATCATTGAAAATTATTTTGATAATGATCAAAAAGTAAATGACTTGATTGATAAATACATACATTTGTTTGATAGAAGTAATAATATATATTCCTTAAAAGAAAGTATAATTGTCCCGTTAAAGGAGTACAACTTAATTAAAGATAAGAATGAAATAGATAATATTAATGAGTTTGTTATTAATCATCATAGCAGATACACTGCTGAAATAAGCAGAAGAAATAACTTACTGAATGAAGATGTAATAAATGTAAGTAATGAGCTAGATGATTTAAATGCAGAATTAAAAGAAATGAACTTAAACTTAGAAGTTAAGTCCAAAGAACTAATTTCAGCTCAAAATGCGACTAAATTATTAGATGAAAAATTAAAACCTTTTATAAAAACTAATACTAACCGCAAAAAAACAATAAATTTAGCTGCTTTAGTAACTTCTGTAGCTATCATATTTAATTCGGATAGAATATCAGAATTTATATTTGATACTAAAGATAATTTTGATTTTGTAATTATTTCTGTTCTAGTATTATTACTTATATTGTACGGAAATGGCTTAATTAGGTACTTCCGGACAAAGTTGCAATCTGAGGAGTTACACTTATTAAAACAGGAATTGAAGAAAAATAATGAAGATAAGAATAAATTCAGTGAAAAGATAGATATATTAACAGCAGATATTAGAGCTAAAAGTGCAAAAATTGAAGATTTGAAACTGCATATTGAGAGATCAAACAACCAAATACTTGAAAATAAGAAAAAACTTATAATAGACTAAGGGTTAAGCAAATGTTTAGTCCAAATATTGTTTTCATGTTCAAAAATAACTCTATCGTGTAATCGACTTTTTCTTCCTTGCCAGAATTCAAAATAGAATGGTTCAATTTGGTAACCGCCCCAATTAATAGGTCTTTTGGGTTGTTTTGGAAATTCTTTTTTTAAATCTATGATTTTTTGTTCTAATTCAGATTTAGATATGAGCTTACTGCTTTGATTTGATGCAATTGCACCAATTTGACTTTCATAGGGACGAGAGTTGAAATAATCATCAGATACTTCAGCACTTATTTTTTTAGCTTTACCATTAATTCTAATTTGCCGCTCTAATCTATCCCAAAAGAAAAGCATAGAAACATTATTATTTTCCGAAATATTTCTACCTTTCTCGCTATTATAATTTGTGAAGAAAGTAAAGCCTTTATCGTTATAGTCTTTTAATAGAACTATTCTTGAATGGGGAATCTTATCATTTCCGCAAGTAGATAGTGCAAAGGCAGTTGGATCATAGAATTGCTTGGTTTTTAGTGCAGTATTAAACCAATTTTTGAACTGTTCAAATGGGTTTTCTGATACCTCATTTATATCAATACTACTTTTATTATATTCTTGTCTTATTCCTGAAATATTATTCATAGTTAAAATACTCCGACAACTCAAACTCATAACCCTTTGGTGTAAATAACCCTGATTCCTCGTCTATTTCATAATCACCTTGCACTTTGCCATCAATTATATTTTTTATAGCTTCCACCAAATAGTCAACTTCTTCAAAATTATTATATATACCAAAGCTTACTCTAATAGCTCCAGGTAAATCAATTTTTCTTTTGCATATTATGTCATGTTTCAATTTTTCTGAAACCTCTTCATCAATATCCATCAAGATAGCAATATAAGGATGGGTACAAAAACAACCAGTTCTTACACCAATACCGTATTCATGGGCTAATATAGAACCAACATAATTATAATGCAATCCCTCAATATTAAACGTAACTACACCTAGTTTATCTTCAAGTTTGTCATAATCTGTCTTTACCAATGTCTTTATTTCAGGCATTTGGTCTATTTTTTCTAATAAATACTTTGTAAGTTGAAGTTCATGTTCCGCAGCATAGTCCATACCATATTCATTCAATTGTTTACACGCCATTGCCATAGCTATTCCACCAATTGTATTAGGCGAACCAGCTTCTTCTTTGTGAGGTAAACCAGACCAAACGGTTTCGTGGTGAGTAACATAAGCAGCCATTCCACCACCAACAAATTCTGGGTCACCTATTTCACAAAAGTCTTTTGGGCATAATAAAACCCCTGAGCCATAAGGGGCATACATTTTATGAGCAGACATAACTAAGTAATCAATATGCTGAGGGTCATCCATAGGTTTCATATCGATTTTGCGATGTGGAGCTAACTGTGCAGCATCTAAGCAGAATTTAGCACCTATAGAGTGTGCCATTTCGGCAACTTTATGGTAAGGATTAACAAAGCCAGATACATTTGAAGCACCTGTTAATGTTATCAATTTGATTCTTTTGCCATAATAATCAATTTTTTTCTGAAGATCATCTAAATCTAAATAGCCTTCTGAATCAACTTTGATATAATCAACAAAATTTTTCCTCCTCCAAGGTAGATCATTAGAATGATGCTCCATACAAGATGATAATATTACATCACCTGGCTTTAGGCAAATTCTATAGCTTAATTTGTTAATGGCCTCTGTAGTGTTTTTAACAAATATTGTAACGTACTCGTCAGGGTCAGCATTAACAAATTTTGCTACTATTTCGTGAGCTTTGTCATAAGCATCTGTTGAAATGAAAGATTTTATTCCTTGTCCACGATGGATAGCAGAATAGTTATCAATTGCTTCGTTTACTTTATTCTTAACTGATAAAAAAGATGGGGTACTGGCAGCATTATCTAAAAAAACATATTCTCTTTTAGTGCCGTCCAAAAGTCGTACTTTCTTGTTTAGACCAGCAATGTTTTTTCTAATTTCTTCTATTTTTTTATTTATTTCTGTCATAATGCTCATAGTTTGTACCCCTAATTAATTACTGACCAATAATATCTTTGTATTTATCTACGTCAAGCAAGTCATTAATCTCTGAACTATCCGATAATTCAATTTTCAACATCCATCCATCATCATAAGGTGAATCGTTAACAACTTCTGGGTTGTCGTTGATTGATTCATTTATTTCAATAACTTTACCAGAAACAGGAGAGAAAAGATCAGCAACTGTCTTAACTGCTTCTATTGTTCCTAATGTATCACCTTTGCTTACGTCTCCGTCTGCTTCTATGTCTAAATAAACCACATCACCGAGTTCACTAGCTGCGTGTTCTGTAATACCTATAGTGGCAGTATTGCCCTCTACTTTTATCCACTCGTGATCGTCAGTATATTTTAATCCTTCTGGGAAGTTCATATTTTCTCCTAAGTTTTATAAATGTATTTACAAATATAATAAATTAGTCAAAATTTCTTATATTAAAGTATTAATAATTACTCAAAATGAAATATGTTATCAAAATTCTTAGAACATCCAAAAGACGTAGATGAAACTTATTTTGAACATTTTAAAGTTGTAAGTGGTTTTGGGATTAAAATGTTGAAGTTGGCTTTCGTGTGTTTTTCTCACGCTTTGTTTCCTTGGACTTTTGAACACAAAGCATCTGATGATATTATAGATATGGCTGATTGTATGGAGGAGAGACAAGATCTAGTTAATAGTGATAGTTAATACCAAGAATATTTGTATCCTATATCAAAGATAAAGTTATTTCCGTGAATATCTTCCATCAATTCAAAACCATAACCTAAGAAAGCAGTAACTCCATAGAAGTGCAAGTCAACTCCAAACCCATAATAAGAGTATGTGTCATCAGTTGATTCATAATAACTATTTAAATTAGGATAATAAGTTAATATAGTTGCATTACTTATTCCTTCTGTAGCGCCAATAAAAAATGAGGGAGCGATTAATGCTTTCTTGGAACCATAAATGGGGAAACCTACTAAACCTTGTATTCCTGCATTTGCAGTTGGAATAATTCCTCCTGTAATTCTTGTGTGAAAGTAATTAGAACTATAAGCAGCTGTGAGGTTTATTACATTTGGGAAACCTAAAGTAATACCAAAAGATGGAGTATCTTTTGTATCATCAGTATTGTCAAAAACAACCTCCTTAATATTTTCTGCAGCTATGTCTAACAGTACTCCATCGCGGTCTATTAGTACATTCTTAGATGACATAGACGTAATTGTTCCTTCTATTTCAGAACCATTTTTTAATATAATAATATCTTTAGACATTAGATTAGTAGATGCCAGTAAAAATATAAACGATATCAAAATCGTTCTAACTATATTAAGTGAAATAATCACTTTCTCAATTCCATCCAATTATTTCTTTCTAAATACTTGGTATCAATATTCCCACTGATAAAATCTTCGTTGTCCATCATCCATCTGTGGAATGGAATTGTGGTTTTTATTCCTTCAATAACCATCTCATCTAAGGCACGCTTCATTTTATTAATTGCTTCTTCTCTTGTTGGGGCAAAAGTAATCAATTTGGCTATCATTGAATCATAATACGGAGGAACACTGTAACCTTGATATACATGTGAATCTACTCTTATTCCTCTTCCTCCAGGAAAATGAAGACTAGTTATTTCACCAGGAGTTGGTCTAAATCCATGTTCTGGATCTTCAGCATTAATTCTACATTCTATACTATGATAGATTGGCTTTGCTTCTTTCAACTCTAATTTGGCACCACCAGCAACTCTGATTTGTTCTTTAATTAAATCAATAGCAAGTGATTCTTCTGTAACAGGGTGTTCAACTTGTATTCTTGTATTCATTTCCATAAAGAAGAAATTCATATCTTTATCAACAAGATACTCTATTGTACCAGGACCTACATAATTTACTGCTTTCGCACCTTCTACTGACACTTTGCCCATCTCATCCCTTAATTTCTGTGAAAGAACAGGGGAGGGGGCTTCTTCGATTAACTTTTGGTGCCGTCTTTGTATCGAGCATTCTCTTTCGTTCAAATGAATAACATTACCATGTTTGTCACCCATAATTTGAATTTCTATGTGTCGAGAGCCTATCACTAATTTTTCTAAATATAAATCTGGGTCATTGAATGATACAGCAGCCTCGTTTGAAGCAGTTTTGTATGCGTTTTCAAATTCATCTTCATTTTCTACTATACGCATACCTTTACCACCACCACCTGATACTGCCTTGAGAAGTACGGGGTATCCAGTTTCCGTGGCTACTTCTTTTCCGTGTTCTATACTTTTTAATATACCATCACTTCCAGGCACAACTGGGACTCCAGCTGCTTTCATAGTATCTTTGGCTACAGACTTATTACCCATTTTAGATATAGCTTCTGCACTTGGGCCAACAAATGTTATATTGTGTTCATCACAAATGTTAACGAAATTTGCATTTTCTGAAAGGAAGCCATAACCAGGGTGAATAGCGTCAGCATTAGTGACTTCAGCCGCAGCAATTATAGATGGTATATGCAAATAGCTGTCTTTACTGCTTGCAGGACCTATACAAACTGCTTCATCAGCAAACTTTGTATGCAAAGAATATTTGTCAGCTTCCGAAAATACAGCGACTGTTTCTATACCAAGTTCTTTGCATGCTCTTATTATTCTAAGAGCAATTTCACCTCTATTCGCAATCAACAATTTTTTAATCATGGTCTAACTTGGCTTTATGTGAAATAAAACTTGATTGTATTCTACTGCTTCCGAATTGCTCAACAGTATTTCCTCTACAGTTCCATCAATATCTGATTCTATATCATTCATTAATTTCATTGCTTCAACTATACATAGTGTTTGGCCTTTCTTTACTTTTTGACCTACCGTAACAAAATCATCTGAATCTGGAGAAGGAGCAGCATAGTATGTTCCTACCATTGGTGCCTTAATTTCGTGCAAATTAGAATTTGTTTTTGTTTCTTGTGTTTCAGTTTGAGTCGCAGCAGGAGCATTTGGGATTGGTTGAGCTACTGCTTGGGGTTGGTTTGCAGTTGGCATTGTCCCAGATAGGTTAAAAATTGGAGCATTACTGCTTGCATTATCGTTTGATTGATTTTTAGAGATTTTTAATTTTATCCCTTCTTCTTCTATTTCCAAATCTTCTGCACTACTGTCATCAAAGATTTTAAGTAATTTCTTTAAGTATTGCAAATCCATGTTATTCCTGTGAATAAGTTTATAATATGCGAAAAAAAAGCGTGTTTTTGCATTTTACGAAAAACACGCCAATAAAAAAAGTAAAATGTTTATTACTTGTTAACTCTTTCAATATATGAGTCAGTTGTAGTATCAATTCTTATTACATCACCTTCATTTACAAATAAAGGTACTTGAATTTCTGCACCAGTAGCTACAGTTGCTGGTTTTGTTGTGTTACTTGCAGTATCACCTTTGAACCCTGGTTCAGTTTGAGTTACTTCTAAATTAACGTGTTGAGGGATTTCTACTGAAAGTACAGTATCACCATCAAAAGCTAACTGACAAATCTCATTTTCACTCATATACTTAACTTGATCAGCAAGCATGTCTTTGTGTATTGGGATTTGTTCGTAAGTTTCATTATTCATGAACACATAGTTATCACCTTCTATAAAGAGGAATTGGTAAGGTCTTCTTTCGATTCTAACCATTTCAACACTTGCACCTGAGTTATAAGTGTGTTCTTTTTGTTTCCCAGAATCTATATCTCTTAGCTTTACCTTATAGAATGCACCACCTTTTCCTGGCTTTCTGAATTCTAAATCAGTAATTTGGCAGATGTTACCGTCGTAACGCATATATCCGCCTTTGTATAAGTCTGTAGTATCAGCCATATCTTATCCTAATTAGTTTTAATTTGAGGTGCCGAACGGATTCGAACCGCCGTACAAGGTTTTGCAGACCTCTGCCTAACCACTCGGCCACGGCACCATTTACTTTCAATAAGACTACAAAATTAAAGGTATTATACCAAAAAAACAAAATATGTTATAAAATAAATTATAATAAGTCAGGTCTAAGCTCTTTTGTTTTTCTTTCTGACTGCTCTTGCTGCCATTTGTCAATCTCTTTGTGGTTACCACTAGTAAGCACACTTGGCACTAGTAGCCCTTTGTAATCTTGAGGTCTAGTGTATTGTGGTGGCTCTAACAATCCATCCATAAAAGAATCTGACAAAGCACTTTCTGAATCTCCTAAAGCACCTGGCAAAAGACGTATAACTGAATCAGCTATAATTAATGAAGCCAATTCACCACCAGATAACACAAAATCACCTACAGATATTTCACGAGTAATTAATTCATCTCTAATCCTTTGGTCTATTCCTTTATATCTACCAGAAAGAAGGATTATATTTTTATTGAGTGATAACTCGTTTGCAACAGTTTGATTATACTCTCCTCCTTCAGGAGTAAGGAATATAATTTCATCATATTCTCTTTGTTTTTTTAATTCATTAATGCAGTCGAATACCGGTTGGCATTTTATTAGCATACCTGCACCACCACCGTAGGGAGTATCATCTATGTGTCCAAACTTGTTGTCAGAATAGTCATGTAAGTTGTGAATATGGTATTCAGCTAAACCTTTCTCAGCAGCTATCCTTAGTATTCCAGTCTTAAGAATACTATCAAAAGAGTCTGGTAAAGCCGAGATAAAATCTATTCTAAGCTTATTCATTTGTTGTCACCCAAATCTAACAAGCCGTCGATTAACTCGACATATATTTCTTTGTTTTTTATATCTACTTTTTTAATAACATCGTCTATAACAGGAATAGGAATTTCTTTGCCATTATATTCCATCAACCAAACGTCATTAGCCGGCAATTCCATCACATCGATTATGATACCATATTTTTCTTTTGTTATATTATCTATTACATTACATTCAATCAACTCATGATCAATGTATTTGTTTTCTCGCTTGTTTATATCATCAGCCGATACAAATATTCCTTTTTCTTTTAGCTTTTTTCCTTCGTCATCAGAAGTAATTTCTTTTAATTTTACAGTAGCTCCTTTCTGGTATCTCTTGAAACTAGTCAAAGAATAATCTTTTGAAAAGTTAATTGAGTAACCTACTTTGACGACTACATTTTCTTTCAAATTTTCAATTGCTGTTGGTACATTTAGCATATAAAGCTCACCTTTATACCCCTTGGTTTTTGAAATTACGCCTGCTAAAATATATTCTTTATTCATTTTTCTATTATTACCGTTACTGGTCCATCGTTTATTAATTCTACTTTCATATCAGCTCCAAATATACCAGTTTTTACGTTATCAGGTAGTTTGTTTTTAAGATTTTCAACTGTCTTATTAAATATTGGCTCAGAGATATCTGGTTTTGCCGAAGCCATAAAGTTGGGTCTGAAGCCTTTTTTCAGTTCTCCATATAGTGTGAAGTTCGGTATTAAAAGCAACTCACCATCGACATCTTTAAGTGAAAGGTTCATTTTACTATTCTCATCATTGAAAATTCTTAGATTCACCAACTTATTGGCTACCCATTCTATAGTATCTTCATTCTCTTGATCTGAAATACCGACTAAAGCAAGTATTCCATTTCCAATAGAAGAATGTACTTTGTTATCAATTGTAACAGATGCTTTTAAAACTTTTTGGACTATTATTTTCATCTAAAAGTCCCTTTTGTATTTATCTCTTCTTTTAGAAACAAACTTATCAGCTTTATTAAAGAACTCTTGACTTTCTTCATTGTAATTAGGTGTCAACGGTTCTTGACCTGGCATTTCTTCCAAATGTACAGTTGTAGTAGGGAATGCAAATCTTACATTCAATTCCTTTGCTAACCTAATTGATTCTAATATAAAATTCTGTCTTGCTTTCAATTCCTCAGACCAATCTTTTACTTCAAAGAAAACATAAACCAATATATTTATAGAGCTACTCCCTAACTCATTAACGTGAATCTCATTTGGGCTACTAATTGTCCTCGGGTGTGCTTCAACTATTTTCCTCAAGCCCTCAACATAAGCTTCTAATAGTTCAGCTGGAGTATCGTAAGTAACCCCAATTGTCGTTCTGAATCTACGGAATCTTCTTCTTCCCATATTATCAATTTTCTTATCGGCCAACGAACCATTTGGGATCGATATTACGGAATTGTGGAACGTTCTAATTCTTGTCGAGCGTAATCTAATTTCCTCAACTACACCCTCGCCGTCATCAAAAGCAATCCAATCACCAACCTCGAAAGGGGAGTCTGTGTAGATAGTAATTGAACCGAAGAAGTTTTTTAGTGTGTCTTGTGCTGCTAATGCAACAGCCAAACCACCTATTGAAGCACCTGCTAAAATTGGAGTAATCTCAATACCTAAAACTGAAAGTAAATACAGTAAACCAAGAATAATTATTACTAATTTTAGTACTTTCTTAACCAAAGGCAATAATTGATCATCAACTTCATTTTGAGTTTTAGTTGCTATTGCACCATAAAAATCTGCTAATAAATCTGATGTTCTATATGCAATAATTGTAAGTGTAATAGGCACAGCGGCCGAAAGCAATAAAGACACCCAACGACTCAATTGTATTGGTAGTTCTAACACTGGTAATAGTATAGAAACAAAAAATAAAACAATTAGCACACTTATCTGGTTTGAAATTGGATCAATGTATTTATCTATTATTGTAGAATTCTTCAATATCTTCTTAAGCACTCTGATTAAGAAGAAACCAATAATCCAAGCCGCTATTCTATACAGTATTAGAGAAACAATTAGCAAAACAAAAAGGCCTATATACTTCCAAATTTGAACTGTAAGAAATCTTTGCTTAAGCGAATCAGGTATATACTCTTTGTAAGTAGATAATGAGAAAGTAAATGTTTCATTGTAAATAGCAGATATATTTTCAACAGTTTCTTTAGAGTAGAGCCATTGATTACCGACTTTAGTAAGGTAAATCTCTGGTAACTCATCAACGGGTATATATTTACTTTTACCAGTTATGGAATCTTTAAAGTCATGACTATTTGGTATATCATCTATTCGAATATAATAACCATTGATATCATATATTTTTTTGAGTTTTATTGCTAAATCCTTTCTCGTAGCTAAATCACTATTTGTATTAAGTGTACTTGCTGCAATTTCGGGACTATAATTATCAGGTTGTAAATACTTCAAATGTGTTTCAACTGTTTTTCTCGGTGTGTTTGTTAGTTCGTTTTGAGCTACTGATACACTTAAAATCATTACAGTTAATAATACTATTAATATAAATTTTTTCATATACTTTTTAAATTTTACTCTTTCATTGAAATAATATGTTAAAATTTCTTATTTTTGCATATAAATAAATCTAAAGATACAAAATGGCATTATCAAAAGAAACAATATTAAACGTAATAAGTAAAGTAACAGAAGACATTGAAATTTATGAGCACAGAAACCAACTATCGTTGACAGTGCCCAAATCTAAAATTGTTGAAGTAGCAAAAGCATTGAAAGAAGATGAATCTACAAAGTTTAATCATCTTGTGGACATAACTGCTATTGACTGGTTAAAACCAGAAAATAGATTTGATGTAGTTTATTTTGTTAACTCTCTTGATTATAACTTTAAACTTAGATTGAAAGTGAAAGTTGATGAGTCAGATATTACTTGTCCAACACTAACTGACGTATGGCCATCTGCTAACTGGTATGAAAGAGAAACTTTTGATATGTATGGTATTAAATTTGAAGGCCACCCTGGTTTAAGAAGATTCTATATGCCAGAAGATTATAATGACCCTGAAACTGGTGAGTCAATTCACCCTCTTAGAAAAGATTTTCCTTTGATGGGAATTCCAGGAACATTACCTTTGCCACCATATCCAGAAAAATACGGCGATACGAAGGATTAATCAGACCTGTAGTTTCTACTAAATGGCTTTAACTTCCAAGGGTATTTATCTATTTCAGTAAATACAATTGACTCTGTTGTTAATGTATTATCTATAAACAGGTAAGTGAATCCACCTATTAATAGACCCAATGCACTTCCGACATAGAAGTTGCTTGACTCAGAACTTGAAATAGAAACTGCTGCTGCTGCTCCACCTAACAGAGTGCTTAATATAATAGGTGCTGCACCCTCAAATGAGCCAGCGATAATTACGCTGTCGATATCGGTGATATGAAAATTGACTAATTTATACTCCTTTGAGCTACTAGATGTTTTAGGTAAACGTATTTCTAATTGTAATTTTGTTGAATCAACCAAAACCAGCTCACCTTTAATTTTGTTGCCTGATTTAGTATAAACCTCTACACGAGAACCTGATTCCTCAGATAATAAATTTTGCGGTAATACTACTATAAAGCTAATAAATAGTATAATCTTTGAAATTGAAAACATTGTTAAATAGATTTATTATTTTTGTAATAATTAAACTAAGAAAAATAAAATTAATATGCCATTAGAAGATAAGTATATAGATGTTCAAAAAGCACCCGAGAAAGCAATTGCGGTTGCAGTATTTGAAAAAGGTGGCGATCGAGAGATGGCTTTTGAACTTTTTGAAGAATTAGTGTTGTTAGCTGAAACAGCTGGTGCAAATGTAGTCGATAAATTTCATCAAGAATTGAGGAAACCCGTTGTAGCTACTTATGTTGGTAAAGGAAAGCTTCAAGAAATTCACGATTATGTAATTGAAAACGATATTAAAATTGCACTTTTTGATGATGAGTTAAGCCCTGTCCAGATAAGAAACATAGAGAAAAAACTTGAGATTAAAGTTTTAGACAGGAGTGGACTAATTCTTGATATATTTGCTCAAAGAGCACAAACAAGGGAAGCGAAAACTCAAGTAGAATTGGCTCAGATGCAATATTTGATGCCGAGATTAACTAGAATGTGGACTCACCTTTCTAAGCAACACGGTGGAATAGGGACAAGGGGGCCAGGAGAAACTCAAATTGAAGTTGATAGACGATTAATTAGAACGAGGATTGATAAGCTCAAGAGCAAATTAGATGTTATTGAATCTCAATCAGACCAGCAAAGAAAGTCGAGAACAAAAATTGCTACTTACGCTTTAGTAGGATACACAAATGCTGGTAAATCTACTTTAATGAAAGCTATTACAGATTCTGATGTATATGTTGAGAATAAGCTATTTGCTACTTTGGATACAACAACTCGTAGATTTGATTTGCCTGGAGGGCAAGGAGCATTGTTAAGCGATACTGTTGGATTTATCCGTAAACTTCCCAGCCATTTAGTAGCTTCATTCCGAAGTACTTTAGCAGAAGCAAAAGAATCTGACTTTATTCTTCACGTGATTGATGTGTCACATAAGTATTTTGAAGAACACATGAATACTGTTGAACAAACTTTGGAGCAATTAGGGATTACTGATAAACCAGTTTTAAAGGTGTTTAATAAAATAGATTTATTAGATGAAATAGAAATGGTTAATGTTTACAGAGATAAGTATCCTGATAGCATATTTGTAAGTGCATATAAGAATATGAATATAGAGCGATTGCTTGATAAGTTTCAAGAGATGTATGACAGAACAAGTAATGAGTTCACAATATTTTTACCTTATGACAAAGCTAACTTGCTTCAAGATTTATTTGCCCTAACAGAGATAGAAAACCAAACTGATGAAGACACTGGTTCATTTTATAATATAAAAGTTCAGGATGAAAATCTGTTTCATTTTCAAAACAAATTCGAAGAATATTTAGTTAATGAAAATGAATAAAAAACAGATAGTTGAATTTATTAATTGTTCAGTCACTTTTGAAAATATCAAGAGTGAAATTCAAAATAATCATAACTCTTCAGTTAAGTATTTGAATGGTTCTTCAATATCATTTCTAATTAATAAGTTGTCCAATGAGTTAAATAGACCATTGTTGGTTGTGTCAGACAACTCAAATCAACTTAAAGATATAAGATTCGATTTTGAGAACTTTTTCGATAATGAAGAAATAGCTGTTTTGACTAAGAGTAATACAAAGCAATCTGTGGGGAACAATTCTCATTACGGTAAAGTAATTGATGCGTTAGTAAAATTAGATAGAAAAAACTTTATTGCTTTATCAGATATTGAATCTCTGAAAGAAAGTGTTCCCAAAAAATCAACTCTTACTGAAAGCACAATCACCTTAAAAAAAGGTGAGATTATTGAATTTGAAAAATTAAAAAATGACTTAGCTTACAATGGTTTTGATAGAGAAAATTATGTAGCAAAGCAAGGTCAATTTGCGGTAAGAGGCGGAATATTAGATATATTTCCTTTGTCTTATGATAACCCTATCAGGTTAGAGTTTTGGGGCAATGAATTAGAATCAATTAGGGTGTTTGATCATCACAACCAGAGAAGTATAAAAGAACACGATGAAATAGAATTTATTTCAAAGGTTTACCACGAAGAAAATACCAATAATGAAAGTGATGTATTTAGTTATATACCAGATGATACATTAGTATTAAAAATAGGAATTATGACAAATGATGATGATGTTTTAATCCCAGAAAAGTACTCTCAAGTTAATTTGAATTTAGTTGGTAGCGATTCATTAGAGGTTAACACCAAAGAACAAATAAGCTTCAACTCTTCAGTTAAACTGTTCGCTAAACACCTTCAAGAAGCAACAATAAAGACTCAACAGATAGTCATCTGTGCAGATGGTAAGATTCACTTATCAAGAATCAAAGAATTGATTGAAAACTCTTTAGTATTAGATGATGAGTCTAATATTGCAAGTCCTACACAAACTATAGAGAATATAGTTTGGTTAGATCAAACTATATCTGAAGGGTTTACACTAACTGATGAAAATATAAGCGTATATACAGAACACCAACTGTTTAACAGACATAGAAACGTTACTTCAAAAACAGATGAATTTACTCGGTTTTCACTCAAAGAAATCAAGGAATTAAACATTGGTGATTTGGTTGTCCATGATGACAAAGGTGTTGGTCGTTTTGAAGGGTTCAAAACTGTAGAGATTGGGGGGAACAAACAAGATTGTATTCAACTTGCTTTCCAAGGGGGAGATAAGTTGTTTGTTAATCTTAATTATATCAGTAAAATTCAGAAGTATTCTGCCACTGAAGGTGAGTTACCAAAGTTAAGTAAGTTAGGTAGTACTGAGTGGACAAGAAAGAAAGCGAGAATAAAAAAGAAAATAAAAGATATTTCTCGTGGATTGATAAAACTTTACGCTAAAAGGAAATTGCAAAAAGGTTTTATATTTGATTCAGATAATGTTTGGCAAAAAGAATTTGAAGCATCATTTATCTATGAAGACACACCAGATCAGGTGACCGCAACGAATGATATAAAAGAAGATATGGAGTCTGAAAATCCAATGGACAGATTGGTGTGTGGTGATGTTGGCTTTGGAAAAACTGAGGTTGCTATTCGGGCAGCTTTCAAAGCTGTGCAATCAGGAAAGCAAGTTGCTATATTAGTACCGACTACTGTGTTGGCCCAACAACACTATATGTCATTTGTTGATAGGATGAATAATTACCCCATCAATGTAGATGTTATTTCTAGATTCAGGACGAAGAAAGAACAGACTAAGATTTTAGAGCGGTTGGGAGAAGGTAAAATTGATATACTCATCGGTACTCATAGGATACTTAGTAAAGACATTGAATTTAAAAATTTAGGGCTTTTAGTTGTTGACGAAGAGCAAAGATTTGGAGTGACAGCAAAGGAAAAATTAAGAAAGGCAAGAGAAACATTAGACACACTAACTCTTACAGCTACACCTATTCCTAGAACATTAAATTTCTCGCTTATGGGTGCAAGAGACTTAAGTATTATAGAAACACCTCCTCGAAATAGATTACCTATTCAAACTCAGATTTTAGAATGGAATGCTGATGAAATCACAGATTTGATTGACAATGAAATTAAAAGAGATGGTCAAGTTTTCATTGTTAATGACACGGTGAAAGATTTGGAAAACATACAAGCTAAGTTAAAAATGTTACTTCCGTCAGTTAAATTTTCAATTGCTCATGGGCAAATGAAAACTACTCAGTTAGAAAAAATAATGCAAGATTTCATTTCTGGTAAATCTGATGTTTTATTGACTACCAAAATAGTAGAATCAGGTTTGGATATACCTAATGCTAATACTATGATTATTAATAATGCACAGAACTTTGGCTTAGCAGAACTTTATCAGTTAAGAGGAAGAGTTGGTAGAGGTAACGTTCAAGCCTATTGTCATCTTATTGTTCCATTAACTAAAAAGCTTAATGAAGTTGCATTAAAAAGATTGAAAGCAATTGAGGAATTTACTGAATTAGGTAGTGGTTTCAATTTGTCCTTGAGAGATATGGAAATACGTGGAGCGGGTAATTTACTGGGTGCTGAGCAGAGTGGTGCAATATATGACATTGGTTTTGAATTATATCAAAAAATATTAGAAGAAGCCGTTAAAGAATTGAAGTTAGAAGAATTTCAAGATATATTTGATCCAAATGATATGGATATATCTGATTTATTTGCTAATGATGAAATATCAATAGAGTTAGATAAAGACGCATTTATTCCTGAAGATTATATTTCTTCTGAGACTGACAGATTCAGATATTATAAGAAACTATATAGCGTCGAGAAGAATTCGGAGTTAATGGAGCTAAAACAAGAATTTGAAGATAAATACGGTAGAATTCCATCAGAAGTGGATAACCTGATGTATGCAGTTAAGTTAAGGTCGGCTGCAGTCTCTACGGGGCTTGATAAAATAGTTATAAAACCTAATAAGATTGTTTTAGTGTTTCCTGATGAAAGTAATGAGCAGTATTACAAGGAAGCATTCCCAATAATATTAGATTACTTACAAACAATAGAAGGAACACAGCTAAAACAAGGTAAGCTAAAACTAACTTGTGAGATACCAATAACAGATAGGAGTGAAGCATCTGAATTGCTTTGGAAACTCAAAAGATCAATGGAATTTATAGAATTATGATGAAAGATAGTTTAATATTAGCAATAGAAAGCTCTGGAAATAATTGTGGCGTTGCAATTGGAGACACAGAAAATATCTATTTTGATATGTCACTAAATGTAAAACATTCGCATGATAAGAAATTAGCAGTGATGATAAAGCAATCACTTAGTTTTCTTGATTTAACTATAGGCGATATTGATGCTGTAGCTATCTCATCTGGTCCAGGTTCATTTACCGGTTTAAGAGTTGGTAGCGCAATTGCAAAAGGGTTAACTTTTGATGATAGTCCTAAGTTAATAGCAGTTCCTACCTTAACGTCGTTAGCTAATAATGCTAAAGATTTCTTGGAGGTCACTGGAAAAGAAAATATAATTGCATTAATTCCTTCAAATAGAGAAAATTACTTTGTGCAGTTATTTGATAATATTGCTAAACCAACTAGTGAACCAGAATTAATGAGTAAGGATAAAATAGAAGGATTATTAAGTGATGAACTACTATTATGTGGACCAGGTGCTGATGATTTTGACTCAACATTTAATCAACTTTTAGGACTCAATACACTTACTCCAAAAAATATACTTAAATTTGCACAAAATGAATTTGTAAATAACAGATTCGTAAAATCAGAGGAGTTTTCTCCTCGTTATTATCAAGAATTTAAACCAACTCAAAAGAAGAGTAAATAAATGATAGAAAGATATACTAGACCCGAGATGGGCAAAATATGGACAGAAGAAAATAAATATAATATTTGGTTAGAAATTGAAGTATTAGCTGTAGAAGCTATGGCAAAATTGGGTCAAGTACCTGAAGCAGCAGCTAAACACATTAGAGAGACTGCCAAATGTGATGTGGATAAGATAAATGAAATAGAGAAAGTTACAAAGCATGATGTTATTGCTTTCCTTACGAATGTAGAGGAATATGTTGGTGCAGATTCAAGGTTTATTCACTTAGGTATGACTTCTTCCGACGTGCTAGATACTTGTCTTGCAGTACAAATGAAACAAGCTGGTGAGATATTATTAGATGATTTGAACAAGTTAGCAGAAGTTCTAAAACGAAGAGCCGTAGAGTTCAAAAAAACTGTATGTGTTGGTAGATCACATGGTATCCATGCTGAAACTACAACTTTTGGTCTTAAATTAGCCCTTTGGTATGATGAATGTCAGAGAAATATAGTTAGATTAGAAAGAGCAATAGAGACTTCATCTGTAGGTATGATTTCTGGTGCAGTTGGAACTTATGAGCATTTATCACCTATGATTGAAAAACACGTATGTGACAATTTAGGTTTGAAACCAGTAAATATTAGTACACAAGTTATTCAAAGAGATATACACGCTGAGTATTTATCTACTATAGCTATTATTTCTACCTTAGTAGAAAAAATTGGTATTGAAATAAGACACTTACAAAGAACTGAAGTAAGAGAAGCCGAGGAGTTTTTCTCAAAAGGTCAGAAAGGTAGTTCAGCAATGCCACACAAGAGAAATCCAATTGCTTCAGAGAACATTAGTGGTCAAGCGAGATTACTCCGTGGAAATGCTCACGCTGCTACCGAGAATAATGCTTTATGGCATGAAAGAGATATATCACACTCGTCAGTAGAGAGGGTGATTATGCCTGATAGTACAATTTCATTAGATTACATTTTGAACAGAACTATTAAGTTGATTGATGGCTTGGTAGTTTATCCTGATAAAATGGAAGAGAACTTGAATATGACTTTTGGTCTAATCCATTCTCAGAAAGTTCTTCTAGCTTTAGCAAAAAAAGGACTTAAGCGACAAGATGCTTATGTTATGGTTCAGAGAAATTCTATGAAAACATGGGATGAGAAAATACCATTGTTGGACTCTCTTAAAGCTGATGATGAGCTAATGGAACATTTCGAAGAAGGAGAGTTAGAAAATTTATTCTCTTATGACAAGGTGTTTGAGTCAGTTGACTTTATATTTAACCGATTAGGCATTAAATAAATCAATGGGTTTGATGAATCTAAAAGTATTAAAATTTGGTGGTACTTCTGTCAAAGATGCCATTTCAATTAAACAAGTTGTTGATATTGTTTCTGAATCTGAACTGAAACAAGTTGTTGTTGTTTCTGCACATGCTGGAATAACTAACTTATTAGTGGACATTTGCTCGGGACAAAGAGAACAGATTCAAGAGCTTACGGAACAATTTTCTAATATTCACAGAGAAATAGCAACTAAATTAGATGTAATTGAAGAAGTTAGCAGTTTAATACATAACGAAGTAGAAGAGATTAGGATTCTAACAAGATATTTGCCGCTTTCTCCTCAACTAAAAGATGTTATAATGACAAAAGGAGAGTTGTTGTCATCAACAATCATTTATCATTATTTTTTGAAAACTGGAAGTTCAATCAGTTTTATTGATTCAAGAAAAGTAATAAAAACTGATTCAAACTTTAACAACGCTAATATTGATTTAGAAGCTACTAATATTGCAGTACAAGAAAAGTTGGCTACTCAATTAGAGACTAATCAAATTGTTATAATGGGTGGGTTCATCTCTTCGGATACTCAAGACAGACCAACTACTCTAGGTAGAGGTGGCTCTGATTATACTGCCGCAATAGTTGCTTCGATTTTAGAGGCGGATGAATTACAGATTTGGACAGATGTAAGTGGAATACTTACTTCTGATCCGAGAGTTGTAAAGAATGCAAAAAAAGTCAGAAAACTATCTTATTCAGAAGCTTCTGAAATGTCTTTCTTTGGTGCTAAGGTATTGCATCCTAGTACTATACATCCAGCAGTTAAGAATGGAATTCCTGTTAGAGTGAAAAACACTTTTAATCCCAAAGATGAAGGTACTGTTGTCATTTCTGAGAAAAGTAATATTGAAATGATAAAGGCAATTGCTTTCAGAAAAGATGTTGTAACAGTGACAATATCATCTAATAGAATGCTTGGTGCTGTTGGTTTTATGAGTAAAGTATTTCAAGTATTTGAGGAATTACAAATTCCTGTTGATATTGTAACAACCTCTGAGGTGAGTATTTCAGTTACTGTAAACAAATCTGAATATGACACTAATTTAAAAGATAGGTTGTCTTTGTTGGGAGAAGTTGTGGTAACCGATGAAAATGCAATAATTGCAGCTATTGGCGAAGGTATAAAACAAACTGCAGGCATCGCTAGTCGTTTGTTTGGAGCACTGAAAGGCATTAATATAAATATGGTTAGTGTAGGTGCTTCCGAAGTAAATCTTAGTATAGTAGTTAAGGAAACTGACTTGATACAAGCTGTGAACTTACTACATGAAGAATTTTTTAATTATGAACTCGATAAAGAGTTTTTTGAAGAGATATAGTAATTATGAAAAAAATAAATCAAGTTGATATAAAAGATCTGGTTAATGAATATGAAACTCCTTTTTATGTTTATGACAAAGAAAAGTTAGAAAACAATTATAAAAGATTAAATGAAGCTTTTACTAAGAATTATGAAAATACTCATATTCATTTTTCTGTAAAAGCAAATAGTAATATTAACATTCTAAAGATATTCAAAGAGTTAGGTTGTGGGGCAGACTGTTCTTCACCCTATGAATTTGAATATGCTAAAAGGGCTGGATTTACTAATGATAAGATTTTGTACACAGGCAATTATGAAAGTCCAGCAGATTTATTCAGAGTTGCAAAAGAAGAATTAATGTTAAATCTTGATGATATTACCTCTTTCAAAAGACTACAAAAAATACATACTCCAGAACTTGTATCATTTAGAATCAATCCAGGCTATGGCCGTGGTGGCTTCGAAGGAATTACAACAGCTGGGACTGAGGCAAAATTTGGAGTACCTTATGAAAAAGCTTACGAAGCTTACAAGTTAGCTAAAGATGCTGGAGTGAAAAGGTTTGGTATTCACATGATGACTGGATCTAATAATTTAGAGCCTTATTTCTTCGCAGAAATAGTTGATAAATTAATGATGATTGCTGGCGATATATTCAATGATTTGGATATAATTCCTGAGTATGTTGACATAGGTGGTGGATTTGGTATTCCATATTATGATGGGGAAGAGGAGCTGAATGTTGAAGCAACTGGTGAAAAAGTAGCCAAAGTATTTAAAGAAAACTGTGACAAATACGGATTTGGAAGACCGAAATTAATATTGGAACCAGGTAGGTATTTGGCAGGGAATGCTGGTTATCTTGTTACTTCAGTAACTGCAATTAAAGAAAGTTATAAGAAATTTGTAGGATTAGATGCAGGAATGAATTTTCTAATCAGGCCTGCTCTTTATGGTGCTTTTCACAGGGTTAGAGTCTATGGTAAAGATGACCATACCGAGAATGTAAACCTTTGTGGTCAGATATGTGAAAATTCAGATATTTTTGCCAAGAACATAAAAATGCCGGAAATGGTAGAGGGTGACATAGTCTCATTCTTAGATGCTGGTGCTTATGGCTATGTTATGGCCTCTAATTATAATAATAGAATGCGTCCCCCTGAAGTATTAGTAGATGGGAATAAACACAAATTAATCAGAAGAAGAGAGACCTTAGAAGACATTCTAAATCTCTACCCAGAAGTAGATTAGTAAAGAAATAGATTGTTGGCATAAAATTTGAATATTACTTATTGAAACAATTTTAATATTGAGGCATTAAGTAAATGAAAACAACAGCTATATTTCTATTATTATGTTTTGTGATTATTCCAAGTACTAGTCACAACAAAAGCATGACTAAAGATGATAAACAAACAATAATTTCAAATTTAGAAGATGTGTACGGTAAAGATAATTTAATTCTTGCTTACTATTCCATAGAAGAACTAAGGCCATATTCTATTCTTCAGTTCGAAAGCACTGTTAGTAAATATTCTAAAGATTGGGTAAAACCATTCGACTATACTTCGTTATTAACAGATAAAGAAAAAAGTATATTAGAGCAGAGAATAATTCAGTACATAGAAGATTCTGGCGAAGAGAAATCTGATTTAATAATGCAAAAGATAGGTAATTATCTATATACTTATAACACAGTCCAAAACATTTCTATAAACAACAATGAATCTCAGTTGAAATCTATTCAAACTCTTAGGAGCTTGAGAACAACTAGAACAGCATTCGAGAATATTTCTACTTTGGGAGAATTTGATAAGGAGGATTTTGATTCTATTGAAATGAATCAAGCTAAAGTAAAAGCATTTAATATTGTAGCTGGCTTAGATGACAAAGCAAGATATATCTATTTTTCTGAATTTTTCAAACAATATTCACAATTATAAATTAAGTCTTCTGAAGTTTAGCATATTTCAGCATAAGTGATTTTTTACCAAAGTTATCAAACCTTACAACTGCTTGTCGTTTGTCAGCTATACCTTTTAAGCCAGTTACTTTACCATTACCAAATTTTGAATGGAATACTGGGTCACCAACTTTGAACTCTGATAAAGTTTCTTCTACTTGTGAATAGCTATAATCAATAGTTTGGTCAAATTCATTACTTCGATTTTGTTTAAAATTGTTTTGTGATTTTGCGAAATTATCAAAAGTGTTCTCTCTTGTTTTCTTTTTCTTATCTTTCCAATCCACTAATTTTGAGTCAATTTCATGTAGAAAAAGTGATGGATTCTGATATTTAATTTCTCCAAAACGATTTCTACGTTTCGCATAAGATAAAAATAACTTTTCCTTAGCCCTAGTTATTCCAACATAGAATAATCGCCTTTCTTCTTCTTTTTCTTCAGGAATACTTTCAGTACGTTCAAGTGGGAATAACCCCTCTTCCATACCAGCAACGAAAACAATTGGGAACTCTAAACCCTTGGCAGAATGCAGTGTCATAAGCGTCACTTGCTCTTCACTAATTTCATTTTCATCCAAATCTGTTATCAAAGCAACTTGTTGTAAGTAGTCGCTAAGCGTAGATTCTTCATTGTCTTTGAAGAATGATCCTATGTCAGAAATCAATTGTTGAATGTTATTCCATCTGTCAAGTGATTCGTTTGTACCAATTTCTTTATACATTTCAGGCAAATCTGTTGCTTCTATATATTGATATAGAATTTTGGACTTGTTCTCTTCTTGTTCGAATCGCGATTTGAAGGTAGCAATGATACTGTGGAAAGTCTTAAATCCTTTTTGGGCTCTTGCTTGCAAGTTATCAATTAGGTCAGCTTCACCAGATGATTCCAGAAATGATATTCCCATTTGGGATGAGTAATTAAATAAATGTTGTAACGATGTTTTACCTAATCCTCTTGGTGGTTCATTTATTATTCGTGCGAATGATTCATTATCATTAGGGTTAATGAGTAATCTTAAATATGAGATCGCATCTTTAATTTCTTTTCTTTTGAAAAATGATATTCCACCAACAACTAAGTAAGAAATTCTTTCTTTCTTTAATGCACTTTCCAGGGCAAGTGCTTGAGCATTTGTTCTATATAATATTGCTATGTCACCATAACTAAATTCACCGTGAGTTAACTCTTTTATTCTATCAGCTATATTGCTTGCTTCATACTTTTCATCATCCGCTGCAGATATTACAATTTTATCTCCCTCAGGGTTTTCAGTCCAAAGCTTTTTCTCTAATTGATTAGTATTATTTTTTATAACGGAATCAGCCGCATCCAATATTATTTGAGTCGAGCGATAATTTTGCTCTAATTTTACAACATTAGCATCTGGGTTGTCTTTCTGAAAGTCTAAAATATTTTTTATTTCAGCCCCTCTCCAACGATATATACTTTGTGCGTCATCGCCAACTACACATATATTGTTATGTGATTTAGATAATTCTCTGATAGCGATATACTGGGCTCTGTTGGTATCTTGATACTCATCTACTAAAATGTATTTAAACTTATTCTGATATTTTTCCAATATCTCTCTGGAACTTCTTAAAAGGCGAATCATATTAATAAGAATATCATCGAAGTCCATAGCATTACTTCGCTTTAAGTACTTTTCATATCCTTCATATATCAAACCAACTTGTTTGTCAAAAGTAGTAGTTGCTTCTTCTCTGAAGTCATTTAGATCTGTCATATTAGATTTGAGATTACTAATTCTTGATCTAACTTGATATGGGGAGAATGATTGGGGAGAGATTCCCTCTTGGTTCATAATCTTTTTAATAGCACTCAATTGATCATCACCGTCATAGATACTAAAATCAGATGTATAACCTATAGCTTCTGCTTCATATCGTAATATGCGGGCAAAAATTGAGTGAAATGTACCAGACCATACACTATGAGCAGAGCGAGTTCCAACCAGGACAGCAATTCTTTCAGTCATCTCTCTTGCAGCTTTGTTTGTAAAAGTAAGCGCAAGTATCTGATATGGCTTTACACCATTAGCAATTAGGTTAGCTATTCTATATGTAAGTACCCTTGTTTTCCCACTACCAGCTCCTGCTAAAACTAAAGTCGGGCCTTTGATTTTAGTGACTCCATCCAGTTGAGCTTTGTTAAGAGTTTTGAAAATTTCTGGGTTAATGCTATTATTATCTTTTTCTAAATTTAGTGACATGTATTAATAATTGAGATTTTGTATTTTTAAGATTGTTTAAGTTAGTATTTTGATTTTGACATATCAAGTTGAACAAAGCTAAGAAAGACATTATTTTGCAACAACGATATTGACATATTCACCATTTTGCGCTAATTCATTTGCTTGAGGAAGTTGAGAAATAATAGTTCCAGGAACAAAAGTATCACTCTCCAAAAACTCTACATTACCTAAATTGAAACCCTGATTAGATAAATGTTCTTCTATTCCTTCTAATGGTAAACCAGTTAGTTTTGGAATAAAAACTTGATTTTCTGGGCCTTTACTAACTATTAGGTCAACAGTGTCACCAAATATTAATTCTTTATCAATTTTAATATTTTGTGAAATGACAGTATCTTTTGGAACCAAGTCATTATATGTATATGTAATGTCACCAATGTTTAGACCATTGTTGTATATATTTACTCGTGCTTCTCTGATAGAAATACCAGTAAGGTCAGGCATATTTACAACTTCTTTTCCTTTACTAATTGTTATAAATATAGGTCTTTTGCTTTTTACATTCTTGCTTGCTTCTGGTGTTTGCTTTAATATGTATCCTTTTTCTTTACCAGAATATTGTTCACTAACTATTTCGTAGTATAATTTATTAGAGCTAAGTTTCTCGCTGGCTTCTTTTAATGTTAATCCTTCAACGTCTGGTACTAATACAGTCTCTCTATCATGTACCAAAGAGGGAAGTACCCACTTATCTGCTATTAGTAGAATAATAAATAGTCCTATAAGAAAACTAAAGAATACGATTAAGTATTTGAAGGAATTTTTACTCTTATTTAATAGATTGATAAATTTGTTATCAGAACTTGAATTAGATTTAGTTTCTTGTTCATCAATACTAGGTTCAGACCTTTTATATCTGTTCTTTAAATTTTCTATTTCATCATTGTTTTCTAAAGACATTTAAACTTTTTAAGTTTATTGCAAAATAATCTATAAATTAAGATAAATAAAAAACAAATACTACAAAAAATGAATTATAAAGAAATATCACAATCAATAGCTAACCAAATTAAAGACTCTTATAATATAATTATTACATCGCATGTAGGACCAGATGGGGATGCCATAGGGTCAATGCTGGCACTAAATCATTTTATAAAGAAGGAGTTTAGAAAAAAGCCAAAAATGTTTATCACTGGTGGCATAAATCACAACTTATTATTTATGGATGGTTCCGATGAGATAATGAGATATGACGATAGTGTAATGGAGGAGATAATTTCTGCGGATTTGATTTTAGTGCTGGATTTGAATGATTTATCAAGACTAAAAGAGGCGGGTGATGCAGTTGCTATGTCCAATGCGTATAAGATTATGATTGATCATCACATGGAACCAAAAGAGTTTGCAGATCTTGAATTTTTAGATACTAATGCTACTTCTACTGGGGAGTTAATTTGGAAGATAATAGATTCACTCAATGGTAAAATCAATACCAAAATTGCTAACTCATTATACACAGCAATAATGACAGATACAGGTAGCTTTAGGTTTGACCGAACGGTATCAGACACACATAGAATAATAGCCAACTTAATTGACAATGGGGCAGACCCATCGATGTGTTATGATGAAATATATAATCAAAAATCGGTTCAAGGACTTAAGTTATTAGGGACTGCTCTCACCAAAATGGATTTATATTCTGAGGGTAGAGTATCTATTATGAGTTTAGAAAATTCAGATTTTGATAAAGCCGATGCCTTAGAGGATAACACTGAAGGATTTGTTCATAATACTTTATCAATAAAAGGTGTGGAAGTAGGAGCAATGTTGACCGAAAGGGAAAAAAACGAAATAAGAATATCTCTCAGATCAAAAGGAAGATATTCTGTTAGGGAAGTTGCTGCCAAATTTGGAGGAGGTGGACACCAGTTCGCTGCTGGTGCCCGTGTCCTAAATGAAGATTTTGAAGTTGTAAAAAATAAAATTGCCGAAGAATTAAAAAAATTATTCTAAATCGGACAACGATTTGTTAATTATTTCAATGCCTGCATCTAATTCCTTTTTTGTAATGTTTAATCTAGTTCTAAAGCGAATAGATTGGCTTCCGCAAGAAAGGATTATTAAATTATTGTCAAAACAGTTCTTTCGAAATTTGTCTCTTAAATCTGGATTTATATCAAAAGCTCTGAATAGTCCTTTACCTCTAACATTTGATATGATTGTAGGGTATCTATGAGATAATTCTATCAATTTTTCATGCAGATAATCACCCATTTTGGCTGCATTATCAACAAGGTTGTCTTCTTCTATTATCTCCAAGTATTTGGTTGCTCTTACCATATCGGTATAGTTGCCCCCCCAAGTTGAATTAATACGAGATGATTTTTTAAATACATGGTCGTCTATGTCATCGATTCTATCATTACATAAGATACCGCACACTTGCATTTTTTTTCCAAAGCAAAGAATATCTGGCTTAACGGACAGGTGCTGATATGCCCACATTTTTCCAGTTAAACCAACTCCAGTTTGAACTTCATCAAAAATCAGCATTGCTTCGTGTTTGTCGCAAATCTCTCTTAATTCTATAAAAAATTCATTTCGGAAATGATTGTCGCCACCTTCGCCTTGTATTGGTTCAATTACTATACAAGAGATATCTTTATGGTTATCTTCAAATGCTTTTTCTATTTCTAAAATAGTTTGTTTCTCTCTTTCTAAAACCAAATCTAAATTTGATTCGATAGGAAATGTAATTTTCGGATTACTAACTCTTGGCCAATCAAATTTCGGGAAATATCTAACTTTTACTGGGTCAGTATTGGTAATAGAAAGAGTATAGCCAGACCTTCCGTGAAATGCTTCTTTGAAATGTAGTACTTTTGTACCAATATTATCGGGCAAGCCGTTTTTTATATTCTTTCTAACTTTCCAATCTATAGCTGATTTTATAGCATTTTCTACTGCTAATGCACCCCCTTCTATATAGAAACTATATTTAAAATCTCCTTTTGGTACTGCAACTTCAAATAAAGTCTTAGTGAAGGTTGCTTGAACCGAAGTATAGAGGTCAGAGTTTGAAGGTTTATTTATGGCATTTATGCCTATATAATTTATAAAATCTTCTTCCATCATTTTCGGATGGTTATATCCCAATGGAAGAGATGCAAAACAAGTAAAGAAGTCATGATATTTTTTTTTGCTGAGTTCGTCATACAGCATACCGCCGCTATTGTAATTGTCTAACACCATTGGCATACCATCACCAATTTGATACTTAGAAATTTCACTTATAACTTCATCAGAGCTGACATAGTATTTTGGAGTATATTTTATATTTTTCATTTTTGAATCCGAATTATTATTTATTTAGTTAATTATAATACACAGAATAATTCAAAAAGATTCAATTTAGATAGGCAGAAAATAGAATTGTTGAGATAATTAAAGATTGATGAACACAGTAAGACAGAAAGGAATTTCCTCTTATTGTACCTTTATTTGAATTGAAGTAGATGTTATGTGAACTTAAAAATCGCATAAATCTAATTTAAGATTAATAAAAGTAATACACAATTAAATAAATAATCAATAAAAAATTTGTAGAATTTAAAACTAAATCTTATCTTAAGCTTTACTATCAACAGTTTTAGTAAATTTTAGTTTAAGTTATAAGAAAACTACATTTTAAAATTAATATAAAGGTTAAATCTATGTCTCCAAATACGATGACAGGAAGCAAAGAGCACTCAGGTGCTGGATTTGTACAATGGGCAATATTCTTAGCAATAACATTAGCTGTAGGATATTATTCTCACTTTCATTTAATACCCTCTGCTACTTCAAGTTTCGTTATATCTCAATTTAAACCATCTGGAGATGAGTTAGGTAAAATTGGATTTGCTAAGTTTAATGATCTTGTATGGGCATCAACTTCAAAGGAAAAAGAATCTGAAATAACAGAATCAACAGAAGTAAAGAAGGACTATGTTAATGGCGAATACATAATGGATTTCTCATGGACTGAAAGAAAGTTAGAAGAACATGGTTATTCTAAAGGTGCAACTGAATGGTATGTAAAAGCACCAGCAATGGGTGAAAAGCCAATTTTCTTAGAGCCAAATGTTGGATTCTGGATTTTAGCATTAGTTTTAGGAATATTTGTAGCATTGTTGCTTTCTATTGTTATGCCTTCTTCACTTGGACTAATGTCCGCACTTTTTGAGAAAGAAATAGAACACGTTAAAGTTAAAGTGAGACTTCAAACTGGCTTTAGTGATAAAGTTGTTGAAATGTTGACATTACCTGACAGCAAATTAAAAGATGCTGATAGAGAAGAAACAGAACAATTATTCAGAACTATATGGGATAGAACAACTACTGATACAGAGTTAGCTACAAAGAAATACATTGATTTTGATGATATATTTGATAGCGAAACTGACTTAGTTTTATTTAGAAATGAAGCAATGTATAATAGAATTAAAGAATTTTTCTCCGATTTTGTTGTTACTGAGATAATTGATACTAAAAACGCTTTGGAATGGAGAGCTAATCACTTCAAAATGGGTAAAGGTTTCAAATTATACATGGCTCACCACTTTACAGAACAATTCTCTAACAACGTTACAGGTATGGCATACGGTGGTGCAGCTGTCCTAATTGTTGGTGTTGGTATTCGTGGGCTTAAATTTATCCCTGCTGACAGACCTTCTGTAATCTTATTTGTAATCTTCTTGGAGTTTACGATGTTAGTGCTTTTAGCAGTAACTATGTTCTATACAGAGAATGAGGAACGTATGGATAAGATGCTTAAGAAAATGGAGGATGCAAATAGATCACAACTTGAAACATTACGTGGTCAACAAGAAGATATTCACCAACTTTCTACTGCTTTGGTTGGTCAAACTTCTGAAATTATCAAAACAAGAGTTGAAAATGCTATCTCTGAGTATATGACTAGTGGCGATCAAGTTCAACGTCAAATTGCTGGAGCTATAGCGGATAAAATTATTTTTGATATAAAAGGCGACAAAAAATAAAATTATTACACTTAATAGTGTAACTATATTAATAAGGTTGTGTTCATTTAATTGAATACAACCTTTTTTTTATTTATTCGTTTGTATAATTATGATTAAAAGATTAACAATTACTTTTATTATTATTCTATTTTCTTCAATATATTCAGATTTGGATGCGAAGACTAATGTCAGTTATAATAATACTATTAGCAGTTTTAAAACTGAAGCCTCAAATATTAATTCAATTCTTATTGCAGTGGATAAGTTTTCACATGAGAACTTAGAAGTACTCATATATGAAAGCAAAGTAGACACTATTGTAAATAATATTTCCTCTAAATTTGAATATGAATTTGATTATAAAGGAATTATGAGAGGTGTTAATCTTGCTGAAATTAACTTTTCTGTTTATAGAACAGACCCATTAACTAACACATCATTTAGACTTGATTCTATTAGTATTACATATCATTTTTCAAAAGTAATACCTACTAATTACGAATACTTCAATCCATTCTTCAGTAAAATTGCTAACCAAGAACATTTGGAATTCTTTTCAAAACGTGTGAAAGAGAACAGCAAGCTCAGCAAAACACAAAGTAAAAATGTTGATTGGTACAATGAAAATTTGACTTACTATAAATTTTTTACAGAAAAAGATGGTATCGCGCGAATAAGTCATTCAGATTTAATAAGAAATGACTCTGAATTAATTGGTAAAAATAGTGTTAATATTGTTTTGTTTAATAGAGGTAATAAAATTAAATTGTATTCAACATCTAATGTAATACAACATAATGAATATTTTTACTTTGTTGGCTCACATGCAGTAGGTGATACTTCATATTATGACTTTTATAATGGTAAAGAACCTTATTTTGTAACTTATGATGAAAATGAAAATTCAGAATTGTATGAAAGGATTGATAACCTAACAAGTGGTAGCCAATTAACCTCAATTAGAATAAAAAACCACTATGAAGTTGACAAAGTTTATGGTAATGGATTCGATGTTACTGAAACTGAACAAAGTATTTGTGAAAATTGGTTTGAAGATGAGATAAGACCCCCAAATAATTTTAATGTACCAGAAATATTTACTACCAATTTTACATTATTTCCTCAATCCGACCTAAATGTTACTTATAATTTTGCTAATAATATTTTTTATTTGCCGGAAATTATAAAGAGTAAGACTAAAGCATTTTTGAATACTTATAATGAGGATACTTTAAATACATCAGGATCACAAGTTGTAGAAAAAAGTATTTTAGCTGCTAAATCTGATTTACTTAATGGTGGTAATACTTTCGGCCTCAACGTGTATAAAGCGGTCGAAGACTCTCGGAGAAATGCTTATAATGGTGTTATCGGTTTTGATTATTTGGAAGTAGAGGGTGATGTCAAACCCATATCTGAAAATGATTATTTCTCATTTATTTATAATGGTGACAACAGTAACTATGTTCAAGTTGAAGGTTTTTCGAATAGCTTTGTAGTTTCAATTGATACAGTGAACAATACAATACAGTTCCCAAACACAGAAAAAGCGAGTAATTTAATTTTTGAAACCAAAGGCAGTTTTATATCATTTTATAGCAATTATCAAATTGTAACTGATTATCGATATGGTTATTATATAGTTGAAAGTTTAGGGAATTTAGATCGTGTATTCTTTTTTCAAGACCCAATAAAATATCTTGACAAATTAGCTTCAATTAATAAAGTTAATATTGCAACGATAATTAACTTGGATTCGCAAATACCAAATAATGTTAAAAGTAAATTGACTGATTTGTTTGAAGTTAACGCAATTCAAAATGCGGTTAACAAATATATTTTAGCAAAACAATCAGATATATTAATAGAAAGTGTTGAAAACCTATCTGAAAAAAATGTCTTTAATAATAACTTTTACAAAGCAAAGATTAATCTAATTAAAGGTAGTAGTTCAAGAAAAATTATAAATTCACTATCTTCAATAAAGGATGTTGAACTAAAAGAATCAAAACTAAATAAAATTAGTGAATCAGACTATGATGCAATATATTTATATCATCCTACTTTAAGTCAATCTATAGATACATATACAGATTTTATGTCTTCTCAAGAGAATAAATCTGTATTATCTATCGATGTGGAACAACTATACGATTCTTACGGCTTTGGAATAGAAAGTCCACATTCAATTAAGAATTTTCTCCAACAAAGTTACAACAATTGGGAAAAATTTCCTGAGTTTTTAGTTCTAATCGGTGACGCTACTTGGGATCCTAAGATGTTGATGGATAAGAGTTTTGTTGTACAAATGATACCTGCTTACGGCATTCCATATAGTGATAATTTCTATGGTGTTTTGGAAGGAGATGATCAGATACCTGAGATGATAATTGGTAGAATCCCAGTTAACAATAACCAAGAATTATTAGGATACTTGGATAAACTAAAAACATATTACTCAGTACCTCAATCACCTTGGATGAAAAAGATTCTCCAATTATCTGGTGGTAATGAAAATCAAAAAGAAAGTTTTGCAGAAAATATGCATGATTTTAATGTGTATTTTAATAGCTCAAATATTTGTTTTGACACTACTACAATCGGGAAAACAATAAATAGTACAATTTCTGAAGATAAAGCAAATGATATAAAAAAATCGATAAATGAAGGTAAAATATGGGTGAATTTTCTTGGTCATGGTTCCCCTCATGTTATAGATATGTCTGGTTGGGAAGCACCAAACTTAAATAATAAAGGTAAGTATGGGGTTTTAAACACTTTATCATGCAATACATCCGCATTTGCTGAACCTCATACTACAAATTCTATTGGTGAAGAATATGTAACAATTGCTAACAAAGGTTTTGTTGCAACAATAGGAGGAACATCAACTACTTTCGTAGGAACTGCATTACTTGTTTCCACAGCTATGTATGCGACACTTATAGATAGTGTAGATATAGAACGAAATTTAGGTAGAATATATAACTCTTATAAGCCAACTGTTGGAAAATCAAATTCAACATTAAATCAAGTTGTTTTACTGGGAGACCCTCTACTAACTGTTCGTATTCCAGATAAGCCAGATGTTGCAATATTTAAACAAAACATTTCATTGACAAACAACTATGGAAGTGGAATTATCACTGAGTTAGATAAGGAAGTCAATTTTGAATCTGTTATTTATAATTTGGGTACAAGTTTACTTAATCCAATCCGGACTATGATAGTTCACACTTATAATGGTGTTAGTGATACAAGCTATTTAGATATTGATCCAATTTGTTTTGAAGGAGAAATTAGTTTTATACTAGATATTGAAAATAAAATAGGGGATCATATATTAGATTTAAAATTAGATTTCGATAGTACTAATAATGATTTTGATTATTCAAATAATAATTTATCACTTAGATTTGGAGTTTTTCCTCAGGGTATTCAACCACTAGACCCCCAAGATTATTGGAATGTTTCAACAGTAAACCCTTTGTTTAGGTTTATTGATCCTACAGGCACTAAGAAAGAATATAAATTTTCAATTTATGACAAAGCTGATAATTTAGTTTATTACTCTGATAATCCAATTATTGATAATGATAAAGTTGATTTAATACCAGATAATTTAATTAATAATAATGAATATACTTTAAAATATAGAACTAAAGAAATACAAAGCGGAATAGAATCATCAGAAAGACAATTAGACTTTTATACTACTGAAAATATAGATTCAACTGTTAAATACACGACTAGAAACTGGAATGAAAACCTGAAGTTTAATAATATTATAATTGATGATAATAAACTCGTTTTTGATGATATAGATTACGATGTGTTTTTATCTTCTGCTAGAGGTAGATTAGATGGTACTTCAGAAAGACATTCTACAATAAATACTACAAATAAGCAAACTGGGGAATTATTTACTTATGTAAATAGACTTAAAAGGGGGTTTAGTGTAGTTGTATTACCTGATTTAGCTAATGACACTAATTATACAGTATTACACCTTGACACTTGGGATTCTAATTTTGATAAGGAAGACATATTAAAGCATTCCCGTTGGTTGGACAGATACTTGAGGGATTCTTTGAACCATGGTGATTATTTGTTTATTGCTTCTGCCGATGTACCAATGAGAGCACCACAAATAATCGATGAAGATGAAGGACCTGACAGCGTAGGTAGTGCCACGAGGATAATTGAAGCTTTGAATGATTTAGGTGCAAAGTATGCAGATAGTTTGGATTTTGATGCCTCCTATGTTTTATTTACACGTGTTGGATATCCAGACATGACTATTGATAGGACTACAAAAAATGACACTATTCAATTAGAAACTACATACACAAGGTATCAAGAGTCTGGCACTATTGAAATTCCAAATATTGGTAATATCAGGCAACTAATATCTATGGATGTTGATTCAGATTCAAATAATATAAAGTCTAATATAGATTTAATTGATGAGACAAATACGACAATAATTAATATCAATAATACAAATTTAGAGTTTAATGACGAAAATGGTATTGTTAATAAAAACTTATCTGCTAAAATAAATATAGTTAGAGACAGTGTAGGGGCAGATTATTCATTTGAAAGCTTCAATTTAAAGTTTGTACCTGTTCCTGAACTAGCAATTAATAATATTGATTCTAAATTAAAAGATAGTGTTGCTGAAAGGGCTGTAAGTACTATGTATGATTATGTAATATCTAATATTTCTCCTAGATCAGATGCTCGAAATGTTTCTGTAAATATGAATATTACTAACAATTTTAGTAATATTCAATCTGTTGATGAAATTCCAGAAATTGTAAGAAATAGTAGTACGGATAAAGTTTGGAATATTGAGACTGCTGATTTAGCTTTAGAGAATAAACTTTCAATTATTATAGATTCCTCAAGAAAAATAAATGAAATCTTTTACTTTAACAATGAAATATCAGAAAAGCTGAGGATAAGGGAAGATACAACAAAACCTTACTTAGTAGCTTACTATAAGAATGAATTATTAGAAAATGGGGATAGAGTTTCATTAAGACCTTTGTTAGTTATTGAATTATACGATGAATCAAATATTGATGTGATCAAAGATAATGTAATATTTGCCAGGGTAAATAGCAAAGTTGTTTTAGATAATACAACAGACACCTTCAATTTTGAATTGTTAAATGATAATGACTTGAAAGCAAGATTAACATTTCAAATGTCTGATAGTTTAGATATAGGACAAAATATATTAAAAGTAGTTGGAGAAGATGCAACGGGTAATAAAGCAGATACATTAGAAATAAGTATATATGTACCTAATGATAACCGGCTTGAGAATAGTATAAATTATCCCAATCCTTTTTCTGAATCAACAACTATAAAATACGATTATATTGGTAAGAACCTAGAAAGTTGGATTAAATTATTGGTATTTGATGCTTTAGGCAAACTTGTATATAGTGACAGTAGAACAGCCATATTTGGTGAAAATGAATTAAAATGGAATGGATTAAATTCTAATGGCATGACAACTTCAAGTGGAATATATTATTATCAATTGAAAATTGAAAATGAAACGAACAGTATTGTGAATGGTAAGATGATGAAAATTAATTAGTCAAAGAATGACCAAGCAACTGACAACTTAAGAATTTGTCCTCTTTCTGGGTAGAATGAAGTATAATAATACCCTGCATCAAACAAATTTTCAAAATCAAGTTTTACAACTGCATTGCCTAATCTCATAAATGAATAAAATGTTAGACCAGTTGTTTGTATATTAGAAGAGTTGTTAGTGTTTGTGTATATGTTAGAAACTGGTAATAATCGAGGAGTAGATTTGGAACTCATAATTCCTGCTCTTACGCCTAAATTAAGTTCACTCTGATTTACTATTAATTTATAATTCATTGTTCCTTGAACAAATGCAATTGGATAGTATTCATTCAATTCATCGTTGTCTAAAATATAATTAAACTTACCTAAAATTGATATACTCAAATCATCATTTTTTGAAAATATATTATTAGTTATGTCTGAGCTTAGTTTTACATTACCACCTATAGCACTATAATTCCCTAAATTTATCTGATTAAAATAGATGTTATCAGTTTGCTCATAAGCTAATGCGTTAGTAGTATTTCTAAAATATACTTCAGATGCAACAATCTCATTATAGTTAATACCTGCTATAAAAAGATTACTATTTTCATTTTCTAGCATATTAAAAAATGGACTGTTTCTACTAAAATTTGAATGATCAAAATAGATTTTCGTATTCTCAGATTTATAGGTTACTCTCTCTCCAAAGCCAATAATACTATTCCCATACCTGTTACCATAATTTACACCACCAGAAATATTAACACTTTTACTAACCGAAGTATTAAGTCTTGAATATAAATTCCATTGTGTAGTATTTGAATTTCCGTAGATTAACCATTTGTCTGAATTTGATACACTTATAGACCCACCAGATTTTAATGTAAATTTAGAAAAGCTATATTCTAAATCTAATCTATTCCCATATACTAATTGGTTATAAGTTGCATCGAACAAAGTATCAGGATAAAAATCAACAGGTAATTCGAATATTTGCTCATTTGTAGTTAAATAAGCAATATTCATAACTTTAAAATCAAGGTAATTACCAGTGTAGGTTAAATTTATATCATGTCTATAACTTCTATCCTGTATTCTGTCAAAATATGCGTTGGAACTCAATGGACTATAAATGTTAGTCGATTCTTCAGGGTTTAGACCACCATTTGATATAATCTTATTGTTCGTGAAGTTATCGCTTAGCGAAATTGATGAATTTGAATCGATATTATACCTAATTATTGCTCTCAAATTCCAAAGATCTGTTGTCATATTATCATAGGTTAATCTATCACTAATTTTTTTGAAACCAAATGTTAGATTCCATCCCTTTGCAAAGTTTTGGCTAAATAGCCCATCAACACCGGTAAATGAACCACCTTCTTGTGAATACCAAAGCCTTGTAAATGGTGTTTTAGTATTATATACTATTTCTTGTATGTTTAATGTAGTTGAGTTAGCAGTGGGGGAGAGAATAACTGAATTAGACCCCTTAAGTATCTCAATACTTTCTACAAATTCTGGTGAAAACAACTCCAAATTATAATTATCATTTATTGGATTGTTAAGGTTTCGTCCATTGAATAAAACAGAGGGGTTTGTACTTATTTCTCCATAACTAAAGAAATTATTGAAATGTCCATTAATTCCTAATCCCATTCCAAATAGATTTCCTTCATTATTGAGTATATCATATAATGTAGTGTAATTAATATCTTGTATGTTTTCTTTAGATATGCTAACTAATGTAGAATCATTCAAAAGTAAACCATGACTTCCATTTGGAACAATAAGTGAATCATTAACTTCTTTAGAAATAGTAATAGTCGCAACAATAAAAAAAACGCTGAGACATAATAATACCTCAGCGTAATTAACTTTTAATTTCATACTCAAATTAAATAAGTGTGTCTTGATTATCTGATTCTTGTATATCTTCATTATCAATATCTTCATCTTCGTTTACAACTGTGAAATCTGAAATTTGATCACCAGAATCTAATCGAATTAGTTTAACACCTTGTGTGTTTCTACCAATAGTTCTAATGTCTCTAATATCTTGTCTAATCAGAATACCCTTGGTCGTAATAACAATTAGATCTTGAGTGTCGATTACAGACATCATACCTATTACATTTCCAGTCTTTTTAGTAATGTTCATAGCAATAACGCCTTTGGCACCACGCTTAGTTAGTCTAAATTCACTAAGAGCAGTACGTTTTCCATAACCATTTTCACCAATAACTAATAGTTGTGCATCATTTCGTTTTACAACTACCATAGATACAACATAATCACCTTTACTTAACCTTATTCCACGTACACCTTGTGCTGTTCTACCCATGTCACGGATATCACTTTCTAAGAATCTACAGGCTTGACCGTGATGAGTGGCTAACATTACTTCAGATTCACCATTAGTTAACATAGCACCAATCATCTTATCATCATCTTTTAGACCAATTGCAATAATA
The DNA here is from genome assembly GCA_034670025.1 of Chlorobiota bacterium. Classification (GTDB taxonomy): domain Bacteria; phylum Bacteroidota; class Ignavibacteria; order Kapaibacteriales; family UBA2268; genus PGYR01. Next base: position 518,552 of record JAXMOE010000001.1, read on the forward strand.
CCATTTTGTCTAATATTTGAAAATGCAGATAACTCAGTCTTTTTAATTGTCCCGAGCTTAGTACACATAATTATGTAAGCGTCTTTTGCATCAAAGTCTGTAATTGCTTGGAATGCAGTTACTGTTTCATCAGGGTCTTTCATTATAACATTTGCTAACGATCGTCCTTTTGATGCTCTGCCACCTTCAGGTAAATCATAAACTTTAATTTTATATACTTTACCTTTATCAGTAAAGAATAATAGATTGTTATGCGTTGATGCCTGGAATACATGTTCTATGAAATCGTCATCGTGCGTGCCTGATCCTTTTGAGCCACGACCACCTTTATTTTGTTTTCTGTAAGTAGAAACCTTAGTTCTTTTAATTAGACCATTTCTAGTTATAGTTACAATTACATCTTCATCAGCGATAATATCTTCTATTTGAAAATCGTCAGCGTCATGCACAATTTCAGTTCTTCTTTCATCGCCATATTTTTCATTAACTTCAATTAATTCATCAGCTATAATTTTTATTTGAAGATCCTTACTTGCCAAAATAGCTTTCAACTCTTCTATTCTTTGAATTATCTCTCTGTATTCTTTTCTAATCTTGTCTATTTCAAGACCAGTTAATCGTTGCAATTTCATATCTAATATTGCTTTCGCCTGCACTTCTGATAACTCAAAATTGCTTTGTAGTTCATTAGACGCAGTATTTGGATCTTTTGAAGCTCTAATAGTTTTAATAATTGCATCTAAATTGTCAAGAGCAATAATAAAACCTTCTAATATGTGTGCTCTTCTTTCTGCAGCATCAAGTTCATATTGAGTTTTTCTTACTACAACTTCATTCCTGTGTTCTAAAAATTTGACCATCATTTCTTTGAGGGTCATAACTTTTGGTCTTCCTTTGTCTAATGCTAACATAATAGCACCAAATGTAACTTGCATTTGTGTGTATTTGTACAACATATTCAGTACAACTAACGCAATAGCATCTCTTTTTAACTCAATAACTACTCTAAGTCCGTCTCTATCAGATTCGTCTCTGATATCAGAGATTCCTTCTATATTTTTGTTTCTAACTAAGTTTGCAATTTTTTCAATTAAGTTAGCTTTGTTTACTTGATAAGGTAATTCGTGAACAATTATTGCTTGTTTTGAGCCAGTATGATTTTCTTCTATACTCGCTTTAGCTCTTAGCTTGATTTTTCCACGACCAGTAGTAATTGCTTCTCTTACCCCTTTGTAACCATATATAATACCGCCAGTTGGAAAATCGGGAGCAGGTATGTGTTCTATTAATTCTTCAGAAGTAATGTCTGGATTTTTTAATAATGCTTGTAACCCACTGCATACTTCTCTCAAATTATGAGGTGGAATATTAGTTGCCATACCAACAGCAATACCTGAAGACCCATTCATCAATAATGATGGAATTACAGAAGGTAGTACAATTGGTTCATCTAATGATTCATCAAAGTTTGGTCTGTAATCTACTGTGTTTTTGTCAATGTCTTTCAACATCTCAGTTGCTATTGTTGCCAATCTTGTTTCAGTATAACGCATAGCCGCAGGAGAATCCCCATCCACTGAGCCAAAGTTACCTTGCCCATCAACAAATGGGTATCTCATACTCCATTCTTGTGCAAGTCTTACCATTGCATCATAAACTGACGAGTCACCGTGTGGGTGATACTTACCTAAAACTTCCCCGACTAATCTTGCAGATTTTTTATATGGTTTGTTTGGCTGTAATCCCAAATCTTGCATTGCGTATAAAATTCTTCTATGTACGGGCTTCAACCCATCTCTTACATCAGGTAGTGCCCTTGATACAATAACCGACATTGAGTAATCTAAATAGGAGTTACGCATTTCGTCTTCTAAGGACGTAACTACTATGTGTTCTTTTCCAAAAAGTGCCATTATTATTTATGCTGCTTTAATAATTAATTGTAAAATTATAAGTTACTAATATATAGAATATTGAAGACAATTACTACACTAATTATCAACAAATTTACTTTACTAACTTCCATTAGGACTTACTATTAATCATTACTAAATGGAATTTTTATTTTTAGCTGAAATATATATTAACTATATTGTAATAAGTTAAAATATGCAGCACATAAATGAATACTGAATCAAATTTAAATTCCATAAAAAACATACTCTTTGTGTTTTTGTTTGTATTAGTAATGTATTTACTGAAAGAACTATCAACTATATTAGTTCCATTAGTTCTTGCTATTCTTATTGCACTTATGTTCCAACCCTTGGTGGGGTTTTTACAGAAATTTAAAACACCTAAATGGCTTATATTTCCAGTTGTTACTATATTCACAGTGCTAATCGTGTTTGGCGTTTACTCTATAATTAATGAAGCTATTCTTTCAATTATTGAAAACCAAGAATTTTTAGTTGAAAAATTGAATATGCGAATCGAAAATATTGTTATGTGGTTGAATAATGAATTTGGCTTCAATTTCAGTACAGCAGACAAAAAAATTAATTTGGAGTATTTGATTACAGAATATGGCTTGCCGGGTTCATTAAGTGCATTAGCAAATACATTAAGCTCACTTACAGGTTCTTTCGTAATGTTTCTTCTGTATTATGTCGTTTTACTTATTGGTTTAGCTGACTATGATAAATATATCGCTTTCGTAAAAGGTGAAAATGATTCGACTATGGTAGATAACCTAGGTAGAATTCAAAGCTCAATATTATCGTATTTGATAATTAAAATGTTAATTAGTCTGATTACCGGCTTTTTGGTTTATATTACTTGTATTTTCTTTGATCTAAGTTTCGCATTCTTTTTTGGATTTGTCGCATTTTTATTGAATTTCATTCCTTCAATAGGCTCAATTTTGGCAACAATACCGCCTGTAATTATGGCATTTATTCAATTTGATAACCTTCAGCCAGTTGTGTTATTGTTAGTAATATTAGCTACAATACAGATGATTATGGGTAACTTAGTAGAACCAATAATAACTGGTGATAAACTAAAACTCAATACTCTTACGGTAATTTTTGGTTTAGTTTTTTGGGGATATATATGGGGGATAGCAGGTATGATAATATCTATCCCACTACTTGTATTATTAAAATTAATATTTGAACATTTTCCTGAGACTCACATTTTTGCTAGAATTATGGGTTCACCAGATTAATAACATTTTGTAACTTTTTTCTCTTTCCAGCATTATTATAATACATTTATTTAACAATTATAGGATTTATATGAAAATTTCAATTACTGCATTAATTTTTGCGTTAACTATTTTTACTGTTTCAGATTTATTTAGCCGACCTGGGAGGGAAAGCCAAATACCAAATGGAAGTAAGTATGTTTGTCAATCTTGCCACGTTAGCCCAGGTGGTGGATCGCGGAACCCATTTGGAAAAGATGTTGGGGAAACATTACAAAATGGTAGAGTTAGATGGGACCTAATTTTTAATTTAGATTCTGATGGTGATGGTAGAACTAATGGGGAAGAGCTCTTAGATCCAGATGGCACATGGGCTCAAGGTCAAGTTAATCCAGGAAATTCCGAAGATGTTACTCACCCAGGTGTTTCAGACCAAACTTCTGTTGAGGATATAACAAACAATATTGGTACGAATCTTTATCCATTGCCAGCTAATGATAATCTAACATTAGAATTCTTTTCAGAAAATGTTGGATTTGGTACTTTGAGTGTAGTTAACTTGAACGGAAACAAGTTATTTACAAAAAGCGAATATACTAAGTATGGGAAAAACGACATTGATCTAAATATACAAGACATTAGTTTGAATCAAGGTGTCTATTTCTTAATATTTAGAAATGAATTTAGTATAATTAAAAAGAAATTTATAGTGCAATAGATTTATTTTAGGATGGGGGAACAGATTTGTTTCCCTATTTTTTTATTTTGAAATTTCTTCCAAAGATAATAACACTTTCTAACTCAGGTTGCATTTCTAACACCTTTGGAAAAACTCCCCATTTCTCAAAGTCATATTTTTTCAACAAGTTTATACTCTTTTTGTTGCTGCTAATAAGGATTGCAATTAGTGAGTTGTAGTTAAGTTTGCTTCTGTTAGATATTATAAACTCTAACAAAATTGAGCCAATACCTTTGCCAAGATGTTGGTAATCAATGTAGAAACTCACTTCTTTTAAACTTCTATAAGCTACTCTGTCTGCTCTGTAAGGGGAGAGTGAAATCCATCCAACAATTTTATCTTCAATTCTATAAGTAAAGATTGGGTACTCAACTAAGTCACGAAACTTAAACTCTTCTCTATATTCTCCAATCTTTATTTCATCAATTATAGCATTGTCTTTGGCTTTAATAGCTTGGTTGTAAATTTCAACTATTCTAGTTACATCTGATTCTTGAGCAATATCGATATTATAATCATTCATTAAGAGTTCTAATAAATTAGATATTTCTGTCTTAGTTTTAGAAATTCAATAAGACCTTCGTTGGCAAGAGATGTTATCATTTCATTTGGTAAATTGTCTTGTATAGCTTTTAATATTTTATCAGTACCAGTTACTTTGTGAAACATTGATACAGATTGTTCTTTCAAAGGGTTAGTAACAAAGTATTCTTTATTATATTTCATTAATTCATTCAGCATTACCAGGCCCGTTGTGTAAGGTTTTAACTCATTGGACAAATCGAATTTCAAATAGAATCCGCCAACATCTTTTCCTTTGAACATACCGTAGAATGGTCTATATAAAGTTTGTTGTAATTTTAGTCCTTCATAATCTATTTTAATATTATCAAGCTTTAGATAAGGTGAACCCAAATACCCAAATGGGGAAGTAGTACCAACTCCTACACTTACAATTCCAAGCTCTCCCAAAGTACCAATAGTTGCTATTCCTCTTACTGAATTTGAAGAAGGAACGTGAGGTGAAGTAGGTATCCACATTAAATTTGTGTCCTCCCAAGACATCCATCTTTCCCAACCTTGCATTTTGATTACAGATAAATTGCATTGTTTTTTATTCTCAGTCCATTTTTCACTGTTTATCATGAGTGCCAATTCACCAATAGTGCACCCATGTATGTAAGACACTGGGACTAATGAAACGAATGATTTGAATTTATTTTCAGGCAAGTTCCCATCAACAACTAAACCACCGAGTGGGTTAGGTCTGTCTAATACAATGACTTCTACATTGTTGTTAGCACAGCCTTGCATTAAGTATAGTAAGCTACTGATGTATGTATATGAACGAACTCCAATATCTTGAATATCGACAACTACTGCATCAATACCGTCTAATATTTTTCTGTTGGGTATTTTTAAAGGACCATAGAGTGAGGTAAGAGGAATATCAAATATTGAATCGTTTTCTACTGGTTCACCAGCGGGAATAGTAGTATAATAGCCGTGTTCTGGAACTAAAATCTTCTTTAGGTTTATATCTGGATGTTTAGAAAGCAGCTCAGCTGTTGGAACGCCAACTGCATTTACTCCAGATTGGTTAGTAAATAGAGCGATATTCTTGTTTTTAATGAGCTCAATTTCTTCATCTAAAAGTATATCAATACCTAATTTTAATTCTATGTTCTGAGTGTTCTGAGCAATAGAATTATTAAAACTAAGTATAAATAAAAAACTAAGAATTAAGTTGAGATAAGTAGTTTTCTGCTTTATCATGATTGTTATTGTAGTTTTCTGCTTCTAATACTTTATTAAAATAAATTTTTGCATTCTGTAGGTCATCTTTTTTTCTATAAGAAATCGCAATCTTCAATAATGCACTTGATAGAAATCCAGTTTCTTCATCTCCATCGACATACTTTGAAACATCAACAGATTTTTTCAAGTATTTGATTGCTAGGTCATGTTCTTTCTTTCTTTGCAAGGATATACCTACATAGTATAATCCTTCTCTTGCAGTCATATTATCGTATCCAGTTTCACGTCGGAGACATCTTTTGACAACTTCTCTCCAAGTTGATTCTATTTTGTCCCATTTGCCTAATTTCACATAAGCTCTACCTAAGTATCTATGGAAATAAGGGTTTCTTGGGAATCGAGTAAATAAGTCATTCGCATAATAGAATGCTTGGTCAAAGTCTTTTTCAAAAGAATAGTAAATTTGCATGAGTGTCACTTCAGCTTCTACACTAGTGTATCTCGCTTTGTTCATAGATGCCCTAAGTTGCAGAAGACCTAGACGCTTATTACCTTCAGGGAAAAACAGAACTACTGGTTTTAGTAAAGGATAATCTTCAGGTATGGCTACAGAAAAATAGTTATATAGTCCAGTACCGAGCATTATATCATGATTTCCAGGAGCTTTCTGATGTGCTTTCATCAGTATTTCATAAGCATCTTTTCCATCAGAAGCTGCACTAAACCATTCTTTATGATTTGAGTAATATCTTGCTCTATATCCTAATGCGCCACCTTTGAAGAATAATCCAGTTATATCAAATTCATTTTCATCTAATAATTTGTCACTTACCTCGATGACTTTATCGATTTTATCTAAAAAATCTTCATCAATTTTGTCTGTATAACGGTATAGAGTTATTCTCCACCAATCAACCATTGCTTGCAGAAAGTATCCTGCCGGATGCTCTGGGTATCTTTTTATTACTTCTTCAAATGCTACTTCAGCACTATCAAATTGGACATTGTAAATATGATCAGCACCTTCACGTACTAAGCTATCTGCATCAGTTTTGAGCATAGCCCACTGAGCATTGGCTGTAGTTGAGGCAATTGCTATTAATATAAGTATTAAGATATGTTTCATGATTCTAATATTTTGCTTTCTTCATAATTTACTTTAAACTTTGTTGCCATAATAAATGGGTTCTTTTTATTAAACTTAAACGATAAAATGCATATTAAAGTTATAATTATCGTTGTAAGCAGACCTTCTTCCGTACCGAATGCGCCTCCGAATAACCAACTCATATCACTATTGACAGCAGTTAATTTGAATACTTCTATATCGAAACTAAACCCACTAACTTTTGATCCTAAAACAACTTGTTGATTCAAATTCCAAAAAAAGTGAAATGATATTGGTAACCACAATGATTCAGTTGTGATATACATTATTGACAAGGCTACACCCGCTAAAATAATATTGATTGTAGCTAAAGTTGAAATTTCTGGATTACCAAGATGAGCAAAAGAGAAAAACACACTCATTGCTAAAATTGAAGCCACATCACCAAACTTCTCTCTAAGGGTTTGAAATAAAACCCCTCTGAATATTATTTCTTCTTTGTATGCTAAAAGAAATATTAGTGCTGAATAGAACAAAAGTACTCTATAGTCAAACTTTTCAAAGTTTTCATGCAAACTAAACTCATAGCCAAAAGCTAAACCTAATAGTATAAATATTAGATTTGAACTTAATACAATTAGCAATCCTTTAACTATATCTATTATAGTAAATCTATCAAACTGTAACCCGAATAGTTTATAATCTGAACCAGCTCTCACTGACTGAATAAATACACTAAAAACAGTGAGGAGAATACAAACGAATAGAGAACCAAAAATGAATCCAAACGGCATTGATTGGCTAAAATAAATAACGAATACTACAAGTATCAGTGTAAGTAGAAACCTAACCCACCATTTGGATATTTGCTTTTGCATCTGGCTTAGCTATCGGCTTTCAATTTTTCAATATGGTTGTTGATATAATCTATCATCAATCCATAAACTTGTTCGTGCTCTTCACCAGCTAACATGTAATTCAATTGAGGGCAATAAGATGCGTATTTTCCTTCGCCTCTTTTTCTGATTAAAACTTCATAATCATTTACATTTGTGCTTGTTGATATTTTTCTTTCCATTATAAAATCCTATTTTTCAAATTATTAATTATTCAAAATTAAATAATTTATTGCAAAAGAGTCATCTTTGTTGAATAATGTGATATTTTAATATATATGAACTTAGATAATATAAAAAGATATTCTAGAATAAGTAAATCAATACTGGTTAAAAAGGTGCTAAGTAAATTTACTAATAGAATAATAAATAAACTTCAAAGGGTTAGGGATACTAACACGTCAACATATTCTTATGATTATATTAGTTATTTCCCGCTTTCTAAAAAGAAGTTTAATTTCTATAATATCATAGGCATAGAGTTGAATGATGATAAAATGGAAGACTATTGTAACTGTGTAGTTAATCATAATTTTAAATTATTAAGTGATAGATTAGGTAATCTGTACAAAGTTGATAATTTCAATAACATTCAAACAAAATTCCCTAAAAGTCTAATTCCTATGACGACAAAATGCTATAATTTAATCAGTGATGACTATAAGTTAATAGATTGGCAATGTGATTTTAATAATAATTATAATTGGCCAATGGAGTGGAGCAAAAGTATCACTTATGGTAATAATAACGGTTCGGATATAAAAGTACCGTGGGAGTTAGGTCGGCTTCAACATTTACCAAATTTAGCTTATTACTATACATTGAATAATGATAATAGATTGGTAAAAGAAATAAAGAATCAATTATTTGATTTTATGGCTTCAAATCCTCCAAGTTTTGGTGTTCAGTGGTTGTCGGCAATGGATGTAGGTATAAGATTAGTCAATATAATTCTAACAATACAAACTTTGAGACAAGTGGCTGATCTATTTAACGAAAAGGAAACTAATTTAATAGACTCTTACCTTTTTGATCATTATTTATTCATAAAGAATAATGATGAGTTCTCTGATGGAATGAGAGGAAACCACTATTTATCAAATATTTGTAGTATTTTAATATATTTATCGTTTATTGAAGAAACTGAGTCGAAATTTACATTACTTTCTAAGTATGTAAAAATTCTAAACCGAGAAATAAATTATCAATTCTATAAAGATGGGACTAATTTTGAATCATCAACTCGTTATCATATTTTTACATCTCAAATGATATTAACAATTGATATAGTTTTACAATCTCTTTATCCCAATAAATATAAACTAATTAACTTAGATTCTATAATGTCATTCACTTCTAATCTATTAGAATATGACTTTCCACCTCAATTTGGGGATAATGATTCGGGTTTCTATTGGAAGATAATTAATAATGAAAAACACACTTATAAAGCTATTAAAAAGTACATCGACAGTAATTATAGCATAGAGTATAGTGAGAAATACAAAGACTTAGGGTATATAGTTAAGACTCTCAATGAATTTGACATACATTTTAAATGTGGAAAACTTGGTCAAAATGGAAAAGGGGGACATGATCACAATGATAATTTGTCTTATTGTCTTTATTATGATAAGAATCCAATTGTAGTTGACCCTGGTACATATTGCTATACTTCGAACTTTGAAAAAAGAAACAAATATCGCTCAACATCAATGCATAACGTACTATTTGTTGATAATTGTGAACAGAACAATTTCCAAGAAAATATAATTGACGATATGTTTTGGATAGACACTGATAAATCAAACCCAAGTTTAGAGTTAGACAACAAAGTTATTGGAACAATAGAATATTGTGGAAAACAGTTAAAAAGAACCATTAACACGAATTCTAATGAAATTACTGTAACTGATATATATAACAGTGAAATAAATAAAAAAGTACACATACACTTTCATCCAAGTGTTAAGATAGAATCTGTGGAAAACAATGTTTATAAGCTGTGTACAAATGAAAGTGTAATACAGCTTATAATAGATATTGGTAAATCTTCAGTAAAAGAATATGATTTTTCTCCAGAGTATGGAGTGAAACATAAGGCAAAAAGAGTTGTAATAGATTCAAATGAAATGACAATAACCCATAGATATAAGGAAATATAAGTTGAACATAAGGGACAATTTAGATAAAATTACTTGGTCATTCCTCAACAGAGGAATATACTTAGTATGGGGGCTATTCAACTTAGTCATAATTGCTTATACCGCACCTACTGACTATGGACTATACTTTTTGATTACCCAAGTAGTTACTTTTTTATCCAGTGTATCCGATTCATTTTCATTACAAGGAATCATTCAGTTTTCGAATAAAAATGATGATAGACCAAAAATAAATAGTATTGCTTTAGGCCTTCAGTCAGTTTTCTTGTTGATAATTCCGTTGTTGCTTATAGTATTTAGATATCAATTTGCTGAAATGATTAATGAAGATAGTTTTGTTCAGATTTCTTACTTTCTTCCAGTAATTACTTTGTTTTTTATCCCCAGAACATTTGCTTATAAGATTTTAGCCCGGGATTTGAATTATAAGACATCATTTTTTATCGATATAGTGAATTTTGGTTCAATGGTGTTAATATTAGCATGGTATATATTTAGTAATGAAAATTTAAGTTTTGATAACTTGCTCCATTCCTATTTGATATCTGCAATACTATCTGGAACAATGTCAATAATAATTCTTTTTAAATCGGCTAAATTTGATTTAAAAGGGAAATTCAAATTATCACAGTATCTTAATTTTACAGTTCCTTGGACTGTACATTCAGTTTTTTCAGCATCAATTAAGTATCTTGATGTACTTGTAATTTCTTTAGCATTAAACACTGAAGATAGTTTATTGATTATTGCTTATTATGGTTCAGCAAAAACTCTGTTTAAAGTATTTGAGCAAATGTCTGATGGTGTTTCATCATTAGTTTACCCATCAGCTATGAAGCACATAGAGGACAAAAGAAAAGTTCAGAGTATAATGACAAAAAGTACGTCATTCGTATTGTTAATAAATGTGGTTATATTTTTGGTGTTAGAATTAGGAGTTGCCGAGCTAATGATACTTAATATACTTCCAGTTAAGTTTCATTACACTTTAGATTATTTTAGAATAATGTTGATAGCTTCGCTATTTATACCATTTGCATCACTTAGTATGATACTAACAGCATTAAATAAGATAAAAAAAGTAGTAATTATTAGTATTTTAGCGTCTGTGTCAGCTCTATTTACGATTTTTATTTTCTCAAAAACAGAAAGTTTACATTTAGTTTCTATGGGAATCGTTGTATATTATGCAATCATTGGTCTTCTAAGTTTGTATTTCGTGAAAAAATATATTGGATTTCCATTATTAGATTTATTTAGAGCATTGCCTGACACCTTAAATTTTTATAAGAGTTTGAAGAAAAGTAAATGAAAATTATAGATAGATATTTGTTAAAGCAGTTCATAGTTACTCTGCTTTTTTCCTTTGTTGCTCTCTACGCAATATTCTTGATTGTAGATATGATTGAGAATTTGGAAGAGTTTTTGGACAATGGGATGAATTTTGGACAAATCGCTATGTACTACTTCTACTTTTTTCCAGGAATATTGAAACTATTAGTTCCAGTAGCTATGTTGCTATCTACGTTATTTACAGTTGGGCGACTATCTGGTTTGAATGAGGTAACTGCTATAAAAACTGGAGGGGTGAGTTTATACAGATTTATGGCACCACTATTTATACTTAGTATAATAATAAGTGCTTCTCATCTCTACTTTAATGGTTGGATTGTACCAAAAGCTAATATAGAAAAGAATGAAATAGAACGTGAGTTTATGAATAAAAACCGTAATGTTGGTTCTATTTATGATTTATATTTTAGGGAGTCACCCAATGCTAATTTGCACATGAAGTCTTATAATAGCAAAAGAAAAGAAGGTTTCAATGTTGGATTGGAATATTTTGAAAGTGAAAATTCTGTAAGATTAAATAAAACAATAGAAGCAAAAAAAATAATGTGGGATACTGTTAATTCAGAATGGCAATTTACTGAAGTAATAATTAGGTCATTTGCAGATGAAGAATTGACAGAGGTAGAGAGGAAAGATACACTGAACCTAGATTTAGTATTGACACATGACAAAATAATTAGCTTAAAAAAATCAACTGATGAAATGACATTAGATGAGTTAGAATCATATCTTGATTTGTTGAAAAAAGGTGGACGTAATGTTGATTTGGAAATGACTGACTACTATGGTCAATACGCATTCCCGATAGCTAATATTATTGTTGTACTGTTCGGAGTGCCTTTTGCATCTGTTAAGAAGAAAGGAGGAATAGCAGTTCAAATTGGAGCTGCATTAGTAATTTCCTTTATGTATCTTATTTTCACAAAAGTTAGCCAGGCGATAGTTCTTGGTAGTGGCTTAGACCCAATAATAGCCGGTTGGTTTGCAAATGGCTTGTTTTTTGTTGTAGGTATTATAAATTTGATTAAAACAAAGACTTAAAAAAATGAATAAAAAAATCGAAACATTATCTTCAATAGAAGGGAGAAAGTTTTTATATAGCATTTTTAAAAAAATGAAATATGAGAATGAGATGTCTGGGCTAACAATATTAATAATATGTTGGAAATTGTGCGTATATGAAAAAAGCCCAAGTAAATTTACTGAAACAGAATATTCTATTATCCATAGCTTGGGTTTAGTAAAGGGTACAGCCCTGTGGATGGAAGAAATTGTTAATAGACATTATTTCTCTACTATAAACTCATTCGTTTATCTTGGTGCAGCAATTCTCTTAGTAATAATAGGTATCAGACGATTTACTGAATCAATGCCTACTTCACTAGTAATAGCAAGTATTATCTTCGAAGCATCTATGTTATTAGTGATATTTATAGTTATGCTATTCTCACCAGATGACGAATTGATTGTTTATGAAGTAGAAAGTGAAGAGAGTATATTGATACAAGAAATAGGGGAAATAAGTACTGACTTTGCAATAGCTGTAAGTAAATTAGAAAACATCACTAATGAGTTGAAGTCTTTTAGTGCTACACAAGTTGAAGTAATGAAATTATTAAGCAATACAAACCAGAACTTGACTAAAGCCATTTCTCCATCAGAAGAGTTTATTACTAATATTAAACAAACAAACGACGAACTTATCCAATTTAAAGAACAGATTAGCAAATTGAATGAATCAACACAAACAATAAAGGAAATGAATATAAGGTTTGAAATACGTAGAGAAATTGAAGATATGCTAATCTCGAAAGTAAATAGAAATGACAAAAAATAATAAAAAAGTAAGAGTTGAAATATACTTTATTTTATATTTAGCTGCTTTAATCCTCTTGTTGCCTGATCTTAAGAGTGAAAAAGAAGAGAGTCAAGTTAAAGGTGTTGATATATCTTTATCTGTTGATAAATCTATTTTAAACTTGAGAATGCTAAAAAGAAACAGCAAGAATGAAATTATTAAATTTGATTCAACTAATAGGATTTTGTACAAAGGAGATTTCGACAATGTTGATTTTACTTATACAGTGAGTGATATCAACAGGGGCGAAACTATAGAGTTGAGCAATTATACTAATACTAAAGAACAGTTTTTAATCAATGAAAACAGAGAAAAGGGCTTTATAGATTTCAAATGGAATCCGAGTATGGATTTTAATTTTAATAAAACCTATTTGGTAAAACTTATCGCAACAGTAGAGAAAGAAGGTACAACCAAAACTGCTACAACTCAATTTACTCTAAATACTTTATTTATCAATGAAGTTGTAAGTAATCAAGATGATGGGTCAGATTCAGATATTACTGATTTTAGTTTTTTAAATAGTCCTACTATTTCTATACCGACTAATCTTTCAAGTATAGATGCAAAAGTATATAAGAATCCAATTGTTACAATTGCAGATAATCAGTGGGAGAATTATGTTACTATATACAACATAACTTCTATCGATGACTTGGTAGGACCTCCCGTTGTTTCTGTTTCTGGAGATTCACTTTTGGGCGGGAGTGCAAAATTTGAAACTTCAGAAAATAATAGATTTATTTTCAGTGGAATTTCACCAACTTACGACACAATGAAAGTTAGTGTTAATATTACTAGAAAAGTAGATAATTCAAACTTCGCATTTGATTTCTTAGTAATACCAAAGCCACGAATCATTCCTGATATTCCAGAGACATTATATATCGGTGAAACCTATACTATTGACACCAAGCTCAATCAAGAAGAAATTCAAAATTCTTATACCACAATTAATTATGGTGCAGAACAAAAGACATATTACGACAATATATTAAAATTGACACCTACTTTAAAAATGTTAGATGAAAACCTTATATTAAAAAGATATGTTAATGGCAGAAAGTTAGATCAATATATCCTAAATATTAGACAAAAACCTAAACCTATTGTTGAAAATGTATTTTTAGATGACGGTAGAATAGTAGTTAAAACCAAAACATTTAGTTTAAAGCGAAGTAGTAATTACATAGATACTATAATAAATAATAAAAATGTAGTGTTTAAAGATGTTATAGGTAAAAGTTATCATGATGACAAGTATCAATTTCAAACTTTTGAATCTAAAACAGTTAATACACCAGTAAGAGAAATTGAATTACAATTAATTGATAAGTATAAAACTAAATCAAACAAAAAGCAATTTATTATCAAATAAATTGTAACCAAAATTAACTTATAAACGTAAAGACAAACAAAAAATATCAATGAAAAAAACACTTTTATTTCTTTTAATTATCCCATTTATGTTGTCAGCCCAAATTTCTGGGCCTGGTTCTACACTTACACTTCAACAATGTATTGATATAGCTCTAGAAAAAAACTTAGATTTACTAATAGATTCGGAAAGAATAGATGTAGCAAGAGCACAATTGAGAAGTGCATTTGGAGAATATCTACCAACAATATCAGCAAATGCTGGATATAATAGACAGTTGAACAATCTTAGTCAATCTTTAGTTTTTGGGGATAGGGTAATAGAATCAAGTCAGAATCCAAACAGATATAATGCGAATACTTTTGCAAGATTAACACTTTTCGACGGCTTTTCCAGAGAGTATAATTACTCTTCTGCAGATAATAATTTGGAATCAGTAAAATCACGAAGAAATCACTTGAAAAGAAATATAAAAATTCAAGTTTATCGCGCGTATACTGAAGTTATTAGGAATCAACAAGTAGTCCGAATCAGACAAGATAATTTAGATTTGGGCAGGATTGATTTAAAAAAGATGAAAGCCCAATATGAAGCTGGCGTTTCTGCACTTCCTGAAGTGTATTCGCAAGAAGCTGATTTAGGAAATTTAGAAT
Source organism: Chlorobiota bacterium (assembly GCA_034670025.1). Taxonomy (GTDB): domain Bacteria; phylum Bacteroidota; class Ignavibacteria; order Kapaibacteriales; family UBA2268; genus PGYR01. The sequence goes on from JAXMOE010000001.1 coordinate 533,608, forward strand.
TTGAACTTTTAAACTCTGAAAATACACTTTACAACTCTAAGGCAAATTTATTAAATATTATGGGAATTGAGCCAGATTTAGATGTGAATTTTGATAACTCAAGTATTCCAAATAAAATTGAAGAGACTGAAGTTCAAAGCTTTTATAAAAATCACAATGATAAAGAAGAATTGATCCAAATTGCATTTGAGAATAGGTTAGACTTAAAGTCTTATAATCTCACTACTAATGCAGCAAAAGCTGCAAAAAAAGCTAATGAAGGAAACTATTATCCTACTTTATCTGCAAGCACAGGATGGAGTTGGGCAAACACAGCAATAGATGATTTTGATGACAGAGGTAACTTTGCTGTGGGTCTTAATTTAAGTGTTCCAATTTTTAATAACTTTAGAACTGATTTGCAAGTACAAAACGCAGAATTACAACTAAAGCAGTCAGAAATTGAGAAACTAAGACTTCAAAATCAAATTAGAAATGAAGTAATAACTTCACTTATGGGGTTAGAAACTTCTCAAAAACAATTAGTAATAACTGGTAAAACTCTTCAATTTTCAAAAAAGAATTATGAGAGTGCAAGTGAAAGGTACAAAGTTGGAGTTATACCAGCAATTGATTTACAGAGAGCAAATACACAATATATAAATACACAGCTTAATAGAGTTAACGCGATTTATAATTATTATAAATCTAAGAAAGAACTTTTAAATTCAATTGGTAAAATAGATTAAGGAGAATTGTATGAATACACCAGAGAATTATTCGAATACACCTCAGGAAGGCACACCAGAATACGATCAGTATATGAAAGATCAATTCGGTGAAGATTATGAATTAGGATATCGTGTTGGTTTTGGTAGAAGATTCGGTGCATACTTTATGGATTTTCTATTTACTATTGTGATTTATATTGTATCAATGTTAGTTACAGGGGCATTTGAAGAGTTAATGCAGATAGATGATATATTTAACAATATGAATGCTTATATGCTAATTATGCAAGACGCTACACTATTGGGGGTATTATTCACATTGCTCTACTATACTACAGAAATATTCTTTTCTGCATCACCCGGTAAAATGATTTTAGGGATACGAATAGGAACAGAAGACAGGCACGTAGGTAATGTTGGTACTTTGTTAACAAGGTATTTATTTAAACATTCAAGTTCTATATTGACAGTACTAAGTTTAATTATATTATTACCAATACTAAGTACATTGTCATCGTTAATTCAACTGACTATCGTAGTTGGTTTTTTCTTTACTTTATCAGTAAGAAGACAAGCGTTGCACGACATACTCTCAAAAACAGCAGTTTACCACAAAGAAAACTTAAAACAATATTAGGATTAAAATGGCAAAAAAGACTTCAAAAGGAAAAATTATATTTTTTACATTATTGATAGTATCAGTTGTTGCAGCTGGATTGTATATTTTTACTAAAGATAAAACACAAGCTATAACAGTTAGAACTCAAAAAGTTGAGAAAAAGACTATCACCCAAAAGGTGAATGCCATTGGTAAACTAAAACCAGAGACTGAAGTTAAAATATCTTCTGAAGCGAGTGGTGAAATAATAAGTTTACCTGTTATGGAAGGTGATACGGTTAAGAAAGGCCAGCTATTGGCGAGAATTAAACCAGATATTATTGAAACACAACTTCAACAATACCAAGCTGCACTTGACGCATCTAAAACTGACATTGATTATCAAAAATCATCTTTAGAAAGGGCAGAGTATGAGTTTGAAAGAATTAGAGATTTGTATAAGGATGAGTATGTATCCAAGCAAGATTTGGATAGAGCGAAAACAAATTTGGATCAAAATAGAAGCCAGTATCAAAACGCATTGGCTCGTTACGAACAAGCAAAAGCATCACTGAAGCAAATACAAAGAAATGCATCAAGGACTACAATCAAATCACCGATTGACGGAATTGTGACTGCACTCAATGTTGAATCTGGCGAAAAGGTTCTTGGTACAGTCCAGAACATGGGGACAGAAATGATGATTATTTCAGATCTGAGTGTTATGAATACAAATGTTGATGTGGATGAAAATGATATTGTACTAATTAGTTTAGGTGATACTTCTAATATTGAAATTGACGCATTTCCTGATAAGGTTTTCAAAGGAGTTGTACAAGAAATTGGGCATTCGGCAAAGCTTTCTGCACAATCATCACAAGATCAAGTGACTAATTTTGAAGTCAAAATTAGACTTTTAGACTTAGACCCAAAAATGAGACCTGGAATGAGTTGTAATGTAGATATTGAAACTGAAACACGATCTGATGTAGTAGCTGTACCTTTACAATCTGTTACAGTTAGAGTCAGCAAAGGTGGTGACGAAGAAGCAAGTAAAATTAGAAAAGTAAGTGACGAACCAAAAAATGAACCTAAGCCTCAAACCGTAGTCTTCGTGGTAGAAGGAGAATCAGTAAAGACTGTTAATGTTGAGACAGGAATCAGTGACCAAGGATTTATAGAGCTGACTTCAGGTTTGGAATCTGGTGCTGAAGTAGTTTCTGGTAGCTTTACTGCAATTAGTAAAGATCTATATGATGGTGCTAAGATAAAAGTTATGAATAGTGATATGAAAGCAAAGGCTAGAAAAAAGTAATGTCAGAAACAATAATTGATATACAAAACATTAGTAAAGTCTATGAAATGGGTTCGCAAAAAGTCCATGCAATAAGGGATATATCACTTAATATTAATAAGAATGAATATGTAGCTCTTATGGGGCCTTCAGGTTCTGGTAAGTCAACTTTGATGAATATATTAGGTTGTTTGGACACTCCAACTACTGGTATTTATAATTTTACAGGTACAAATGTACGTAGTTTAAATGATAACCAACTTGCGGAAATTAGGAATCGGGAAATTGGTTTTGTATTTCAAACATTTAACCTATTACCAAGAGCAACTGCATTAAAGAATATTGAACTTCCATTAGTTTACTCTGGAATTAGGAAAGCTGAAAGAACAGAAAGAGCCGAAAATGCCTTAAAAAGTGTTGGCTTAGATGACAGAATGGGACATAAACCTAATGAATTATCAGGTGGACAAAGACAAAGGGTTGCAATTGCAAGAGCTTTGGTAACGTCACCTTCAATTATTTTGGCCGATGAACCAACAGGGAACTTAGATACCAAAACTGGTAACGATATAATGAAATTGTTCGAAAATCTCTGGAAAAATGGAAATACTATCATTATAGTAACACACGAAGAAGAAATTGCACTTCATGCTAAAAGAATTATTAGACTGCGTGACGGCGTTGTTGAGTCAGATGAAATTAATGAAAATCAAGTAAAACTATCTTAAATGCTTTACGAACTTAAAGAATCAATCAAATTATCAATGGAAGCTCTTAACTCAAATAAGTTAAGGGCGTTTTTAGCTTCACTTGGTGTGGTGATTGGTATTTCTATAGTTATTATGATGGGTTGGTTGCTTGGTGGATTGGATAAAGCAATGCAGGACACTTTTTCTATTATTGGCACTGATATGCTTTTTGTAGATAAGTGGGATTGGACTGGAAATTCAAATTGGCGTGATACGAGGAATAGAAAAGATATTACATTGAATCAGGCAGAATTGTTAAAAGATTTACATGGTACAGCAGAATATGTGATTCCCAGTATTAATCAATGGGGTACAACCATAAAATATGATGGTGAAACTTACCAGGGTATGACGACGGTTGGTACAACAGCTGAAAATGCTATGACTCCAGTTGGTAATTTGCTAATGGGTAGATACTTTAATGAATTTGAAGAAAAGTATGGTTCTAATGTAATTGTTTTGGGACACATGGTGTATAGTACGGTTTTCAGAGGTGAAAACCCTATAGGGGAGACTGTAAAGTTAAATGGAAGACCATTTCGAGTTATTGGTGTCGTCAAAAAGAGAGGGACTATGTTCTTCGATTTCATAGATAGGCAGATGTTTATTCCATTGAAAAAATATGCAGCTATTTGGAGCGTAAATAAGCGATCTATGTCAATTGGTATCAAAGCTGGTTTAGATAATGACTTAGATGAAGTCAGGACAGAAACAATTGGATTAATGAGAATTATAAGAAATTTAGGGCCAAACGAACCAAACGATTTTTCAATTAATGAAACTAAGGCTTTTGAGAAATCTATAGAAAGTATTCGGTTAACAGTCTATACCGTTGGAATTGTGATGACTTCATTGTCATTTATAGTTGGCATCATTGGTATTATGAATATAATGTTTGTGACTGTTACTGAAAGAACAAAAGAAATAGGCATACGTAAATCCCTCGGTGCAAAGAAACGATCAATATGGACACAATTCTTAGTTGAATCTGCATTTTTGTGTTTAATTGGTGCAGTGTTTTCATTGATTATATGTTCTGGAATTGCTTATTTGGCTGCTACATATTTACCAGAATATTTTCCTGAGTTATCATTCTTATTGCCAACCTTACCAACTGAATTATTTGTAATTGCTGCAATTGTTTCGATAGTTGTTGGTTTGTTAGCAGGTATAATTCCAGCCATTAGAGCATCTAATTTAGACCCAGTTGAAGCATTGAGGTATGATTAGATGAATATACTAGAAAGCATAAAAATGGCAATTGATTCCATTTTTGCCCATAAGCTCCGAACATTTCTTACACTACTTTCGGTAGCAATTGGTGTTTTTGCAATTATGGGTTCTGGCTCTTTAGTTTCTTCAGTAGATGAGACAGTGGAAACAGAAATGGCAAACCTAGGAGAAAATTCATTTAGAATTACTAGAATGCCGTCTGTTCAAACCAGTAGAGACAGTTGGAGAAAGTATAGAAAAAGAGAAAGAATAAACTACAAACAATACACTGAACTTAGAGAGAAAATTGGATCTATGGCATTTGTTAGTGTAGAATGTTCAAATGGGGGAATGTTGATTAAATATAATGATTTTAATACAGATCCTGATGTTGAGCTAATTGGTGCTAATGACGTTTACTTCAATATTAACGATAGAGATGTCCCTTTAGGCAGAGCTCTAACTGAAGCAGATATACAATTCGACAGAAAAGTAGCAGTAATTGGAAATGACGTAAAGAACAAGTTGTTCAAACAAATATCACCACTAAACAAAGAAATAAAAATTGGTAATCAGACTTACGAAGTAGTCGGTGTACTTGATGAAAAAGGAGCAATATTAGGTCAGAGTCAAGACAATCAAGTGGTTATTCCAATTACAATATTCAATAAGTACTATAGTAGTTGGTGGGAATCACTCGATATAAAAATCAAAGCTTTTAATCGTGAAGGTTTTGACTATGTGCTAGATGAGTCTATTGGTGCCCTGAGAGTCATAAGAGGTGATAAACCCTGGGAAGATAGTAGTTTTGAGATAGAGACTAATGAGTCATTGACTCAACAATTCTCTGGTCTTACTGGCTATTTGTCTTACTTTGGACTTTTGGCTGGATTTTTTGCTCTTGCTGCTGCTGGAGTTGGAATAACTAATATTATGCTTGTAGCAATAAAAGAAAGAACAAGAGAAATAGGACTCAGAAAAGCATTGGGTGCTAAAAGAATATGGATTACACTTCAATTTCTCGTTGAAACAATGACAATTACGAGTATTGGAGGTATAATTGGTATGCTTCTTGGTTATCTGATGTCTGCTTTAGTAAGTTTGATTTTCGGTTTGAAAATAATAATACCCATTGATTGGATATTGATAAGCTTTGGAATAACAACTGTTCTTGGTTTAATATCAGGACTTTATCCAGCCTTCCGTGCAGCAAGTTTAGACCCAATTGAATCACTTAGATACGAATAAAATTACTCGTCTAAGAGTGTTTTTAATTTCTTCATATCTTCCCAAACAGCTCTTTTAAGATTAGAATTACGCAACAAGGCAGCAGGGTGATAAGTTATCATTAATTTCTTTCCTCTGTATTCTAATATTTCGCCACGAACATCTTTCATTACATTCTTAGTCTTCAACAGAGTGTCGGTTGCGGTCAACCCAAGGGATAATATATATTTAGGGTCTATCAACTCTATTTGCTTATGTAGATAAGATTCGCAAGTTTCAACTTCACTTGCCGATGGTTTTCTGTTGTTTGGAGGGCGGCATTTTATGATATTAGCTATGAATACGTCATCTCTACTGAGACCAATAGATTCTAAAATCTTAGTTAATAATTTCCCAGACCTACCAACAAATGGTTCACCTTTTAAATCCTCATCTCTTCCTGGAGCTTCACCAATAATTACTAAATCAGCGTTGGGGTCACCCGTACCAAATACAAAATTAGTCCTTGTGTGACCTAACTCGCATCGAAGGCAATCTTGTATTTTGTCGTTAAGAACCTCTAATGACTTAGATTCGTTCCAATCATTTTCAACCGAATCATGCTGGATTTTAGCTTTCTTAACTTCAGTTTTAACTTCTGAAACATCCTTCTTTTCAATATTTTCAACTTTTTTCTTTTTCATCATATTCTCAGAAGTTTTAACTTTTGTTTGTATAACAGGACTATTATCAATTTCAATTTTAAAATCAAATTTCTCATCGAAAATTATATTCTCGCCATAAGTTAATTGAGATTCAATATAGTCCACAATATTTTTTTTTAGATTACTCAAAATCCAAATCACCTACTACTGATTCTACTGCATCTAACATTTCATTGGAACGAACTAAATCAGTCATCGCATTATGATCGTCAAACAAAGGTCTGTCAAAATCTAAAAACTCAACATATTTTCTTATGGTTTCGTGTGCTTTTTGTACACCTTTACCAAAATTGAAATCTCTGAAGTCTAACGCTTGTGCAGCACCAAATAGTTCAATACCAACTATACTTTGTGCGTTTTCAATTATTTGTTTGTTTTTCAATGCAGTGTTCATTCCCATAGACACAAAATCTTCTTGGTCAGCTGCTGCTGGTATAGATTGAATAGAAGCAGGAGCAGATAATATACGTTGCTCAACAATTAGTGAGTCAGCTGTGTATTGGCTTAGCATAAGACCACTATAAAGTCCTGCTTTATCAGTTAAAAAGCTTGGCAAACCTTGACTTAGTGCAGGATTCAATAATCTATTAAGTCTTCTTTCCGAGAGTACAGACACCATAGTAATTGCTGCACCTGCCGAATCCATAGGCAAAGAGACTGGTGAACCTTGGAAATTAGCTCCTGATAAAACTTCATCATCTTCGGGGAAGAAAATAGGATTGTCACCAACGCCATTTAGCTCTATTTCAACTTGTTCTTGTGCCCATCTGATACCATCTCTTGCTGTTCCTATTACTTGTGGGGAAGAACGCATAGAGTAAGCATCTTGAACTTTTGTTTTTATTTTACCGGTAATTAAATCAGATCCTTCAACACATTTACGTATAGATATGGCACTTTTTACTGCTCCTTGAAAACCTCTGACTTGATGTAGTTTTTTGCTGTAAGGTTTCATGTTAGCCATTAGGGCTTCAAGTGACATTGCAGCTGCAATTTCTGCATGCTTGATGAATTTCTTAAAGTCATATAATTGAATAGCACTCATAGCTGTTAATAGATTTGAGCCATTAATAAATGCTAAGCCATCTCTTGCTTTAAGCCCTGGTACTTCAATTCCAGTTTTGTCAAAAGCTTCTTTTCCACTAAGTAATTCTCCTTTGTAAAATGCTTTTCCTTCACCCATCATTAGCAATGCAGCTTGAGACATAGGAGCTAAATCGCCACTAGCACCTACTGAACCTTTTTGGCAAACAAAAGGAGTGACCCCTTTATTTAACATCTCAACAATTGTTTCAGTAATTATTAATCTACATCCACTTCTACCATTGGCGTGAACGTTTATTCTACCTGCTAAGGCACCACGAACGTATTCAATTGGGGCTGGGTCACCGATACCTGCGGAATGATTATAAATAAGATTTTTCTGAAATAGCTCTAATTGATCATCATTTAATACAATTTCAGAAAATTCACCTATGCCAGTGTTTACACCGTACATAATCTGATTTTCACTGATTTTATTCTCTAAAAATTGACGGCATTTTTTTATTTTTTGAATTGATTCATCTGCTAATTTCACTTTTGCATTGTTTCTAGCAATGTCAACTACCTTATCAATTGTTAAGCTATTACCATTTATTTCAATTACTTTTGACATATTAGTACCTACTAAATTTAATTTGCTAATTTTAAAAAACCATCAGTGAGCCAGTTGGCTATTGCTTGTCTATTGTTTTTTTCGACTATTCTAAGCTGGTCTCTTGTGTTTTGAATATTGCCCAATTCTATATAGACTGTAGTCGGTATAGTTTTTCTAAGCATATAGAGTCCTCGAGCCGATACCGAACCATTATACCCACGACCAGGCTGAACTATTTCATATTTCTCTTCTATAGTTTCTAACAGAGTTTCAGCTATTAACTTTCCCCTGGCTGAATTTTGGTTGTGGTAGAAGAAAATATCAATTCTTCTCTTTTTATTTTCTCTACTATCTACATGTATAGGAACTACTATATGTTCTATTGCATTTTTATTTTTATAATATTCTTCGTTTATGATGTCCACACGTTTTTTTAAGCGTTCTAACTGATTACGAGGAATGGGTTGATTTCCTAAATAAACTTCATCATAGCTGTTATTAAGATAATAATCATCTCTTATCCCATCATCAGGGTCTTGAACTATAATCTCAACTTTTGCTCCGTGCTGCATAAGATTTTTAGCTAACCTAAGCACGACATCATAAGCGTATTCATCTTCATGTAATACATTATCATATCTTTTCCCAATTGCCCCTGGGTCTGGACCACCATGGCCTGTAACCAAATAATAGACTCTATTCTTAAGCTTGTGACTTATTTCCACTACATCTTCATGATGCTTACCGAATAGTTCAAATTTATATTTTCTTAGCTCTTGCTTGTTTTCTTTTTGACTAATTGCTTCATTCGATTTACCATATCTAAATTTTACAATCGGTACCCAAAGCTCCTTGTCAATTCTAAAGTTTTCGTCTTTAATTCCTTTAGAAAATAGATAATCATTATAGTACTGTATAGTCAAAGCATAGTCGTAATCATTATTGCCGATAGTTGATCTTATAGAAGTGCTATTATACTTGTAAATTTTGATTGGTAAATTATACTTAACACCTAAGAAAAGAGAATTTCCTTTACCAATATTACCTTCATTTAAAGAAGTAAATTGATTAATAGAGCTGTTATTATAATCAAGATTATATCTAATAAATAAAGTTTTCATGCCATCGCCGTCTTTTGGAAGTACTTCCAGATAATCCGATGCAAAAGAAAAATTTACAAACACAAATATGAGAATTAAAAACCTGATAATATTTTTCATTTTAATAAAAAAATTTCTACTAAGTTAAAAAATCATAGAACCATCAGAACAAAAATTTGACTTAAAATTAGAATTGTTGAAAATTATTCATTTCTTAACTTTTAAACTCAATTACAAGAAGAACGATAATTTTACTAAATTTGTTATTCACTCAAATAAAGAAAAATAAAAATAGCAATGGATTTACTAGATAAAATAATATCACTTTCTAAAAGAAAAGGTTTTGTATTTCAATCATCTGAAATATATGGAGGTCTCAATGGTTGTTGGGATTTTGGTCCTTTAGGAGTTGAACTATTAAAAAATATAAAAGATTCGTGGTGGAAAGCCATGACTTACAGAAATGATATAGAAGGGGTAGATGCTGCTATATTGATGCACCCGAGGACATGGGATGCTTCAGGGCACACCGTACAGTTTTCTGACCCAATGATTGATAACAAAACAACTAAGAAAAGATATAGAGCTGATAACCTAATTGAAGAAGAAGTCTTCAGATTAAGAAAAAAAGGGAAAAATGAAAAAGCTGATATCTTGGAAGGTAAATTAGAAGCAGCAAAGAGTAATGAAGATTATTATGATATTATAATTGAGGCAGGTATTCACGATAGTGGAAGTAAAGAATGGACAGATGTAAAGAATTTTAATCTTATGTTCAAAACATTTGTTGGACCAGTAGAAGACTCTTCAAACACTGTTTATTTAAGACCTGAATCTGCTCAAGGTATTTTTGTAAACTTCAAAAACGTGATGGAATCTGGAAGACAAAAAGTTCCTTTTGGAATTGCGCAAATAGGAAAAGCCTTTAGAAATGAGATTAATACTAAAAATTTCTTATTTAGAACCAGAGAGTTTGAACAAATGGAGATGCAGTATTTTGTTAAGCCAGGAGAAGAAAAAGAATACTTTGAATATTGGAAAGAAAAAAGATGGAATTGGTATTTAGAACTTGGGATGAAAGAAGAAAAATTAAGGTGGCACAAACACGAAAAACTGGCTCACTATGCTAACTTTGCTTCTGATATAGAATATGAATTTCCTTTTGGATTCGGTGAGATAGAAGGTGTTCACTCAAGAACTGACTTTGATTTGAAGCAGCATCAGGAATTTTCAGGTAAAAAAATGGAATATGTTGACACAGTGAACAAAGATAGATTTGTACCTTACGTTATTGAAACATCGGGTGGGGTAACTCGTTCACTAATGGCATTCTTATGCAATGCTTATGAAGAAGAGGAAATAACTGAAAATGATAAAACTGATACAAGAACAGTCCTTAGATTTCATAAAGATTTGGCACCGATAAAAGTTGCCGTATTCCCATTAGTTAAGAAAGATGGAATGCCTGAATTAGCAACCGAGATATTTGAAGAAATTCAAAAAGAATTCAAAGCTCAATATGACGAAGCAGGCGCAATAGGAAGAAGATATAGAAGACAAGATGAGATTGGTACACCTTATTGTGTAACTATAGATGGACAGTCATTGGAAGATGGGACTGTAACAGTAAGAGATAGAGACTCAATGGAGCAAATACGTATCGGAAAAGATGAATTATTAAACTACTTCAAACAGAATTTATAATTTGAATAAAATCATATTAATATTTTTCTTACTTCAATTTGTTGCACTTTCGGCAACAAATGATGAAGCTTACTATAATATCTATAGTAATCTGAACAAGTTTGGAAAGGTATATGAAAGAATTAATAATGATTATGTAGGGGAAGTTGACCCAAATATACTTGTAAAAGAATCAATCATAGGTATGTTGTCAGCTTTAGACCCATACACGAGATACGAAGAAATTACGAAGTCTAATCGAGCTAACTATTTATCGACCGGATATTATATAGGATATGGATTCTATTTAGATAAAATGGATGATGGTAATAGAATAGTTAAACTTATTAATAATTCTCCTGCAGAAAAAGCTGGTATGAGGGTTGGAGACTTACTTTTAACTATAGATAGTGTTAATGTTCAAAACATGGATCAAGAATCACTTAGTATGATTATTGATAAAGACAAAGGTTCTGAATCTGAATTTAGATTCTTCAGGCATGGAGTAAAAGACACTTTCAATGTTTCTATTAAAACTGCAGAAATACCAGTAAATGACATCCCTTTTTTTAGACTAATAGATGATACAACTGCTTATGTAAAATTAGATCAATTTTCATTCAAAGCCGATTATGCTTTCAGAAAAGCCCTGCGTGATATGGAATACGAATCAAAGTTTGAAAGATTAATAATTGATTTAAGGGACAATCCTGGTGGAGTAATGCAAGCAGCTCTAAGAATATTGGAATTGTTTGTAGAAGAAAACACATTGCTTTTAACTACTCGCGGAAAATCAAATTCTGATATTGATGAATATTTCTCAAAATCAAAACCATTGTACCCAGATTTAAAAATTGCTGTTTTGATAAATGGGGGTAGTGCTTCTGCAAGTGAAATTATTGCTGGTGCACTCCAAGATACAGATAGGGGAGTTGTTATAGGAAAAAAATCTTTTGGCAAAGGTTTGGTACAACATAGTATTAATTTGGATGAAGAATCTAAAATAAATATAACGGTTGCAAAATATTATACACCATCTGGTAGAAGTATTCAGAAATTGGATTATAATATCTCAGACAATAAATATGACATTGATATAGAAAGAGTTGCCGATTTTAAGACAATCAATGGTCGTAATGTTAATACCCATGATGGTATAAACCCTGATGTAACAGTAAGTGACAAAGACTACAGTGATATTGTAAATAATTTGATAAAGAGTGATTACATATTTAACTTTGCGGTTGAGTATGCTTCCAATTATGACAAATCATCTGAAAGTTATACTTTTCGAGAAGACAGTTTCGAGGATTTTCTTTCGTATTTAGATTCAAACAAAAGACTTTATAATTTAGAGCCATTAAATTTGATTTCTAGATTAGAAAAAAAGAAAAATGAAAAAATCCAGTCAGATATAACAAAAGAGAATATTCTACTTTTGGAAAACTCCCTGAAAAATGATTTGAGGGAGACTCTGGTTGAGAATAAAGAAGAAATAATTAGCTTAATAAATGATATAATTGTTTACATCTTGAAAGGAAGGGAAAACTCATTCTTTAAAGATATAAACGATGATAAATATATAATTAAAGCTACTGAAACATTGAACAAAAATTATAATAATATTCTTAAGTTATCTAATAAATAAATATTTCAAATATTATATTTAATTTAACGTGAAAGAACAATAGAAAAACAAAATTTACTTACTTATATGTATAGAATATGAGAATAACCAAACAATATACCAATCGTGAATCCCAGTCTTTAGACAAATACCTCCAAGAAATAGGGAAGGTAGATTTGATAACTGCTGAAGAGGAAATAGACTTAGCCCAAAAAATAAAAAAGGGTGGCCCAGCAAGTATGAGGGCTTTAGAAAAAATGGTAAAAGCAAATCTTAGATTTGTTGTATCCGTTGCTAAGCAGTATCAAAATCAAGGACTCTCTTTGGGGGATTTGATTAATGAGGGTAACTTAGGTCTTATCAAAGCTGCCAAAAGATTTGATGAAACGAGAGGTTTTAAGTTTATCTCTTATGCTGTTTGGTGGATTAGACAATCGATACTTCAAGCATTAGCTGAGCAATCAAGAATTGTAAGGTTACCACTTAATCGAGTTGGTGCTCTAAACAAAATTGGTAAGAAGTTCTCTGAATTAGAACAAGAATTTGAAAGAGAACCTACGGCTACTGAATTAGCTGACGAGTTAGAAATGAGTATTTCTGAAATAACGGAAACAATAAAAATTTCAGGAAGACACCTTTCAGTTGATGCTCCTTTTGTACAAGGTGAAGATAATAGTTTGTTGGATGTATTACCAAATGAACAACAACCACCGCCAGATACTGATTTGATGCAAGAGTCGTTGAGAACTGAGGTAAAACAAGTACTTACTACTCTTTCAGAAAGAGAGGCAGAAGTAATCAAGTTATACTTTGGTATAGATGGTAATAGTTTGACATTAGAGGAAATAGGGGAGAAGTTTAACTTAACTCGTGAAAGAGTTAGACAAATAAAAGAAAAAGCGATTAGAAGGTTGAGACATCAATCTAGATCCAAATCACTTAGAACATTTTTAGGACAATAAAATAGCAAGGCAAATAGATGCAGCAAATTGATATTCCAGTACTTAAAAAACCAAAATTAGAATCAAAAGTTAAATTACCAACTTTTAAGAAAAATAATAGAAATAACCCTGAGCTGAAAACTACAAGAGGAAAAAGACCTGAGTGGTTGAAAGTAAAGGCACCTGGTGGAGATAGTTTTGCCAACATAAAAAAAATGATGAGATCGAAGTCTCTACACACTGTTTGTGAAGAAGCTAGATGTCCAAACATTGGAGAATGTTGGGGTTCTGGTACTGCCACTTTTATGATATTAGGTGATACTTGTACAAGAGCTTGTAGTTTTTGTGCAATTAAAACTGGAAGACCAGGAACACTTAATTGGCAAGAACCTAATGACGTTGCACGTTCTGTGAAAGAAATGGAGCTAAAGCACGCGGTTGTTACTTCTGTTAATAGAGATGAGTTAAAAGATCAAGGATCTACACTTTGGGCTAAAACAATTGAGAAAATCAGAGAAGTTAATCCAAACACTACTATTGAAGTTTTAATTCCTGATTTTAAAGGTGATTTTGAATGTCTGAAAAGAGTTACAGATGCAAAACCCAATGTACTAAATCATAATATTGAAACTGTACCAAGACTATACAGAACAGTTAGGCCTCAAGCACGTTACCAAAGATCACTCGACGTACTTTGGGAAGCAAAGCAAAACGGAATGAGAACTAAGACTGGTATTATGGTTGGTATTGGCGAAACTGATGAAGAAATTTATGAGTTAATGAAAGATTTGGTTAAGATTGAAGTAAATGTATTCACAATTGGTCAATATCTTCAACCTTCAGTTAAGCATTCGCCTGTTGATAGATTTGTTCACCCAGATACATTCAAAGAGTACAAAAGAATAGGGGAAGAAATGGGGATAGAATATGTAGAGTCTGGACCATTAGTTCGTTCTTCTTATCACGCTGAGAGACATGTCTAGTGCTTGCAAATTTGAATTTAGATTATTAGGTACAGGGACTTCTACAGGAGTCCCTATTTTGTCTTGTACGTGCCCTACTTGTACATCCACCAATCCAAAAGATAAGCGTCTCCGATGTTCTGCATTAATAACATTTGATAAAAAAAACTATATTATAGATACTGGTCCTGATTTCAGACAACAAATGTTGCTAAATGAAGTAGATGATATAGAAGCCGTTATTTATACTCATCATCATTTTGATCACATTGGCGGATTTGATGATTTGAGAGGATTCAATTTCATTAAGAGGAAAATGATTCCTATCTATTGCAATGAAGAAACTTATGAAAACATTCATAATATCTTTAGTTATGCTTTCCACACTGGTTATAATCAATCTTCAGTACCTAAAGTTGAAGTTAATATAATAGATTCAGATAAAATTGTTTTTGGGAAGTTAGATTTTAAAGTTCTAAATCTTAAACATGGTAATTTGGATGTGCTTGGTTTTAGAGTTGGGAATATTGCCTATTGCACTGATACTAACCACATACCAGTTGAAACTTTAGAAAAATTAAAAGATTTAGATTATTTAATTATCGATGGTCTAAGAGATTCGGATAGTAAGTCACACTTCACAATAGAAGAAGCAGTTGAGCAAGCACAAATAATTGGTGCAAAAGAAACTTATATTACCCATTTGGCGCATCAGATAAAATATGATGAATGGAGTAAAAAACTACCTGATAACATTTATCTTAGTTATGATGGTTTAACCTTAAACGGAGAATTATAAAATGGTTGAAATTAGTGTTGATTATATGGGTGATTTGTACTGTGAAGTAGAGCACAAATCTTCTGGGAATAAATTTAAAACAAATGCACCAGTTGATAACAAGGGTAAGGGTGACTTTATATCGCCTACTGATTTAGTAGCTGCATCAATAGCTTCTTGTGTTTCAACCATAATGGGTATTAAAGCAAATGAGTTAGGTGTTGATTTGAAAGGAATGAATATTACTGCTAGTAAAATTATGACCAACTCCCCTTACAGAAGAATTGATAAATTAATATTAAAAATAACTTTCCCAAATAAGCTAAATGACAGAGAGTTTCAAATATTATCAAATGTTGTTAATATTTGCCCAGTTACTAAAAGTCTATCTAAAGATATAAAATTAGACTACAATTTCGATTTTAAATCCTAACATTACTTTAACTCAAGTATATTTTTTATATTTGTTGTTGAAATAAAAAATAATTCAAATTTTGTGAGATTAATTATGAATGCACACATAGTAAAAAGTACAGATCAATCATTAGAAACTACTCTAGAAATAGCTGAAAAATTAAGGCAAGAGTTTATTGAAGATTCTGTATTGTTCGTTAGAAGCTGGTACAAAGATACAATAAACATATTTATTCTTACTTACCCTCCAGCAGCTGAAAGATTAACAGAAGAGCACAAAAAAGATATAAGAAGAAGAATTGCAATACTAAAACGCGATGTGGAAACTGAACTCATTGAGTTACTAATCCGAGACAAACATTGGTGGCATTCGGGCAGTATAACTGATATTGAAAGAGACTTTTATGTTACTTGCGATAATCTGTTAGATTATGATTTTAGAGTTATATTTGGGAAACTTGGTCTAATTTTAGAAGACTATGGATTTATTGGAAAAAACTTCTACGATGGTGACAAAGGATTCTTAGCTCACAAAGATGGCTCAAATAGATACTACTTCGAATACTTATATCCTATTTATTGGTCTGATGCAATGAAAAGAACAATAGACAATTATTGGGAAAATTATAAGTTCTACTTAGATACATTAAAAAAATAAAGATTCTATTATGAAGAAAGTGCCATTACATGTGCAAATCCTATTGGCTTTGGTGCTAGGTGCATTATTTGGTGCAGTATTCAGTATTGATAAACATAAGTTAGAAATAACATCTAAAAATGAATCAAAAAAAATAGTTCAAGAGGTAAATGATTGGAAAACAATAAAATTAATTCTGATTGATTCCACTAATTTTACTTTTGGTCCCAATGATCAAATAACTATAATAAATAGGTTCAAAAATTTATATAATAATACGAAAACAGAAATTGTATTAGAAGTTATTACTGACTCTGGAACTATTTTGATAGACAATGTTGTCGGAGTACGGAAAGAGCATACTTTGGCAACTTATATAAAACCAGTTGGGGATTTGTTTATCCGATTGTTAAGTTTTTTAGCAATTCCACTTGTTATATCAACTTTAATAGTTGGTGCTGCCAGTTTATCCGATTTTAAAAAGTTAGGCCGAATAGGGCTAAAAACCTTCTCCCTTTATATTCTTACTACCACTGTTGCGATCACTTTAGGTCTTGGATTAGCAAATTTAATTTCCCCAGGTACAAAAGTAAGTCCCGATGCGAAGAACCGACTGATGTCCTCTTTTGAAGAAGAATCTGCCGAAAAATCATTAGAAACAATTGATGTTAGTATAGTTGATTTCTTTGTAGAGATTGTGCCGAAAAATCCATTCGATGCTATAAGTAATGGTAATATGCTTCAGATTGTTTTTCTAGCTGTAATTTTTGGAATTACTCTTACCTTGATAGAAAAACATAAACGTGATGTTGTCATCAGTTTCTTCGATGGTGTTAGTGATACCATGATAAAGATGGTTGACATATTCATGTTGATTGCACCTTATGGGGTATTTGCATTAATCGCGGCAACTGTGGCTGACTTTGGATTTGATATACTTACTACATTAATTTGGTATATTGCTGCTGTTGTTTTAGGTTTGGCAATACAAACATATTTGGTTTATGGTGCTGTTTTAAAGTTAGTTGGTAAAGTTTCGCTACGTGATTTTTTTATGAATATAAGAAATGCACAAGCAATCGGATTTTCAACTAGTTCAAGTGCTGCTACATTACCTATAACTATCGACTGTGTTGAAAATAAAATGAAAACTAACAAGGAAGTTTCAGGATTTGTCCTTCCTCTTGGTGCTACAATTAATATGGATGGAACAGCTCTCTACCAAGGAGTAGCGGCAGTGTTTATAGCTCAAGTTTATGGGTTCGAATTGACAATAGTCGAACAACTTACGGTTGTACTTACGGCAGTTCTTGCATCTATTGGTACAGCACCCGTTCCAGGTGTAGGTATTATAATGTTAGTAATGATACTGAATGCAATTAATATTCCAGCTCAGGGTATAGCTCTTATATTAGGAGTTGATAGAATATTAGATATGATAAGAACTATCACAAATGTTACTGGTGACGCAGCTGTTGCAGTATCCATTGCGGCGTCAGAAGACAGAAAAGCATTATCGAAATGAAAACAGTTACATTTATAATTATATCATTGATACTATTATCTTGTCGTGATGACGCGAAAGTAATAAAAAAAGAATTTGATAAATCTGTTGTAGAGAATCAACCTTCGCAGATTAGCTATAATTTCAGTGTTAGTTTTCTTGATTCTAACAAAAAAAAGGCTTATTTGGAAGCTTACAGAGCTAGGATATATGATAAAGAAAAACAAACGAAATTAGATAGTAATGTAAATGTTGATTTTTTCTCAAAAGAGAATGGGAAAAAAGTTAGTAACTTAAAAGCCGATAGTGTTTTGATAGATGATAAAACACAGAACATGACTGCTATGGGTAATGTAATAGTAGTCTCTGACACTAATAAAACTACTATTACTACTTCTATTTTAAAATGGAATGACGAAACAAGAAAATTAACGTCGGACACATATGTCAAAATTATCTCACCTGATCAAGAAATAGAAGGGATAGGTTTTGAGTCTGATGAACAATTAAAAAATTATACTATTTACAAAGTTAAAGGAGTAAAGTACAAATGAGTAAATACTTAATAGCAGGCAATTGGAAAATGAATACTAATATTAGTGAGGCAAAGAAATTAATCTCAGAGTTGAAATCTGATGTTACTTTTAAAAATGATGTAGAAATGCTTGTTTGTCCACCTTTTACTCATCTTTATCTGATTTCAGAGTTGATTAGTGATACAAGTATTAAACTTGGAGCTCAGAACAGTTATTACGAGGGTTCTGGTGCATTCACAGGAGAAGTTTCTAATGATATGTTGAAGTCTGTAGGTAGCGATTATGTGATATTAGGGCACTCAGAACGAAGAGAAATATTCAATGAGAGTAATGCTATAATCAATCAAAAAGTTAAAAGCTCATTAAACTCTGGACTTAATGTTATTCTTTGCATTGGTGAAAGTGAATCTTGTCGAGAAAAAGGGGAAACTAACCAAGTTCTTGAAAATCAGCTTACAGAATCTTTGTTAGATATAGAAGACACACAATATTTAACTATTGCCTATGAGCCTATATGGGCCATTGGAACTGGTAAATCAGCTACATCTGAGATAATATCAGAGACACATTTGTTTATAAAATCTTATTTGAACAATCATTATAAAGGTAATTCAATTAAGATTCTATATGGAGGTTCAATGAAACCAGAAAATGCAGAATCAATTTTACAAATAGAAAGTGTTGATGGTGGGTTGGTTGGTGGAGCATCGTTGAGTGCTGACAGCTTTAGTTCTATTTATAATATAGCAAGTAATTTGGTCTAATGCTTTTTAGTGTTCCAAATATAATATCGTACTTTAGGATTCTTGTAGCACCAATTTTCCTCTTTTTTTTTACTTCTGGAAAGCCTAATTTGATAATTATCTCATCAATTTTATTCTTCTTAGGAGCATTTTCGGATTGGTTAGATGGTTGGTATGCTAGGAAGTTCAATCAAGGTTCTAAGTGGGGAATATTTATTGATCCACTTGCAGATAAAATATTAAATTCTGCTGCATTCATTGCATTTGTATTCGAAGGGATAATTCCATTTTGGATGGTATTGGTCATAATATTAAGAGACTTATTTATGACATTCTTAAGATTATTTGCAGAATCACATAAATTACCAATAAAAACTAAGTACATTGCAAAAGCTAAAACAGCAATTCAGTTCTTACTAATAATGTATATTATTACTGTTTTTTCAATTGGACATATACTAAATGATATGGAATTATTGTCATTGGTAACAAGCGAATATATCTACTATTCTATGCTATTTTTGACCTTATTTACTGTATGGACTGTATATGACTACATAATGGATAATAAGAAAATTATAAAAATTCTTTTTGGGTATGACAAAATATGATACTTTTTTGCTTGAAATGATAGAAAAAGTATATTAATCGCCATAATAACGATTAATTCAGGGTTACAAGCAATTTATTTTTCATTTTATTTTGGAAATATAAAATTAATTTTTAAATTGCACTTATCGGTATTATTCTTTAACCCAACATACAAAGGAGTTACAACGTATGAACAAATCAGAACTAATTAATGCAGTTGCGCAAGAAACTGACATGACAAAAGCCGCATCAGAAAGAGCTATTAATAGCACAATTTCTGCAATCTCAGATGAGTTGAAAAAAGGCGGAGACGTTAGACTTATAGGTTTTGGTACTTTTTCTGTTGCTCAAAGAGCAGCTAGAAAAGGTGTTAACTTACAAACTGGAAAGCCAATGAAAATTGCTGCTAAAAAAGTTGCTAAGTTCAAACCTGGTAAAGCATTAGCTGAAGCTGTAAACGGTAAAAAGAAAAAGTAAATAATATTTACTTTTTAAGCTATAGCCGTTCGTGAGAGCGGCTTTTTTTTTATAACAAGAGTCAAAGGTTTTTGTAATTGAAAAATTTAATATCGATTGAAAGATTAGACATTGAAGAAATAAATACGATTCTAAAGTCAGCATCAGAATTAGATTTAAACTTTGTATCAAATGAAATGAGACACAAAAAGATAGTTTTGGCTTTCTTTGAACCTTCTACAAGAACAAAACTATCATTTGAATTGGCAGCTAAAAATTTAGGTGCTCAAACTTTAGATTTTTTACCTAATTTGAGTAGCATAAATAAAGGGGAGACATTAATAGATTCACTACTGACTATCGAATCTATGGGTGTTAACTTGGCTGTTGTAAGGCATCCCGAAGAAGGAATTGCTAAAAAGCTTTCCGAAAATCTTAATATTCAAATTGTTAATGCAGGCGATGGTATGAACCAGCATCCCAGCCAAGCATTACTCGATGCACTTACGTTAAAGGAAGTCTTTGGCGAATTAGAAGGGCTTAAACTTACTATATGTGGTGATATACTACATAGCAGGGTTGCTCATTCGAATATAGAATTATTAACTAGATTAGGAGTGAATATTTCACTTTGTGGTCCAAAAAAATTAATTGAAAACAGATATTCTAATCTCAATCATTTCACTAATATTGATGAGGCAGTAGAAAATTCTGACGCAGTTATGTCGCTAAGAATTCAACACGAACGAATGATGGAGAGTGAAGTACCAATAGTAAACGAATATTTTGAAAAATTTGGTTTTAAAAACGAACATTTCGATATAAACAAAAATATTTTCCTGATGCACCCTGGTCCAGTTAATTATGGAGTGGAAGTTGAAGATAGTGTACTTCATCATTCAAGATGTTTAATTAATGATCAAGTAAAAAATGGTGTTCTTGTTCGAATGGCTATATTAAAAAAAGTTCTAGGTTTCAGTGAAAACTAAAAAGTGGCAAATATTAGATATAATTAATTGGGCTAAGGACTATTTTGAAACTAAGGGAGTTGACTCGCCTAGATTGACAATTGAATTAATGCTTTGTCAAGTATTAAACCTAAATAGGGTAAACTTATACACACAATTCGATAAGCCATTAACAAATCATGAACTTGAACAAATCAAGTTGATGATTAATAAAAGGATTCAAAGAATACCACTTCAATATATATTTGGTCAAGTTGAGTTTTACAATTTGAACTTCTTTGTCAACAATGATGTTTTAATTCCAAGACCAGAAACAGAAGAAATAGTAGATTTAATTTTAAAAGAATCTGATGATAAAAAAGAGTACGATATTTTGGATATTGGTACTGGTTCTGGATGTATTGCTCTTAGTTTAGCAAACAATTTACCTAACTCCAAAGTTAATGCAATAGACTATTCTATACCAGCACTTAAAGTTGCGAAGCAAAATATGGATAATCACAGTATTGAAAATGTAAGATTAATTCATGCTGATATATTAAATACCACTCCTCAAAATAAATATGATATAATTGTTTCAAACCCACCTTATGTATCAACTTCAGAGATGGGAGCAATAGAAAAAGAATTAACCTATGAGCCGGAGATTGCACTTACTGATTACTCTGATGGGTTAGAATTTTATAGAAGATATGTAACTATTTTCAAAGATATATTGTCTATTAGTGGTCAGTTCTATTTGGAAATAAATAATAACTTATCAAATCAGATATTAGAGATGTTTAAAATAGAATATAATGTGGAATTAATTAATGATATATCAGATAATCCCAGAATATTGAAAGGAAGTGTTAAAAGTTAGTTAATTATATGTTTAAATTTTCCACGTTATCATGTTTTCGAGTATTAAAGTAGTATTTTTGATAATAAATAAATAAATTGCAAGAAATATTGCGAATAATTTAAAATGATGTTATAGTTGATGTCAAATATTAAAGTAGAAAAGAACGACAATTATAATATTATCGAGTTAGAAGGAAAGTTCATTGGTGGTGAAGAAACAGATGCTTTACGGGACAAATTATTAGAGTTGAAAAACAATAATTTGATACTTGATTTGGTCAATGTTACTTATCTGAATTCAACAGCATTAGGTATTTTACTTTCAGCTCATTCTGAATATGTAATAAACAATAATGAAATAGTTATTGTAAATTCAAATTCGACAGTAGAAAATCTATTGAATATCACTCAACTATCTTTAGTTTTCACAGTTTTAGATAGTCTAGAAAAAGCGAAAAATAAAATTAATAAATAATTATAATTATAAGGAGAGTTATGAAGAACTTATTTAATATCATAGTAATAGTGCTATCCCTTGCGGTATCATTTGCATTTTATTATGGAGTAATGGGAAACCCTGATGGGTTTATTGATCCACTTATTAAGCATCAACCTAAACCTGGCAATATTATGGCAACTATTTACACAGGTGGTCCATTGGTTGCTATACTACTATCGTTCGTATTATTAGGTATTACATTTAGTGTAGAGAGATATTTTTCTATTACTAAAGCTCAAGGTAAGAATAACCCTGAAAAATTCATTAAAGAATTAACTGACTTATTAGCAGCTGGTCAAATAGAAGAGGCAAATGCACTTTGTGATAAACAAAGAGGAAGTATAGGTAATGTAATGAAAGCAGGTATTAGTAGATTCCAAAAAGTTCAAAATGATCCTGAGTTCTCAGCTCCAGCTAAAATTGCTGAAGTACAAAGAGCCATTGATGAGCAAATGAACTTGGAAACACCTTTATTAGAGAAAAATTTAGTTATACTTTCAACTGTAGCATCCATTTCAACTATGGTTGGTCTTTTGGGTACAACGATTGGTATGATTCGTGCATTCCAAGCATTAGCAGAAAGTGGTACAGTGTCTGCCGTACAATTATCTATAGGTATCTCGGAAGCACTTTATAACACAGCTGGTGGTCTATTAGGTGCAATTATTGCAATTGTAGCTTATAACTTCTTTACTACAAAAGTAGATAACTTCGTATATATTATTGATGAGGGTATATTAAATGTATCTGAAATCTTTACTGCAATGGTTCGAAAATAACCTCAAGAGGGGATTAATATGCCAAAAGTAAAAAAGAAAAGAGTCGGTTTTGTAATTGACATGACACCGTTAGTAGATATAACATTTCTACTATTAACATTCTTCATGTTTACGGCAAAGTTTAAATCGGAAGCTGAAGCAGAGCAAAAGTTTTTTATTGAAAGACCTTTAGCTTCTGCGGATACTTCAAAGCTTCCAGAACAAGATTTGGCCATAGTTAAAATTGCATTTGCAGATTCGACAAAGCAAGATACATCTTATTATTACGAAATGACCAATGAAGGCGATTGGACTGCTGTGAAATCTGGAATGGAGGGATTAACTCCGGAACAAGTTGAATCGGCTCAATTGCAAGTGTCAATAGAAACCTTAGAATCTCTTATAAAGAGAACATACAGGGTGAATCCTAAAACATCTATGGCTATTGATGCTGATAGAAGTATCAGATTCAAATGGGTTTCAGATGCAATGGACGTACTAAGTGATAATAAGTTTACTAAATTCAATTATGTAACAAAAAAACGATAATGACAGTAGTATATATTAGATATACTGCCTAATGTAGGAGTAATATTTATGGCTGGTGGTGGATCCTTAGGCGGCGGTGGAAGCAAAAAACGCGGAAAATCGTCGAAAAGAAAACCCAAAAAGAGAGTTGGCTTCGTTTTAGATATGACGCCATTGGTAGATATAACATTTCTACTACTTACTTTCTTTATGTTTACTACAACTATGGCAACTCCACAGGTAATGGAAATGAAAATTCCACCTGAAAGAGATGTTGAAGTTGAGGTAAAAGAATCACAACTATTAAGTATATTGATTGATGACAAGGGAGATGTGTACTATTATAATGCACAAGAACCTGCTGAACCAATTGATATGAAAGATGTAAGAAAATTAGCAATCCAAGAAAATCTTAATCAACTTAACGAGTTGATAATTGTTCTTAAAGTTTCAGAAAATGTAGAATACGGTCAAGTAGTTCAAGTACTTGATGAGCTTAATCTTGCTGAAGCAGGAATAATGGATGAAATTGTAAATAATCGAGGTAATGCTTCTTTTGAAAGAAAGAGAAAGTTTACAATTGCTGATTTTACAGATGATGACAGAGAAAAATTGGCTGAGTTTAATGGCCCAGTCGAGGGAGAAGAATAAAAATGAGTACAAAAGCAGTTCCAGTTCCAGAGAGAAATCCCTATGGAGCATTAGAATTAAAGCAATATATTAACAAATCCACCATAAGAGGATTTTTAGTAACTGCTTCATTATTGCTTCTATTTTTGATATATCATTTTATTAGTGGTGCCACTAAATCTGTTGAAACAGCTCCACCTTTAGCACCAATTGCTAATGTTGAGTTAGTTAACTTAGATGCACCAGCAGAAGAGGTGGAAGCACCTCCACCACCAACTCCTGAACAAATTGTACCTTCAGGACCGGCTGCAAGAGCAGGTACTCCAACACCAATTCCAGATGCTGAAATTGCACCAGATTTGCAAGAATTTGCAGATATGGACGTTTTAGATAGGGCTTCTTCAGAAGGAGGAGATGGCGTTGATATGGGTGATTTTGCTGACAATATTGATTGGGAAGGAGACGGCGGAGTCCAAGTAGAAACTAGGGAAGAAGAACCAAATCCTGATGATTTTGTTGCAGTTGAAAAACAACCAGGTATGGATTTGGTTGAGCTTCAAAAGTTAGTTGAATATCCCAAGTTAGCAAAAGAAGCTGGTGTAGAAGGTAGAGTAATAATCAAAGCATTAATAGACAAGTCGGGAGGAGTAAGAAAAACTCTAGTTGAATATACTGATAATTCACTCCTGAATCAAGCTGCATTAGATGCAATCAAGAATTACAAAAACTTTACTCCAGCTATTCAAAACAATCAACCAGTTATGGTCTGGATTTCGATTCCAATCAGGTTCAAACTGCGTTAATTTTGAAATAGATGAATTAGTTAAAAATTTCACAATGCCTCTCCTGTTTTCAAGTGAGGCATTTTTAATTAGAAAAATATATGAAAATAAGTGATATAATTAATTATGGTGTCAGGATACTGATTATCCTTTTGGGTATAGTACTTCTTTCTGGGGTGTTTATGCCAGAAGGTTCGGATCCAACTATGATGATGATCTTCGGGATAGTATTTATACTTTTCGGATTTTATAGATTAGCACTATATAGGGCAAACAGAAAACGATATAAAGGAAAAGAATGAGAATACTATATATGTTCGCTATGTTATCAATTGTTTTACTATCTTCATGTGATAACAAATATGAGCCCAAAAGTCCCGATGATGCCGAAACTATCAATTCTGGCAAATTAACTATTTATGTTGATGAGTCTTTAGAAGGTGTAATTGATAGTACATTCAAAATGTATGAGAAAGATTATCCAAATGTGGAATTAACAGTTAATTATGCTGATTCTCGTAATGTTATGGCACAACTTCTTGGAGCTAAAACAAGAGTTGCTGTTAATACGAGAGATTATCTGGATGATGAGTTAAAACAAATGGAAAAGTTCGAGGTTAAGAATCATAAAAGATTTCCAATTGCTTATGATGCTTTAGTTTTTTTCGCAAATAAAGATTTTCCAATTGATACATTGAATGCAAATGATATTGAAAATGCTATTAGTGATGGCAGTTCGTTATCAGATAACACTGAAAATCTAAATTTTGAACCAACTTATGCCACTTTAGACCAAAACTCATCAGTATTTTCTAACTTTAGTAAATATATGAAATATAAAGATACATTGAGAAAAAAGGTCGAGTTATTTGGTGATATTGAGCAATTGAAGAAACAAGTGGAGTCGAATAACAGTATTATAGGTGTGGCTTATTTATCACATTTGATAAATGACGATAGATTTAAGATGATTGAATTAGGGTTTACAGTAGATTCAACTAAAGAATATATAAGTCCCAAACCAGTACATCAGGGATATATTGTTCAGGATTTGTATCCATACAAAGTTACATATTGGGGATACTTGTTAGAAGAGAGACAAGATTTACCGTTTTGGTTTGTTACTTATTTAGCAAAACAAACAATAGCACAGCAGCATTTTTTGAATGAGGGTATTGTCCCTGCATTCGCACAGATAAAATTAAAATATGAGGAATAAAATGAAATTTAATAAAATACTATTTTTAGTTTTTTTAACTATAAGCTATGTAAGTTTTTCGCAGTCAGCCAGTGAAATACAATCATTGTTGAAGGATGGAAAATATTTAGAAGCAAAAGAGAAAGTTGCTTCAATTAGCAATAATTCAGAAAATATGGATTTACTTCTAATAAAAGGTGATGTATATTTAGAATTAGATGAATTAGAGGAAGCGAAAAAAGCTTATGCAGCCGCTTATGATATTGATGATATTCCTAAGAGCATTACTAAATATGGTATGATTCTTTCAATGACTGAAGATTATAAAAAGTCAGAGAAGGTATTGGAAGATGGAATTGATGATTATGAAGATAATATTCCTATCCGATTAGAATTAGCTAGTAATTACATCAGAGCTGGTAAATTAACTGATGCGGAAGTTCAGATCAAAAGAGCCAGAGACATAAATGAAGATGACCCGAGAATATATATAACCGAAGGGGATATGTATTTTGATCAAAAAGTATATGAACTCTCAAAAAAATCTTATGAGAAAGCTCTAAAGTTAGATGAAAATCAAAATGAAGCAAGAGCAAAGCTTGCTACTTCGTATTACTGGTTGGGTAATAGAGAATTAGACCAAGATTTAGCAAATGAATATTTCACAATATCATTGAAAGAGTGGGATAAAGTAACTAAACAAGATACAATGGATGCTAAGGCATTTTTTAATAAAGGGAAAATATTATTCTTAGCAAAAAAATATAAAGATGCAGTGCCTGCACTGTTTAGATACTATGAGCTTAGACCAGATGGTAATTTGGGCAGATGGTATTTAGGACAATCTCTTTATAATTTAGGTCTTTGTGATTCAGCTGCACCACAGTTAAAGTATGTGTCTGAAAATATTGATTCAGTTCAATTTAAAGCAAAGCTACTTATGGCTCGTTGTTTTTATGAAAATAAGAATTATAATGAATCAAAAAGTGCTTACAAGTCATTATTAGAAGAAGATAAGGATAATCCAGAAATAGAAGATACTGATATTAGATGGTATGGCACTGCACAGCTATTTACTGGAGATACTACAGCAGCACTGGCTACGTATAAAGGTCTTGTAAACAAAAGCCCTGAAGGGTCATGTAACTTAACAAACCTAGTCGGTAGGATGATGTTCTCTTCAAAAAAATATGATGAAGCAATATATTTCTTCAACCGAAGATTAGAAACAGAAGTTTGTAGTGATTCTACTGATGCAAAAGTACTATACTATAAAGGCTTATCTTATCTATTTATGAAACAGGCAGACAGTGCAATTGTTTATTTGAACCGATCTTATGCTATGGACACAACTGATGCTGGACCTTTAGTATATTTGGGTGATGCTTATGCAGGTAAAGAAGATATGGAAAATGCTGTTTTAAATTTTGAGAAGGCAATAGAGACTTCAACAGCGTACCCAGAAATTAATAAAAACAACATTAGATCTTCTTATGGAAAACTTTCTGGTTTATATTATAAACAAAAAGCTTGGAAAAAACTTCTAAAAGTAGCCGTAGCTTGGGCTAATGAACAGCCCGATATAGAATATGGACCACTTTATGCAGCTATTGCATATCAGGGGATGGGTGATGTTCCTAACGCTTGTAAGTGGTATGGAAAAGTATTAAAAATTAATCCTAAGAACAAAGCGGCTGCTCAAAATAGATCGGCTTTGGGATGTAATTAGAATATAATTATTCTAATATTTTGAGATTAATTTAAATCATTGTTATATTTGTAGCTTATATAAAGACGTGAATAAGAAATGTTATTTGTAGATATAGTAGGATTGAAAAATGGTAGGCACCATTTTGAGATTGAATCAGAGATAGATAAAAAACTGAAAACTAAGGAAATAGTTAACCCAATCGAAGTATCAGGTGAGCTTATTGTCCATAGTGATAATATTTATATAGATGGTAAAGCATCTACTGAAATGAAATTGAAATGTGATTTGTCTTTAGAAGAGTATTTTGAATATATAGAAACAGACATAAAAATTACTCTTTCTAAACGTCAAGAAAATGTTGAGTTTGATTCAGCTGAAAGTGATTTAGATAATATTATATATATATCAGATGAGCAAAAAAAAGTAGATATATCCGAAATAGTAGTGCAAGAACTATTAGTTAAGATACCTATGAAAAAAATAGCTCCAGAACATAGAGATAAAAAAATTGAGGATATTCATCCCTCAGTTAACAAAGGCATTGATAAAGAGGAAGGGCAAAGCCCATTTGATGTTTTAAAGAAATTGAATAATAATTAATACTTAAAGGTTATAAAAATGGCACATCCGAAGCGAAAGATATCGAAATCTAGAAGAGACAAGAGAAGAACTCACTACAAAATAGATGAACCTACTATAGGAACATGTAAGCAAACTGGTGAAGTAAAAAGATCTCATAGAGCTACTGCTGTCAAAGAAGATGGCAAAACGGTCTATTATTACAATGGAAGAAAGTTTGACTAATATTCCAAAAGCTTAGTTTATGTCAGGAGCAAATCAAAATATTAATATCGCAATCGATGTTATGGGTAGTGAGTTAGCTCCTGACAGTGAGCTCAATGGGATAATTGAGTTCCAAGAGCAAGAGAAAAATAGAAACCTACACTTTATACTTCTGGGTGATGAAAAACTAATTAAGAGTAAGATTTCATCTCTTCCTAAGTTCCAAAATATTAATTACGAAACTATACACACATCCCAAACCATCACAATGGATGACGAAGCTACTGTAGCTTTAAAATCCAAAACAGATTCGTCAATAGCAATAGGTATGAAATTAGTTAAAGAAAGGAAGGCAGATGCTTTTGTTTCTGCTGGTAATACTGGTGCTATGTTATCTACTGCTACACTAAGGTTAGGAAGAATAAAAGGGGTAAGCCGACCTACTATAGGTTCATTTTTTCCTACATTGAATGATAATCCTTCATTAGTACTAGATGTTGGGGCTAACTCAGAAGTTAAACCTCAATTCTTATATGAATTTGCTGTAATGGGGAAAGTATATCTATCTGAAATGTATGGATTGGAGAATCCTAGAATAGGTTTGCTAAACATAGGGGAAGAGCCAAAAAAGGGCACCGAAGTGGTTCAGCAAGCTCACGAATTGTTAACTAATTCTGATTTGAATTTTATTGGTAATATAGAAGGTAGAGATATATTTCCAGGCGTAGCTGATATAGTCGTGTGTGATGGATTCGTTGGTAATATTGTACTTAAATTTGCAGAAAGCTTTATTGGTTTCTTTAAACAAACGCTTAAGAATTATGCAGATGAAAGTATGATGAAAAAAATTAAAGTAGGAATGATGGCATCTACCATAAAGGATGTCTTTCGTGGTTTCGATTATCAAGATTATGGGGGAGTGCCTCTATTAGGTGTAGATGGAGTAGTGATAATAGGTCACGGAAAGTCATCACCGAGAGCTATAAAAAACATGCTCAATACGGCGTTGATAACTTATACCAAAGAAATTAACAAGAAAATTGAAATATCTTTACAAACTTCTTAATTTCCAATCTAAATAAAATTAATATTGAGAAAAATAAACATGCCAGCAACAATAACTTCGATTGCTCATTATTTACCTGAAGATATACTAACAAACAAGCACTTTGAATCATATTTAGATACAAGTGACGAGTGGATTAGGACAAGAACAGGTATAACGGAAAGAAGAATAATGAAAAATGGAGCTACATCTGATATGATAGTTCCTGCGGCTATTGAATGTTTAGAAAAAGCTAATGTTGATAAAGATGAAATTGATTGTGTTATAGTGGCAACTGTTACACCTGATCACGCCTATCCTTCTACAGCCGCTGTAGTCCAACATAAATTAGGAATGAAGAACACTTGGGGGTTTGATTTGTCTGCTGCCTGTTCAGGATTCTTGTTTGCACTTCAAACTGCAACTAGTTTAGTTGAATCTGGTGCTGCCAAGAAAGTGCTACTATGTGGTGCTGATAAGATGTCTTCCATTCTGAATAAGGATGATAGGAATACTGTTATATTGTTTGGAGACGGTGCTGGCGTTTGTCTAATTGAAAAATCAGAAGATGAGAACACTGGTGTTTTGGATTCAATTTTAAGAATTGATGGGGTTGGTGGGCAGTTTCTCAATCAAAAAGCTGGTGGTAGTGCATATCCTGCAAGTGAAGAAACTGTAAAGAATCATGAACATACAGTTTATCAAGATGGGAAAACTGTATTCAAATATGCCGTTAAAGGTATGGCAGATGTATCCAAAGAAATAATGGATAAGAATAATCTTACATCAGATGATATTTCTTATTTAGTTCCTCATCAAGCAAACCTAAGGATAATAAGTGCTACTGCTGATAGAATGGGTGTCGGGATGGATAAAGTTATGGTAAATGTCGAAAAATATGGGAATACCACCGCAGCAACAATACCTATTTGTCTTTCAGAATGGTTAGATTCTGGTAAAATAAAAAAAGGTGACAACCTTATATTGTCTAGTTTCGGAGCAGGATTTACTTGGGGTGCAATTTATTTAAAATGGGATATGAATAAATGAAAAATGTAGCTTTATTTTCAGGACAAGGGTCACAATATGTAGGAATGCTTTCTGATTATTATAATCAAAGTCAGATTGCAAAAAAATATATTGATATGTCAAATGAATTATTAGATTATCCACTAAGTGATATTTGTTTTGAAGGACCTGTTGAAAAATTGAAAGAAACACGTTATACTCAACCAGCTATATTTTTGCATAGCGCAATTGCTTATGAATCTGTTAAAGATAAATTTACTTTTAGCGCTACTGCAGGACACTCTGTTGGTGAATATGCTGCATTATATGCTAGTGGTGTTCTATCTTTTGAAGATGCTTTAAAACTTGTTTCTTTACGTGGTGAATTGATGTTCAATACTGGAGAAGACAACCCAGGTACTATGTTCGCTGTTATAGGTATGGATGATGAAAAAGTAATAGAATTATGTTCTGAGTTAAATAATGATGGCAATATTGTAGTACCAGCTAACTTTAACAGTCCAGGTCAAGTTGTAATTTCTGGTAGTAGAGATTACTTGAGAGATAATGCTGGAACTTTTAAAGAGAATGGTGCCAGAATGGTAATGGAATTGCCAGTTAGTGGAGCATTTCACTCACCTTTATTAAATCCAGCTAAGAATGAGTTAGCAACAGCAATAGATGAAATTGAATTTAGTAAGGCAGAAATTCCTATCTATAATAACATAGATGCAAACCATGAGTCTGAGCCAAGTAAATTAAAACAAAAATTAATAGATCAATTAGTATCACCTGTAATGTGGACCCAGACCGTAAACAACTTGCATAGTAATGGTTTTGACACCTTTACAGAACTTGGTCCCGGTAAGGTCTTACAAGGTTTAGTTAAGAGAACTTTAAAAGACGTAAATATTAATGGTTTCGATAAATTTGAAGATGTTCAAAATATTTAACATTTTATTAAATAATTGTTAAATTGTAACTTTTGCAATGGTAAAAAATAATATGAATAACCAATTGAATAATAAAGTAGCTATTGTTACTGGTGGTGCAAGGGGAATCGGTTTAAGTATTTCCCAAAATCTTGCTAAATCAGGAGCAAAAGTATTTGCTTTGGGCAGATCTGAAAATATAGATGTAGGTGAAGAAATCACTTATGTACAATGCGATGTGTCAAATCTTGAAGATGTCCAAGAAGTATTTAAAGCAATCCAAAAAGAAGCTGGTTCGATTGATATATTAGTTAACAATGCCGGAATAACTAAAGACAATTTATTACTTAGAATGTCTGAACAAGATTTCGATGATGTTATAAGTATAAATTTGAAAGGAGTATTCAATACTTGTAAAGCGGTGAGCAGATATATGCTTTCTCAAAAACAAGGCAGAATTATAAACATTGGTTCAATTGTAGGTACTACTGGTAATGCTGGTCAATCAAATTACGCTGCTTCAAAAGCAGGTTTGATCGGTTTCACGAAGTCACTAGCAAAAGAATTGGCAGCAAGAAACATATTAGTAAATTTACTTGCTCCAGGTTATATACAAACAGATATGACTGGGAAATTAACGGACGAGCAAATAGATTCATTTAAAAACAATATACCCCTAAAACGTGCAGGTCAACCAGATGATATTTCTGATGTAGTAAAGTTCTTTGCTTCAGATGAATCTCGTTATATCACGGGCCAAGTATTACATGTTGATGGTGGGTTAGCAATTTAGAAAATATTTTTTAATAATTATTTAAGAGGAATATCATGTCTGATATTAATGGTAAAGTAACAGAAATAGTAGTTGAAAAACTAGGTGTTGAAGAATCACAAGTAACTCCAGAAGCGTCTTTTACAAAAGATTTGGGTGCAGATTCGTTGGACACTGTAGAGTTAATTATGGAATTTGAAAAAGAATTCGATATAACTATAGATGATAGCGATGCTGAAAAAATCTTAACAGTAGGCGATGTTATCACTTATTTAGAAGGACAATCAAAGTAAACAAAACTTAAAGTTTAAAATGGCAAAATATGATTATCCAAAGATTGTAATTACCGGTTTGGGTGCTGTCACTCCAATTGGTAACAATCTTGATGAATACTGGAACGCTTTACTAGAAGGTAAGAGTGGTTCTGCTCCAATAACAAGATTCGATGCGTCTGAATTTAAGACAAGGTTTGCGTGTGAAGTAAAGGATTATGATCCAACTTTACACATGACCAAGAAAGAAGTTCAGAGAATGGATATTTTCACTCAGTTCGCGCTTTCATCATCTGTTATGGCAGTTGAAGATGCTGGGATTGATTTTGAAAAGACTGACAAGAATAGAGTTGGAGTTATTATTGGATCTGGGATTGGTGGTATGTGGACTTATCACAACCAACAAGAAAATCTTTACAAAAGAGATGGTAAACCAGATAGAATTTCACCTTTCTTTATACCTATGTTAATTTCAGATATAGCAGCAGGTCAAGTTGCAATAAGATGGGGACTGAAAGGTCCAAATTATGCAACAGTATCGGCTTGTGCTACTTCTTCTCATTCATTAGCTGACGCTCTTATGATTATGCAAAGAGGTGATGCCGATGTAATGGTTACTGGTGGTGCTGAAGCTGTAGTATGCCCTATGGGTGTAGGTGGTTTCAATGCGATGAAAGCATTATCAGAAAATAACGAAAATTATAAAGCAGCTTCTAGACCTTTTGATGCTGACAGAGATGGTTTTGTTATTGGTGAAGGCAGTGGTATATTAGTTCTTGAAACTGAGGAACATGCAAAGAATCGTGGTGCTAAGATTTATGCTGAAATCGCTGGTTTTGGTTTGACTGATGATGCGTATCATATAACTCAACCTGCTCCAGGTGGTGAAGGTGCTGTTCGCTCTATGAATTTAGCAATGAAAGATGCGGGTATTACTGTTGATGATGTTGATTATATCAATGCTCATGGTACTTCTACTCCTTTCAATGATAGGAATGAGTCAAATGCAATTGTTACAGTATTTGGTGATAGATCTAAGGATTTATTAGTTAGTTCGACTAAATCAATGACTGGTCATTTACTTGGTGCTGCAGGTGCGATAGAAGCAATTGCTTGTGTGAAAGCTATTGCTGAAGGAATTGTACCTCCAACTATAAATTACAACACTCCCGACCCAGAATGTGGCGATTTGAATTTTGTTCCTAACTCTCCGATAAAAAAGGAAATTAGGGCAGCTTTAAGTAATACTTTTGGTTTTGGTGGTCATAATGCTACTCTTTGTTTCAAAGCTTATGATGAGTAAGAGTTGATGAGAAAAAAACTAAATAAATTAATTAGTTCTATTTTCTCTGATGATAATAAGTTAAAGAAATCCAACTTTGAGAAATATTTTGTCGAAGTTGGATTTTTCTCGTCTGAGCAAAAGAAAGACTTAGAAGTTAAAATAGGGGTATCGATTTCAAACTTTGCTTTTTTTGAACAAGCATTAACTCATCGTTCATACTTGCAAGTAGTTGACAAAAAAATATATTCTAATGAAAGGTTAGAGTTTTTTGGAGATTCAATACTAGGAATGATAGTAGCTGAACACTTATTTTTGGAGCACGACGTTTTAGAGGGTGATTTGACAAAGATGCGTTCAGCAATTGTCAATAAAAAATCATTAGCTTATTGTGCTATGAAATTAAAATTGGACAAGTTTGTATTACTTAGCTATGGCGCAAAAAAAGCGATGGAAAATGGGAGTAATTCGATACTTGCAGACACTGTAGAAGCAATTATTGGAGCAATTTATTTGGACAGTGGAATAGAGAATGCACGCTATTTTATTACAAAAATATATATACCAATATTAAACGACAGTGAGTTGTTAGAAGATAAGAATTTCAAAAGTTTATTATTAGAGTATTTACAGAGTGTTGGACAAGAAGCTCCAATATATGACACACTGTCTGAGGAAGGTCCTGATCACGAAAAGAATTTTGTGGTTGGAGTTTATGCTAACAAAATACTGTTAGGAAAAGGTAAAGGAAAAAGTAAAAAATCTGCGGAACAAAAAGCAGCTAGAATTGCATTAAAAAAAATAAAAGAGCAATAAATGGAAAAATTAATATTTGAAAAATCTTCACCTGGAAGAAAAGGTTATTCATTACCAGATTTGGAAGTTGATGGTATAGAAATATCAGATAGAATACCATCAGATTATTTGAGAAAGAATGCACCCGAACTACCAGAAGTAAGTGAAATTGAAGTTGCAAGACACTTTCAGCATTTATCTCATCTGAATTTTAATATTGAGAAGGGTATGTATCCGTTAGGGTCATGTACTATGAAGTATAATCCTAAGGTTAACGAAAAAATTGCAGCATTAGATGGGTTTGCAAACTTACATCCGTTTAGTAGGGATGAAAATGCACAAGGTGCACTACAATTAATGTATGAATTAGGTGAATGTCTTAAGAAAATAACTGGCTTGCCTGGTGTGTCGCTTCAACCCGCAGCTGGCTCACAAGGAGAACTAACTGGTATATTAACTTTTAAAAAATACTTTGAAAAAAGAGGGGAGACTCAGAGAGCCAAAATATTGATTCCTGATTCAGCTCACGGTACTAATCCAGCTTCAGCAGTAATGGCCGGTTTTTCTACAGTTAGTGTTAAATCTGGAGATGATGGTAGAATAGATATTGACGATTTACGTGAAAAATGTAATGATGAAGTAGCTGGACTTATGCTTACTAATCCTAATACATTGGGCTTGTTTGAAACTGATGTTATTGAAATTGAAAAACTTGTCCACGGCTGTGGCGGGTTAATCTATATGGATGGAGCTAATTTAAACGCTTTACTTACTATTGCCAGACCTGGTGAAATGAAATTTGATTGTGTTCATATCAATTTGCATAAAACATTTTCTACACCTCACGGTGGTGGTGGACCTGGAGCTGGACCAATTTGTGTCGGTGAAAACCTTAGGGAATTCTTACCAGTTCCTGATATCGAGAAGCATGGTGATGAATATAAATTAAATTATAATTTTCCTGATACAGTCGGTAAAGTACATACTTTTGGTGGAAACTTTGGTGTATTAGTAAGAGCATATACATATATTAGGATGTTAGGCGAAAAGGGACTAGAACGAGTAAGCGTTAATGCAGTTATTAATGCAAATTATATACTCAGCCAAATTAAAGATGCTTATGAAGTGCCTTACCCCGGACATTGTTTACATGAGTGTATAATAAGTGGAAACTGGCAGAAAAGAGATGGTGTAACTACTAGAGACATAGCAAAGAGACTGCTTGATTTAGGATATCATGCTCCTACTATTTACTTCCCACTGGTTGTAAAAGAAGCAATGCTGATTGAGCCAACTGAGACTGAAAATTTAGAAAACTTGGATGGATTTATTGCTGCTATGTTACAAATTGCTAAAGAAGTTAAGGAAACTCCTGAAAAAGTATTGGAAGCTCCTATTACAACTCCTTTGAGAAGATTAGACGAAGCTAAAGCAAACAGAGTTTTAGATATTAAATGGATAAAGGAAGAAGCAGTTACTGCATAATTCATTTATAAAATACTTTTTATGTTAAGCCGATTATATAATATATTTTCGGCTTTTTTTTATCAATAGGAGCATTTATGGATTGGCTATACAAATCAACTGACCCATTATTTATAACTTTACTTAGTACATTTTTAATATTTTTCTCAATCGTTGCACTTACTAGAATCATTGGTCTTCGTTCTTTTGCAAAATTTACTGCTTATGACTTTGCATTTACAGTAGCTATTGGTAGTATATTATCTTCTATTTTAACATCAAGTACAACTTTAGTCCACGGAATAACGGCTATAGGAAGTTTATTACTTTTAACTTTTATATTTTCAAAATTGCAAAGAAAGTTTACAGTAATAAATGATCTAATTTCTAATAAACCACTATTACTAATGGATGGAAAAGAAATATTAGAAGATAACATGAAAAAGGCGAGAATTGAAAAAACTCAATTAGTTTCAAAACTAAGAGAAGCAAACGTAGTTAATTATAATCAAGTTTATGCAGTAGTACTGGAATCTACTGGCGATATATCTGTATTGCATAAAGCTTCTGTTGAGGAAGATGATAATTTTGATGATAGCATGCTTGAAGGTGTAAGAAGAAGACATTAATATTCAAAAAATTATGAAATTTGTAACATTAACATCTTTTGAAAATACAGTTGAAGCATATCTGCTGAAATCAAAATTAGAAAGCGAAGGTATTATTTGCTTTCTAAAGGATGAGTATATTACTAATTCGTATCAACAGTATAGTTATACTTTTGGTGGAGTTAAACTTATGGTTCGGAGCTCTGAATATGCAGAAGCACTAAATATTTTAAATTTAATTGAAGATAACGCATTTATAGATTATGATAGGTTAGCTCTGAAATGCCCGAACTGTAACTCAGTTAAAATTCAAAGAAGAAAGTCTATAAGAAGTGTAGGTGGTATAATATCTTTACTAATAACTTTAATACTATCTGTGATAGCAATAAAACCAAAGTCATTATACAGATGCAATAACTGTAGTACAGATTTTGAAACAAGTAATTAAATAATATTTACTTCAGGTACTAATTTAATTCCGAATATCAAATCAACTTTATCTATAACAAAATCTGCAACATTAATTACTTCTGAGCTTGTGGCATTACCATAATTAACAAGAATTAATGCATGTTTTTCATATATACCTGCATTTCCTTTCTTGAAACCTTTTAACCCTGCATTATCAATTAACCAACCAGCAGACATTTTAATATTTCCGTCTGCTTGTTCAAATCCTCTTAAGGCCTGATATTTTTCCTTTAGAGCTAGAAACTCACTCTTTGAGATTATCGGATTTTTGAAAAACGAACCACTATTTCCTAAGATTTTAGGGTCAGGTAATTTATTTTG
The DNA here is from genome assembly GCA_034670025.1 of Chlorobiota bacterium. Lineage (GTDB taxonomy): Bacteria > Bacteroidota > Ignavibacteria > Kapaibacteriales > UBA2268 > PGYR01. The sequence goes on from JAXMOE010000001.1 coordinate 571,383, forward strand.
CCTGATATTGACAACAGCATTAAAAATATTTTTAGAATTTATTTCTAATTTATTTTCATTTAAGTAGTTGTGAAGTTCTGTGTAAGACGTGTTGTGTTTATTCTTTTTACTCAATAAGTATGTAACAGATGTAATTACAAAATTACCTTTTAATTTATTTTTGAAAATAGAGTCTCTATATCCAAAATTACATTCTTGTTTAGAGTATTTCTCAAACTTACCACTTTCAAAATTAAACCCTTCCAAAGACACGAAATATTCTTCTTGTTCTACTCCATAAGCGCCAATATTCTGAATTGGAGCTGTCCCAACATTTCCTGGAATTAATGCCATATTTTCTAAGCCAATGAACTTTTCATTTACAGTATTCTCTACAAATGAATGCCAGTTTTCACCAGCTGATACTTTAAATAATGTTTCAGTATCAGAGAGTTTGTTCTTTTCAATTCCTTTTAATTTGATATGTAACACGTCTCCATCAAAATAATCCGGTAACAACATATTAGAACCGCCACTTAATATAAGATACTTTCTATTAGAATTTAATTCAGAAAAATATTCTATTATATCTGTCTCAGATAAAATCTCTATGTATCTATCACATATTGACTTTATCCCAAAAGTGTTTTGAGCTTCTAAATTGTAATTATTACTTATTTTCATAATAAAAACCCACTCTTTTTATGAGAGAGTGGGTTGAAATAAATTAAAATATTTTATACTACTTAATATTAGGTGAAATCATATCTTCAGGTCTAACCAATTTATCAAATTCATCAGAAGTCAATATTTCTAATTCAATAGCGGACTCTTTGAGAGTGATACCTTTCTTATGGGCATTTTTTGCAATCTTAGCAGCATTATCATATCCAATGTGAGGATTCAATGCAGTAACTAACATCAATGATTTTGATAGATACTCTTCAATCTGTTCTTTATTTGGTTCTATTCCCACTGCACAGTATTTATTAAACATTCTACAAGTGTCAGCTAATAAACGAGTACTTTGTAAGAAATTATAAATCATAACTGGTTTAAATACATTGAGCTCAAAATTACCTTGGCTCCCTGCCAGATTAATTGTTGCATCATTACCCATCACTTGAGCAGCAACCATTGTCATTGCTTCTGATTGAGTAGGGTTCACCTTGCCAGGCATAATTGATGAACCTGGTTCATTTTCAGGGATAAATATCTCAGAAAGTCCAACTCTTGGACCAGATGCCATCCATCTAATATCATTTGCTATTTTCATTAATGATGCTGCTAAAGTTTTTAAAGCTCCATGAGCAAATACAATAGCATCATGTGCAGATGATGACTCAAATTTGTTAGGAGCTGTTACAAATGGAAGCCCTGTTATTTCAGCAATATTCTTTGCTGATAATTCAGCGAATTTAGGATGTGAATTAAGCCCAGTACCTACTGCAGTGCCACCAAGGGACAATTCATACAATCCTGGTAATACTAAATTTATTCTCTCTATTGCTTTATCCAATTGTTTAACATAACCGGAAAACTCTTGGCCCAATGTCAAAGGAGTTGCATCCATCAAGTGAGTTCTACCTGACTTTATTATATCCTTAAATTCTTCTGATTTGTTTTGAAGAGTAACTCTAAGTTCAGCTAAAGCAGGCAATAAGTAATTGTTTAATTGTTCAGCAGCAGAAATATGCATAGCAGTTGGGAAAGTATCATTCGAGCTTTGAGACTTATTTACATCATCATTTGGATGTATAGGATCTTTACTCCCTAAAGTACCACCAGCGTATTCAATCGCTTTGTTTGCTATTACTTCATTACTGTTCATATTTGATTGTGTACCAGAACCAGTTTGCCAAATTGATAGAGGGAAATGCGAGTCCAAATCGCCATTAATAACATCGTTAGCTGCTTTTTCTATTAAACCTAACTTCTTACTATCTAAAAGTCCAAGTTCTTCATTTGCTTTAGCAGCACCAAGTTTCAAAATACCCATAGCTCTAATTATTTCTCTTGGCATTTTCTCTATACCAATTTCAAAGTGAATTAATGATCTTGCAGATTGTGCACCATAATATGCATTTGCAGGTACATTTATTTCGCCCATTGTATCTTTTTCTACTCTAGTTTTCATTTTTTCCTTTTTTTTGATATTTTATAATAGCAAATTTACAAAATCAAAACAGATGTGTAAAATAATACTAATATTTATAGTGATTTGATATGAAAGAAAAGAAAGAAAGAGTACTCCCGACAAAGCCAGAATGGAAAATTATATTAGATCACCTAGTGTATCAAGATAATTCTGTTCTCTATAAATTATGTCGTAAGATGATAATTCATTTAGAGAGAATGAAAATACCTGAGATTTATTTTTTAATTGAAGAGTTGAATCCATCACTTACTGATGATAATCAATCTCAATCAGTTGGTCCTAACTGGCCAAAACCTAAAGGTAACCCATTAATACCAAGAGAGATCATAAAAAAGGTATTTGATATTGCTGATAAGTATATACCAGACGATGAATTAACTCAACAAATTACTCAATGGCTACACAAGGAGAAGTTATCTAACTTATCTAAAGTGCTAGAAAAGAGACAAGCACCTTTAGTAGATGTTATTGATGCTCTGAAGACGTATTTTCAGCATGGTGGAAGTAAAGAATTTACAAGTGTAGATGAAAGAATTGGTGTAAGAGTGGCTATTATCTACAGATTCTTAAGTGAAAATTTAAAGTATATCAATATTGCTAAGCACTATATAACATTAATGGCTATTGAAAAAATCTTTGAAAGATTTTTAGGACCTGCTTATGGCTATGGTAAAGTAGGTGGTAAAAGTGCAGGTATGATTTTAGCAGCACAAATTCTTGATGTAAAAAAACAAAAAATACCAGTTCTGGAAAATGTAAAAACACCTAAAAGTTGGTTTTTAACTTCTGATGGAATACTTGAATTTATAAATTACAACGCTTTAGACGAGTTTAACTATGTTAAATATCAATCTTTAGAGAATATCAACTTAGAATATTCATTTATAGAATATGTATTTAAAAATTCAAAGTTTACTCCCGAAGCAATCAATGCGTTCAATATAATATTAGATGATTTGGAAGGAAAGCCAATAGTAGTGCGTTCATCATCATTACTCGAAGACAGTTTTGAAGCCGCATTTACTGGAAAATATAAATCCTTATTTATATCTAATGTTGGGACAAAAGAAGAAAGATTAAATTCGCTCACAAATGCCATTGCAGAAGTTTATGCAAGTACATTGGGTCCAGACCCAATTCAGTACAGAAAGCAGCAGGAGTTGTTAGATTTTAGGGAAGAAATGGCTGTTCTAATACAGGAAGTTGTAGGTAGTCAGTTAGGTAAATACTTTCTTCCATCTTTTGCAGGTGTAGCTATGAGCCACAACGAATTCAGATGGTCAACAAGAATAAAGCGTGAAGATGGAGTAATTAGATTAGTAGCTGGATTGGGAACTAGAGCGGTTGACAGAACAATTGATGATTATCCTAAGTTAATTTCACCTGGTGCACCTGGTATTAAGATTAACCAGACAGTTAAAGATACAATTAGGTATTCACAGAATAAAGTTGATGTCATTAACTTAGAAACAAATAAGTTTGAGTCCGTTAAATTTGAAGATGTTATAGATGATTGTAATGGAAATTATCCAAGCTTAGAGAAGTTAGTATCATTTATCAGAGGACAAACTATTGTAGATCCTGTTAGTTCCTTTGTTGACTTCACAAAAGAAAATTTTGTAATTACATTTAACGGACTTGTAAATAATACAGACTTCATTCTAAAGTTAAATACAATCTTAAAAGAACTTTCTGAGGCATATAAGAGTCCAGTTGATATTGAATTTGCATCAGATGGAGAAACTATCTATTTACTTCAATGTCGTCCGCAAACACAATTTGGTGTGGAAGGACAAGTGCAAATCCCTGCGGATGTTGAAGAAGAACAGAAAATTTTCTCCAGTGATAAATATATAAATAATGGTAAGTTCGAAGACATAGATTTTGTTGTTTATGTTGCATCTGAAGGTTATGCTAATTTAGAAACAGATGAACAAATGAGAGAAGTTGGTAAGATTGTAAGTAAATTAAATCAGATATTACCTGAAAGAAGATTCATACTAATTGGACCAGGAAGATGGGGGAGTAAAGGCGATATCAAGCTTGGAGTTCCTGTAAATTATAGTGATATTAATAATGCAGCTATGTTAATAGAAGTTGCTAGAAAGAACAAAGACTATGTACCAGAATTATCTTTTGGAACTCACTTTTTTCAAGATTTAGTTGAAGCAAATATTAAATATTTACCTCTTTATCCTGATGAGGATAATAATATATTCAACGAGAAATTCTTCATGAAAACTCCTAATAGTCTATCGCAATTCTTAAACGGGGTAGAAGATTATGAAGATACTATTAGATTGATAAATGTAGAAAACTTCAAACGAAATGGGCGACTAAATATATTTATGGATAGTGGCAAAGGTAAAGCATTAGCATTTGTCAAATAATATTAACTAATATCTTTTAACTTTTGAAATATTTCCTTTTGTTTCTTTGTTAATTTTTCTGGTAACCCTGGAATTAGTTTTAGATACAAATTACCAGATGTACTTTTATTATAATCTTTGAATCCTAAATTGCTAAATTTAAGAACTTTACCTGCAGGTGTAGTTTCCTTTAAATTAAAATTAATATTATTACCAAAGAGATTAAAGCTGACATTATCACCTAAAATCATAGAATATAAGTCAATATATTTGTCAATATATAGGTTGTTTCCTTTTCTCTCCATGTCTTTTTCAGCAACCTCTTCAACTTTTATTATCAAGTCTCCACTTGGTCCACCGCCTTGACCGGGCATACCTTTTCCTGATAGTTTTAACTCATGACCTTTTTTTATTCCAGGTTTGAAATTTATATTAATCACTTCATTGTTAATCTTAAGTTTCTTAGTTGTTCCATTATAAATATCTTCATAACTAAGCTTAACTGAAGTTTGATAATCTTTGCCTTTTGCTACATTAGGTCTTCTTGTGGTTCTGCGTGATTGTCCAGCTCCACCACCAAAAATCCTATCAAAAAAATCAGATACGTTTCCGTTGCCACCACCAAAAAAATCTTCTACATTATTACTTGTTCTCCTTTGACCACCTTGTTGATTGTTAAACCATTCTGACCAATTGAAGTTGTTATTTTGACCACCAGTACGTTTATGTTGGCTGTATTGACTTCCTAAATTGTCATATTTTGCACGTCTTTCTGGGCTTTTAAGCACCTCATAAGCTTCAGTTATTTCCTTGAATTTTGATTCTGATTCTTTATTGTTCTGATTCATATCAGGGTGATATTTTTGGGCAAGTTTTCTGTATGATTTCTTAATTTCATCTTGACTTGCTTTTTTATCAACCCCTAACGTTTTATAATAATCTTTAAACTCCATTTCTGTTCCGCTTAATTTTTAAAAATATTAGTAAATACTAAATAAAAAAGTATAATTTCCGATTATAATTCTACAGACGAATTAAATATAATTTTATGAGTGAAATAAACAAAGAACTTGAAGAGCTAGTAAGCCAGTTAGCTGAAAATGTCTATCAAACAGTACAAACTTTACAATATACAATTGAATTAACTGAGCGATATTATGACAATAGTCATTCTAGATATGTTGGTAATACTTCTGCAGCAGTAGCAAAATTACTCGGGCTTAGTGACGAACAGATATTTATAATTAAAACAGCTGGTTATTTGCATGATATTGGAAAAATTGGTTTTAGAGATTCTGCCCTTTTTCGTCCCATATCCGATATGTCGCAAAGAGAGTATAATCAATACAAACTACATGTTGACATAGGTAGGGAATTATTAAGCAATCACAAAGAACTTAACGAAGTATCTGAAATTGTGTACCAACACCATGAATTATACGATGGCTCTGGTTTTCCCAATCGTTTGAAAAAAGAGAATATTCATATAGGTGCAAGAATTATTTCTGTAGTTGATTACTATCATAATGCCATGTATAAGACTTATCTGAAAGACAAAAATGAAATTAAAGGTAAGTTTAATGATAATATTGATAGTAAATATGATGGAATAATTGAAAAATTAGAATATAAGAAAAATTCAAAATTTGATCCTGAAGTTGTAGATGTATTGTTAAATATAATAGAAGCAGAAAGGAAAAAATTAAATGGTTCAGATGTTCAGAGAGTACATATATCTAATCTTAAACCTGGTATGATATTCGCAGAAAGTTATTATAATCAATCTGGATTACTTTTAGCTAACAAGGGCGATGCTGTTGAGTACAATGATATAAAATTCCTTTACAGATGCATTGAGTCAGAACAATTACCTGCAAAATTACTTATGTTAACAAAAAGTGATTTTTAAATGAATTATAAGTCTTTGAATGAAATACCCAATGTCCTATTACTTTTTGGAGAAGAACCATTTTTAGTTGATGAAAAACTAAAAGAGATTATTATTACTGCTTCAAATGATGGGGTAGGAGAAAATTCAATTGAAAAAGTTGATGGTGCTGAAGTTTCAGAACAGATAATCGTAGATATGGCTAACAACTTGTCTCTAATTGCACCTGATAAATTGTTAATTATTAATAACTTTGACGTATTGTATAAGAATAAGCGAAAGTCATTTGCCGGATTTGTCAATTATATTAAAAATCCAAATCCTAATACAAAGCTGATATTAATTGGTGCTCCTTCTAGGTTGAATGGCCTTTATAAAGATTTAAATAATAGTAGAAAAGCATCTACAGCTCAAAACAAAATCAATAAACTACCAGAAGCATTAAAAGAGATATTTGATAGAAATTACTTTATAGAATTTTCGAAAATTTATGATAACCAGTTTGCTAATTGGACCGTGCAAAGGGCAAAGGCATATAAAAAAAGTATCGACTTAGAGGTCGCAAATTTATTGAGTCTCAGCTGTAACTCAGTTAGAGAAATTGATAATGAACTGAAGAAAATACATATATTTTCGCCAAAATCAACTAAGATTAGTGCACAAGAAGTAGAAGAAATAGTAGGAGTAAACAAAGAAAATAATGTATTTGAATTGTCGAAGAGTGTTGGAAACAGAGATTTGAAAACATCTTTGATTATTTCTGATAATTTACTTTCGCAATCTAACCAAAGTGTACTGATACTAATAACCTTGACCAGATATTTTTTGAAACTATTTAAATTGTCGGATGAGATTAAACAAACATCTAATAAGTTCCAACTTGCTGGAAAAATAGGAGTTAATCCATATTTCATGGATGATTATCTTATTTCTCTTCGGAAGTACTCAACCGTACAAATAGAAAATAATTTATCAATTTTAGCTAAATCAGATGAACAATTAAAATCAACATCTGTTAATCATAAGCAACTGATACAAACTACTCTGACAAATATTATTACCCAAAAATAATGTAATACAGTGATTATTTTCTTAAATTAGTAGCTATTATAATTCAATACTATCAAAAAAGAAAAATGAATCAAAGTCAACTTTTCATACCTACACTCAAAGAGACACCGAGTGATGCTCAAATGCCCTCGCATAAGCTTATGTTACGTGCTGGACTAGTACGTCAAATTGCAGCAGGAGTATTCTCTTGGTTGCCGTATGGCTATATTATGCTAAAAAGAGTTCAAGCAGTAATCAATGAAGAAATGAATGCAATAGGCGGACAAGAATTTCTATTACCTGCTTTGAATCCAAAAGATATATGGGAGCAAACAAACAGGGTGGAAGCTATGGGTGATGTAATGTTTCATATCAAAAATAGAGATAATTTAGTTCTTGCTCCAACACATGAAGAAATTATTGCTTATCACGCCTCACAAAGTATTAAATCTTATAAAGATTTACCTCAAATATGGTATCAAATTCAGAATAAATTCAGAAATGAACCGAGACCGAAATCAGGTGTTATGAGGGGAAGACAATTTATTATGAAAGATTCTTATTCTCTTGATAGCAACACTGAAGGCCTTGATGAAAGTTATGATAAACATTACAGTGCTTATAAAAAAATATTTGATAGATTGGGCATAAATTACTTTGTTGTAGGTGCTTCCTCTGGTGCAATGGGAGGTAATAAATCACAAGAATTTATGGTTGAAAATGAATTTGGCGAAGATACTTGTGCTGTAAATTATGAAAGTGGATATGCTGCAAATATTGAAGTTGCGGTTTCAGATATCATACCGAATCAGCGAGTTGAAGAAGAATTAGAATTTGAAGAGTTTGAAACTCCTAATTCGAAAACTATCGAAGAATTGTCTAAAAATCATAATATTAATATTGAAAATTGTGCCAAATCAGTTGTTTATATTATTGATTCAAAACCAGTATTGATATTGATGCGTGGAACTGATATACTAAATGAAACTAAACTCCAAAGTATATTCGAAACAAATAACACAAGGCCAGCTACAGAAGAAGAAATAGAGAACTTCTTTTCTGCTAAGCCAGGTTCAATAGGGCCGGTAAATGTTGATGAAAAAGTAAAAATTTATGCTGATTTGTTGATTAAAGACACTAATGATTTAGTAAGTGGGGCTAATAAAACTGGATATCATTTCAAGAATATTGATTTAAAACGGGATTGTAATATCGAAGAATATTACGACTTTAGAACTGTTCTCGAAGGTGAAGCTAATATTGTAGATGGCAAGCCACTTAAAATAGTAAATGCAATAGAGTTAGGCCACATATTCAAGTTAGGAACTAAATATTCTGAAGCTCTTGGTGCTAAGATTTTAGACGAAAATGGCAAAGAAAAACCAATAGTTATGGGCAGTTATGGCATTGGAGTTGAAAGGGCTCTTGCTTGTATTATTGAACAAAATTATGATGATAATGGTTTAAAATGGGGCAAAAACTTTGCTCCATTTCATGTCCACATATTAGGACTTTCATACAACAAATCAGAAAATGTTAAAGAACATTGTGATAAGCTTAAGGAAAACTTAGAAGCAAATGCATTGAGTGTATTATTAGACGATAGGAAAGAAAGACCTGGATTCAAATTTAAAGATGCCGATTTGTTGGGTATTCCACTTCAAATTACTGTTGGAGATAGAGGTTTAGAAAATAACGAAATAGAAATAAAACTAAGAATCAATAACGAAAAGAATAAAATATCTTTTGATGACGCAGTTGATGAAGTTATAAAATATTATAATAACTAATGAATTTACAAGCTGATTTACATACACATACAGTCCATTCAGATGGAGTTCTTACAGTAAGACAATTGTTTGAAAAAACAAAGAAAGCAGGACTTTCAGGGCTTAGTATTACTGACCACGATACTCTTTCTGGAGTGAAAGAAGCACTTACATTGGTACACGAGTATAAGTTTGAATTTATGCCTGGAATAGAACTTACTTCTCATGTGAAAGATAAAGAAATTCATTTATTATCTTATAACATAGACCCAAACCATGAAGAGTTGAATGAGAAATTAGATTCACTTCAAAAATCAAGAGATAAAAGAGCTGAACTTATCGTTGCCAAATTAGCTGCACATGACATTAAATTAGACTTAGATAAAATTAGAAATAATGCGAATGGTGCCGCTATTACTCGTCCACATATTGCAAAAGCTATGTTAGATGAAGGTTACATAAAGAATTTCAAACAAGCTTTTGATGAGTATATTGGCAATGACTTACCAGCTTTTGAAGAGAAAGAGTATTTTGAAGTTAGTGAAGCAATTGAGTTAGTTCATAAAGCAGGTGGCAAAGCAGTTGTAGCTCATCCTAGCAGATATGTTACTAAGGAAGAGATGAGATATATGGTAAAATCTGGTTTAGATGGAATAGAAGTATTACATCCTTCTCATAATGATTACTATATTAGGTATTGGCGTCGATGGTGTATTGAAAATAAGCTCATTGCAACTGGTGGTTCTGATTACCATGGCTCTAGGCCTTATGATGATGATAATTTCGGTAGATGGAAAGTAAACATTGAAGTTATTGAAAAACTAAAAAGTTAGTGAATGCGGGAGTGGCGGAATTGGTAGACGCGCTGTCTTGAGGGGGCAGTCACCTTATGGTGGTATGGGTTCAAGTCCCATTTCTCGCACAAAAAAAAGGTGTATTAATTTAAAAATTAATACACCTTTATAAAGTCTTTAAATTCGAATTTATTTAGAGATACCAATAACACCACAGGCTACCCTTGCACCAGCACCGCCAGTAGGTTGAGTTGTAGTGTCATCCTCATCGGCGTGAACAATTACTCCACGTCCAATTATATTTTCTGCGCCATTAAAAGACAGTTTATCTGTAATAAAGCTAGCTTTTGCAATTCCTTCTTCATTTGCTACCAAATTACCTAAATCACCGACGTGTGTTTCATTATTTTCTAAAGCACCGTGATTTTCATGATCTGTAAAGAAGTGACCACCCGCAGTTTTTCCATCTTTTCCTGAACAATCACCTTTTTCATGAACGTGGAATCCATGTTTCCCAGGAGTTAAGTTATATACTTCAGCATTTACTTTGATTCTACCATCAGCCATTTTTGTAAAAGTTACTTGACCATTTGTTTCATTTCCTTCCGTTGGATATAAAACAGCAATTGCAGACTCTATGTTAGTTTCAATAGTTTGACTGTTTTCTGTCATTTCATGATTTTCCTCCGAATGAGCGTGTTCTTTATGATCACTACAAGAAATAAACAGTAAAGCAGAGAGAGCTAATGAAAAAAGTAATTTTATATTCTTCATTTCGAGATACCTTTAGTATATTTACAAATATTATATTTAAACGAATTTGAATAGTTTTATTTTATGAAGAAAATAATAATAGTATTTCTATCTATAGTATCAATCTTACTTATAAGTTGTGACAAAGGGCTAGAGCCAGTTGGCAAATTAGAAACTGATGCAATATTGAATTGTAAAATCAATTTTATTAATGATTGGCCTAAACAAGATAGTGTGAAAGGGATAAGTGTAGCAGCTTTTAAGTTACCACCTTCTGAAAGCTTGGTGCAAGAATTAATCAATGGAAATGCTGTATTGAAACTAAATTCAATTTCTTATGGTCTGTCAGAAAAAAATGTATTGCTAGATATTTCTGATGCACCAGAGACTTTCAAATATATAATAGTTGCTTGGAATTATGAAGATAATTTAGAGGCACAAAGAGTGATTGGAGTATATAATCTTAATGATAAAACTTCTCCCGGAGAAGTAACTCTTAATCCAGGAGATTCTTTACAAATTGAAATAGAGGTAGATTGGAATGATTTCCCACCGCAACCTTTTTAGTATATTAATATTTATATTTGCTTCAAGTATAGCATTTTCTATTGATGGAAAAGTTCTTAATATTGAAAATAGGGAGCCAGTGATTGGTGCTTCTGTAAATATTGAGGGAACTTCTAAAGGAGATATTACTGATGTAAATGGACAATTTGAAATTGAATCTGATTTAGATTCTATCGTGATAATAATCGAATATCCTGGTTTTGAAAAATATAGTGCAAAACATAAGAATAAAATTCGAATAGAAATAGGACTAAGTCCATTTAGTTTTAATTCAAGAGAACTGATAGTCAGTGCTAATAAGAAAATAGAAGCTAAACAAGACGTTCCTATATCAGTATCGACAATTGCTAAAGAACAACTATCAGCAAGAAATATTACATCAGTAGATTATGCGTTACAATATGTTCCCGGGGTAGAAGTTAATCAAGACAACGTATCAATTAGAGGGTCATCTGGTTTCTCATTTGGTATTGGCTCTAGAGCAATATTCCTACAAGATGGTTTCCCTTTATTATCAGCTGACAACAATGATATTAAATTTGATATAATTCCAATATTATTCATAGATAGGGTAGAGGTAGTAAAAGGAGCAGGTTCTGCTCTCTTTGGTACGTCTGCATTGGGTGGTGTGGTAAATATAATTACATCAGAACCTAGTAAAGAAGCAACATTAAGAGCTAGATTGTTCGGTGGTGGTTACACCGATACAAAATATAGCCAATGGAATTGGAGCAATGAAATACAAACAAACAGTGGACTAGATTTAGGTTATTCTCAAAAGTTCAATGATTATGGTATATCTGCATCATTCTCCCTATTTGACAGAAATAGTTATAAAAGATATGATGAATCAGAAAGATACTCAGGATATTTAAAACAGAGCTATGATATAAATGACAACTCAAAAATTTATGCAACTTTAAATTACTCAACAAGTGAAACAGATGATTGGGTATATTGGAATAGCTTAGATTCTGCTCTAATTCCTCCCACAGGTACTGATGAAAGTGTGAGAATAAAATCAGACAAATTGGCATTCTCTACAAGGTATAAGAATGTGCTTAGTGAATCAAGTTTAATTGATATCAGAGCTGGTCTATTCAATACTTTTTTTTCGAATAAGTTAGATGAAGATGATTCAGAGTTTAGGGAATCTTCAGGAACTTCTTATTATTTTGAGCCACAGTATTCACTTAATATAAATAAAAACAATTCTTTAATTAGTGGCTTGGAACTTAGAGTTAATGATATAAATTCGCAAACTTATAAGTCTGTTACTCAAAATGTATTCGGTGGGTTTGTACAATTAGAAAATAAGAGCATTGATAACTTGATTGCAACTATTGGACTAAGGGCTGATAAAGAAATATTAGACGATATTGAAACTATGCCAAGATATAGCCCCAAACTTGGTTTGAACTACAAATTAAATGATAGAGTTAATATAAGGGGGTCATTTGGTTATGGTTTTAGGGTTGCTTCATTAGCAGAAAGATATGCAACGGTTGAGTTTCAGGGGTTTAAAGTTATTGAAAACCAGTATTTAGAATCAGAAAAAAGTCAATCAATTGAACTTGGATTTAGTGCAGATTTAATAAAATCTGATCATTTTCTAAAATTAGATATTTCTGGATTTAATAATAAATTCGAAGATTTGATTGAACCAGTTCTTGGTGTAGGAAGTGCGACACAAATTCAATTCCAAAATATCACAGAAGCTAGAATAAATGGAGCTGAAATTAATTTAGAGTATAAGTTTAAAAATGATTTTGAATTTATAACCTCCTTGACTTATCTAAATCCAGAAGATCTAACGGTTAACAAAGACTTAAAATATAGGTCCAATATTCTATTTTATAACACTCTAATTTACAGATTGATGCCTTTTCAAATACAATTAGATTATCGATATAAGTCTAAATATAATGAAGTTGATGGAGAATTAGGATTAGCTATTGATAATTATGACCTGAAAATTGATGCACACATTTTAGATTTCAGTCTAAGTGCTTATAGTGATTTTCTTGGAACAAAATCTAAGTTTACTTTTAATGTTAAAAATGCACTTAATTACTATTATTTAGATATGGTTGGTAATATGGCACCTATAAGGTTTATTAATTTTCAAATCGAGACAGAATTATAACACTTAATGTAATTCCAGCTAAACCTAAAGTGAGAAGACCTAAGGATTCTAAAACACTCATCTGATTTATTGTTGTTAACTCAGTTGTACTAGAATCTAAGTACATCATCAAAATAGAAAAAGCATTATTCAAAAAATGAATAAATATTGGTATAATTATATTTTTTGAATAATAAGCTAACGCACCAAGAAATATACCAATTGTAATCAGTGGAATTAGATTAATAAAGTTAAAATGTAGTAACCCAAAAATTAGAGAAATAATTAGAATAGAAAATAGAGGACTATTTCTTTCCTCTAAAGCTCTCTGTCCCACTCCTCTAAAAAGTAGTTCTTCTGATATTGCTGGTATCAGTGCTCCAATTACTAAAGCTATACTCATATCAAATACACCTTCACCTTTGAGCATACTATTATATAAGTTTTGAATCCAATTTTTATGCTCATAGTAGTCAGGCATTAAAAATTCTGGTATCAGGTATTCTTGTAAAGATACGTAACCATTATTAAATAGATTAAGAAATATTAGTCCGATAATACCAACTAACAAATATTTTACTTTGATGTTATTTTCTAACCTAATTAAAGTGCTGAATTTAAGTGGTATAATATTTGTTAGTAATATAGTGAGCCCAAGTAGGACAAACAATTGAGAAACACCTTGTATATAATTTGCACCTATATCAAGCCCTAATTCTTTTGTAATGACAATTGCTAATGCACCAAAGATGTTTGTAATTAACATAATAGTAATGATTAAAAAAATAATTTTTAAGTTGCTTGGGTACTTGGCTACAGGTATATAATTCATTAATTTTGAATAGTTTAATAATCGAAATCTAAAATAAAGATTGATTTTAATATGAAAACAGCAATTTACATAATATTTATAATTTTTTCATCATTGAATATAATATCGCAAGAGATAGTAATCTCTGAGTATTACAACGATCAGGATGTAGAAAATGAGTGGACTGAATTAATAGTAACAGAAGACTTTCTGAATTTAGAAGGTTATCTATTACGAGACAACAACGACAATTTCAGGCGTGGTGGATTTTGGCAAGGAGGAGTAACTTTTAATCAAAATTCATTATGGAAAAACCTTAGAATTGGGACTATAATAGTAATCAATCACAGAGATGTAGGGAGCACAGATTCGGATGCTTCTGACGGTTACATTGAAGTAAATGCATTAGATTCTAAATATTTCAATAAATCAAATTGGAGAAATTCTTCATCACTTTCAATAGATGATCAAGCTGATATACTTCAGATACTGGATACCAGCGATAATAATGTTCATAGTCTAGGTCATGTACAGTACGCAAGTGAAGGGGATTTTCATGATATTATTGGTGCAAAAATAGCTTACGTAGGAAATTGTCCCAAGGGTTATTCTATATCAGTTGGAAATGCAAGCACATTACAAAATTACAGTGTAAATTCAGGTTATGATACTGGAAAGTCTATTACTCTAAGACAATTAGGAGGAACAAAAGGACTTGCAAATCTGAACCCAGTTGGTGCTGCTATTAATTATCAATTTTGGCAAAAAATTAGAGAACCAGAGTTTTTGAAACCAAATTTAAAAGCAACAATTGATGATTCGACTGTTGTTTTGGATTGGGATCCTATTGAAATTGATAGTGATAAAAATGATTATAGTGGTTATATTATATTGAGAACAACTGATGTTGTTAACAATATATGTAAGCCTAAAGATGGTACTATGTATTCAGTTGGTGATAAAATATGTTCAACATCCGATGTAGTAGCGGTGTTAGAAGGGAAAGATTGGAACCAATACATTGATATTAATCCAATCTGCGGTGAATATGTTAGATATACTGTGTTTGCTTATAATTTTATTAACTCTGAAGGAAATTTATGGGACATAAAAGATGGCAGAGGTATCGCATATTCTAGAAGACTTGATTATTACAATTCGACACAATTAAAGTTAGATAAACCAGATAGTGTGTTTATTAAATCAAGATTGGGTGATGTATTTTGCTCAATGGATACAACTGTATTATATAATAATTATAAAAATCACCAAAAAGGTAAGTATAAGTACGCTTGGTTATATAAGAATGATCGAAATGGTTCTGAAGTAGTTGTAGTTGATTTCAGCGCTAATGGTATATCAGATTCAATAAAAGTTTATAGAACTGGCTATTATACCTTAGTAGTCAAATCTGATGATGGCTGTGAAATTGAATCTAATACACTGGAATTAAAAGTATTAGATACTCCTGAAGCATTTATTTCAGATAAAAATAATAAAATAATAGAATCAGATAGTACTATATATTTATGCGATGGAGAGGACTTGTATTTTCAAGGGTCTAGAGATTTAAGCATATTTATAAAGCTTTATAATGGTAAAGTTTGGGTTAATAATTCAGGAAACTTATTTAAAATAAGTCAACCTGGTAGTTATTACTATGTCTATTCTAATGGTAATTGTAGGGATACATCGAACATCATTACAGTAAAAGAATCAGATTATGCCATATCAGCTGACAAAGAGAAGCTTAAATATCAGTTAATAACTAATCAAACTGAAGAAACAAAAATAGTCCAATTGACAAATAACTCAAATACTACTCAAAGTTTTAGTGAAGAAGAATTTGAAATTAAACCACCATTTAGTATTTTAAATAGTTTTCCAATTATTATAAATGGGGAAGATAGTGTTGATTTAGAAATAGAATTTAAACCAATTATAACAGGTTTGTTTATTGACACAATGTCTATCATAGGTGAATGTAATGATGAGCTTAGAATAGCATTAACAGGTGTAAAAACTAATACATCTGCAGCTTTAGTTTCTTCTCATGATTCTATTGATTACAAAGAACATGTGGTTTGTACTTATGGTGGAGTTGATTCTACTGTTACTCTTACAAATATAGGAACTGAAAAAATAGTAGTCAAAGAGATGTACGGGGGTGCTGATTTTTTTGCAAATCCGAAAATTGAAAACGATACACTTTTACCAGGAGAAACACTACCTTTTAAATTAGGTACTTCAACAAAAAACAGTGATGTGGAGACAACAAATATATTAAATATACCATGGGAATCTGAGTTTGGTGTTAAAGACACTCTTCACATTTCAGCAAGAATACATGTGGGGCGACCAAGGTTTGAAGTTCTTGAAGATATTTTAGATTTTGGTACTGTTTATGGTTGTGAGAATTTTAAAATTGATACAATTCACATTGAAAACACAGGTTTATTTGATGTAACAATCAATGGAGAGGATTTAATAGATGGCTTAGAACTTATTGATGCACCAATTGTTATTAAGCCGGGTGAAATAAAAGAAGTTCAAATCAAATACTCATCTGATAGCCCAATTAGTATTAATAATTCTAATAGATTTAAAGTAGTACCTGGATGTATATTAGAAGATAGTTTTTTTGTAAAAGCTGAAAGAGCATCAAGTGGTTATCAATATGATATAGCAGAGGAAAATTTAGAGTTTAATGGTTTATATAGTTGTGATAATTTGAATGTAACTAAAAATGTTATTGTTACTCTTCTTGAAAATCCAGATAATTCTGATATTGAAATACAAGCAAAAATAAATAATGCTTCTTTTGAAATTGGAGAATTTGACAACGCTCTAAGTGATAAATTAGAAATACCTATTACGCTAAAAGAAACCGAGCCAGGTACCTACACATCTGTAATTGAATTAACAATTAATCCTTGTGATAGAGTTGAAATAATTAGAGTAATAGCAGAAATTAAGGAACAAGATGTAGATGTAACTGATTTTAATATTGGCAGTTATGAAGTTGGGTTTAATTCAAATGGTGAGTTTGATATAAAGAACAATAGTCAAGAAGATGTAAATATAACTGATATTATATTACCTAACAGTTTATCATTTGTAAATAATATTATTTATCCTATTATTCTAACTCCCAATGAAGTTGAGCAAATTGAAGTAAAACATGAGTCAATGTTAACTGGCTTTTATGCTGACAGTATAGAAATAATAACTGACTCGCCTTGTATTAAGTCTTATTATAGCAAATTTAATGGAGATGTGACTCCTTCAGCTATTCCACCAGGGAAGATTATTGCAGAATTTGGTGTAGATAGACAAGCTTTCCCCCCTAAAAATAAAATAAATGTTCCAATCAAGGTTAGTTCTTTCATTCATGAATTTGACAGTGTGGAAATTAAATCTATGACGTTAAATGTAATGTATCCATTTAACGCATTTGAAATAATTGATATAACAACAAATCAAAATGACCTGGATATAGAATATGATGATTCTTTCGGAAATCTGACACTAAATATTCAATCAATTAATACAGATAAGTTCAAGGTGACAGAATCAAATTTAATAGAAATAGAGTTTTTTATATTAGATGCTACGCCTGGCGATTATCAAGTTGATTTAATCTCAGGTATAATGGAATCATTTCCATTGATGTCAGTTGAAACTGATGATAACACTACTGTAGAAATACTTGAAAATTGTATAAATGATGACTCGTTTGTATTTTTACAACCAGTAAAGCTAAACGCTGATTATATTGATAATAATTTAGTTATTAATTATTACCAACCTAGTAATGATAAATATACTTTATCACTCTATAACTCTAATGGGAATATGTTGTTACCTTTATTAGATATGAATACAAATAGCGGAGATTATAAATTTGAAATTAACTCAAGTAATTTATCTTCTGGTCAATATTTTATTCTATTAGAATATTCTGACAAAGTAATTTCAAAGGGTGTAAACATTGTAAAATAAAAAGAGAGATTCATCATTAAAATGAACCTCTCTTTCAAATATATTTGATAAACAAATTATTTACTATCTAACCAGAAGTGTTCTTGGAAGTCATCACATTTCTCTACATTCCAAGTTGTTTCAATAGTCTTATAACCATCCATTTCTATAATTACAGTGTATTTGCCTTTACACAGATTATCTTCGATTACATAACCATCTGCATTAGTTTTTCTGTCTTCAAATATAGTCTTACCGTCTAACTTTAATGTAACAGATGCTCCTTTGAGATATTGTTTAGATTTGTTATCTTTAACTAAGAATTTAAGAATAGCATCACAACACTCTTCATCATTCTTTTTAGTTAGTACATGTTCAACGGTTTTTTCTTCATCGCAACCTAACTCTACTGCAACTTCTTTTTCTTCATAGTTTTCATTTTTATATACGATTACATATTTTCCTTCACAAAGACCATCAATAACAGCTTTTCCGTTTTTAACAACTGGGTCTTCAATTACTTTCCCATCTTTATAAATAAAAACTTTAGTACCATTTAGTATTTCACCATCTTTGTTCTTAGGCATAAATATCAATGCACTTTCACAGCAATCCTCGTTTTCTTTCTCTAACCAGAAGTGTTCTTGGAAGTCATCACATTTTTCTAAATTCCAAGTTGTTTCAATAGTCTTATAGCCATCCATTTCTATAATTACAGTGTATTTGCCTTTACACAGATTATCTTCGATTACATAGCCATCTGCATTAGTTTTTCTGTCTTCAAATATAGTCTTACCGTCTAACTTTAATGTAACAGATGCTCCTTTGAGATATTGTTTAGATTTGTTATCTTTAACTAAGAATTTAAGAATAGCATCACAACACTCTTCATCATTCTTTTTAGTTAGTACATGTTCAACGGTTTTTTCTTCATCGCAACCTAACTCTACTGCAACTTCTTTTTCTTCATAGTTTTCATTTTTATATACGATTACATATTTTCCTTCACAAAGACCATCAATAACAGCTTTTCCGTTTTTAACAACTGGGTCTTCAATTACTTTCCCATCTTTATAAATAAAAACTTTAGTACCATTTAGTATTTCACCATCTTTGTTCTTAGGCATAAATATCAATGCACTTTCACAGCAATCCTCGTTTTCTTTCTCTAACCAGAAGTGTTCTTGGAAGTCATCACATTTTTCTAAATTCCAAGTTGTTTCAATAGTCTTATAGCCATCCATTTCTATAATTACAGTGTATTTGCCTTTACACAGATTATCTTCGATTACATAGCCATCTGCATTAGTTTTTCTGTCTTCAAATATAGTCTTACCGTCTAACTTTAATGCAACAGAAGCACCCTTCAAATACTCTTTCGATTTATTGTCTTTAATTAAAAATTTAAGAATAGCATCACAGCACTCTTCATCATTTTTAGAATTTAGCGTGTAACTGAATTCGTATGTTTCATCACAGGATTCAAGATTTTCAATTTCCTCTAAAACTTCATATCCATCTGCTACTATTCTAAATTCATATTCGTTTTCACAAATACCACTAAACTCAACAACACCGTTTTCATCAGAAATACCTTTCTTCAAGGTTTTCATATCCTTTCTTAATTGGACTTTTACACCTTTTAAAGGTTCGCCATCTTTGTTTTTAATTGTAGTATTAGTCGAAATACAACAATCATCTTTTAACTCCAAAGTTATATTTTTGTTATTGTCTGAAAGTTCTGAATAGGGGATAGTTAAGGTGTTGTAAAAGGAATGAATTATGCTTAAGTTTAATTCACTTAAATCTGCTTCAACATCTTTAAAGCTAAACGTACCTAACTCATCAGTGGTGTCGATTGCTATAACGTTACCTTTTTCAACAAACTTGACCTCAGCACTAATTATAGGAGTTCCATCAATATCTTGGATTATTGATTGATAATCAATTACTGATTTCTCAGATTTAGTTGGTTGACTATCCTCTTTACATGAAATCACAAATAGTGATATTAATGTTAAGATTGTGAAAATGCGTAGAGAGAGTTTCATTGTAGATACCTGTATATGTTAATAAATGTATTGTAAACAAACCGACAAGTATTGTTTTTGTAACAAGAAATGAAAAAATAATAAAAAAAAATTATTGAGATTCTATAGAAATTTCATTTGTGCTTGTTTCAATTACTTCAGTCTTATTGGGATAAAAATACTTCATCAATAATTCACGAGCAATAGGGGCACATACTCGACCGCCCCACCCAGCATTCTCAACCATAACTGCTATAGCAATTTTAGGGTTTTCCCTTGGAGCGAAACAAGTAAACCAACCATGATCTTTACCATGTGGATTTTGAGCTGTAGAAGTTTTTCCACAGACATCTAAACCTGGTATTCTAGCATTGCTTGCAGTACCACCAGGAGCGTTGACAACTTCCCACATTCCTTGTTTAACAGTTTGAATGCTTTCTGGACTTAGGTTTAAGTTATTAGTAAAATAATCAAGATTTTGGAATGAATTTGTAGTATTATTGAATATTCTTTTTACAATGTGTGGTTGATTCCAAATTCCATTATAAGCAATCGCTGCTATATAACTGGTCATTTGAACGGGAGTAACAAGTATTTCACCTTGTCCAATTCCATAGTTAAGCATTTTCCAACCAGGAACTTTACCACCATATCTCTCTTTGAGAGTTTCAAAGTCCTGGAAATTTCCCTTCTTTTCACTTGGTAAATCAATTCCGGTTAATTTGCCAAAATTAAAACTATCACCATATCTAATAACTTTTTCTGCTCCTAACTTTAATGATAATTGATAGAAAAAAGCATTGCATGATTTTTTTATAGCTCTAACTACATTGATATTTCCATGATGACCGAGACATTTAAAGAAACGATTACCGTACTGATAACCACCTACGCACTTTAATGTAGTATTTTCATCAATCAAGCCCTCTTCTAATCCGGCAAGTGCTATTAACATTTTCCAAGAGGACCCTGGTGGATATTGGCTACTTACTGTTCTGTCTAAAAATGGTTTATCTTTATCATTAACTAATGAGTTATAATATTCTTGTGATATTTTACCACTAAATTCTGATAAATCATAGGTAGGTGAGCTTGCAATAGCTAAAATTTCACCATTGCTAGGGTTAATTGCTACAATGGCTCCTCTTTTACCTTCCAACTGTTTCTCAGCTTCTAATTGTAAATTTCTATCAATACTTAAATATAAATCAAATCCATTTTTTGAAATTTTATCATTGGCTCCATTATCATATCTATTAACTTGTTGTCCAAATTTATTAACAGATACAAACTTTATACCTTCTTTACCTCTAAGCACACCTTCATACTCTTTTTCAATACCTTGTTTGCCTATTACATCACCCGGTCTATAGTACTGATATCTTTCTAATTCATTGGGAGATATTTCTTTTGTGTAACCAAGTAAATGAGCCATATATGCATCTGATTGGTACATTCTTTTTGATTCTACAATCACATCAATACCAGTAATATATTCAGAATATTCTTCAATAGTTGATATTGTTTCAATATCAACATCTCTTTGGAATTTCACAGGAATAAAGGGGGAGTGATTTGAGTATTTTTCAATTATACCACTAAGTTTATTGGTATCTATATCCAAAATAGAGCTAAGTAATAATAGAGATTCATCTTTCCATAAATTTGGAGTTAAGCTTAGAGCAAAAGATGATTTGTTGTGAACAATCAAACTATCGTTTGAGCTGAATATATTACCTCTAAAAGGCTCTAAGATAACTTGTTTTATTGCCTGAGCAGTACTGGCTTCTTTGTATAAAACACCTTTAATAATCTGTAGATGAATAAGCTTTCCAATAAACAACAAGCCAATTATAATTACGATTGATGCAAATAATCTAATTCTTGATTTTGATACAAAATTATTTGAGTAAGAATTATTCATTTTAACTTATAATACTATTTTTATATTTGGTGTCAACAAAAGTAATAAAGAAATATAACACAGCGTTAATAATTAACGCATCACGCAGAATAAAAGTCATTGTAAACATACCTGTAACAACCATTGTAATAAAACACAATGATATACCCAACATCAGAATTTTATAAAATAATTCTTCTCTAATCTTAATAGTATAATATATAGCTTTATAGAAAAAGTAGAAGAATATATAAAAATATATGATTGTCAGAGGAATTCCAACCCTATAAGCAAAATGCAAAAAACTATTGTGAATTATTGAAGTGTAGGTCATAAATGTAGCAATAGGATTTTTAAAAGTAAATTCATAACCAAAACCGTTGCCAATAAATGGGGAAGATTTTATTTTTTGAATTACTACCTCCCATTCTGCAAATCTCGAAAGTGCTGAAATATCTGTTGTTCCCTTCGAAGTGGATTCTAACCTTGATTCAAGTGCAAATAGTACAAATTCGAAGATATTACCAAACAAAAGAGAAGAAACAAGATATGCAATGAATAAAGAAACAACTGTATAAGTAATAAATCTTAATTTTTCTCTATTGTTCAACACTACAAAAATTAGAAATATATTTATAAATGCTGCAGCCCAAAAAATTCTTGCAAAAGTAGAAGCTAAAGCACCCAAGCTGAGAATCATTACTGAAGCTAAAAGTATCCTGTAGAATATTTTTTTTTGATAAAATAAAAATAAACAACTAAAAGTTGAGCCAACCACAAAAAGATAAAGATTATTCCTAATGGTTGATCCAGCTTGATAAGCATACGTAATGTCCGATAAAATTTGTTTGTATAAGTAAAATTGGACTATATCAGCAATAACCAAAGTAACAAGAAACAATATTGATAATGTGATTATTTCTTTTTTTGTTTTGATGTACTGTTTTAAGGGAAAATAAATTAATGAAAGAGTTAATAAGATATATTCCCTAGACCAACTTAGAAGATTTATATTATCAAACCAATAATTAATAATAGTTAACGAAATCAGTATATAGAATGCAATTAGTAACCATTCTATTCTTGATTCTACTAATTTATATTTCTTAATAAATAGAGCCCAGAGAAGCCACAAAAATAGAAATACATTGAAGTAAATTGAAAACACAACATCAATAACACTGATTCCTCCACCTGTTGTAGAAGAAAACGCAGCTGTGAATATTACAATACTGTATAACCAGTATTTTGGGTTTAAAAATAAGAATACTAATGAAAATACAATTATTGAAAGTGCTAAAAAAAAATTAGCACTACTTGTCATACCAATTGATAAGTTCAATATAAAGAAGGAAAGAACGGCTGCTAGACAAACAAAAATAATATTTGAAAAAGATATACTCTCTTCTTTATTAAAACTAAAAAGTCTAAATATTTGTGATTTCTGAGACAATGTATTTAATTAATTCCTAATTAATTTTAGCTTGTCATTTACTGATTTAAAGCCACTAATTATGAGTACTAGAATAATAGATAAAATAAAAGCACCAGCAAATGTACCTAATACAATGTAAGATCTTCTAGGTCTATCTTTGTTTTCAGCAGGAACGGCTTTGTCAACAATATAAAGGAAGTTATTTTTACTATTTAAATCTAATTTTGATTTTTCGAGTGTTGGTAATAAAAATAATTTCATCCTAGAGTGTGCTTCATATTCCGAGTAAAGATTCATATACTCCATTCCAACTTTACTTACATCATTGAGAGAAAAGTTTCCAATTAACCCCGGTTGAGTTTTAGATTCTTGTAATTTTTTTCTAGCTTGAATAACATAATCTTTTAGCATTTGTGTATAAGGATCTTGCTCACCTAGTTTATTTTTTGTTATTTCGTATTCAGTTTCAGCTTTCATAACGCCAGCGTTTAAGTCAGCTAATACTTCGCTATAAACTGCAGCTTGATCTTCTGGTGAATATATTTGATATTTTTTTGAATAGTATGAAAGCGAATCACCTACTATTTTTAATACTGAGTCCGTTCTAGCAATTCTTTTTTCTAAATATATCAAATTAGAAGCAGTTTCTTGTTTATTCATTTGTCTTGCTTTACTATTCACAATATTTACAAACTCATTTGCCATATTTGCAGCAAGATCAGGATTACTTGCCCAAATTGAAAACTCTATATTACCTTCTTTGTAATTAACAATTTCAATATTTTCTCTCAACAATTTACGAGTCACTTCTTTACTATTATCTTTTGTTTGGTACTCCTTTATCAAATCAAACTCATCTATCATAGAATCCAGTACAGATCTGCTTTCCATAAGTACAGACAAATCATAACTCTGACCACTTCCACCACCACCAGCAACTTTAGTAATTCCAAAATCTTTTAGTTTAGATGTAATCCCAGACAAAGCACCACCGAGCATACCATCAGGTGAGCTACTAGGCGGAACAACATTAATAGTAGATTTATATTGAACATCTACATTATAAGCATATATTACGGAACTTACGGTTAATACAAATGTGAATAGAATAATAACCCACTTATATCTTAGTAATATCGCTAAAGTTTCCAGACTTTCATTTTCTCTTATTATCATATTTTTCTAATTTTAATTTACTAAGCTTGAATTTATGTAAGGAGGTTTTTTAAAATCATCTTCAATTATGTGTAATTCACCGTCTTCAAACAGTAGATTTGGCACAATTATACTTGATGGTACATACCTATCACCACCAGTTAAATATGGTGATTGAACTGCATTTGCTAAGAAATTATATGCGTATTTATTTTTACTTGTGTATAGAATGTCTTTGAAAAGTAATACATTAAAAGGGGGGACAACCATTCCACTAAATGGCTCTTTAGTTCCATCTTTGTATAACTTATAACCTTCCATTACATAGTTTTTCTTACCAAATGGGATTTCAATATTACCATTAGTTATTCTGTATAATGATGTATATCGGATATTTTGATTTAAAAGTTTTTCTACAATAATACCATATTCTAAATCTCTTCTATTAATTGATTCAATTAACTTTGCTTCTAGTTCAGAATCTTCTAATTCCAAGTTAGTTGAATCATTATTAATTAGCACATTACTATACATAACAGAACCACCACGTTTATGCCCATTAGATAGGGGTGTTTTTTTAGTTGGTGTACGATCAGTTAGTAATGTCTCCAAATATCCTTTTTCAACTATTGTGACTTCTTGGGGTTCTGTTCCATCATCGTCAATTAAATAGTTGCCAATTAAGTCGGTTTTACCGTATATTTCTAATTTTGGTTTGTCTATAAGACTTATAAATTTTGGTAAGACCCTTCCACCAATTTTTCGTTGAAAAACAGCATTTTCATTATCTGAACTAAAACCACCATCAGTTAATGGTTCTCGTTGTGCAATTAGCTTAGGTAAAAAAGATTGAACGAATAATTCAGCAGCTGCTTGCTTATTAAATATTATAGGGCCTACGTAAAAGTCATCAAGTTGAGATATATTTAATTTTGTCTCTATTCCTTTTGCAATAGATTTACTTGCATTAATTAGTGAATCGTAACTTGGTAAATTTTCTGGAGAGTTAGAATAAGTTATGTAATGGTCAAATATTGGCATTCCTTTTTTATTCTGAGTTGCTGCAACTATTTCGAAACCAGTATAGTAAGAATCTTTAATATATTCTGTCCCTTCTGAATTAACATAATATACTCTTTTGGGTATATATTCAACACTAACTCCTGATGTAAAAATATCACCATAATTATTAAATACAATTGAAGTATTTCTAATTAGCTTTTCAAAGTAGTTATAATCAAATTCTGGTATTTCTTTTAAATATCTGGTTGAAGTAATATTCTTCGATTTAGAAAAATCAGGTGTAGTGTCATTTCTCAATCTATTTTTTAAAACTGCCAATTTCTTTGAATATAATTCAGCTGATTGTTTGTACGCAGCATCGGTTGCCAACCAAAACTCTCTTCTTAGGTAATCATAGCTCGGATTATAACTAACTTTTCTTCTTTTGAATCCTTCTTCGTCGTCGCTACTTCCGAAGAATCCCAAACCTACATCAAAAAAATTGGTATTGTCAAAATTGTAATCACCAACTCTTACTTTAACTGATAAAAATGCAGTTTTGTTGTTATTACTTGCTTCAACTGAGCCCAACTGTCCTCTCATACTATGCGCATCTAATTCAGTATATTTATATTCTATAAAATAGGGGCTTTGTAAGTTTTCTATACTTAAATTTTCCAATGACCTATTTATTTCGTCTTTCATTGCTTTTATAATCTCTTCATTAGGTTTATCAAAACCAAAGCTAAGACTTGAAGTAACAACAAAAAATAATATTATTCTAATTATATTCATATTTAATTGATTGTAAATTTAAATTATTAAGTGTTTTAATTAATTCTTCTTTTTTTTGAGTGCCCAGTAACAGCTCGTACCCATCATTCATTTTTATTCTTATTCCTTGGCTACCACTTACATTCAAACATAGTCCTCTACCTTTTAAAGATAGTCTATAACCCCAACCACCGTATTCTCTTATTGGTTTGTATTTACCTACATAAATAGATTCTATATGTTCAAACCGAAGTTTCTTAGTATCTCGGATGAAAGGCCAGAAAGTATAATTTATTGAGTTGCTACTAATACTAATTGTTAACTCAATCTTGAAGAAAAACCATAACAAGAATGAAGTAAACACGGTGACTAATATTAAGCCAAATAGACTTATATCAGAGCTGTTAGTACCATCATTCATTGTATTTAAGTAATTAATTACAAATAATGCAATTGAACCAATAGTAATGATGGACAATAAAATCCAAAGGATTTTCTGTCTAAAAGTTTGAACTTCCTTGAATAAAAAATCACTCATTAATTACCAGTTGTTTTTCTTTCAGGGGCATTTAATAATGGTAACTTCGCTTGCGATTTCTTTTTCTTTTGAACTTCAATTTTAGAAACTAAAATATCAGGAGAAGATGCTGAGACAGGGACTCCACCAGATTCAGCACCACAAACACCATTGAATATACCAATATTATCAGAAGTCGTTATTATATTACTGAATGTAGATAGGGGAGTACCAATCAAATCAACACCTCGAACTAATTCATTTGGTCTGTCATCAGCATATATTTTATAAACAACTAGTGGGATTACATTAAAAGCATTAGGTACTGTTCTGCCTGTAAAGGTAAATCCACCTTGGACTTTGCTAAAAAGTAATCCATATTCTTTATCTTCTTCTTCACAAAGGTCTTTTAATTGTTCTACGAGTTCATCAAAATCTTCTGATTTATCACTTTTAACAATTAAGTTAGATTGTCTTGAAACTGCATTGTAACCAGCTTGTTTTCTTCCGTGACCATTTGAATTATCAAAACCTTCAATGGGGGAGCGTGACATTAAAAAACTTTTGAATATCCCATTTTCTACAGAAACAACTTTCTGTGCTTCGACTCCCTGGTCATCAAATTTATAATACCCAGAAAGATCTGTGTTTTCTCTACTCTTCTTAGTTGGGTCAAAAATAACATCAATAAATTCCGGTAGTATTGATTCACCCACAGATTTTTTGAATGTTTGACTTGATGTTGGGTCCTTTTCCCTGTGACCTTCTACTCTGTGTCCAAAAATTTCGTGAAAAAATACACCTGATGCTTCACCTGAGAGAATAGCGGGACCAGAATAAGTGTCCATAAGCGGCGCTTCCCTTAGTTCTTTTAGTAATGTTATCATATTTAGAATATCTTTTTCAACAACTTCCACTGAAGGAAGTCCTTCCACAGTGTAGGAAAAATATGATTTATATAAAGGTAAACTCATCCCATCGTCGGCTTTAGTTTTTGCATAGATAAAAAGTCTTAAAGCAGACTCGTTAAATTTCAACTTGCTTCCTTCAGAATTTACGAAGTATTTAGTTTTGTTTTCTAATTGAAACGAAACACTACCATCGTATATTTCTGGATATGCAGTAAATAGATTGGAAAGGCGTTTAGTTTTTTTGACCCAATCATTTCTATTAATTTTTAATGGTGTCTGTTCACTCGAATAGCTTACAGGTTCTTCATTAGAAAAATCATTAGACTTATCTTCTTCTTCTATTTTTACAGCTGAGTTTGACCTAGCTTTTTCATAAGATTCTATAGCCGATTTGTAAGTTTTATCTGTGGAATACCATATTTTATTCTTAATTGCTTTTTCGTTGTCATCTAAAGCTAAGAATTCTAAACCGCCACCACCGCCAAAGTTGAATGAACTTCCACGGATAATATGGGTGTTGTCAAATTTGTAATCTCCAACTCGCAAGTCAATATCTAATATCCTTTGGTCAACACTATCGTTAGACATAATATTTCCAAAAGAAGAATTTATTGAAACTCTTTCAATATCAGTTATATTGTATGAAATATAATAAGGAGGTAATTCTTCTTTTTGTAAACTTTCAAAGTTTCTGTTTAATTCTTCATTTGCAATTTCTAACAGCCCTTTAGATTGTAATGAAAAAGTTGTAAGTATTAATAATACAATAAATTTAATCATCAGTACCAATATATTTTTTTGAAATAAAATTAAATTTGTCATCTAATTCATATACATACGGCTGACCAGTGGGAATGTTAATTTCAGATATATCATCTTTCGATATATTTTCTAAATGCATAGCCAAAGCTCTTAATGAATTACCATGAGCTGAAATTAGTATATTCTTTCCAGCTTTGATCATAGGTAATATTTCATTTTCATAATAGGGAATTACTCTTTCTTGAGTATCTTTCAAGGACTCACCTTCTGGGGGAGCTATATCATAACTTCTCCTCCATATATGCAATTGTTCTGCACCTACTTTTTCACCTATTTCAGCTTTATTCAAACCTTGTAGTTCACCATAGTGTCTTTCGTTTAGAGCTTTATCTCTGATTATTTCTGGTTTGCTTTCATTTCTACTTAGTATAATATCAGCGGTATTGATTGCTCTTTTTAAAATTGATGTAAATACTATATCGAATTTAAAGTTTTTTAATAATTCTCCAGCAATTTCAGCTTCTGATATGCCCTGATCAGATAAATCAACATCAACCCAACCAGTAAATTTATTATCTTTATTCCATAAGGACTGACCGTGTCTAACACATATAAGTTTTGACATTATAATTGTTCCTTTTTTTCTATATATTCTTTTATAATTTCTTGCGGTGCTTGAACAAGCTCTATTAATACACCTTCTGCAGAAATAGGGTAGTCTTCATTTCCTTTGGGATGAATAAAACAAACATCATATCCTGATGCGCCTTTACGAATTCCTCCAGGTGTAAACCTTACTCCATCTTTTGATAATGAATTATACGCAGCTTCCAAATCATCTACCCAAAGTCCAAAATGATTTAATTTTGGTTGGTGTACCGATGGCTTTTTTTCAATATCAAGAGGTTGCATTATGTCTATTTCTACTTTCCCTAAACCAACCCCTAATTCATAAATGTCTTCATCTACATTTTCAGTTTCGCTTTGATAATCACCTATTTTTTTCACCCCAAGTAAATCATTCCATAGAGTTTTGTGTTTGGCTTTATCTTCTCCACCAATAGCTATTTGTTGAACACCTAATATATTAAACGTTTTTTTATTCATTTGATTTTCAACTTGTTTAAGAGTCTCAATTGAGTTAATACCTTGTATTTCATCAATATTATTGGTTGGGAATGCTATTACCTTTTTTTCTCGATTTTGAATTATTTCTACAATATCTGTTAAGTAAAACTCCCCTTGAGCATTGTCTGTATCTACTTCCTTCAATGCAGAAAATAGCTCGTTGGAATCTACTATGTATGTTCCACTATTGATTTCATTTACTAACTTTTCATTTTCATTACAATCTTTCTCTTCTACAATCTTTCTAAATTCATTTTTTTCATTTCTTATTATTCTACCGTAACCGGTAGGTTTATCTGCAAATGCAGATAATACAGAAAGTGTAGAGTTCTCTTGTTGATGAGTTCGCAGGAATTGTTTCAATGTAGATTTAGTTAGTAGTGGAACATCACCACACAAAATTAGAACTTGTGAATTAGAATTAATTAATTCGTTTTCAGATTGCTGTACTGCATGTCCAGTTCCTAACTGCTCTTCTTGCACAACTGTTGTAATATTTGAAAAACTCTTGGAGTTAAGATAATTCTCAATTTTGTCTTTCATATATCCAACAACTAATACTGTTTTGTTCGAGCTAATATTTTCTACAGTGTCTAAAACGTATTCCAACATTGGTTTATCATTCAAATTGACTAGTACTTTAGGCAAATCAGAAACATTCATCCTTGTTCCTTTACCTGCAGCTAAAACTACAGTTGTTATTTTCATTTGGTATAATATTTGTATATTAGAAATTACTAAAAATTAAATTAAGACTTTACTTAATTAACTCAAAGCTAAGTGGGAAAATGATATGAAAAATACGATACTATTAGTAGCAATGTTACTTTTTTTGACATTTAATTTATACTCTTTTGAAAAAGTTAATACACTCGATTTGAATAATTTAGATTACTCTAAAATAGAGCAATTAAGAGTTAATTTTAAGCATAAGGGGCGAGTAGTTGCAAATCACAATGCTGTAGAACTAAATAAAATTCTTAAATTAAATCAAAATGAATTTGCTGAAATTTATTTCCAGGGTGGTGATAAAGTAATTTATAGTCATTATGATTTATCAGAATTGAATAATCAAAATCCTTTGTTATTGATTGATAATAAAAATGTATCTTCATTAGGGGACACTTTAGTAATAGGAGAGGGTGAGTTATTAAACTTAGAGAATAATACACTTTTAGATACGGAACTAAATTCAATTTTAGATGTACAGTATCAATTAAATTTGAAAAAACTTACACAAATGGATATTAAAAATTATTTTAAACCATCGAGCATAATTTATCCATTTGATAATAGTGTGAATAGGTGGAAAAGCACAATAGAGAAAATTATAATCTATAAGAACAGTTAGTTTGCAATAAGTGGTAAACTAATTGTAACTTCAGTAAATTCATCTGATTTACTTTTGAACTGAATATCGCCATCATAGATTATAGCGATTCTTTTTGCTATTGCTAATCCTAATCCAGAACCTTGTTGCTCGTTTGAGAGTCGGTCAAACTGAATATACGCATCAAGCATATAAATTCTCTCGATTGGGATGCCAATTCCATTATCAAGTATTTTGATAATATATTTATTATTGTTAATCTCTGATTTTATATTAATAATTGTATTTTCATCACCGAATTTGAATGCGTTATCAATTATTTCAAATAACAATTTTGATAGGTGTTCTTCAGTAATATTAAGTTCTGAATCAACTAAATCCAATTTAATCGATTCTTGCTTATCATAATTATAAGCTAAATTCATAGCCGATTCAAAAATAGCAGATTCTGCAGAAAGTAAAACACTTGATTTTAGTTTTTGTAATTTTTCTATGTCATAAGCAGTAATATTTAATGTAGATAAGTACAGATAGTTCTCAAATAGCCTTCTTAAACGCTTTGCGGAATCATGTACATCGACTAATACTTCATTAAGCTCTTCTTTGTCAACATCATCAAGGGATTTTATGAGATAGTCTGTTAATCCCAAAATTTGATTAAGGGGTGTCCTAACCTCATGGGGCATAGTCATCAATAGACTAGATTTTAGCTCTTCTATTTTTTCATTGATCTCTTTCTTTTGGTCCATTAGTGACTTTGTCTGAACTGCTACGGCTTGATTAATATTATTTCTAATAGAGTTGTTCTCAATTTCTAATAACTTCGAATTTATACATGAAGACAAATATCCAGTAAAGTTTTCCAGTAAGTATATTATGTTCTCATCATTAACTTCAGTTATTTTGTCTGCACTAAAAAGTACAAATCCGTGAGCACCTTTGAAAGAAATTAAAGGAGCAATGAGAATATCACTTTTATCTACTTTGTTATTAATAAAGTGATTAGAATTCATTACTTCACCAAGTAACCCCTTTTCTATAACATTTTCTAAAACAGATTCAGATTCACTTAAGTAATTGTCATCATTAATTACTTGTAGCTCAGGTAAAAAAGTATCTGTATTAAACAGGTATATTGCTGTAAAATCTGTATTGATAATATTTTTATATACGGTTAAGGACTCAGATAATATATCATTAAGTGATAGACTCTGAATCATCTTACTATTAAATGTTCTAAATAACTCTAAATTTTCCATTTTCTACACTATTAATATTTCACATGCCTGTTGATAATCTTCATTAATATCTCTGTAAAAATCTTTAACATCTAAGTTTGATAAAGATTTTTTAAGCCAAATTTTACTATTTGGTTTTTCTATTATGTTATTTCCTGAAATGCCCCAATCCAATCCTTTAGCTAAAATATTAGCTATATGAATAGAGGTTACAAGGTGATTAGTTCTTGAATCAACAAGCCCTTCACTATGATACTTAATTGAGTTAGCTATATTCTTATCCAAATTCCAGTTATTAGCAACCTTGTAACCAATTTCCATGTGATTAATTCCAAAAACTTCTTCCTCTGCTGTTGCTAAATCGCAGTTATTTCGCTTAGCAAAAATAAAAGCAGCATCATATTGATTTCCCAGTATTTGAAAGAATATTAATTTACCAATATCGTGAGCAATTCCCGACAGTAAATATTCATCTAAGTTTTTCTTACCATCTAATTTTGCCAAAGCTCTTGAGATTACTCCTACTGCGATTGAATGTCTCCAAAAAGTAACTAAATCCAAATTACTGCTAGTTTTCAAATTTGAGAATACATCTATAACTGTTGATGTTAGAATAATGTTTTTCAACTCTCGAAATCCCATGTGAAATATGGCTTTATCTATTGTTCTCACTTTTGTACTTAGTCCATATATACTAGAATTAACTATCTTCAATAACTTAAAACTAAGTGCTATATCAGTAGAAATAATATCTGATATCTTTTTAATAGTTGTCGAATTGTCAGATAACGCATCAACAAGTTTATAATATACAGTTGGTAAAGTGGGGAAGTCTTCAAATTGTTCTATTTTCTCTTTAATCGATTCCATTAGCTAACTTTAGTTATTTTAGATTCAAGGATTATATCAAGTAGAACTTCATCATTGTCATTCAATCTATCCCATCCTAACTTTTCTATTACTTGTAATCTTAATTCATTATCAACTTGATCCGAATCATCATTTAAACTGTCATCTAAAACACCTTCTATTACTATTGATTCAATTCCCCAAGTTTTTAATATTTTGAGATGTGAAGCAGTATTCAGAATGGTTCCTTTTTTTAATAATACTTGGTTGTATTTATTCGTAACTGTATTATATAAAGTATCTTTATCTGTTATTTCTGATATATGTATTTCTTTTGGCATAATCTTAAATCAAAACATTTATATTCATTTTTTAAAATGAAAATTATAATTTAGTATTTTTGTAAAAATAACTAAACAATTAGAAAATAAAAGTAATATGAAAAAAATAATCGAATGTGTACCTAATTTTTCGGAAGGGAAGAACATTGATATAATACATGCTATATCTGAATCTATCAAGAATGTGGAAGGTTGTACTTTATTGGACGTTGACCCTGGTAGTTCAACAAATAGAACTGTATATACCTTTGTAGGTGATGAAAATGCAATTATTGAAGGTGCGTTAGCTGCGGCTAAAGTTGCAAAAGAGTTGATTGATATGATTAAACAAACTGGTGAGCACCCCAGAATGGGAGCTATGGATGTTTGTCCATTTGTACCAGTTTCTAATGTCACAATGGAAGAATGTATTGAAGTTTCCAAAAAGTTTGCTAAAAGAGCTGCAGATGAGTTAGGTTTAGCTATGTATTTATATGAAAATTCGTCGGATAAAGATTATAGAAAGAAATTACCTGATATAAGAAAGGGTGAATATGAAGCAATGTCTGAAAAAGTTAAAAAAGAAGGGTGGGAACCAGATTATTGGTCTGGTGAATTTGACCCAAAGTGGGGTTGTACGGCTACTGGTGCAAGAAATTTCCTGATTGCTTATAACATTAATATCTTAGGAACTTGGAATCAAGCTCATAGAATCGCTCTTAATTTGAGAGAAGCAGGGAGAGGAGAAGATAAACCTGGAAGATTAAAAGAAACAAAGGGTTTGGGCTGGCAAGTTGATGATTATAATATCGCTCAAATATCGATGAATTTGAATGATTTTCACGTTACCCCAATGCACATTGCTTATGAAGAAGCAAAGAAAGATGCACAAAAAATGAACATTGGTGTTTCTGGTTCTGAAATTGTAGGTTTAGTCCCTTTAGAAGCAATGTTAATGGCAGCGGATTATTATATTGAAAAAGAGAATTTGTTTATTGTTGATGAAAGCCAAAAAATAAAATTAGTTGTTAATAGATTGGGCTTAAGTTCTGTCCAACATTTTATTCCTGAAAAAAGAATAATCGAATATGTTATTGGTCAAGAAAAAAACGAGCCGTTGGCATCACTTTCAGTTAGGGATTTTGTAGGTGAAGTCGCAGCTAGAAAATCTGCCCCAGGTGGGGGAAGCGTATCTGCAGCTGTAGCTGCTATGGGTGCAGGATTAGGCAATATGGTAGCATGGCTTACATTTGGGTATAGAAAGTATGAGGAATATGATTCAAAGTTAAGAGAAATAATACCAAACTTAGTTCAAACTACTGAAGATTTGATACCGTTGATAGATGCAGATACAAATGCATTTAGTGATTTTATGGAAGCAATGCGATTACCACAAAACACAGACGAAGAAACAGCAATTAGAAGGCAAGCAATGCAAGACGGTATGAAGGTAGCCATAGAGGTTCCTATGCAAACTATCAAAACAGCGGACAGTGTTTGGGATGACTTGGTTGAAGTTGCTAAAATAGGTAATTTTAGCAGTCGATCAGATTTAGAAGTGGGTGCAAGAGCGTTAGAAGTTGGTATTTGGGGAGCTTATAGAAATGTAATCATCAACTTAGATAGCATTGATGATAAAAACTATAAATCAGAAAAAGAAAAAGAAGCTTTGGAATATTCTGAAAGAGCCAAAGAAAAAATGAATGAGATATTAAACATAGTTTCGAATAGAACTAAATAGTTATTTAGAAATACACAGATAAGGGGAATTATAAAGTAGTTCCCCTTGTTGTTTATTCTTTTTCTATAACAACCAAAACATCTTCAGAGTCAACTCTATCGCCTTCTTTTACATTAACTGATGTTACTTTCCCAGAAATTCTACTATAAAGATTGGTTTCCATTTTCATTGCCTCTACAACAATTACTGCTTCGCCTTCTTCAACAGAATCACCTTCATTCACATTTACTTTAATTATGGTTCCTGGCATTGGTGGTATTATATTTTCAACATTATCGGAAAATACAGCACTTTCTAATTCTAATTCATCTTCAACTTTATTGAAAATATACTGCTTACCATCAAGATGAATAAATATTTTGTCTTTATTTGAAGTGTAATAAACCTCTTTATTATTGTCTTCAATAATTATGTCTAATTTATTCAATGCCTTTTTGATAACTCTAAACTCTACTGAGTCTTCACCAATAGTAACGTTATAATTGTTATCATTTATTTTACTATCTAATTCTAAAATTTCATTATTATACTTAAGTATCATTTTTCAACTCCAATTTCCCACTTTCCAATTAATTCCCAAGGTAATTCATCACCACTATCTGAATTTCTCTTTTTCTCTTCGTCTATAGCTGTAATAATTGAAGCAGCAATTTTATAATTATCTTCATCATTCTTGAATAAATCTAAATTATTGTCGAGAAAATTAGTGTAAGTTTCACCATTCTTAAAGTCTTTTGTTTCTAGTACCTTATGGATAAAATCTAATGATGTAATAACACCAAGAATTACTGTTTCCTTCAATGCTATTTTCATTCTATCAATTGCTTCTTCTCTTGTGCTACCAAAACTAATGATTTTACTCATTATTGGATCATAGTAAGATGAAATTTCAGAACCAGTTGTAACGCCTGTGTCATATCTTATTCCCAACCCTTCTGGAGCTTTGTGGAATAATACATTTCCACCAGTTGGCATAAAGTCTTTTTGTGCATCTTCAGCATAAACCCTGCATTCAATTGAGTGCCCTTGCTGAGTTAACTCATTTTGTTTAAAAGGTATTTCTTTACCTTCTGCGATCTTAATCTGTAGTTTCAACAAATCAACACCTGTCGTCATTTCTGTAATAGGATGTTCAACTTGTATTCTTGTATTTACTTCAAGAAAATAATAGTTACCAGTATTATCTAATAGAAATTCAACAGTTCCAACGCTATCATAATCAACAGCTCTTATAGCATTAACTGCAGCTTCGCCCATTTTATTTCTCAGATCATTATTGAGAGCTGTAGATGGCGTTTCTTCAATTATTTTCTGATGTCTTCTTTGTATCGAGCATTCTCTTTCAAATAAATGAACAAAATTCCCATGTTTGTCGCCTGCTACTTGAAACTCAATATGCCTTGGATTTTCAATATATTTCTCAACAAATACAGTTGGGTCACCAAAAGCATTTTTTGCTTCTCTTGAAGAAGAAGCAAAAGCATCTTCAAATTCTTCTTCCTTACGAACTATTCTCATTCCTTTACCACCGCCACCTGCAGAGGCCTTAACCAAAACTGGAAAACCTATTTCAACAGCTTTCTTTTTGAATGTCTCTACATCTGAGTCATTATCTTGATATCCTTCAATGACTGGAACTCCAGCCTCAATCATTGTTTGTCTCGAAGCTGTTTTTGAACCTAACAACTTCATTGCTTCTACATTAGGGGCAATGTAAGTTAATCCAGCATCTCTTACTTTTTGATTGAACTCAAAATTTTCTGAAAGAAACCCATAACCAGGGTGAATAGCATCAGCACCAGACTTCAATGCTGCATTTATAACTTTTTCTTGATTTAAATAAGATTGATTAGCTGGTGCAGGACCAACTAAGATGGATTCATCTGCTAACTGCACATGCAAGGCGTCGTTATCAATTTCTGAGTATATTGCTACTGTTTTAATATTAAGTTCTTTGGCTGCTTTTATAATTCTACAAGCAATCTCTGATCTATTCGCTATTAATATTTTTTTAATTTTTTTGTTCATATTCTAATCTATCCAATTTGGTTTTCTTTTATCTAAAAAAGCATTTATTCCTTCTTGACCTTCATCAGAGGTTCTTAGCTTAGCAATAACATTTGCTATATATTCCATATTTTTATCATTCAAGTCAACAGAACTAAATTTATTTATCATTTCTTTTACTCTTGAAACCGCTATTCTACCATTATTACAAATTTTAGTAGAAAGTTGATTTGTAAAAGAATCTAATTCAGCTGAGTTTGTAATATAATTAATTAGACCTAATTCTTTCGCAGTAATAGCATCTATTCTATTTCCAGTGATAAGGTATTCCCTTGCTTTAACTTCACTTATTCTTGCTAAAAGAAAAGGAACTATTGCAGCAGGTACAATGCCTATTGCAACTTCCGAAAGCCCAAAAGTAGAATGATCATCAGCAATAACTATGTCACTTGCCAACATTAGCCCTACACCACCTCCAACCGCCGATCCATTTACTTTGCAGATTACGGGCTTATAGTGGTTATGAATTATCTTAAGTAATTTAATAAGATCTAACGATTGATTATAATTCTCTTTATAAGTATAATCTTTAACTTCTCTTAGCCAGTTCAAATCAGCACCAGAGCAAAAAGTTTTACCCTCACCAGTTAATACAATGACTCTAATTTCATCATTCAATTCAATTTTCTCAAAAATGTCTATCAATTCTTTAATCATTTCGGAATTGATTGCATTTCTCACTTCAGGTCTAGATAACGTAATATTCGCTATCTTATTAGATTCATTATACTTTATAGTTTTATAAGACAAAATATTATTGTTTAAATTTATAATGTACTCAATTTATGAAAAAACTATGAGAATATGAATAACGATATGTTTGCAATTTTTAGTAAATTTGAAAGTAATGAAATTTTAAAATATAGTAATTAAGGTAATAATGGATAATATATTAGACAGATTAGAGCAAAATGAAGAGAAAAACTTAAATGAATTGATAGAATTTTTAAAATTTCCTTCAGTATCTACAAGAGAAAGAAATAAGAAAGACGTAAATGAATGTGCAAGTTGGTTGAAAGAAAATATACTTTCATCTGGTTTTGAAGAAGTCGAAGTTATAGAGACAAGTGGTTACCCAATAGTTTATGCAGAGTGGTTAGGTGCAGGTGAGGATGCTCCAACAGTTCTAATATATGGACACTATGACGTGCAACCAGAAGACCCAATTGAATTGTGGGATTCTCCGCCATTTGAACCAACTATAAGAGATGGAAAATTATACGGTCGTGGAACTGCAGACGACAAAGGTCAGGTATTTGCACATGTGAAAGGAGCAGAAGGCCATTTGAAGGTAAATGGTAAGCTGCCAGTTAACATTAAACTACTCATAGAAGGTGAAGAGGAATCAGGCAGTAATGCACTAATGGAATTTCTTCCTAAAAATACAGATAAGCTAAGTTGTGATACAATTCTTATATCCGACACATCTTGGTTCGCTAATGAAATCCCATCTATTGTTTATAGCTTGAGAGGTATTGCTGTTATAGAGCTAACTTTAACTGGACCAAACAGAGATTTACACTCTGGTCAATATGGTGGTGCAGTACCGAACCCAGCAAATGAATTGTCGAAACTTATTGCTAAGCTTCACGACGATAAAGGTAAAGTAACTATACAGGGTTTTTACGATGATGTAAAAGAGTTGAGTTCAGAGGAAACTAAAACATTAGAATCATTGCCATTTGATGAAAAGGAATACGCCGATGAACTTGGTTTATCTGGTCTAACTGGTGAAGAAGGTTACTCTACTGTAATAAGAGCATCGTCAAGACCAACTCTCGATGTTAATGGAATGTTTAGTGGATATACAGATGAGGGACATAAATCAATTATTCCTTCCACAGCAACAGCCAAAATATCAATGAGGTTAGTACCGAATCAAACTTGGAAATCAGTTACTGAAAAAGCAATCGATCATATCAAGAGTTTAGTGCCAGATTACATGCAAATTGATATTCAAAGTCATCACGGTGGTAATCCTGTAGAAGCTGCTATGGATAGTCCAGGAGTAAGTGCTGCTTCCACTGCTTTGGAAAAAGCTTTTGGTCACAAGGCAGTAAATATGAGAGAAGGTGGGTCTATTCCAATTGTAGAAATGTTCCAATCAGAACTGAATGCTCCTGCTGTATTAATGGGGTTAGGTTTAGAAGGGGATAATATTCACTCTCCAAATGAAAAGTTCAATTTGAATCACTACTTTGGTGGAATTAAAGCTTCTGCTATATTTTTAGAAGAATTTGCAAAATCTTATAATAAATAGATATGAAAAGAATAAAAAGTAAAATATCGACATCATCACCTGACTTTAAAGAAAATTATATTCACAATAAATCAATTGTTGATGATTACAGAAACAGATTGTCTGAGATTAAGAAGGGTGGTCCTGAACATCACAGACAGAAACACATTGATAGGGGTAAGTTACTTGTTCGAGATAGAATAGAGGAGTTATGTGATAAGAATACACCCTTTTTAGAAGTTGGTGCTTTCGCTGCAACTGATATGTACGAAGGGATGGCACCTTCTGCAGGTGTAGTTACAGGTATTGGCATAATTAATGGCGTTGAGTGTATGATTGTTGCAAATGATGCCACTGTAAAAGGTGGTACATATTTCCCTATGACAATCAAAAAGCATATTAGAGCTCAGCAAATAGCAATGAAGAACAATCTTCCTTGTATCTATTTGGTTGATTCTGGCGGCATATTCTTGCCTTATCAGTCGGAAACATTTGCTGACAAGGAACATTTTGGTAATATATTCTATAATCAAGCTCAGATGTCTAAAATGAGGATTCCTCAGATTGCTTGTGTTATGGGTTCTTGTACTGCTGGCGGTGCTTACGTGCCAGCTATGAGTGATGAAACCGTAATGGTAAGAAATCAGGCAACTATATTTATTGGTGGACCACCTTTGGTAAAAGCAGCTACTGGAGAAGAGGTAACTTCTGAAGAATTAGGTGGGGCAGATGTCCACACCAAAATATCTGGAGTAGCAGATCACTTAGCTGAAAATGATTCGCATGCTCTTAAGATTGTTAGAGATATAGTTGAGAATTTTGAGCAACAAACTAAGTACGAAATTAAGCGTGACAAAATAGAAGCACCTTACTATGATGCTGATGAGCTTTATGGTGTAATACCAAAGAACATCAGAACTCCATTTAATATTAAAGAAGTTATCGCCCGAGTAGTTGATGGTAGTAGATTCCAAGAGTTCAAAGAAAATTATGGAAAATCTTTAGTTACTGGCTTTGCTAGAATAATGGGTTATCCAGTTGGAATAATTGGTAACAATGGTGTATTATTTTCAGAATCAAGCTTGAAAGGTGCACACTTTATTGAATTGTGTTCAGTAAGAAAGATTCCTATAATATTCTTGCAAAATATAACTGGCTTTATGGTTGGTAAAAAATATGAGCATGGAGGAATAGCAAGTGACGGAGCTAAGTTAGTTCACGCTGTTGCTAATACTAATGTTCCCAAATTCACAATGATTGTAGGCGGTAGCTATGGTGCTGGTAACTATGCTATGTGCGGTAGAGGATATGACCCAAATTTCTTATGGATGTGGCCAACTGGAAAGATTTCTGTAATGGGTGGTGAACAAGCAGCTAATGTACTTACTTCTGTTAAGGTAAAACAATTAGAAAAGAAAGGTGAGAACTTAACTGAAGAACAAATACAAGAAATAAAACAACCAATACTGGAAAAATATGAAGAGCAAGCAACACCTTTCTACTCTTCAGCAAGATTGTGGGATGATGGGATAATTGACTTAGTTGACACAAGAAATGTACTTGCTATGAATATATCAATTGCTCTCAATAATGATATTGAAGATCCTCAGTTTGGTGTGTTTAGGATGTAGAAATTCTATTTATACAATTACAAATACAAAAAAAAAGAGCTTCATAATGGAATGAAGCTCTTTTTATATATATACTAAAAGTGTCAATTACTTTTTAGTAGCAACTGATTTACCTTGCATAAACAGCTGCAAGTAATCACGGCTTCCCGCTTTACTGTCTGTACCACTCATATTGAATCCACCGAATGGGTGAACATCAACTAATGCACCAGTACACTTTCTATTTAAGTAAAGATTACCACAATGTAATTCTTTCTTTCCTCTTTCTAATTTCTCAGGATTGTCAGTGATTAAACCACCAGTCAAACCATAAATTGAGTCGTTGAATATTCTAACTCCATCATCAAAGTTTTTAGATTTGATGACAGAAAGTACAGGTCCAAAGATTTCTTCTTTAGCGATTCTTGCATCTTCAGGAACATCAACAAAGATAGTAGGAGAGATATAATAACCCTTATCAGCATCTGGAGTGTCGCCACCGAGTATCAACTTTCCCTCTGATTTACCAATTTCAATATATTCTTTGATTGAGTTATAAGCACCTTCACTTACAACGGGACCAGCAGCTTTATCATCTCTTGGGTCACCAATTTCAATTTTTTCAGCTTTTTCTTTTAATAACTCAACAAACTCATCATAGATAGATTCATCAATAATAGCACGAGAACAAGCAGAACATTTCTGACCTTGGAATCCGAAAGCAGCTTTTACTACTTCACCAGCAGCGTAATCTACATCACATTCGCTATCGATTAGCATAGCATCTTTGCCACCCATTTCGGCAACTACTCTTTTCAGCCATATTTGACCAGGGTTTACTTTCGCAGCTCTTTCGTAAATTCTTGTACCTACTTCCATTGAGCCAGTGAATGAAATATAACGAGTCTTCGGATGATCAACCATATAATCACCAGCTTCTGCACCACTCGCAACTAAGTAGTTGAATACACCGTCTGGCAAGCCAACTTCTCTCATAATTTCGTCAAAAATCTTAGCCATCATTGGAGCATCAGATGATGGTTTCAATACAACAGTATTACCTGTAACGAAAGAAGCAGCTACTGTACCAGCCATAATTGCAAATGGGAAGTTCCAAGGTGGAATTACTATACCAACTCCTAAAGGAATATAGAAATACTCGTTTATTTCGTCAGGTTGACCTGTTAAAGGTTGATTCTCCGAAAGTCTTATCATTTCTCTAGCATAAAACTCTAAGAAATCAATCGCTTCACAAGTGTCAGCGTCAGCTTCTAAGTAATTTTTTCCTACTTCAGTAATCATCCAAGCGTTAATCTCTAATCTGCGTTGTTTGATAATTTCACTTGCTTTAAATAAGTATTCAGCTCTTTCTTTAGCAGGAACAAATCTCCACGATTCGAATGCTTTTTCTGCGGCAAGGATAGCTTTTTCAGCGTCTTCTTTACCTGATTTTTGGAATACACCTACAACTTCATCCTTGTTAGCAGGATTGTTAGAAGTAGTTTTCTTATCAGTAAATACTTCTTTACCATCGATAATATTAGGATACTCTTTACCTAATTGTTCTTTAACTTTATCTAATTCAGCTTTTTGTTTTTTTGCAATTTCTGGATCATTGAAGTCCAAATAACTCATTGGTTTGTAATCTACCATTTCTTCTCCATTTATATTTGAATTTATGTCTTGTATTAATTTTCTAAAGAAGTAATATCTCGGAATTTAGTGTTTCAAATACTATTTTTGTAATCTGATACTAATCTTTACTTTTCTTTTCAAATCATTGGGCAAATTGCTCTCTGATTTTACACCACCAGTAAAAACATTATAGATTATATTATTATTACTTTTAATCTTTGATTTTATATATTCACCAGTGTAATATGCTCTTAGAAAAGATAGTTTTTCATTATCTATTTGGTCACCATTACTGAATACTACGCTACCTTCTGAATCATGCACATCTGGTCCAGGGTATATGTTACCTTGACCAATTGGTCTGGGGTCTGAATATCCTGTAATATCTACAGCTAATTTAATATTATTACTAATACATTCATTATTGAGGTTTTGCAACTGTTCTTCAATAAATAAGACAGCACTATCAAATGCAGAGTCAATCACATAAGAGTAATCGTGATATTTTTCTGACGGGTATTCTATATATGATGTGTTTTCTTTGCCTTTTATAACATTGTGTTTGAACAGCTTTTTCAATTCACTTAGGTTTTCAGTAGTGTTAGGACGGTAGTACCCAGTCACAAAAAATGGGATGTCATATTCTTCAAAGTTAAATTCCACTGTGTAGTCTGGTAATACAATTTCTTGTATAATCACTACATTCTCTAATTCATTACATTCTGCATAAAATAACTTAGTTGATTCCTCTGAAGAATAGCATTCATTATTATATTTCAAGTAATAATATTCGTTTGGAGATAACAGGAATTCAAAATCCGCATTGTCAATATCTACAGAATCAATCAAAATGTTATTTACGTTATAAAGACTTACACTACCTGTTAGAGGTATATCTTCAAATTCGCTCACTACTATACCATTTAGCTTGACATTACTACAAAAATCAGCTGAGTATAAGTCGAATTCTCCACAACCACCAGGTCTGTCAGAAGAAAAGAAAACTTTATTATTAACGAGAGTCGCTGAAATATCATTGAAGTCTGAATTTATATCTGTTGATAATTTTCTGTAGTATTCAGAATTATCATTATTAATAAAGTTTCTCCAGATGCTAAACTTTTTATCTTTATCTCTTCTAGAAAATAGTTCTAAGTTATTGTTATTATGATAGAAACCTTCGTCATATAAAGTGTTGATTTCAAACATTGGTTTTGGCGAAGTCCAAGTATTATCAACTAAATCTGAGTAATATATATCCCACCCAGAATCAATTTCCTTAGTAAAGTACAATCTGTTGCCATCAAAATAAGGATGCCCTTCAAACCCTTCTGAATTAAGTATATCGCAATTAATATTAGTTGTGTGGAAATCATCGATAATTCTGTAAGCAGATAAATCTCTATTAAGTGTGTCTTTCAATAATCCAGAAACTACCATGATTTTTTCTCCATCTTTAATTTGATAGAGAGTAGGTAATCCGGGGGAGTCAATCTTTAAATTCTTAATAATTTGGTTGTATCTTGTCAAAAGAATTTCATTATTAGATAATTGAAATATATTGAATTCGTCTTCAGAACTTTGACGAAATACTATTTGATTATCTATTGTTGAAATCAATGATTCAGAATCAGTTGAATTTACATTTGGGCCCAAATTATTTCTGCTATTAACTTCTTTACATTCTTCTTTTTTTTCAACAGTAGAGCAAGAGAAGGTAAACAGTATTAATAATGA
The DNA here is from genome assembly GCA_034670025.1 of Chlorobiota bacterium. Taxonomy (GTDB): domain Bacteria; phylum Bacteroidota; class Ignavibacteria; order Kapaibacteriales; family UBA2268; genus PGYR01. The sequence goes on from JAXMOE010000001.1 coordinate 616,010, forward strand.
TAATAGTATTCTCATATAAAATGTATAATTTTATTTTTTTAATTCTTGTTATAATTACAATTTCGGCATTTAGGAAGCAAATATTTAATGAATCGTTCAAAAGCTATAATAAATACAAAAGCAATAAGACACAATTTAAGAATAATTAGACAAACATCTGGTACAAAGATAATAGGAATAGTAAAAGCCAATGGTTATGGCTTTGGAATTACAGAAATATCGGAGATACTTAGAGAAGAGAAAGTAGAAATTCTTGGGGTTCCCTATGTTCACGAAGCAGAAAAATTACGGAAATCGGGTGATACTGGCGAGATACTTATAACAGGGTCTGTGTCTATTGAACAGGTTGACGATATTGTTAAAAATGATTTGCAGGTAAGCATTGTAAATACTAATGTATTGAATGCTTTAAATGAAGAAGCTAAGAAAAAAAATACTATTATTAAGATACATGTATTTGTTGACACTGGGATGAACCGTGAAGGTGTTAGAATTGACGAACTTGACGACTTGCTTGAAGAATTACAAACTTATACTAATCTGAAAATAATTGGCTGTTTGACACATTTGATTTCATCAGATGATGGAGATAAAAATCAATCTAAATTGCAATTAGCACAATTTGAAGATGCAAAAAGTAAAATTGAAGAGGTTTTTGGTCAATTAGATTATACTCACACTCACAATTCTGCAGCAATATTCAGTGGAATAGAAAATCATTCAACATATTCTAGACCTGGGCTTTCTATCTATGGCTACCTTCCAAACCGTAGGTTATACGAATCAAGTTCATTAGAAATGGGGCTTGAGTTAGTATCTGAAGTAACATTAGTTAAAACTGTTTTGAAAGGTGAAAATATTGGTTATTCTAATAAGTTTATAGCCGATAATGATATGAAAATAGCCCTTATACCTATTGGCTATGGTCATGGCTATCCATGGAAAATGTTCAATAGGGGAGTCTTTGAAATTAGTGGAAACTCTTGTTCTATAGTTGGTTCTGTTTGTATGGATTTTACAATGGTAGATATAACTGGGTTTGATATTAACGAAGGTGATAATGTCACAGTAATTGGCAACAATGGGATAGCAGACAGTATATATGATATTGCAGAAAAGATAGGAACGATTCCTTATGAGATAATAACTCAATTGCTACCCAGAATTGAAAGGGTATATATATAGTTGTTGATAATTATATTCCTTTTCTATTAAACAATATTTTACCTTTGTAGATATTAATAATTAGATTTTATGTACAGAATTCAATTACCCAATTTCGAAGGCCCTTTTGACTTACTCTTATACTTTATAAGAAGAGATGAGTTAGATATCTATGATATACCTATTTCGCGTATAACAGAAGAATTTCTAAGCTATGTTAGGGTTATGAAGTTATTAGATTTAGAGCTGGCTGGAGAGTTCATTGTTATGGCATCTACACTTATGTATGTCAAAGCAAAACTTCTACTTCCTAGACCAAAAGATGAAAATGGTGATGAGATTGAAGATCCTCGTAATGAATTAGTACAAAAGCTATTAGAGTATAAGCAGATAAAAGAAGCTTCTGAAGAAATGAGAATGAGTGAGGAAAATCATTTACATTTCCACGAAAGAGTTTATTTCCCTGAAGATGAAAATGTAGAAACAGTTTATACTAATACGACAATATTTGATTTACTAACAGCATTCAAATATGCTGTTGACAGATTAGATAATGCCAAAAAAGAACACGTTGTTGAGTTAATTCCAATAACTGTTGAGGAGCAAAAAACAGAATTATTAAGAAGCTTGAAAGTAAAAGGAAGATTGATGTTTTTTGAAATTACTTCAAAGATGACTAAATCTAACCTCGTGGTTACTTTTTTAGCATTGTTAGAGTTAGTGCGTTCATCTGAGATATTTGTTAGCCAAGATGATCTGAACGAAGATATTATTATTTCACCCAACTTGAATTTGAATTAATGGAAATAGAAGACTTACCATATTTTTTTTCTTTGCCGAAAGAAGATCAAAAACGTGCTATTGAAGCGTTGCTTTTTACATTCGAAGAACCTTTGAATATCAATAAACTTATGAAGATTTTAGCTACTTCAGATAGTAGTAATAAATCAGATCAAGATATTATTGAATATGAAATGCTTGAAAAAATTGGCTTTGATAGAGATTATGTTTTAAACTTAATAGATGAAATAAACGAAGAACACGCTCATTCTGATAGTGCTTTCCGAATAGTAGAAAGTGGAGGGGGATTTAACTTAGTTACATCTCGCAAGTTTGGAAAAGTAGTAGGCAAAATCAACAAAAATGTCCGCAGGAGAAAACTAACCAATGCTAATCTTGAAACTCTTGCAATCGTTGCTTACAGGCAACCAATATCAAGACCAGGAGTAGAGAGCATAAGAGGTGTAAACTCCAAAGAGATTATAAATGGTCTAATTGACAAAGGATTTGTAAAAATAATAGGGAAGAGTGATGCTCCTGGTAATCCTTACTTATATGGAACTACAAATGAATTTCTCAAATCATTTGGAATAAATAGTATTGAAGAATTGCCCAAACTTAAAGAAATAAAAGAATTTGGTTTAAATAGTGAAGAAAAAGAAGAGTTTGTTTTAAAAATAGATGATATTAACTCAGAAGCCAAACAAAATTAAAGTAAGACCGTAAATATCTTATATGTATACAAAACTTAAAATATTATTATTAACAGCTCTCGGGGCTATTATTGGCTACGGTTATTATCATTTCTTCGGTTGTACTTCTGGTTGTACTTTAAAGTCAAGTTGGACTACTATGACATTATACGGTGCAGTATTTGGATTTGTAATATCCTTACCTCCAAAAAAGAAGAAAATTAAGTAGAATGAAAGCTAAGCTAAAAGAATTAGCTGGTCAAACTGCCACTTATGGAATTTTCAATATCGTTGGACGATTCCTCACATTTATTTTATTTCCACTTTATATAAATTACTTACCGAAAACTGAATATGCAGATATTGTAATTATATATTCCTATATCGGAATGCTAAATATTTTATATGCAACTGCATTGGAAAGCTCATTTTTCAGATTCTACAATAAAGATGATTATCAATATTCTAAAAAAGTATTTTCCCATTCTTTCATAAGCATTTTTATATTTGGTTTTATATTATCTTCAATAATATATTTATTCTCAGATAATTTGGAATTTATATTATCTGGAGAGATTGAGAACTCCTCTGATTTAATAAAAATTGCCGCTTTTGTGCCACTAATTGACGCAATCCAGTTCATACCTTATGGACTTCTGAGGATGACAAACAAAGCAAAGAACTTTATTCTTATTAGATTCGTGCATGTGATTGTTTATGTAACACTAACTTATGTAGCAGTAGCAATACTTAACTATGGTGTATTCGCAGTATTAGTTATTCAATTAATCGCTTCATTAGTTACTTTAGCTATACAAATACCAAGAATTATAGAAAATTTGGAATTCAAATATGAATCTAAACTATTAAGAAAAATGTTGGTTTATGGTATTCCAACTTTACCTGCAGCACTCTCAACAATTATGCTTAATGTCGCAGATAAGCCAATAGTTAAGGCATTCTCTGGCTCAGAGTCACAGGCAGTATATTCGGCAAATTATAAACTTGGAATCCCAATGCTGCTATTTATAACAGCATTTGATTATGCTTGGCGTCCCTTCTTTCTAAATAATTACAAAGAAGAGGGTGCAAATAAATTGTTCTCTAAAATTCTTACTTATTTTACATTTATTGGTTCATTAATTTTTCTTGGCTTTTCATATTTCGTGAGATATATTTCAGATATACCATTTATTGGCAAAGGTAAGTTATTACCAAATGATTACAAAGAGGGCTTAGTTATTATTCCGATAATTCTATTGGCATATTGGTTCAATGGAATGTATAATAATTTCTCTGCTTCCTTACATATAGCAAAGAAAACTAAATATTTAGCTTACTCTATTGTTACTGGTACGGTATTCTATTTTGCTGCAATGTATATATTTATACCTCAAATGGGCTATTTGGGTGCAGCGTGGGCGACATTAGTAGGGTTTTTCGTAAATTCAGTCCTAATTTATTATTTCTCGAATAAATCTTACAAAATAGAGTATGATTGGAAGAAAATAATCACAATTGCAATATTAACAGCACTTATGTACTTCACTAATGACAATTTGGCATTTGATTATGGAACTACAGAAGATATTGTTTCAAAAATCAGTTTGTTATTTTTGTTTATATTGTTTCTCAAATTATTCGGATTCTTCACAAAAGAAGAAATCAAAGTATTAAAACGATTGATATTTAGAAGATAATGCCTCCGTAGCTCAACTGGATAGAGTATCAGATTTCGGCTCTGAGGGTTGGGGGTTCGAATCCCTCCGGGGGTACTAATTTTCAAAAATATATAATATCATTTAGCCATTTACTTCTTAACTTTAAAAACATTATTATCTTATGAAAATGAAATATTTACCTATATTATTGATATTTATACTAATCTCTTGCGGAGAAGATAACTCAATAACACCAACCGAGACTGTATCACTTAATGTATCAATGAATCACACATTCGATGGGGAGCAATTAGAAACAAATAAAATATACACAAATGATGCAGGTAACGAACTGTCTGTTTCTAAGTTAAAGTATCTCCTGTCTAATTTCAACATGACCAATAACGAAGGGGATATAATTGAACTTGATTCGAGTTACGCATTCGTAGATTTTGGAACTGGTAGAGTTGATTTCCAGCTTAGCAATGTAGAGGTTGGTAATTATAGTTCACTTACTTTTAATCTTGGAGTGGATTCATTGATAAACAGTTCAGACCCAAATATATTCCCTCAAGAAAGCCCTCTTAATCCAATAGTAAATGATATGTACTGGAACTGGGCTGATGGTTTTATTTTTATGACTTTAGAGGGGTTAATATACGAAGACTCAGAATTGAAAGATGCTATTACATATCATGTTGGTTTAAATAAAAGTAATATAATAATTGAAATTAATGATGAGTTTGAGATTGATGAATCTGGCAAAATCAACTTAGAATTGGATGTTTCCAAAATTTTCAAATCAGAAACCAATATTAACGTAGATGATTACCCTTATGTAACTCATTCAAAAACAGATTTTGGACTGAGTGACGCATTGGCTCGGAATATCAAAAAATCATTCACTTTAAAGAAATAGTATATGAAAACTAAAGCTTACATTTCTGTTGTAGTGTTTTATCTTAGTATAATTTCATTGACTATGTTATCTTCTTGTGGAGAAGATGCTGTTGAACCTGAAGAAGAGTATTCTACTACTCCATATAATCTTATTATCCCAACAAACCTACCTAGAGCAATTTTACCAGAAGACAACCCTTTAACTGAAGAAGGTGTTAACTTAGGTAAGGAACTATTTTCTGATGGTCTATTATCAAGAGATGGTTCTGTTTCGTGTAATTCATGTCATCAGCAAGGAAGTGCATTTTCGGACAAAGATGCCAAATTTTCATTAGGTGTTGATGGGAGAATAGGAACAAGAAATTCAATGCCGTTGTTTAACTTTTTCTATCATCAGAAAGGATTCTTTTGGGATGGTAGAGCTGATTCATTGAGACATCAAGCATTAATTCCAATTGAAGACCCTTTAGAAATGGATGAAACTTTAGAAAATGTGTTAGCAAAGATAAACAATAAAGAAAAATACAGAAATTTATTCTATGCCGCTTTTGAAGATTCAGTTGCAACTGAGGAGAGATTAGGTTTAGCATTAGAGCAATTTATGCTAACTTTAGTTTCAGGTAATTCCAAATACGATAAAGTGCAAAGGGGAGAGTTACAGTTTACAGAATCAGAAAAAAGAGGAGAGGAGTTATTTTTTGGTGAATTTGACCCTACTGGTGAAAACAAAGGTGCAGATTGTTTCCATTGCCATGGGACTGCTAATTTTTCTAACCATGATTATATGAATAATGGTCTTGACACAAAATTCTCTGATGGTGGAAGATTCAATATTACGAATAAATTGAATGATCGTGGTGCGTTCAAAACACCATCATTACGAAACGTTGCTGTTACAGCACCATATATGCACGACGGAAGATTCGAAACACTAGACGAAGTTGTAGAACACTACAATAGTGATGTCAAAATTTCTTTATCTTTAGACGCTAATATGTTTAAGATTAAAGACGGCATTGGTCTTAATCAATCAGAAAAAAATGATTTAGTAAATTTTCTAAAAACATTAACTGATGAAGAATTTATATCAGGTAATCAATAATTAATTACCTGTATTATAAATTCCTTTATATTCAAATCCTTGTTTCATCCACATTGGCATCTCTCCACCGAAAACATAGTAGTCCATGAATTGCTTCATTCTCATAGAATAATCAAGTTGATTATGCAGTTTTTTCAAATGATGAGGCTCATTTTCATACTGTAAGAAAATACAGTTTTTGTCAAATCTTCTTAAAGCCAAATATAACTCAATACCTTGTTGCCACGGCACCGCTTCATCTACATCACCAAACATTACCATTAGAGGAGTATTCATCTTGTCTGCGAAGAATATCGGAGAGTTTTTGATATAAGAATCAAGTGAATCAATTATATTTCCGCCAATTCTGCTTTGCTGAGTTTCATACTGAAACTGTCTTGCTAACCCAGAACCTAATCTTATTCCTGAGTAAGCCGAAGTCATATTAGAAACAGGGGCTCCTGACACACAAGCTGCAAAATAGTCTGTTTGCGTTACTATCCAAGCACTTTCGTAACCCGACCAACTGTGACCATGCATAACTATTCTTTCATCGTCAGCTATGCCCATTTCAACTAATTTATCACAACCTGCTAAGAGTGCTGCTTTTGAAGACTCACCAGGCATACCATCATAAAACTTAACATCTGGGAAAAACATTACATATTCATTTCCCAAGTAGAGTGAATAAGGAGGTCTGTGGTTTACTTTTGGCATATTAAACAAATTTTTTCTGTCTGAGAATCTTTCATAGAAATAAACGAAAACTGGATATTTTTTACCTTTCTTGTAATTATCTGGTAGTGCGTAATAACCTTGTAATGTATCACCTAGCTCGGTGACATATTCAACTAAGTGCGATGTACCCCACAAGTATTTATCAACTTGTTTTTGACCATTAGAAATTTGAGTTGGGTCTGAAAGAGTTGTATCAGTAACCCAAACATCAGGGTAAGTGGAAAACCCCTGTTTTGTATATATCAATTTGTCAGCGTCTTTTGACTTTCTTATAATGTTGTAGTTAAAATCACCTTTTAACTTTACTTCAATGTTCCCAGTTGATAAGTTTAATAATCCCAGCTCCTTCTTCTTATTAAATTTACCATAAAGTGAAATATTAACTATTTCAGATTCGTTGAACCATTTTTTATCATAATCTAAGTTATAAATGTTAAGCTTTGTATTGTTTTCTCTGCCGTATTCTTTTGTGATGTTAGTTCTACTTCCATTTGCCAAATCGAACTTCCATAAGTCAAATTCATCTTTTATTATGACAAACTTGTCTTCACCAATCCACCCATCAATACCATAAGCACTTGGTTCTTTGGGGTGATCATCCATAACATCGTAAAATGGAGTGGTCATGCCTTTATTTAAGTGAACTTGTTGTCCAGTCTCGTTGTTATAACTATACCAATTCTTTTTATTATAGTAAACTGTATATTTACCTTTTGGTGATAGTGTTGCTCTCTCTTCTAATTCTTTAGCAATTAGTGTTTTCTTGCCTGTGACTATATTTACGATATATAAGTCATAATACCAGCCTTTGTATAGGACTAATCTCTTATAAGGCTCGTAATCCAAAACTATGCTGTAATTGGAATTACTAAACTGTAGGTTTTCTTCATTTTCAGAAGAAGAGTAAATAGTTTCTTTTTTATCAATATCATAGACATTATAATAGAAATTATCCTTAGTTCTGTCCCATTGAGTTCTTTGTAAAGTCATAATATCTGAATCGTCAGGGTGCCATAAGTAAAGCTGTGTGTCGTCTAATATTTTATCCAAATCATAAAGATTCTCTTCTGTGATTTTAGATGTGTCTTTATCGTCATCATACCATTCACTATTAGGTTTATACCCAAACCAAACAAACTTGTTGTCATCAGTAACTCTAATACCATTTACTTCAGGAATATACCAGTTATCTTTGAAATTAGTGTCTGCTATTAGTTCAGTCGAGTTATTGTTGTCAGAATAGAATTTTATTTGATTGTCCCTTATTTTATCTTTCTCATCTATATTCCCCTTCAAGTAATATAGATTATCTAAAGATTCGCTCCAGGTAAGATTAGAATATTTTACATTGCTGTCAGACTCAATAACCGATTCCGGTGCAAAATTGGCATTAAGGTTACGCTTGAAAAGACTACTGACATCATTCTTCAAAGTTGAATAATATACCTTTGTGCCTAATGAATCAAATGTGTAATCATTTACATTATCAATTTTAAACTCAGATTTAGTCTCCAAGTGTCTAATATAAAATTCTTTACCTTTTGCCTTTTCTTTCTTGTCATAATCTCGGAAATAAGCAAGCCAGTTTCCATTTTTAGATACATTATAACTACTGGTATTTTCAATAGTGGCTCTTTCTTCAGTGTTTGTGTTTATAACAACCAAGTCGTTTCCATTTGACTCGTCCTTTTCTTTATTAATCTTATCAAGATAGTCCTTGTCAAGCCTAACAACAAACCATTCAGTATTTTGTGAATAATCAAGATTTGAGCCACTTTCAATCACAAACTCTTTGTTGGATTCTGTTGATTTTATAATGTATTTGTTGTTACCTCTTTGCTTGTCAAAACGATAAGTAATCCATTTCCCATTGTTTGTAATACTGGGCCTATTAAGGTCTTCAAATTTTAAAATATCTTCAAAATCAATTGCTTCTTTTGAAGCCAATGCAGAAAACAAAATGAAAAATGTTAAAATTAGTGTGCTCAGAATCCTGTGTTTCATATTTATTCCAAATTTTAATATAATAGAGATGCTAAATATAAGATAAATAATAGAAAAGTAATAGTGCAGTTATAAACAAAAAAAAAGAGTGGTCAGTAAAACTAACCACTCTTTTCGGTGTTTGTACAGGAGGGGGGACTTGAACCCCCACGAAGTTGCCTTCACTGGATTTTGAATCCAGCGCGTCTACCAATTCCGCCACTCCTGCCTTTTAGACAAAAAAAGCAAAAACCATTTACTGCTTTTGCTTTTATATCGGATTTTAATTTGTGTGGGCGATGAGAGACTCGAACTCCCGACCCTCTGCTTGTAAGGCAGATGCTCTAAACCAACTGAGCTAATCGCCCCGATTAATGAGTACAAAACTAAGACATTTTTTTTAATCTGCAAACAAAAAATTAAATTTCTCGTTCGATTCTTCGTACTTCATTGATTTTACTCAATATAATTTTTTCAATTCCTCCACGAAGTGTGTTCATTGCCATAGGATCATCCTTCAAAGTGCCTAATAACTTGAAAACAGCAGTCTGATTTTCAGATTCATATCTTTTAAATTGAATAAAAGCACCATCTTTTTCGAGGATATTATTGATTTCCGTCACTACAGATTCAATTCTGTTTTCAATTGAACTCATTATATATTGATTTCTACTTCAGGAGTACTTGTTTTTTCAAAATTAATTTTTCTTACTTTCGACACAATATGATCAGTTATTTTAATTATTTCTTTTGATTGTTCAGAATTTTCGTCTCTTAGTACTTCTGGCATACCACCATCATTTCCTTCTCTCATTTTCTGACTTAATGGAATTTGTCCTAATAAATCGACGTTTGTTTCTTCACTTATTAATTTTCCTCCGTCTTGTCCAAATATATAATATTTATCATCTGTTCCGGGAGGGGAGAACCAACTCATATTTTCAATTATACCGATATTTTCTACATTTACTTTTCTGAACATTGCAATACTTCTTCTCACGTCAGCTAGAGCAATTTCCTGAGGAGTTGTGATTGTGATTGCACCAGTCAACGGTATCTTCTGAGTTAATGTTAACTGCACGTCACCTGTACCAGGAGGTAAATCAAATATTAAGAAATCTAAGTTTCCCCAAGTGATTTGCTCAAATAGCATAGAAAAATATCCAGCCAGCATTGGCCCTCTTACTATAGCTGCATCATTTTGTTGCATCAGAAAACCCATTGACGCGATTTGGATACCATATTTTGTGGTTGGTCTAGCCATCACCTTACCATCTGGCATTTTAACTGATTCCATTTGTGCATTTTTTAAACCGAACATAGTTGGTTGACTAGGTCCATATATATCAGCATCTAGTATACCTACTCTAGCACCTTTTTTTGAAAGAGCAGCTGCAATATTAGAAGCTATAGATGATTTACCAACGCCACCCTTACCTGAAGAAACTGCTATTAAGTTTTTAACATTAGGTAAAACTTCCCTATTACTTGTATCGTATGGAACTTCTGTGATGAGGACTTCGAATTTAGTGTCGGGGTAAACTTTTCTTAGCTCTTTAATTAAATCACTATTAATAGATTCTATTGACCAATATATTGGCTGTATTAATCTAAGTTTTATTTCTACTCTATCATCATCTATTACTATATGTTCTAATGCGTTAAGTTGACCTAAGGTTAAGTTTAAATCTCCGTCTTCTACGCTATTAACTATTTGTTCAATTTTTGTTTTGTCTAACATGTTATACTATATTTTTATTTTTAAAATCGTTGCGTTGAAAACGAAAATTAACTATTTATCGTGTATTATGTAACTATAAGTCCAAATGATGTGTCTTATAGTTAATGAGATGGTGTATAATTTGATTTGTAATATTTTAAAAATGCACTTATCTTTGAAGAATTACAGACAAATAATTAATTTTTAGTTTAACAAAAGGGGCTTAATAATGAAAAAATTATTAACTATTTTACTTGTATTTACAACAATTAGTGTTGTTAGTGCAGATGATTTTAGAAAAAGGGTATCTGAAAATTCAAATATACCTTTACATAAAGAACATCAAAATATTGATTTAAACAATATTGATGGAAAGAACAGTTCAATTCAGAGTTATAAAGGTGATTCACTTTACTACATTGGAAATAATCATTTAGTGCATTATGCTTCTGGGACAAACCCTGTAAGTTATGATCCTGCTACAAATTTACTTTCAGTTGCTATGGTTTATTTTGATTTTAATGCTACTACTAATAATTTAACTGGTACTAACTTATTTACATTAAACACTACTAATAATGGTAGTTCTTGGGATAGTGCTTTTGTTCATAGAGAGCCAAATGATGAAGTAGCTCCTATGTATCCTTCACTTGCATTAAGTAATGCTGCGAAATCTTCTGATAGAAGTGATGTTAATTACATATTCTACGGTACAATAAATTATCGTGACAAAGGAAGTGGATTAGAACAAGATGCCGGAGGCGGAGTTTTTGTTTTTTATTCTCCTGAATTTGGAGGTCAAAACTTTGCTTCGAGATCTGAAGCACCAGAATCTGGTGGCAATGATAATGACCCACAAGAATGGTCACAAATAAGATTAAAGTCTGAACCAAATGATGATTTGGTTTATAGTTCTGGTACACTTACAGCTTCTAGTGATGCTAGTCAATACGGTTATTATGGATATTGGGGTTTTGATTTTGAAAGCGAAGAAATTGTAAGTAACAATCCTGAAGAATGGTGGACAAAACACTTTAGACAGGTAGACTCAAAAACAACTTCTTTTAATGGACCACTTCAAGTTGGGAGAGATGACAATGGTAACCTTTATGGTGTAGTCAATAATATTTTTGCAACTGATGAAGATACTAGAACGTTAGCATTTTCAAAATCAGTAGATAATGGAGAGAATTGGACTGATTTTACTCAAATGCCAAGAACAACATTGACAGACTTTGTTGCAGAATATAGCGGTTATACTGATTTTAGTACGCCTTCTAGCACTGCTTATCAACCGAGTCAACTTTTTGTTAGAGGAGAAAATGATTTTTCTTATTTCACAAGAATATTAATCTTCAATCCTGATGATGATGAGCTAACTTTGAGATACTTTATTGTTGATATGAGACACAACAATGGTAATTGGTCAATCAATGTTATTGATGAATTAGAAACTTATGGTCCACCTGTATTTGATGAACATGAGTCAACTCAAGGAGATAATGATCCTTCTGGTGACAAATATGACTTAGAAATACAAAATGCTCAATCATATTTATTTGGAAATAACTTAAAAATGTCAAAAACAGCAGATGGTAGTAACATTGTACTTTACTGGATAGATGGTGTTCCGGGTGAGTTTATGAAATTTGAACCATATAATATTTATTCGACAAGAACGAATCAATTAACTGGCGACGAAGAAGAAGTATTTGAACCGATAGATTCTTTACAAGTATTTGATATCTTTGCAAAAGTATATAATGTTGACTCAGATACTTGGGAAGAAACAAAGAATATGACTAATGATGATCATAATGATTTCTTTTTCCATGTTCCTGACTTAATAAAATCAGTTGATGAAGCACAAATATTAACTTATGATGTAGTAAAGGTTACAAACAGTGCACATCCACTATTTGGAGTTCCTGAGCCAATTAACGAATTGATGTGGGGGCTACCTCCTTATATGAAACAAGCAACATTTGATGCTAGAAATCCTAGTACCCAAGTAAGTGTTGAGAATACTTTAGATTTCAATGTAGAGTTAAAAAATGCATATCCTAATCCAGCAGTTAATACTGAAAGTGTAGAAGTTGGATTTACTTTAGGAAATGTTGCATTGATTTCTTTAGATATCTATAATAATGTTGGTAATAAAGTAATGAATGTAATTGATAACGAGCATGTTAAAAGTTCAACTCATAGTATAAATATTAGTGAATTAAATTCTGGCAATTATTATTATCAATTAACAGTTGATGGTCATACTTTCACTAAGAAATTAGTTATTATTAAATAGTATTATTTACATATATGATTTAAAAAAAGGGGTATCATATGGTATCCCTTTTTTAATATTATAACATTTCTCAGTTATTTATTACATTTGTAAAATATTGCAAAAAAACATATATTAGCATCAGAAGTAATTATTTTTAACATATAGTTTAATTAAATGAGGCTTAAAATGAATAAACTATTGAATATTATACTTGTACTAGTAGTTGTGGGGGTTGTCAGTGCTAGTGAAGTAAGCACAACGAATAATGTTTTATTTGACTTACCACTTCAACAGAACAATCATTATATTGATTTAGATAACTATGTCAAAAATAGCAGCACTCAGCAATTTGCTGGCGATTCACTGTTTAGAATGACAAATGTTAATTTAACTCACTTTAGATCGGCTACAACTCCAATAAGTTATGATCCAGCATCCAATCTATTATCTATTGCAATGATAGACTTTATTTTTGATGATAGCGGTGTCTTTCAAGAAACAGAATTATTTACATTAAATTCTAACGATGGAGGAGGGACTTGGGATAGAAGTACTGTATTTAGAGATCCGAACAAAGAAATTGCTCCTATGATTCCATCTATTGCACTGACTAATGCTTCTAAAACTGAAAATATAGAAGATGTTTTGTCAGTATTTTATGCTCCTATTGTATATAGAAACAATGGCGCAGGAATGACTAATACTGGTGCTGGTGGTGGATCATTTGTTTTCTATTCTCCTGATTTTGATGGTTATTATCAAATAGAATCTGATGGACCTGAATCTGGTGGAAATGATAATGACCCACAATATTGGAATGTTTTGGGATTATCTACGACATTGGAAAGTGACCACGTAATTGGTTATGGAACATTAGACCCAGAAAGTGAAGCTAGTCAATATGGTTACTATGGTTATTGGGGTTTCGATTTTGATGAACAACAAACAATTAGTAATAACCCAGAAGAATGGTGGACGAAACATTTCAGACAAGTTGAAAGTAAAACAACATCTTTTAACGCACCAATAAAAGTAGGTGAAGATAGCGAAGGAACTCTTTACTCAGTTGTAAACAATATATTTGCTACAGACGAAGATACTAGAGTAGTAGCAATTTCGAAATCAACAGACAAAGGAGAAAATTGGTCGTCTTTTGAACAAATTCCAACAACAGCAATGACAGACTTTATAGCTGAATTTGGAGGCTACACAGATTTTAGTAGTCCAGCATCTACTGCATATCAAGGATCAAGTCAACTTTTTGTTAGAGGAATAAATGACATTTCTTATATAACTAGAGTTTATATTTTTAACCCAGATGACGAAGATTTAGAAGCAAGATATTTTATTGTAGATATTAGATATAACGATGGATCTTGGTCGGTAAATCCAATTGTTGAGTTAGAAACTTTTGGTCCACCAATGTTTACAGAAGATGAATCCACTAGTGGAGATAATGACCCAAATAATGAAAAATATGATTTAGAAATGCAAAATCCTGCTTCTTATGGTTTTGGCTTTGGTAATAGTGTTAGAATTACTAGAACAGCAGATGGAAGTAACATAGTACTCTATTGGATTGATGGGGTACCTGGTAAATTCCAAACATTTGAACCATTTAATGTTTATACTACTAGACGAAATCAATTAACTGGTGAAGACGAGAAAGTTTTTGAACCTATTGATTCATTACAAGTTTTTGATATATTTTCAAAAGTTTATAATGTAGATTCAGATACTTGGGAAGAAACTAAGAATATAACAAGAGATGATGATGCGGAATATTTTTTCCATATCCCAGAATATATCAAATCAGTTGATAAAGCACATATATTAACTTATGATACTGACATAAATTTAGCATCAACTAGTTTACTATTTAATTTTCCGGATCCTATAAAAAGACTAATGTGGGCAATTCCACCATTTGAAAGACATGTGGAATATGATGCAAGAAAGCCTGAGGATGCAAAGACTTCTGTTCAAAACACTTTAGATTTTAATGTAGAGCTTAAAGATGCTTATCCTAACCCAGTGGTTAATAGTAGTTCTGTTGAAATAGGGTTTACTTTAGAAAAGAATGCAGTAGTATCTTTAGAATTATTTAATAGTGTTGGTAATAAAGTTTCAACTATTATTAATAATAAATATATGAAAGATAATGTATATAAAAATGTTAATATTAGTGATTTAGTATCAGGTACATATTACTACCAATTAACTGTTGATGGCATTACATTTACTAAAAAATTAGTAGTTATTAAGTAAATCAACTACTAAGTAAATAAAATTAAAAAAGGGATATCAATTGATATCCCTTTTTTTATGTTATATTTATCTTTAGGAAATTATAGTTGCTAATTAAATAATCGCTCACATTCCTTCTCAAATATCTCTAACACCTCATCAACTACTGTTTCCGAAATATCAGCATTGGCAATAATGTAACGAATAGACATTATGTCCTCCAAATATACATAATTAAATAAAGCATCACCATTTTTGTATATATTATCTCTTGATCGCAAATTAAGTTGATTTAATTGCTCTTCTGTCTTATTTCCAGGATTATATCTGAAATTTATATTACAATATGTTGTGGGGGCTAATAGCTCCATATTTTTATTTTTATTTATCTTGTCAGTCATATATTGTGATAGCTCATACATTTTGTCTATTCTTTTCTCATACCCTTCAAACCCATAATACTTAAACGATAACCATAGTTTTAAAGAATCAACCCTTCTACCACATTGTATTGACTGTTTACCAAGGTCTAAATTATCGTGTTCATGGTCATGAAATAAATAATCAGATGTATTTTCATGTACTGATTTTAAAAGTTGATTATTATCTTTTAAAAGTATAACAGAGCAAATTAAAGGAATTCCCATTAATTTATGAGCATCCCATGATATAGAATCTGAATTTCCTATTCCTTCCAATAAACTCTTATGCTTATTACTAAATGCTAATGCACCACCCCAAGCAGCATCAGTATGGAACCATAATTTATATTTATTTGCTATTTCTTGCATATCAGATAATGGGTCGAAAGCACCAACCTCAGTAGTACCTGCTGTACCACATACATAAAATGGCCTTTTACCATTAGCAATAGCAGTTTTGATTTTATTTTCTAAATCTTCGGGTATAATTTTATGATTAGCATCTGCTTTTACTTTTATTACATTATCCTCACCAAAGCCTAATACATTCGCAGCCTTTTCAAAAGAATAATGTGCGTGCTCTGATACAAAAAAGCATAATTCTGGTAATCTGCTTAGACCTTTGCTTTTAATTTCAGGAAACATTGTATTTCTAGCAACAAGCAATGATATTAAATTTGCATTACTACTACCAGTTAGAAATGTGCCATCACCATCTGCAAAGCCCATTTGCTTAGTCAAAACTTTTATCATATACTTTTCAATCAATGTTGCAGCAGGTGCTGTTTCATAGGTATATACGGATGTATTTCTAAGTGTGGTAATAAATTCCGCGATTAAACCTGGTGTATTCCTCCCAGCCCAGAGCTGGTTGCTAAATAGGGGGTGGGCAGTATCGACAGAACCTAGAAGATAATTATCAATAGATTGATAAAAATCTTCCTCAGAACCGTTGTTTGGCAATTCAAGACCTAGTAAATTACTTAGGTCATCTGGGTCCTTATAATTTAGTACTTTGTTGTTTTTAAAATCTTTGTTTATCTCACTATCAATAATAGTAAACAGTTTGTCTAAATTCATAAATCTGATTTTAATTTTATGTAAAAAAAAAGCTCCACATTTACATGTGGAGCTTGGCGGGACCGACGAGATTCGAACTCGCGACCTCCAGTGTGACAGACTGGCATTCTAACCAACTGAACTACGATCCCTTTTTTTATAATTCCGTTGTAGAATTGAGTACAAACATAGCACTTAGATTTGAAAGTACAAAGGAAAAAAGCTAATTTATTTCAAAAATATTATTTTTTCTCTCAGTACATTATTATCAGTTTTAACCAAGATAAAATAAGTACCTGAATTTAAGTTGTTAAGAGAAATATTTCTTTTAAAGTTACCTGGCCCAAAATCAGATATAGTTTTAAACATTTCTTTTCCAGAGATATCAAAAATAGAAATAGAGATATTTTCATAGTCAAACAACTTAAGAATTACATCTGTTTTGAAGTCATTGTATATAATATTGTGTGCAATTAGTAAATCAGATTGAATAATTTCTAAAGAATCTGTAGATAATTCATCTTTTATTACTCCACATTGAATTAAATCTGATCCATTCGTTACTGTATAGTAATTGGTTTTGTCAGGGAAATAGAAATCTTTTAAAGCATCACTAATTGTTACCCTTATGTCAAGTTTGTTGTTTAGAAAGTAAATATTTGGTAAATCAACTATATATTGTTCCTCTCTATTTGTTTTTCTTAATGGGAATTTTTTGATTGTGTTATCAGATAACATTATCTCAATAGTATAATTTAATAAATCTTCATCAGGGAATATATAAAAATACAGTCTTGTGAACTCTTCAGAAACCACTATATTTGGATAAGTGATTACTTTACTGCTTGACTTAGCAGATTCGAAAACGTTAGGTAAACCGTAGCCAAACCTGTTATCAGGATTGTTAAATCTATCAGCTGATTGATACATCCATGATTTTAGAGTAGAAGATTTTACTGTAGGATGTATAGACTTTAAAAGGGCGAAACTGCCTGCGATAAGTGGTGATGAAATAGAAGTGCCTGCAGTTGGAGCATAGGTACTATCATTAGCAGTTGAGACTGCAAATATTTGTGAACCCTGAGCTACAAGGTT
Organism: Chlorobiota bacterium; assembly: GCA_034670025.1. Classification (GTDB taxonomy): domain Bacteria; phylum Bacteroidota; class Ignavibacteria; order Kapaibacteriales; family UBA2268; genus PGYR01. The sequence continues at coordinate 633,836 of JAXMOE010000001.1, forward strand.
TGGCTTCATAACACCTGAAGCGTTTGGACCGTTTGAACTAAAACCAACCAAATCAATACCATTTGGAGTCAGTGCACCCACTGACACAGAACTGTCTGCATCTGTTGGCGAACTTATTGTTTCTGCTCTATCACCATTATTTCCAGCTGCTATAACGCATATCATACCTAATTCAGAAGCATCATTAACGGCTTTGGCAGCTATGGTTGTATTTCCATCTAAGTCTGAGAAGGGGATAGAAAAGGTATCCAAACTTCTATACCCTAATGAAGCATTAATTATATCAACACCGTTGTTTTCCATCCAAATAATTGCTTCAGCGAATAAGTCTAATTCGTAATAAGTCTCTGATTTCATATCCTCAGTTTTTGCTAAATAAACTTCAACATTCGGAGCAACACCTATATATCTACCATTATCATAAGCTGTCACAGTTGACATTACAACTGTACCGTGATTTATTTGACTTTGAACATCAACTTCTTGATTTGAAACAATAGTGTCGCGGTAAATAAAATCGTATGTCTTTACAACATTTGTATTTTTAATAGCATTGTGTCTTAACCAATCAAAGCCAGTATCTAAGAATCCAAGTCTAACACCTTGACCAGTAATACCATATTGATGTAATTTATCTACATTAAGCATTTTTACATGATTTTGAGATAAATTATAATCGAATTTATCACAATTATTTAATTGAAGAGTATTTGTTTCCTCTCTATAATTCTTTATTACTTTCTGAACTTTAGAAACAAATGGGTAGTTAATTAATTTATAAGCATTTGTACTATCAGAATCAATAACTATATAATTATACCAAGTAAGCTGAGATATAATTTCGATACCCACATTTTCTAGTGAATCTAAATAATTTTGATAAATTGGTATATCTCTAAATGATAATATAGTATCTGATTCTAAATTAATCTTTCTTCTTTGGATTGCTTTTTTGTCTAAACTTACAAGTATATTATTATAGAGTTCGTTATTGTATTCTAGTACTTGGTTTCCTTTATCTGTAAGGAAAACTCTGTACTTTTCAGATTTTAATGGAGTAGTTAATATAATAATAATTAGAAGGCTTAAATAAAATATTTTCATTGGGAATGTGTTTTTATTTTAAAATACGAAATAAATTGGTGAAGTATGAGTTTAGTAATAATTACGGGTGCGGGTCGAAGAATAGGTAGGGGATTAGCTGTCAATTTTGCTAAGAAAGGTTGGGATGTGGCAATTAATTATAATATTTCTCAGAAAATGGCAGAAAGAACAAAAATGGATTGCGAGTCTCACGGTGTGAAAGCTAATATTTATCACGCAGATGTATCTGATAAAAATCAAGTTAGAGCAATGTTAGATAGAATAGTGAATGAAATGGGGGTTCCTAAAGTTTTAGTAAACAATGCTGGAATATTTCCAGAAAGGACAAAAATAGAAGATATTACAGAAAAGTTAATCGACGAGACATTTGCAATCAATACTAAAGGAGAATTTTTTAGTTCTCAATACTTTTCGCAACTATGTGACCCTGGCAGTCGTATAGTTAACATAGCATCTTTGGGGGCTTACGAAGTTTGGAAGGGAAGATTACCTTACCATATATCTAAATCTGCACTTGCACACATGACTAAGGTGTTGTCAGTCGAATTAGCACCAAATATATCAGTTAATTGTGTAAGCCCAGGTGCAATAAAAATTCCTGATGAACCAGCTGAAGATTCATCATTGATTTCAGTTGAAAAAATTCCGATGGAAAGATATGGAAATGTTGATGACATTTTCGACGCAGTTTACTTTTTTTCAACTTCATCAAGTTATATAACAGGTCAAACACTATTAGTCGATGGTGGCTATCACAACAAGAGATAATAAATGGAAATAAATAAGAATATTTTAAAAGCATACGAAGATCCAGAATTTTTAAATAGTAGAGAGGCAAGAACTCTTAGAATACTATCAGAATACTTTCACCCACAAGCTGTATTAAAGAAGAACAGAATTTATAATACTGTTGTTTTTTTTGGTTCAGCGAGAAGTATATCCTCAGAAGATTATAATCAAAAATTAAGAGCTTTGGAAAATAAGCAGTCCGATGGGGAAGATATATCTGATGAACTAAAGAATTTGAAAAGGCTGAAATTCACATCAAAATATTATGATGACACAGTAGAGTTGGCAAAGAGGGTGTCTAATTGGTCAAAGACTCTTTCAACAGAAAAAAAAGTATATGTCTGCACAGGTGGTGGCCCGGGTATGATGGAGGCAGCTAACAAAGGAGCTTATGAAGCAGAATTTCAAAACATTGGTTTTAATATAGAACTGCCTTTCGAACAGTATCCTAATCCCCACATAACACCAGAGCTAAATTTTGAGTTTCATTACTTCTTTATGAGAAAATTTTGGTTTGTTTATCATGCTAAAGCGATAGTTGTTATGCCTGGTGGCTTTGGAACATTAGACGAACTGATGGAAATGCTGACATTAGAACAGACTAATGTAATAAGCAAAAAAATTCCAATTGTACTATTTGGTAGTGATTATTGGAACAGGTTGCTTGATTTTGATTTTTTAGTTGAAATAGGAATGATTAGTGAAGCTGATTTGGATTTATTCAAGATAATAGATGATATTGATGAAGCTTTTGAGTATTTGAAAAATGGAATTTCGAAATTGATAAGAGTACAACAATGAGATATATAGTATTTACACTATTAGCACTTTTTATAACAAACAGTCTGTCAGCAATAGATTTGAAAATTAGTAATGATAAACCTAATACTAATTCTACAATAGAGCTGACATTGGTTGAAAATAATTCAAAGTTGGATGACTTGTACTTAGTTAGTTACAGATTCAAAGACTCAATTAAGACTCCTATTGCTGAGTCAACACTATTTACTAATGAGAGCATCAGTTTTAGTATTCAGAATAATGATAATTTTATTCTATTCAAGCTAATGGATAAAGATGGAAGTATTTATAACAATAACGGTGAGTTTTGGCAGGTTAGTATATATCAGAATAATAGACCCAAATATGATTCGAAGTTGAATGAGGCAATCACGTATTTAGGAGCTGGAAATGCTAACTATTCAAGGTCACCAAAGTTTAAAAAAATAAATAACGCATTAGTTGAAGAAATTGAAAATCACACGAATAATGTTCGTGCTAAGATTGCTTATGAGACATTCAAATTAGACTTTAAACTCATAGAATACACTGAGTATAAAAATAGCATAGAGAAGATCTTGAATACTAAAATTAGCATCAATGATGAACTAACTATAAGAAGCGTAATTACCGCACTGAACTCTATTGATGAGGCAGAGAAATCGGTAAACTTAGAAGAGCAGTTTATTGACAACAACAAGGGGTCTGATTTATATAGAGAGAAAGTTCTTAATAGTATTTCTACAGCTGAAGATTATGATGATTTTGTTAAGCTCAGTATAGCATATCTTAATAAATATACCAATCTGAAAGAGAATGAGACCGTATATAAATCATTTGCTTATGCTCACACTCAGTCGAAAGAGTACTATGATAAATTGTATGATGAAATTAAGAAAATAAACTACAAATCAGCAATTTTGTATAAGTACATAGCCCTGGGATTGTTAAATAATAGTGACTTGGGTACAGAGTTAGGGGATGTCAAATATCAGAATGATATTGAAATAAATCTGAAAAATGCTTTTTCTAAAGTTAATGATTTGGATTCAATAAAACCGAAAGACTTATCGAGTATAGAATTTGAGGATTACAAAGACAAAATAAGATCAGATTTATTCTTAATTAGTTATAGATTAGATTTGCTTAAAAATGACAGCTCTAGTGCTTTCCAAAGTGTTTATGAAGCTATAAATAAAACGCCTTTTCAAATGAATTCGAGATTGTATAATGAAGCTGTTAATCTGTCTGCTAAGAATGGTTCTAGCTCAAATACGAAAGAGATAATTAGACAAGCTTATCTAAATGATGTGATTGATTCGGATTTGGAAGAAAGTATATTGAAAATAATCAATTCAAATAATGATATTAGTATTGATTATGTTAATGAGATACTAAATGAGAAGCAAAAACAATTCGAAGAATCAATTAAGAAAAACCTTGTTAATGAAGATATTTCTGGTATTATTAAGTCATTAGACGGAAAGTACAAAGACTTAAGTGAATTAGGTGATGGTTTTCACATTGTGTCTATTACATCAACTTGGTGCGATGTTTGTGAAGAGACTTTTCCTATGCTTAATAACTTGCATAATAAATATGATGATGTAAGTATATTTGGAATTTCTGTTTGGGGTGATGACGATGAGGATAATCAACTAACAAAAATTATCAAAGAGAACAAAATAGAATACGAGTACTTCCTCGATAAGACAGACATTATTCCTCGTAAGTTTGATTTATTTGGATTCCCTACTATCCTTATTATTGATGCTAACAATAAGCTGAGATATACTGTAAGAGGGTTCAAATCTGAAGAATCATTAGAAAACACGATAGAAACTGTGCTTGATTTGATTCAATAAAAAAAAGAGGTCATTACAAATAAATGTAAAGACCTCTTTTTAAGTACCGGAGGAGAGACTTGAACTCCCGACACCTGGATTATGATTCCAGTGCTCTAACCAGCTGAGCTACTCCGGCAAAAATTTCGAATGCAAAAATAAGAAAATTTTAAGAACTTTCAAGCATTTTTTTAATTTCATCCCTTAAATTTGCAGCTTTTTCGTAATTTTCTTCTTCAATCGCTTTTTCTAAGTTATTTTGGAGCTGTTCAATCTTTGATTTACCAGTAAATTCTGATTTTTTTGCTTTCACTGAACTATCATCTTCGCCTTCTTCTTCAAAATCATCAATCGATTCTACTGCATTATTATCCATAATATAAGAATCAATATAGATAGGGCAGTTAAATCTTACTGCCAATGCAATAGCATCTGATGGTCTGGAATCTATTTCTATTCCCGAATTTTTCAAAATCAATTTTGAAAAGAAAGTGCCGTCTTGCAAATCATTAATATATACTTGTCCAATCTCATCATCTAATTCATCGATTATCTTCTTAATCAAATCATGAGTCATAGGTCTAGGGGTTACAATTCCTTCTATTTCCAAAGCAATGGCTTGTGCTTCGAACGCACCAATAATAATAGGGAGTCGTTTGTCGCCATCCGACTCCTTTAATATAAGTGCAAAAGCATTATTACTTGCAGTGCTTGCAGAAATACCTAAAACCGTTAATTCAATCTTATCCATTAACCGTGTGCCTTAATTTTATCTGTTAGTTTTGGTAATACTTCAAATACATCACCAACTATACCATAGTCAGTAACTTTGAATATAGGTGCTTCACTGTCTTTGTTGATAGCTACAATTATCTTAGAGCTCGACATACCAGCCAAATGTTGTACTGCACCTGAGATAGCACATGCAACGTATAAGCTAGGGGAAACAGTCTTACCTGTTTGTCCAACTTGCTCACTGTGTGGTCTCCAACCAGCATCAACTACAGCTCTTGAAGCTCCAACAGCTCCGCCAAGTGCGTCTGCCAAATTCTCTACTAAATTGAAGTTTTCTGGTTCTTTCAGTCCACGACCACCAGAAACAACAATATCAGCTTCTGCTACATCGAGCTTACCTTCATTTTTTGCAATATTAGTGTATTTTACTGCATTAGCTGATTCATCAACACTAACTTCTTCTACTTGTGCATCAGAATCATTTAACTCTTTTGCAGTAAATACATTTGGTCTAAGTGAAAGAACTTTGTTAGCAGTGTTAATTTTGCTTTTAATTTGTGCTTTACCAGCATAAACTGGCTTAGTAGCTGTAATTGAATCACCATTAGCTTCAATTCCAGTACAGTCAGAAATGTACCCAGCTTCTAATTGAACAGAAACACGTGGCGCAACTTCCTTACCAATAGAATCAGCTGAGAATAATACTGTATCAAAAGAGTTGCTTTTCGCATAATCTGAAATTGATTTTGCTAATGCAGGCGCTTCACCTTTCAATGAGTCATTCTTAAGATTGACTACATTGCCAGCACCATATTTTCCAGCTGTTTTTAAGTTGTTCACGTCACCATTGAGTGCAATTGCAGTTATATTATCAGAAGAAGTCAACAAGTTAGCAGCAGTAATTGCTTCGTTTGAACTTCTTTTTAATTTTCCGCCTTGTTCTTCTATAAATACTAATACTTTCATTTTATCTCCTTATATAACTTTTGCTTCTTCGTGTAATAACCTAACTAATTCATTAATGTCCGCTTCACTGTCCGTAAGAATCTTACCAGCTCTATTTTTTTCAGGAATAGCCATTTCAACTAACTCAGTTCTTAGAGCAGTTTCTTCAGCATCTCTGTCTTCTATTGGCTTTTTCTTAGCTTTCATAATCTGAGGAAGCTTAGGGTAGCGAGGATCTTTTATTCCTTTTTGAACACTAACTATAGCAGGTAGGGAAGATTCAAAACTAACTTTTCCACCTTCAATATCTTTTTCGCCTTTGATAGAACCTTCTGAATATTCTAATTGAGAAACAACATCAACAGATGGTAAATCTAACAATCCACCAAGCATAGAGCTCATTTGGAATGAGTCAAAGTCTATACTTTGTTTACCCAAGAAAATAATATCAGGGTTTAGCTCTTTTGCAACATTAGATATGTTTTTTGCAACGAAATATGAATCTTTTTCTAATTGATTTGCTTTGATGTGGATAGCTTTGTCAGCTCCCATAGCAAGAGCAGTTCTCAAAATATCAGTAGCAGAACCATCAGCAACAGTAACAACTGTTAACTCTCCACCATTTTTTTCTTTTAATTGTATTGCTTCTTCCAAAGCGTATTCATCATAAGGATTTAAAATAAATTTAACTCCAGCTGTATCTAACGACTTGTTATCAGAAGATACTTTAATTTTTGCAGCTGTATCGGGAACTCTTGATACACAAACTAAAATATTCATATACTTTCCTTTTTATTTTTTTACTTTTATATAGATTACAAATATAATTATTATTGAATTAGATTAATAAATTGTTACTAATTCTTATTTGAATTCTTCTTTCAAATACTTCCCTGTAAGACTCTTTTTGCTCTTAATTATTTTTTCAGGTGTACCCTCAAATATAATTTCTCCGCCATCATCACCACCCATTGGTCCCATATCAATTATCCAATCTGAGGAGTGAATTACATCAAGATTATGTTCTATTACAACAACTGTGTTTCCTTTATCTGCAAGTTTGTTTAATAACTTGAGAAGTAAGTTAATATCTTCAAAATGTAACCCTGTTGTTGGTTCATCTAATAGGAATAAAGTTTTTCCAGTGCTTCTTTTAGAAAGTTCTGTTGAAAGTTTTACTCTTTGTGCCTCACCACCAGATAGAGTAGGGGATTGTTGCCCTAATGTCAAGTAGCCAAGTCCAACATCATTTAATATTTTCAATTTTCGTTTAATCTTAGGTATTTTATCAAAATACTCCAATGATTCTGAAATAGGCATAGACAAAACATCGGCTATTGATTTACCCTTATATTTTACTTGCAATGTTTCTTGATTGTAACGCTTACCATTGCAAACATCACATTGAACATATACATCGGGAAGAAAATTCATTTCGATTTTTTTCATTCCCGCACCTTGACATTCCTCGCATCTACCACCTTGCACATTGAATGAGAATCTACCTGTGCTATAACCCCTTATTTTTGCTTCGGGTAGTTGAGCATAAAAGTCTCTAATTAAAGTGAATAAACCAGTATAAGTTGCTGGGTTGCTTCGTGGTGTTTTCCCAATAGGAGTTTGATCTATTTCAATAACTTTATCAATATTGTCAATGCCTTTTATCTTGTCATATTCTAATGGTTTAGCTTTAGAAACAGTGAACTTTCTTTTTAGAATTGGGACTAATGTGTCATTAATCAATGAAGATTTACCAGAACCACTCATACCAGTTATTGTAATAAATTTACCTAATGGTAGAGTTAAATTTACATTCTTTAAGTTGTTCCCTTTTGCTCCAATAAGTTCTAATTTCTTTTTGTTACCGTCTCTTCTTTCTATCTTTTGGGTTAAGTAATCAGTATTGTTGAGATACTTTATGGTATGCGATTTTTTATTATTCTTTTTAACTGCATCTTTAGGTTTATCACTAACTAATATTTCACCACCTTGAACTCCAGCACCAGGGCCAATATCAATAAGGTAATCTGACTCAACAATCATTTGTTTGTCGTGCTCAACTACAATAAGGGTGTTTCCTAAATCACGTAGTTTCTTCAGTGATTCGATTAACTTGTTATTATCATGCTGATGAAGACCAATCGATGGCTCGTCTAACACGTACATTATACCTACTAAGCGTGACCCAATTTGTGATGCCAATCTAATTCTTTGAGATTCGCCTCCTGAGAGTGATTTAGAGCTTCTGGATAATGTTAAATAATTTAGACCAACTTCTTCCAAAAATTCAAGTCTATCTATGATTTGTGTTATAATAACTTTAGCTAATGTTAATTTTCTTTTTTCAACAGATTTTGGAATGCTTTTTATAAAATCTTTAGCATCAGTTATATTCATAGAACTGACATCATATATGTTTTTATTATTGATTCTAACAAACAAACTGCGTTGCTGTAATCTACCACCATTACATTTTTTACAAATATGCTGATTCATATACTTCTGCATTCTTTTCTTTTTCGGTGGGTTAGCAGTCTCATATTGATGTTCAAGTATAGGAATAAGGCCAGAAAACGAATGTTTGTAGCTAATCTTATCACCACCAAAGCTGTATTCAGAATCAATTTCCAAATCTTCAGTACCGTTAAATATCAAATCAAGTGAGTCTTTATCTACTTCATTTAGTGGTAGCTTCATATCTAAACCTATTTTATTAGATATTTTATCAATCTGTTTGTATATAACCGAGTTACGTTTGTCAGCAAAAGCTAAACCACCTCGTGAAATAGATTTTTCTTCATCTTCAATTAATAGTGATTTATCAAAGTCTAATAAATAACCCAATCCATCACATTTTTCGCAAGCACCATAGCCAGAGTTAAATGAAAACTTATTTGGAGCTAATTTACTATATGCTTCCCCAGAAATGGGACAAGTATAATGAATGCTATATGTTTTTTCAACCCAATCTCTCGACTTTTGAGATAGCACATAGATAACACCATCCCCTTTTTTTAAAGCTAGCTCTACGGATTCATTAATTCTATTTTCAATTTCTTTACTTGGTATCAGTCTATCTAAAACTAACTCAATATCGTGAATCTTATATCTTGAAAGCTGCATACCAGGTTCAATGTCCTTAACATTACCATCAACTCTTACCTTAGTGAAGCCTTGCTTTCTGAATTGTTCGAACAGCTCTCTATAATGACCTTTTCTACCTCGAATTACTGGAGCTAAAATCATTATTTTCTTACCATCATAATCATTTATAATTTCATTTAAGATTTGATCTTTACTTCTTTGAACCACTGGTACATTGTGTTCTACCGAATACTGAGTACCAATTTTAGTGAATAGCAACCTTAGGAAATCATATATTTCAGTTACAGTACCAACTGTAGATCTGGGACTATTGCTCAATGTTTTTTGTTCTATTGAAATGGCAGGAGATAGGCCTTCAATTCTATCTACATCAGGTTTTTTCATCATATTCAAATACTGTTTAGCATTTGAAGAAAGACACTCTATGTATCTTCTTTGCCCTTCTGCGAATAGTGTATCGAAAGCTAAACTTGATTTACCTGATCCCGATAGTCCAGTTATAACAGTTAATTTATCACGAGGGATAGTGACATTTATATTTTTTAAATTATGTTCCTTAGCACCATATACTTTTATGGTTTCTAATTCTTCTTCTTTTGTTTTTATTGGCATTAAAGATTTAATAATGGTGTAGAATTAATTAATTTATAACGAATGAAAGTACAAATAATTTATAATTAGCTACTAAAAGATATAAATATGTCAAATAAGAAAGAAAGAATAGGTTGGTATTTGTTCGATTGGGCCATATCCGCATTTTCAACTACTGTTATTACAGTTTTTATGGGCCCTTATCTAACAACAATAGCAGAAAATGCAGCAGTCAATGGGAAGTTAGAACTCTTAGGTCTTTCAATTAACCCTGGTTCTTATTTTGGATACGTAATTTCTCTATCAGTTCTGTTCCAAGTATTTTTACTGCCACTAATAGGGGCTTACACGGATAAGACTGGCAAGAAAAAATCAATTTTGGCTTTATTTTCGACTATTGGTGCTGTTGCGACTTCTATGCTATTTTTCTTAGAAGGTAGTAATTTCCATTTAGGTGGAGCATTATTGTTTGTTTCAAATCTTGCATTTGGTGCATCAATGGTAGTCTATAACACATTTCTTAATGATATATCTACAGAGTCAGAAAGAGATAAGGTTTCATCTATTGGATGGGGAGTTGGATTTCTTGGTGGGGGAGTGTTGCTACTTATGAATCTTATACTATATTCCAATTTTGATAACTACGGTTTTACTGAAGGAGAGGCTGTTAGAATATCTCTTTCGAGTGCAGGTATCTGGTGGCTTCTTTTCTCATTTGTCACATTTAAGTATCTACGAAAAGATAAGTTAAAAAAAAACAATCAGAATATAAAGCAAATATCAAGCTTCAAACAGCTTGTTACAACTTTAAAAGAATTAAGAAAAGAGAAAAAGGCATTCAACTTCCTTATAGCTTATTTGTTTTATAACGATGGTGTTCAAGCAGTAATCACATTTTCTGCATTATTTGGAGCAAAAGAATTAGGTTTAGAACAAAGCACTTTGATTACAGCAATATTGATGGTTCAGTTTGTTGCATTTTTTGGCTCTATGATTTTCAACAAAGCTGCAAGTAAATATTCCGCTAAGAATATAATACTATTTAGTTTAATAATATGGGTACTATCATTGTTCTATGCTTACCAGTTTCTCTACACTGCCACAGATTTCTATACATTGGCATTCGTAATTGCTTTAGTTTTGGGGGGAACACAAGCACTTAGTCGTTCCTTATTCTCAAAGTTAATACCTAATGAGAAAGAAACTGAGTATTACAGCTTTTATGAAATATCTGAACGCGGTACTTCGTGGATAGGTTACTTTCTATTCAGCTTTACTTTAGATATGACTGATTCATATAGATTAGCAATTTTATCATTGATAGTGCTGTTTGTGATAGGTGGAATACTACTTAAAAAGGCAAAATTAGATTAATTACCTTAGTACGTCAAAGACTACCACTATCACCATAAGCGTTAATAATAACAGCATTCCTATATTCTGTATAGCCATTTTAAGTTTGATGGGGAGTTCTTTTCTTATTATTGCCTCTATTAATACTATTAGTAAATGGCCTCCATCTAAAGCTGGTACTGGTAGGATATTTAGTAATGCTAAAGATAATGAAAGAGCAGCCATAAATACTAAGAATGTATCTAAACCCCTTTCTGCAGACTCAGCAGATTGTTTAGCTATCATAATTGGACCACCAACAGCACTCTCGAAAGCTATATTCCCTTTGAAAATTTGACTAATACTTGTTATTATTAAATCAATGTATTGTATTGTTTTATCAAATCCTAATACGAGGGATTCACCAAAACCAAAAGTAACTGTTTCAAACTCACCAGTGCTAATCTCATAAAGCCCAGCACCAATTTTACCATTTTCATTAGGAGTAATTTCTACGGTTTCTAATCCAGATTTCCGATTCAAATCAATTTTAAAAGTTTGATTCTTATTAGTTTGAACTATACTGATAAATTGTTTGACAGAATAAATATCTTTACCTGCCGCATTTATAACAGTGTCTCCAACAGCTAAACCTGCTTCGCCCGCTGGCTCTAATGTTAGTATTTCACTTAGTACTACTTTATTGCCTTTAGGGCTAATTCCTAAACCTTCTTTGTTAGTTAATGTTTCTAACAGTTCTTTATTACTGGCAGTTAATGTTGCTTGGTTTCCATTTCTAAGGACTGTTACTTTCTTATCTTTTCCTAAATCATTAATCATTAGGTTATCAATCAAATCTGACCAATTATTAACATCATTATTATTGATTGATAATACTTTGTCACCAGATTGCAAACCAATTTCTGAAGCTAAAGTGTTATCCGTAACATAGCCAATCTCATTAGTTTTTAGGTTAGATTCTCCATTTGAAAAAGTTAACCATGAAAAAATACCCACTGCAAGAAGAAAATTCATGATAACTCCAGCACTAAGTACAAAAGCTTTTTTCAATGCACCTTTTGATCTAAATTCATAAGGTTTTGGGTCTGTTTCAATTAAATCATTGTCCATTCCTTCATCAACCATACCCGATATCTTTACATACCCACCAATTGGCAGTAAAGATAACCGGTAATCAGTATGATCCTCACCATCCCAATCTTTTGGTAAATTTCCAGTAGTGAAACCAGTAATTCTATTCCAACCAATTAGTCTTTTACCCATACCTACAGAAAATATTTCTGCACGCATTCCGGTTAACCTAGCAGCTAAAAAATGACCTAATTCATGTATAAATACAAGTACACCAAGTACTATAATAAAGTAAAATAGACTATTAAAAAATTCCATGTAATTAAAATTGGTTTATATATTCAGTGGTTCTAATTCTTGCCTCATTGTCGGCATTTATTATTTCATCTAATGACGGATTATCTACTATTTCAATTTTATCTAACATATAACTATTAATTATTGAAATATCTTTGAAACTAATTTTTTCTTTTAGAAATGAATCAACAGTTATTTCATTAATAGCATTGAGCACTGCACTTGAAGTCCCCCCACTTTCGATTGATTTGAATGCCAAACCAAGGTTTGTGAATTTATCGTAATCAGGCTCAAAGAAAGTAAGTTTAGAAATCTTAGCTAAATTTAATCTTTCGTAACTGTATGGTTTGTGTTCAGGGAAGTTTAGTGCATAAGCAATTGGCACCTTCATATCAGGAAGTCCTAATTGTGCTTTTACTGAAGTATCATTGAACTCTACCATTGAGTGAATTATACTTTGTGGGTGTATTACAACTTCAATATCTTTAGAATCTATTCCAAATAGCCAATAAGCTTCAATAACTTCTAATCCTTTGTTCATAAGAGTAGCAGAGTCAATTGTAATCTTACTTCCCATTTCCCAATTTGGATGATTTAATGCATCTTTTAAAGTTATAGAATCAAATTTTTCTAGAGATAAATTTAGAAAAGGACCACCGCTTGCAGTTAATATTATTTTATTGACTTCATTTATATTCTCTCCAGTCAGGCATTGTTGTATAGCACTATGTTCGCTATCGATAGGGAAGATGTTGACATTGTTCCTTTTGGCTGCTTCTGTAATAACTTTTCCAGCAGCGACTAATGTTTCTTTGTTTGCAAGACCAATGTCAATGCCATTTTTGATTGCGTTTAATGTAGGTATTACCCCAGAAAACCCAACTAAAGAGGACACTATTAAATCTGTGGTTTCGTTACTAGTTAATTTATCAAGCCCGTCTGAACCAAATAGAACTTCCCCTTTATAGGAAGTATTTTTCCTAAATTCAAAATATTTTGATTCATCACAAATTACAACACCAATATTTGGATTAAATTTATGGCATTGTGATTCTAATAGTTCAATGTTACCATTGGTTGTTAGAAAGTCAATTTCTATTGATTCAGATTCAGAAACTACTTCAAGTGTTTGTGTTCCAATAGAGCCAGTAGAACCTAATATACTTATAGATCTATTTTTTTCCATTCAAATATTCCGAAGTTATATCTGTTTGCTGTTTCATAGAATTGAATTTGAATTGATTAATACTCATACTATCAGCTTGTTTGATAGAAATTTTAACGAAGTATTTTATCATCAACTTTGATAATCGAGATAAAGTTCCACTAGTCATATAGTCAGCAATATCTGGATGCACTACTAATTCTAACCTAAATTCATTAGTTTTTGCTCTAAAATTCCTTAGCCATCTTTCAATTTGGTTGAGTAATACACTTTTACTTGTTATTTTACCTGTACCTAGACAAGTGGGGCAGAGGTCTGATATCTTTTCGCTAATATTTTGATTGATTCTCTGTCTAGTTATTTGTAATAAACAAAGCTTAGTCAACGGATAGATAGTGGTTTTTGCTCTATCTTTAGTTAATTCATTACTCATAGCATGATAAACCTTCTTTCTATTGGAAGGGTTTTTCATGTCAATAAAATCTATGAGAATAATCCCAGCTAAATCTCTGAGTCTTAAATGTCTTGCAATCTCCTTCAGCACTTCCATATTAGTTCTGAAAGCCGTACCTTCTTGATCTTTTTCAACTGACCTGCCAGAATTTATATCTATTACTATCATGGCTTCAGTTTGATCAATTACAAATGAAGCTCCTGATTTTAATCTTACGGTTCTTTGGAAAGTATGTGCAATGTCTTTTTCTATTCCATAACAATCAAATAGAGACTGTTTGCCTTTGTAGTAAGTAACTTTATCGAGTAATGCAGGGCTCTTCTTCTTCAGATAACCCACAATTTCTGTGTGAAGCTTTTTAGAATCAATAAGTACTTCATTGATATCTTTAGTAAATAAATCTCTAATGATGCTAGAAGTCAGATGCATGTCTTGATAAACTAAAGTAGGTGGGGTAGATTTCTCTACTTTTGCTTCAATTTCATTCCAGGTAGTTATCAAGCTGTCCCAATCGTCTTTCAATTCAGAATCAGATTTACCGTGGGCGGCAGTTCTAATAATACACCCAGAACCTTTTGGTAAGGTTTTACGTGCAAGCTTTCTTAGTCTAGATCTTTCCTTATGCGACCGGATTTTTTTTGAGACTCCAATCCAGTTTTCAAACGGAAGAAAAACAACATTTCTACCTGGTAGAGAAACTTTAGAGGTTACTTTTACTCCTTTGGTTCCATAAGCTTCACGAGTAACCTGAACAAGTATGTCTTGCCCTTCTTCTAAGTTAATCTGAATATCACCAGAGCTCTTTGTCGAAAAAGTAGCTTCAGAAGTAATATTCTTTTTGATTGCATTAGTTTTTCTTAGTGCAACATCTGTTGATATTTGTTCTTCAGACTTTTTAGATTTATCTACAGCTTTGGAAAGTTTTTCAGTTTCATCTTCTTCTTCAACATCTTCTTCATCCTCAATCTCAACTTCACTTTCTAGTGACTCATCAACATCAGAGAAATGTAAAAAAGCATCATGTTTTTTACCAATACTGATAAATGCAGCATTGAGACCTTGAACTATTCTGTTTACTTTACCTAAATAGATGTTACCTAACAATTTTTCTTTGTCTGGTAAATCGATAAAGTATTCAGCGAGTTTGTTGTCTTCAGTTATTGCAATTCTGACTTCATTAATAGTAGAATTGATTAAAATTTTCTTATTCATAGAAACAAATATACGATAAATAATAAAAAAAAGGCCAAGAAATTAAACACACTTTCAAAAAACTTACCGCTGCTTCATTTCTGACCTGACGGAATTCAGTCTAATCCAGTTGCTTAACTCTTGACCAATTTTTATAAGTACGCCGAATAGGATTCGAACCTATGACCTACAGCTTAGAAGGCTGTTGCTCTATCCAGCTGAGCTACCGGCGCAAAAACGATTACAAAAATAACAGGATTTATTTAGAATCCAAAGTATTTTTTAAAATTAAAGTGCTTTTTTTACAGATTTCATGAATTGCTCATAAGAACGAGCACCTTGTATTACTTCTACAACATCTCCATTTCTATCAATAATTAGAGTTGTAGGAACAAAACGCATTGGACCATAAGCTTTGTTGAGTAAATTATCTTCATCAACAAAATTAATATAATTCATCTTATTTTTCTTATGAAAATTACTTACTCTTGTCAATTTGTCATTTGTAGAAGGTCTTTCAAGTGCTACACCTGCAATTATAATGTCTTTTCCTTCCAAATCTTTTTGCATTTTTATGATATCAGGAATTTCGCCTCGACATGGGGGACACCAAGTTCCCCAAAAATTTAAGAATACAACTTTGCCATCAGCTAAATCTGAGAATGTTTTTTTACTGCCATTATCATCATAAGTAAAGTCAATTAATTTGCTCTTTACAGCTTTGTCAACTGAAGAAACCTTGAATACTTGATCATTATTTTCTGCTGAAGTCAAATCTGTTGACATAAAGTAGAAAACAGAAAGTACTGCAAGTATTGAAACAGAAGTGATTATTATTTTTTTCATTATTATTCCTTTTTTTAATATAATTTAAGTTAATTATAGTACGTAATAATTTCTATTAAGATATACTATAAGTGTCAGATTGGGAATTAAGTGTAATTAATTTACCAATCGACATATCTAAACTTCGTCTAAAGCTGGTTTAGATATTTTCTTTATATTCCTAGGTTTCATATATTTAACCATTGAAATAAAGAAACCTCCAACTAAGAAAATTGTTCCAATCCAAACTAACATGATTAGTGGCTTATCTGATATTTCAACTATTAGCATTTCTTCTGGCATAGAAAGTTCGCCTTCTTTTTCTTTAAACATAAATAAAGCACCAGAATTACTCAAATCTTCTTTGTCGGGCATTATTTGCATAAATCCAATTTGTATGTTCGTTGTATCCAAATCATACCAAACTGGCTCATTTGTCATTGTCTTCATATTCATTCTTGCAAATAATGTATCTTCAGTAATAAACCCTTTATCATTACTTATTCTAGCTAAGATACCAATTTCCATCGATTCTTTAGGTTTACCATCAGAGTCCATTGCTCCTTTTTGCATATCTAACATTAAGAAGTCTAACATCTTTAAGTTATAAGTTGTATCTAAACTAACTGGAGATGACATCTGCTTCTTTAGAGCTACTGGTTTCACTTCATAATAAGGTGTTAGTGACATGGCTACATAAATATCCTCAATAGGAGTTACTTTTACACCTGGTTCAAAGAAAGGGGTTTCCATATCATTGAAATCACTCCAAAAAGCCACAGGATGAATTCTAGTAGTATCGTTTCCTTTTATTACGTCTAAATTGTACTCATATTTCTCTCTGTCTCTTTTTTCTAATTCGACTCTTTGTTTACCATTGAATACTATTTTATATTCTTTGAATTCTGCATACTGACCATTTCTCATTGAGAACTGTTTTGATTCTGAATATGCCCCTGAAGCTAAAGCTCCAAGTAATAGTAAAGCTAACCCGATATGAGAAAAATATCCACCAGTTAATTTAGTGTTTTTTCTGAAGTTCTGAATTATAAATTCTGAGTTTGCAAATAATGCAAATCCTACAGAAAATACTAAAATCAAATAGACTATATTTTTAACCCCCAAGAATGCGGAAATAACCATCAGTATTACTCCAGCGACTGCAGCAATTCCAATTCTTTTGGAAACAGTCGACAAATCGGTTCTTTTCCAACTGAAATATAATGCTGTACTACTAAATATCAGCATTAATATGGCCAGTGGAAGATTCAACTGATTGTACCACTTAATCTCAACTGTAGATTTAGTTGCTCCAATTATTTCGGCAATTATTGGCCAACTAGTTCCAAAAAACACTATGAAAGTAATTAAAATTAGAGCGATAACGCCCAAAGAAACAATGAATTCTTTCGAACTAATCTCAAAATTGATGTTGTTACTTTTAATTTTATTTAGTCTAATAAATAAAGCTATAATGGCAAGAACGAAGAATATAGCCATAAATACGAGTAACAACTTATATACTACTGGTCCTGGTGATACAAATGAATGGACGGATGTGTCACCTAAAACCCCACTTCTTGTTAAAAAAGTTGCATAAAGCACAAATAGGAAAGTGAAAAATGCTAATACATAGTTTGTTTTAATCAATCCACCAGTTCTGTTGTGAATATACATGGTGTGAACTAATGTTACTGAAGTCAACCACGGTATTAGGGATGAATTTTCTACAGGATCCCATGCCCAAAAACCACCCCAGCCTAGTGTTTCATAAGCCCATAGTCCACCGAGCATTAGTCCTAAACCTAATACTCCAGACCCAAATAAGGTCCAAGGCAATGCTAACTTTATCCAGCGTTTGTGATCTTTTTTGAATAATCCTGAAACTGCAAATATATAAGGGATAGTCATCAAAGAATAACCCAAGAAGAGAATAGGGGGGTGTATGTTAATCCAATAATTCTGCAATACAGGATTAAGACCACGTCCTTCTTCTGGCATAAACCCTACTTCGACACCTTGGTCAGCGTAAGTTTCCCAAACATATTCAAAAGGGCTCTTAAATATAAGAATTAAAAGTATAAAAGAGATTACAAAAACGAATATGCTCATTGTAACATATTCATACTTTCGTTCTTTTAAATAAGGTATTAGGAAGAACCCTATCAGTGTAAGCATAAGCCCCCATAGAAGGAAGGAACCTTGCTGCCCTGCATAAAATGTCGATATAAGTAAGTTGAGCGGTAATGATTCCGAAGAATATTCCCATACATAAGTCATCTGGAAATTGTGGGAAAGTATATTGGATAGCAAATACATAGAAATTGCTAACATTGTACCAGTCATCCCATAGTATGCCCAACGACCAATTGAAATATATTTATCATTATCCTTAGATAATAGATAAAATAATCCAGAGATTAAACTTAGCCCAAAAGCTACATAAATTAAAATTTGTCCAGTCATCTAATGGCCTTTTAGTTCTTCTGCCGTTCCTTCGTATTTGGACGGGCATTTTGTTAATAATTGATTTGACTTGAATGCGTTACCATCATAATGACCTTTTACAACAACCATATTAGCAATCTCAAAGTTATTAGGCTTTACGCCATCGTGTAAGACTCTAATTTTATTACCTTTCTCATCTTGAATGTGAAATTCAAATATATTAGTTTCTGCGTCATAGTCGGTAGTTTCCCCTTTAAGCCAACTCCCACTGAGTTGAACAGTCTCGTTACTTTCTTTTGCTTCTGCTACTGTAACATATTTAGTTGTTGAATCACTGAAGGAAAACAGTGCGATTACAACAAATGCTAAAATTACCACAGAACCTATGATATATTTTTTATTCATTTTTCCCTTTACTATTTATGCTTTTTAAATTTAAAATTTTTTCTAATTTGTTTAGCTTTTTTTCATTTTTGTTAAGGTATAAAAACAGACCTAACCAATTAATTAAAGCAATAATCAGGACGACGTATATTGAATTATCATTTAAAAAATTATACATTATTTTCTCTCAGATTTTTCTCTACTAATTTACCTCTTGCATCTAAGCTAAGAAGCCAAAAATATAATAAAATAAATGCAGCTATGGATATATAAAAAATAAATGCCAAACTTGAATCAACCATGTCTGCTTGTGTACTAATCACTGGTCCAGTAGTACCATCATTATCACCACCTGGGTGTAAACTGGGTAAAAGTCTAGGAATAATAAACATAAGTACAGGTACAGAAATGAAACTTATAATCGAATAAACTGCACTTAGTTTTGCTTTCTTTTCTGGGCTATCAATTGAGTTCCTAAGTCCAAAGTATGCGAAGTATATCAACATAACTACTAATATAGTAGTTTGTCTTGGATCCCAATTCCAGTAAGCACCCCAATTAAACTTTGCCCATATCATACCTGTAACTGTTCCAAGTATTGTAAATATTAACCCAATTTTAATTGCTGAACTGGCAACTATATCGTTCTCATAATTACCATTACGCAAAAATTTAATCGAAAATATGAGGGATACTAAGTACGCAATAAAAGATGTCCAATGTAGGGGTACATGAAGGTTTAAATTTTTTATTCTGTGTTTAAGAGCTTCAATAAATGGATAAGTAATCAACGGGTTTACAGAAATTAGTTTTGTAAGATTATAACTACTACTTTCTGCATTATATACGATTTCACCAACTATTATATCCCCCTTAATTACATCAGATAAATCTAGGTCATTTTCGATATATATAATATGAGTATTATTCGTAGTTTTTTGGCTGTCTGTAAAGTGAAATGCTTCTTCAGGAATTGCCGTTAATTCAACATTGTTAAGATTTAAAGATTGTACTTTAAATAAGACTTCAACATTCCTGAATGATTCAGTAGATGACAAACGTCTTGAGTCGGAAAAATTCCCTGCAATAGGGGGGGAAATAGTCATTACTAATGAAAAGGTCATTAGAGAGAACAAGATGATTATGAAAGAATTTGTTCTCTTTTCCGCAATTCCTATTCTAAATGCATACACTATCGGGAGTATTATGCAAAGCAACATTATTGTATATCTGAGTGCTACCATTAAAACTTGAGATTTTGATTTTTAATTTATTCAAATATACTAAATGATATTTTAACAATAGGTGTATTAGGTATTCTAAGTGGGTAAGTGTTTTTTCAGTGTCAAAGTGTTCTTTACTGAACCGTTCTCATATCTTTTATATTCAATAAGATCAACGTAAGATTTTATCATAAATATGCCTAAACCGTTATTTTTATACTCACTGAGATGTGAATCTAACTCTATATTTTTAAAGTCTCTTAGGTCAAATGATGGAGAATTATCTACTATGTCAATAGCAAAGTAATTGGATTCTATATAGACTTTGATTTCTAATTTCTCATTTTCATTGTAATTAAGACCGTGCTTTATAATATTAGTACAAGCTTCATCGACAGCAATAACAATTTCATCAGCACTTTTTTCTTCAAACCCATTTTCGAGGGAATTTTGTCTAATAAAGTTTCTGACTTTCTTTAAATTCTTCGTATCAGAATTGATTTTTATGGAAGTTATATTTTTGGAATTAACTTTAGTCATGATCATATTGCTAACTGTTTAACTGCTTCGGACTCTGTATCATAAATTTTAAAAATATGGTTGAAGCCAAGTAAATTCATTACATTCAATACTCTGCTATTCAACTCAGAGAATATTATGTCCCCATTCTTTTCACGTAAATCTTGTATAAAAGACATAAATACCCCCAAACCAGCACTGCTTATATACTCTAAGTTTGAGAGATTGAAAACTAAAATATTCTTTTTATCTTTCAATACGGTTGATATCTCAGTTTCTAAATGTGGAGCACTATGTGCATCTAACTGCCCAATTAAGTAAAAAATTACATAATTATCGCGTTCTTTTATGTTTACTTTTAAAGTTTGTTCCATTCTTATAAATATTATGATTTATATATCAAGCATAACGAATACATTGTTGAATAAGTTTCATTATATACACTATAATTTCTAAATTATATTCAGTTAATCATAAAAATAGAAAAAACTTAATGTTCCCAGTTTTAAAACCCAAAGAAATGTATAACTTAGATGAACATTTAATTAATGTGGTTGGTATATCCGAAGAAAAATTAATGGAGGGTGCTGCATTAAGTTGCAAAGCCTATATAGATGGTATAATTCCAAAGAATTCTAGTGTGTTGGTTGTCTGTGGGACTGGAAATAATGGAGGGGATGGATTAGCATTAGCGCGACATCTCAACAATGAACATGATATAAATTTTGCAATAGTTGGTGATAAGGCAAAACTTAACAATTCAGCAAATATTAATTATAACATTTTAACTAACTTAGAAGTTAATGAAGTAGATTTAGATATAATAATATTTGATGACTATGATGTTATTATTGATTCAATTCTTGGAATTGGAAGTAATGGGTACTTGAATGAAAAGCTGTGTAAATTAATGCAGAAGATTAATTCAACCGACTCAATAAGGATTGCAATAGACTTGCCAACAGGAATCAACCCTGAAAATGGTATAGTTGAAAATGGCAAGTGCTTTAAATCTGATTATACAATTACAATGTACTCCTATAAAACTGGTATGCTCCTAAATGATGGAAAAGATTATTGTGGTAAAATATTTGTAGCAGACTTGGGTATAAATTCTAAGTTAATCCAATCACAATCAACTTATAAGTTATTTACTAATAGAGTATTATTAAAGAAATCTAACAACAGTTCAAAGTTTGATTACGGTAAAGTCTTGATCATAGCCGGTAGTAATGAAATGCCAGGAGCAGCTTGTTTAACAGCTAACTCTGCAATTAGTTCCGGGGCTGGTTTAGTTTACTTATTTACTCCCAAAAAGGACATTAACCTTTACTCAGAAGTTATTTGTATTGAGGAGAAAAGTTTTGACAATATTTTCAATGGCAATTATGACTATATTAATAAAGTAGATAGTGTAGTTATTGGTCCAGGATTAGGAAAAAATACTAAATCAGAGGAATTAGTTTATAAAGTGATAGAAAAATATACTCACACAAGCTTAATAATTGATGCTGATGCTCTAAACTATATTGATATTAACAAAACTTATAGTCATAATATTACACTAACACCACACATAGTAGAATTTGCAAGAATAATTGGTGTGGATACCAAAACAATACTCAAAGATATCCCATCTTACGTTAGAGAGACAGCTAAAAGGATGAATTTAAATATCTTACTTAAAGGACCTACTACAGTAATTTCAAATGGGGAAGATGTAGTATTTGTTACAAATGGAATACCAGAAATGGCGACCGCTGGTTCAGGTGATGTTCTTAGTGGAATATTAGGTGCATATATAAACTACAATGTCTTTGATAAAAAAAGTGAAAATATAGCTAATGCTGCGTTTATTCATAATGAGTCTGCTCAAATAGCATTAGAATCAAAAAATAACTTAATAGCTTCAGATATTTATAAGGCAATACAATGTATAAAGTAATGAATAAGTATATGTTTTATTTACCATGGCTTTTAGCTTCCATGTCAATAATATATGTTTCTCATCAAGAAACAATAGAATACCTCAATGGGACTTTTTATTTAGAAGATAAGATTTTACATTTCTTTGCATATCTGATTTATGGAATTACTATACAATTAGCTCTTATAACATCAGATAATTATAATAAGCGAAAGTTATACTTGATTGTAATAATGATTGGATCGTTATTTGGACTTTCTGATGAGATTCATCAGTATTTTGTAAAAGGTAGATCTGCAGAGTTGTATGATTTAATAGCAGATATACTTGGAGTAACAGCTTCATTAGTGCTAAAAAATGTAATATTATGGACTAAAGTTCAGATTAAAAGGGGACTGTTCCCTTAAACTCAACATACGTTAGTTTACATAATATAGATTATGTGCGTATTTGTTGTTATGTTCGTTAATCTATAATCCCGATGAACGCATTCATTCTACCTGATTTAGAGCCATCTCTTCTGAATGAATGAAATCTGTTATTTTTTATACTGCACTCATTGCTAATAACAATATTTGATTCAGAAATATTGCAATCTAATAATTGCATTGTTATTTCTTTTTTGTTATCAAAATAGAATTTACCATTTGTATTCACAGTAGAATTAGGAAAGTAATCACAAAATTCTTTGCCTACTTCATAGTTTTCTATTGAAGCAGATGGCATTATCATGGCTTGTATATCATTAGAATTGCATTTATAAGTATCAATTAAAATGGCTATTGTTTTGCTAATTATATTCTGTTTAGTACCACGCCAACCTGAATGAATAGCGGCAACTACGAGTTTATTACTATCATAAATTAGTACTGCAGCGCAATCAGCAACTGATATATTCAAAATTATGTTTTTACAATCTGTAATCATTGCATCACTTATATCTTTGCTATTCGTATTGTTTGTATTAACATAACGAACTATATCAGTATGCTTTTGATTCTGATATACAAACTCTATATTCTTGCTATTTTTAGAGATAATATAGCTTTCAAAACGATTTCTTGCATTTATAACATCATCTTTATTATAGAAATCAGTCTTATAGAATGACAAATTCCCATTGTTTTCAGAGTTGCCTGTTGCTAAACCAGCTATTACATTTTTAGGAAAAAAATTTTCTTTAATTATATCCATGACTATTATCTACTATTTTATATATTGGTCTGATATTTAATGACTTGGATACACTATCTATAAAGAATTTTGATACAAATTCAGAAGTAACAAAATCATATTGCTTTATATTATCGTGAATTAATATTGAAGCATCACTGGTTTTTAATAAATGTAATTTTGACGAATCTTTTAATAAATAATCAATTAAGACTCTATCATATTGAATGAAATCATAATCTTTTCTATCGGCAATTAGTACAGTTTTTTTCTTTTCTTCATTTATGATTAATGCAGTAAATTGCTCTCTTGGTATTATTTCTATTTTTCTTTTCTTATATATCATCATATCAGAAAATAAAAGAAATGTAATTAAACTGAAACCAATTATAGATTTAAGTACAAATTTAGTACGGTTTCGGGCTATAAAAATTACTATTAATATTATGGAAGTAATAGTTGATAAATAAATTAGGTTCACTCCCCTACTAACTAAATTTAGATCGAAGTTTATTAGGAATTGATTTACTATTACAGAAAGTTGAATCAGATAGTATGAAGCATCTAAGTATTCTATTGCAAATGGAATATACAATAAGTCTAATAATATAAATATAAAGTTAAATGCTGTTGCCAATGAAACAATTGGTATAATAAATATATTAGCAATTGGATAAAGGACTGAGAATACATTAAAATAATACGCAGTAAATAATGAAGTAGGAATAGTTGCTGCAAAAGAGATAGCCACTGAAGAACAAATAAATCTGATTATTTTGTATTTTGTGTTGCCGAATAATGATTTCAGATTGCTAAATATTGGCTTATATAAAAAGATTATACCAAAGATAGCGGTATAAGACAATTGGAAGCTAATTGAATACAATAACATCGGATTTAGCAGAATAGAAACGACAAAGGTTGCCAAAGCAATATTAATAATATTAGGAATTCTATCGAAATACTTCATTATAAAGAAAAGTGAAAGCATAAATCCAGCCCTAACTCCTGATGCAGAAGCACCAGTTAATAAAATAAAAAGCCAAATCATACAAAGAAATGTCAGTAGTTTAAAAGTTCTATTTCTAATAAAACCAGTTAATATATAAAAAAATCCGGCAATTAGTCCAACGTGTAAGCCACTGATAGCAAGTACATGAGCAGTTCCAGTTTTAGAAAACAGCTCACGTGTATTATAATCAATGTCAGTTTTATCACCAGTAGCCAAAGCAATCAAGAGTCCTTTATGTGCCTCATTGGGTAAATTTCTGTTTATTAACTCTTTTATAAAAGTTTTAAACTCATAAATATAAGTGCTGTAGTTATATCTTTCTATATAAGAGAAATTAGTACGATTACAATAAGCGAAAAAATGTGCTTTATTTGCTTTGAGATAAGAAGACTCATTAAAATCACCCGGTAAAGATTTAATGTTAGGTGTCCTTAAGCTTGAGTTAGCCCTTATCTCATACCCAGGTTTTAGTTCAAATTCACTACCAGATTTAAAGATTGTTAGAATAACATTAGTATTATAATCTTTTTTTAATGAATATGACATAATACTAACTGATGCTAACACCTTGACATATTTTTCTCTATTAGAAATAACTTCAATTACTTCTCCTTTTAAAGTTCCATCGAAAGTCACTGAGATTTTATCTTCAAATTCTTCAATTGAATACAAATTATGCTGAAAACTAATATAGATACCAGCAAACAATAATATAGACATATATTTTATTACTTTAGGTAACTTGAATATTAAGATTAGCACAACTGTAAGTGCAGCAATTGCTAGTTGGAGTGAAGATAGATCAAAAATATTATTAATTAAATACCCGAAAGGTAGTAAGATTATTGCCTTAAGTAATGGGTACTTATAATTCAATTTTTATTCTTTGTTTCTTTTATCTAATTTTCTTTTAATTAAACGTTTTCTTAATTCTTTTACAAATTTATATTCAAATAAACTAAGCTTAGTAAACTCCTTTTCAGTAAGTAATTTTCTGATTTCATTAGATTTATCAACTTTCAAATCACCTATCTGTTTATGTAAATTAATTAAAGAATTATTTACTTTTTTATAATCTTCGTTGGAATAATCTTCATAAGAATCTGCTATTAGTTTACTCAATTTTTTTAACTCTTCGTGAAGTTCAATCTCTTTCTTATCGTATTGGTCAAAAATTGCTAACAGTTTACTTGACTTTGATTCTTCTAACTCCATAAACTCAATTAATTTAACTTTTTTAATAGTGTTCAATCTTTCATTCATTTTCAAGGGTTTTGAAATTGCTAATAAACTAAACAAAATAAACACAAAAATACTAAAGGCTAATTTTTTCATCACTTATCTCATCTAATAATTCATTAAATTCACTTTCTGTCATACTTTCTAATAGACTCAGCTCATCAACTTCTACACTATTTGTTTTTAATAAACCATCATTAACTTCAATAATATTTATTTGTGAAGCTTCATTTAGTAAGTTGATATTATCATTATCGCCAATAATTATATTGAAATCTATTTCAGAAACTAATTCAGTCGATTCTAAAATCTTGTTATTTTCACTAGGATTGTATTCTTGATTTTGTTGAACAAACATATAAGTAAATCCTAACAACAAGACTGGAATAGAATATTTTATAATTGAAAACCAAAGGTTTTTATTTCTTTGTTTGGAATATTTATTCTGGTTTACTTTGTAACTAAGGTTAACAGTCTTTCTATCAATTCGTTTTTTGATTTGTTCTTTATTCAAACTAGAAAAAGCACTTCTAATTTCAATAACCTCATTTTTTAACTCTGGATACTTGTCTATACTTTCCTCAAATAATAACATTTCATTAGGAGTCAACTTACCAAATGAATAATCACTTAGTAATTCTTTCATTTCCTCATAATTCAACTGTTTCATTTTGACTCCAAATTTTTTATTGCTAAAGTGACTTTATTAACTGCGTGATAATAATTTGCTTTAAGTCCACCAACTGAGGTGCCTGTTATTTTAGATATTTCTTTATAAGATAAATCCTCGTAATATCTTAAATAAAAGACTTCACGTTGTTTCAAAGGTAATTTGTCTATTTCATCAATTAATTGTTTTTCTTCTTCTGAATTTACTAATTGATGATAAGGATTGGCATTATAATCATCTAAGATATCTAGATTATTATCTTTAGAATCAATTCTTAGGAAAGTTTTGATTTTCTTTTTTCTGAGAAAATTTTTACAATAATTAGCTGTAATAGAGTAAAGCCATGTTTTTAATGTACTTTTTCTATTGAACTTATGTAAATTTGTTAGTGCTTTAACGAATACTTCTTGCGATATATCTTCTGCATCGTATTCATTTTTAGTATATCTCAGTGCAGTAAAATAAACAAAAGAGCTGT
This sequence comes from Chlorobiota bacterium, assembly GCA_034670025.1. Classification (GTDB taxonomy): domain Bacteria; phylum Bacteroidota; class Ignavibacteria; order Kapaibacteriales; family UBA2268; genus PGYR01. Next base: position 661,158 of record JAXMOE010000001.1, read on the forward strand.
ACTTTCTTACGAAAGCATTAGCAGCTCTATTGCTCATAGAATTACAATATTCTTCTATTATTTCTGCGTCTGTGTCGTATAGCAATTTTGATAATTCCATAGAATCAATTCAAATTAAATGTCAATATACTAATTAGACACAAATAATAAAGAAAAGTTTAATATTCTTTTAAAATTTATTGGGGTTTTGAAATATCTAGTATTTCGTATTGGATTGTGCCAGCTGGTGCATTCATTTCTGCTATGTCACCAATTTGTTTCCCCATTAGTGCTTGCCCTAAGGGTGAAGTAATTGAAATTTTATTCTTTTCATAATCAGCTTCTGCAGCACTAACTAGCTGAAGAGTCATTTTTTTATTAAATTTTTTGTTCAGAACTTCTACATAAGAAAGTATATATACCTTATCATCAGGAAATTCAGATGGGTCAATGATTTCTGCATTTGAAAGGAGTTGACTCATTTTAGCAATTTTCATTTCAAACAGTCCTTGTTCCTCTTTTGCAGCATCATAGTCGGCATTTTCAGATAAGTCACCATGTGAACGAGCGTCACCAATTTTCTGAGCAATTTCTCTTCTGCCTTTCGTTTGCATTTCTTTCAATTGCTCTTCCATTTCCTTATACTTTTCTTTCGTCATATAGTTTTTGCTTGACATATAAATATCCTCTTTATTACATGTTTTTGAGCAAATGCCCAAGTTTATCTTTCTTAGTTTTTAAATAATATTCATTGTGCTCATTAGCATCAATTTCTATTGGCATTGTATCCACAATCTCTAGACCATAGCTCTTAAGACCAACTCTTTTCTTTGGGTTATTGGTCATTAATATCATTTTTCTAACACCAAGTGAATAAAGTATTTGAGCACCAATCCCATAATCACGTGCATCAGGTTTGAATCCAAGATGTTCGTTTGCTTCAACTGTGTCCATACCTTGCTCTTGAAGTGCATAAGCTTTGATTTTATTAATCAAACCAATACCCCTGCCCTCTTGTCGCATATAAATGACTACACCTTTGCCATTTTCTTCTATACTTCTTAGAGATTGTTCTAATTGTGGACCACAATCGCAACGATAAGACCCAAATACATCTCCAGTAATACATTCCGAATGAACTCTAACTGGTATTGCCTCATCTTCGTTCCATTCACCCTTAACTATAGCAAGATGTTCTTTACCATCAGAAAGGTTTTCATAAACGTGAATTTTAAAATCACCAAACTCTGAAGGTATTTTTGCAGTGGCAATATCTTTGACTAAAGAATCTTTCTGAAATCTATAAGCAATCAAATCTTTGACAGTGATAATTTTCATATCATGCTTTTCAGCAAATACTTCCAAATCTGGCTTTCTGGCCATAGTGCCATCTTCATTAATTACTTCACATAGAACACCAACTGGTTTTAAGCCAGCAAGTCTCATAAGATCAACAGTTGCTTCAGTGTGTCCAGCCCTTCTTAAAACTCCGCCTGGCTGAGAAATAAGTGGGAATATATGGCCAGGTCTTCCCAAGTCAGAAGGTTTAGTGTCTTTGTTTGCTAATGCTCGAATAGTAAATGCTCTGTCTTCAGCAGAAATACCAGTAGTAGTATTATGAACATAATCTACTGAAACAGTAAACTTTGTTTCATGAAGCGCAGAATTATCTTTTACCATTACTTCAAGTTCTAATTCTTTTGCCCTTTCTGGAGTTATAGATACACAAACAAGCCCCTTACCTTTGCTCGACATAAAATTAACAGTCTCTGGGGTACACAGTTCGGCAGAGCAAATCAAATCACCTTCGTTTTCTCTGTCTTCATCGTCCATAACAACTATCATTTTTCCAGCTGCTAAATCTTTTAGAGCGCTTTCAATTGAATCCATTTAATATCTCATCATACTATTATAAAAAATCTTTCACCTAATAATGTATAGATGAAAGACCTATTGAAAAATTGTACTTTTACTATTTTTTAGAAGAAACTGCTGCTTTCTCAAATTTAACTTTTACATTATCAGCAATTTGAACTAAAAATGTATCTTCGGTAACTTCAGAAACAGTCCCATGAATTCCAGTAGAAGTTACTACTTTGTCCCCTTTCTTAATTCCTTCTATCATTTGTTTGTGTTCTTGTTGCTTTTTCTTTTGTGGTCGAATCATCAAGAAATACATAATGGCAAACATTGCCCCAAAAAATATAAGCATAGACCACATTGAGCCTCCGCCTCCACCACCATTTGGTGCTGCTGCTAAAAATAAAGATAACATTTTATTCCTTTCAAGTTAAATATAAAAAACAAAATTAACATTTTCAGTCTAACTATAGTAATTATTGATAAAATTATTTTTCCAATTTGTAAAATTATCTGCTTGTATTTCTTCTTTAGATTTCTCAATTAACCATTTGTAGAATGCCAAATTATGCTGAGACGCAATAATATTACCTAAAATTTCATTTGTCTTAATTAAATGTCTTAAGTAACCTTTAGAATATGAATTACTAACATGAGCAGTTAAACCAGAATCAATCTCTTCATCTAATCCTTCATATTTAGCATTTCTAATATTAACAACTCCAGTTGTTGTAAATAATTGTCCATTTCTTGCATTTCTAGTAGGCAAAACACAATCGAACATATCTATTCCTCTTTCTATACATTCTAGAATATTCTCCGGTTTACCTACACCCATCAAGTATCTAGGTTTGTTCTTAGGTAAATTATCAGTACAAATATCTGTCATTTCGTACATAATATCTGCCTCCTCCCCTACACTTAGCCCACCTATTGCATTTCCGTCAAAATCCATTTCGGACATTCTATTACAATAATCGATTCTTAAATCTTTTTCCATTCCACCTTGTCCAATTCCGAATAAGAATTGTTTGTGGTCATATCTTTGCTTTTGTCTTTCGAATGCTTTTTTTGATTCTTTTGCCCATTTTAAAGACAGCTCCATCGATTCTCTTACATATTCTCTTTCAGCTGGGTACTCTACACATTCATCTAATACCATACAAATATCAGAACCCAATGACTTTTGAATTTCAATCACTTTATCAGGTGTAAAGTAATGTTTTGAGCCGTCTATATGAGATTTGAACTCAACACCTTCTTTGGATATTTTCCTAATGTCTTGCAACGAAAATACCTGAAAACCACCACTGTCAGTAAGAATTGATCTGTCCCAATTCATAAACTTATGTAGTCCTCCATAATTATCCATTACATCAGTACCAGGGCGAAGGTACAGATGATAAGTATTTCCGAGTATAATATTATAATCAAATTCAGTTTTTAATACTCGTTGTTCTACGGCTTTTACAGTTGCTGCTGTTCCAACTGGCATAAATACTGGGGTTTCTATTATAGTATGATCAGTTGTTATTTTACCTAATCGTGCTTTAGAGTTTTTATCTTCTTTTATTAATTCAAACAATTTTGTTTTATTTTGTTAATTAAAAAAAACAAAATAATAATATAAATTCTTTTTTTGTATATTATTAAACTTAATCAGACAATTAATATAACAGATTCATGAGTTATCAAAATCAAACTTTATACGACAAATTAAATATTCAAGATGCGTTTCGCTCTTCAGAGAATGACACCTATCTAAGAAATTCAAAATTAATTAAGTATTTAATTTTATTATTGACTTTAATTATATCTACGATATTTTTTACATATCATTTAGATACAGATGTTTACAAAGGTCTTGGAAAGAGCGTTTCAGAAGGGCAACTATGGAATAATAAATCTTTAGTTGCTGAAAGAACTTTCCCATTGAAAAAGAACATATCACAATATAATTCTGAAGTTAATACAGCCCAATCGTCAGTATTACCAAACTTTAAAGTAAAAGGGAATATTCTAAGTAATATTCAAAAAGATGTTAATTCTATATTAGATACTTTATTTATTTATAAAAACTTTAATTTGGACGAAGCAGTTGCTCAGACATACTCTGAAAAATACAAAAGTATTCAAACAACAACAAAAAATGAATTAAACAAATTATATTCGAAAGGAGTTATAGATAAAGAAAAATCTGATTTCTCAGCTAATTCTATAATTGTTCTAAATAGTAATAATGAACAGACTATTTTAAACTTAGATAACGTTTATGATTTAGAAAATGCAGAAAACAAAATAAAAGAAATATTAAGAAATCAAGTCAACCCTGAGATTTATAGTGAAATATCACAGCAAATTGCAAATTTAATTCAACCTAATTTACTATTTTCAAGTAACCTGACAAACCAAAGAAGAAAGTTAGCTGCTACTAATGTTGCAACAAATGAAGAAATTATTGGAAAAGGTACAACTTTAGTTAAGAAAAATGACAGATTAACTGAAAAACAAGTAAGACTTTTGAAATCATACTTCAGTTCTTTGGAAGCAAACGAGAATAAAGGAAATATATATTTTATTCTTTTAAGTAGCTTAGGGCATGCTGGTTTAGTCTTATCTCTCTTAGTGTTCTATCTTTATAATATTAGAAAAAGAATATTTAACGATAACTTTCAGCTAATTATTTTATGCATTGTTTTTGTTATTACGGCTCTATTATCGTGGCTGACATTAGAAATATCAATTGGCTTTAGGTTAGAGTATTTGATTTTTATCCCAGCTTTTTCAATGATGATTGCTATTATCTTTGATTCTCGAACTGCATTTTACTTTACGGTAGTTTTAGCATTATTAGTTGCAGGTATCAGAGGGAATGATTACCAAACTGCATTTATCCACCTTTTCGCTGGAGCAGTTGCTTCCTATACGGTTAGAGATATTCAAAATAGAACACAAATGTTCAAATCTATATTCTTTATTTTCATTGGTTACATATTGCCTGTTGTTATATTTTATCTTGAACGATCATCAAATCTTCAAGATTTACTGAACAATACTATTTTAATATCAGCTAACTCTATTCTTTCCCCACTTATTACATATGGGAGTATATTTCTGTTAGAAAGATTTTCTAATTTTTCAACTGACTTACAATTAAAAGAATATGACAATTTGGATCATGAACTACTTCAGAAAATGAGTGATATTGCCCCTGGTACTTATCAGCACAGCTTAAATGTTGCAATGTTAGCGGAAAGAGCGGCATTAGCTATTGGTGCTAATCCAGTTTATTGTAGAGTAAGTAGCCTATTTCATGATATTGGGAAAATGAAAAAACCAGAGTATTTTGTTGAAAATCAGATAGATATATCTAATAAACATGATAGATTAACGCCAAAGAAAAGTGCTAAAATAATTATAGATCACGTAAACTATGGTGTTGAGTTAGCAACTAAGTATAAGTTACCTAATAGAATGATTGATGTAATAAGAATGCATCATGGCACAACTTTAGTTCAGTACTTTTATAATAAGGAGTTAGAAAATGCTGAAAATAAAGCTGATGTCAACATGGATGACTTTAGATATCCAGGCCCCAAACCTAAGTCTCGGGAGGCCGCGCTGATTATGATATGTGATACAGCAGAAGCAATTTCACATATTAGAAACTTTACTAGTGAGGAGTTAGACGATATTCTTCAGAAGATAATAATAGAGAGAATATCTGATGGGCAATTTGATGAGTCGGGGATTTCAGTCAAAGAACTTCAGATAATTAAATTCAATATTGTTAAAAATTTAATTGGAATGGGTCACAAAAGAATTCAGTATAAAGAGCCACCAAAATCAATTAAATCTGATTATGACATCAAAGATAAATAGTTTACCACTTTCGTTGACAAAGCACTTAAAAAGCTATCTTTATTATTGTGAATTAGAAAAGGGTTTATCTGAAAACACTATTTCTTCATATAAGAATGATATTGAGAAACTTCTTTATTATCTAAATGATGATATTATAGATAATTATAGAAATATTACTCTAAAGAATTTGGAATCATTTTTCAATGAACTTTTTGAGATTGGATTAAGTAATTCAACTCGTGCTAGATACTTATCTTCTATAAGGGAATTTTTCAAATATCTTAACCAAAAATCTATTATTGAATCTAACCAGATTGACAAAATTGATTTACCAAAACCAAAACGAGCTATTCCTGAAGTTTTGACAGTAAACGAAATAGATTTAATATTAGATGCAATTGATACTTATACAGACTTAGGTAAACGCGATAGAGCAATGTTAGGTACTCTCTACTCTTCTGGACTTAGAGTCTCTGAACTATTAAGTCTAAAAGAAAGGGATATATTCTTTGATGAAGGAATAATTAGAGTTTTTGGTAAGGGCTCTAAAGAAAGATTGGTACCAATCGGAAGTGATGCAAAAACAAGTATCATTAATTATATTAATAATTCGAGATCAAATTTATTGAAAAACAACTCTGAAATAGATACTTTGTTTCTAAACTCACGAGGTAAGCCATTAAGTAGAATGGGATTGTGGAAAATAATTGAGAAGTATGTAAAATACACAGGAATTGAAAAAAATGTACACCCTCATACTTTCAGACATTCATTTGCTACTCACTTGTTAGAAGGTGGAGCTGATTTGAGAGCTGTGCAAGAAATGCTTGGTCATTCAGACATATCAACAACTCAAATTTATACTCACATTGACAAAGAATTTATAAAAGAAGTCTATAGAAATCATCATCCACGTTCATAAAAAAAGTCAGAACTAAGTAAATAATTCTGACTATTTTTTTTTAAGTTGCTTTTAAATTCAATTATTCATTTTCAGCTAACCATCTTTCTGCATCAATTGCAGCCATACATCCAGTACCAGCAGCAGTTACTGCTTGTCGGTAAGTGTAGTCTTGTGCATCACCACAGGCGAATACACCTTCAATATTCGTATAAGTTGATTTGTCTTTAGTGTTAATATATCCGACTTCATTCATATCTATGATACCTTCAAAAATATCAGTATTTGGTTTATGACCAATAGCTATAAATGCGCCACCACCATTATGGAAAGTAATTTCACCGGTATTAACATTTTTAAGATTTAGTCCTGTTAATTTCTTAATCCCGTCATTTGTCTCCCCGATATACTCATCCACTACAACATTTTCAATAAATTCTATTTTAGGATGATTCTGAGCTCTTTCTAACATAATTCTTGAAGCCCTATACTGCTCACTTCTGTTTACAATTGTTACTTTTTCACCGAATTTAGTTAAGAATAACGCTTCTTCCATTGCAGTGTCTCCACCACCAATGATAAATAGATTTTTTTCACCATTGAAAAAGAAACCATCACAAGTAGCACAAGCTGAAATACCTGTACCCCAATATGTTTCCTCACTAGGAATGCCCAATGTTTTAGCAGTTGCACCAGTTGAGATGATAACTGCATCGGCAGTATAAGATTCTTTTTCAGTTTTAAATTTGAATGGTTTTTCAGAAAAATCAACTTCCTTAACAGTCTCATAAACTGATTTTGCATCGAATCTTTGTGCTTGTTTTCTTAAAATATCCATCATTTCTGGACCTTGTATTCCATTAACAAAACCAGGATAGTTTTCTACATCTGTCGTAATAGTTAATTGACCACCTGGTTGCATTCCTTCAAATACAACTACATCTAAATTTGCTCTACTTGCATAAAGTGCAGCAGTTAGTCCAGCTGGACCTGATCCTATTATTGCTACTTGAATATGTTTTGACAATTTTATTTCTCCTTAATAATTTTTATTTTTTTTCTTTTGACGTTTATATTCTATAAATATTAGTTACTCCCTATCTCTCTTATATTTCTTAGCATTCCACTATGTTTTGGTCTTTTTAGCGGACTCTTAATACATATCTCTTTGTATTCTTCTTCAGAAATAGATTTGATATACTCAGGATTAATATTTGTTCTACCATTTCTTGGTAACACAAAGTCTTCTATCTGAACTGGTACTCTGTGATTATTCCAAGGACACACTTCTTGACATATATCGCACCCAAATGCCCAACCATCTAAATTTTTTGATACTTCATCAGGAAAGCTATCTTCTCTTGATTCTATAGTCCAATATGAAATACACTTATTGGAATCAACAACCTTTTCTTCCACAATAGCTTTTGTTGGACAAGCATCAATACATTTTGTGCATTTACCACAATAATCCCTAACTAATTCATCTGAATCAATCTTCAATGTTGTAAATATAACTGCTATGAAAAAGTATGACCCTAATTTTCTATTCAGAATTAAACTATTTTTACCTTGCCAACCAGTTCCTGATTGAACAGCCCATTGTTTTTCTAGAATCGGACCAGTGTCTATGTAATGCTTGAATTCTTCGTTAGGATAAATTTCTTTCAATTCTTTGCATATTCGTTTAAGTTTCTTAGGTATATAGTTATGGTAATCATCTCCCCAAGCATATCGGGAAATTTTAAATTCATCCGAGCTGTGTTTCAAGTCAATATTATAATTATAAGTTAGAACAATTACGGATTGGGTGTCTTCTTGAATCAAACTCACATCTTTCCTTTTATCAACATTTTTTTTCATCCACTCCATATCAGAGTTATATCCTGAATTAAGCCAATCGGAATAATTCTCAGATTCTTCTTCTAAGAGCTTGTAATCAGACACTTTGAATGTATTGAAGTTTTCATTTAAACAGATATTTTCAATATTTTTCTTTTCTAAATTAGAAATCAATTTATAATCTCCATTTTGGAATTTTTAGTTCTGGTTTTTCAATATATACATCATTTTCAATAATTCTAACTTCATAAGTATCGAGCTGTTTTATTCCTTGATGTTTGTTTGTGTTCTCCCCTGAATCTAATTTATAAGTCCAACCATGAGCAGGACAAGTTATTGTGCAATCTTTTACTATGCCTTTGTGAATAACTGGCTGATGTTTATGTGGACAAATATTTGAAACACAGAAGTATTTTCCATCTGTATAGAATACAGCAACTTGCATGTCGTCATCGTCTGGGAATTGGAATTTAATACCTCTGTTTTCTATTAATTCTTCTTTACTACAGACCCTAACGTATATTTTTCCATCAATTTCCATAGTTTTCATATAGACATTTTTAGATTATTTTGTTAATATTATATAGATTTGCAATCTATTTAAAAAAACAATTACATTAAAATATGTTTAGAGAATTACCAGACAATATTTCATATCCGAAAATTGAAGAAAATATACTTTCCTTTTGGGAAAAAAATAAAATTTTCGAAAAGTCATTAGAATTAAGAGATGAAGAAAACTCATTTACTTTCTACGAAGGTCCTCCTACTGTAAATGGTAAGCCAGGCATTCACCACATGATGGCAAGGACAATCAAAGACACAGTCTGTAGATATAAAACTATGCAAGGTTACTTCGTTAGAAGACAAGCAGGATGGGACACACATGGACTTCCTGTAGAAATTCAAGCTGAGAAAGAACTTGGAATAAAAGACAAATCTGAAGTTGAAACTATTGGAATCGGTAAATTCAATAAAGCTTGTAAAGATTTAGTTTATAAAAACATTGAAATGGATGAAGGTTGGAGAACTTTAACCAGCAGAATGGGTTATTGGGTTGACTTAGATGAAGCTTATATAACTTGTACAAATGACTACATAGAATCAGTTTGGTGGGCCTTAAAGAGTCTTTTTGATAAAAACTTAATTTACAAAGGATTCAAAGTAGTTCCTCAATCCCCTACTATTGGTACCCCTCTTAGCTCACACGAATTATCTTTGGGCTACAAAGAAGTTCAAGATTATAATTGTTATGTAAAATTAAAAGTAACATCTTCAAAATTAGAAGAATTAGTTGGAACTGAATTATTAGTTTGGACAACAACTCCTTGGACTCTATTTTCAAACGTCGCATTAGCAATAGGTGAAGATATTGACTATGTTTTAGTTGAGAACAAAAGAAAAATAAAAGATGAAGAACTAATTGACAAAATAGTACTTGCGAAAGATAGATTAGAAACATTAGACGGTGAATACGATGTAATTAAAGAATACAAAGGTAAAGATTTACTTGGAACAAAGTATGAACAAATATTTCCATACCTCGATCTAGAAGAGGATAATCATCCAAATGCCTTATCTATAATTTCTGGTGACTTTGTGTCAACGGAAGATGGCTCGGGTATAGTGCATTTAGCTCCAGCGTTTGGTGAAGATGATTATAGATTAGCTAAAGAAAATAATTTACCATTTGTTCAACCTGTCACTGCTGATGGCCACCTGACAGATGAGTTAGGTCCGTTCGCTGGCAGAGCTATTAAAGATTTTGAATATGAGGACAGGAAGGAAGAAGGGGTTGAGAAAGATACAGTAATTGCTCTTAAAAAAGCAGGTAAAATTTATCGTTCTCAAAAAGATTATCTCCATAATTATCCTCATTGTTGGAGAACTGGTAACCCTATTATGTATTACGCTAGAGAAAGTTGGTTCATAAAATCTCCAGAGTATAAAGAAAGGATGATAGAACTAAACAAAACTATAAATTGGCAACCAAAAGAAATTGGAGAAGGTAGGTTTGGCAATTGGTTAGAAGATGTAAAAGAATGGTCGCTTTCAAGAGATAGATATTGGGGTACTCCCCTACCGCTTTGGGTTAATGAAAATGATGATACTGATATAATTGCTGTTGGTTCTATTGAAGAACTTAAAACTGGAATCTATATCAATGAAGATGGCTCTAAGGTAACTGTTGAAAATTGTGGATTAGAAATTGATTTACATAGACCATTTGTTGATAATGTAGTATTTGAGAAAGATGGTAACACATATAAACGAACCCACGAAGTAATTGACGCTTGGTTTGACTCTGGGTCAATGCCGTTTGCACAGTTACATTATCCATTTGAAAATAAAGATTTATTTGAAAAATCATTTCCTGCTGATTTTATTGCAGAAGGAATAGATCAAACAAGAGGATGGTTTTATACATTACATAATATTTCTACAGCGTTGTTTGACAAACCAGCTTACAAAAATATTGTTGTAAACGAACTTATATTAGATAAGAATGGCGTAAAAATGTCTAAAAGATTAGGCAACTCCATTGACCCGTTTGAAATTATGGACAAAATGGGTGCCGATGCAGTCAGATGGTACTTATTTGTAAACAATCCTCCTTGGAATACAACTAAGTTCAATCCTGATGAAATATCAAGAGTGGTTGTCTCTGATTTCTTCCGTTCTTTAACTCAGACTTACAACTTTTTCTCCCTTTATGCTAACATTGATAAATTTGATGTTAATAGTGAAGAAATTCCAGTAGAAGAAAGACCTGAAATTGATAAATGGATACTTTCCAGAGTAAACACTTTAGCTAAAGAATACATTAAATTGATGGATGAGTATGAGTTAACAAAAGCTCACAGAGCAATTCAAGAATTTACTATAAATGAATTATCTAATTGGTATATAAGAAGGAACAGAAGACGTTTTTGGAAAGGAGAAAACGATAATGACAAATTATCAGCTTATCAAACTTTAAGAAAAGTATTCCTAAGAGTTCTTCAATTATCAGCTTCTGCAGCTCCATTTTTAAGTGATGACCTTTACCAAAGAATAAAGAAATCCGATGAACCAATTTCTATACATTTGACTGACTTTATGGATGTTAATAATGAAATCATTGATTTGGAATTAGAAGAAAAAATGGAAACTGCTCAGAGAGTAGTTTATTTAGCTCGTTCATTAAGAGAAAAATCTCAAATTAAGACCAGACAGCCACTCCAAAAAATACTAATCCCTGTACTAACTCCAGTGTTTAGGAGGAATATAGAAGAAATGTCAGACATTATAAAAGAAGAGCTAAATATAAAAGAGATTGAATATATTAATGATAGTACATCAAATATAATCAAGAAAAATGTTAGACCTGATTACCGAACAATAGGCAACAAGTTTGGCAAACTAACAAGTAAGATAGCTAATGAAGTTAAAAACTTTAGTGAAAATAATATTGACGAACTTCTTAACAATAGTGAATTTAGTATAACTGTTGATGGCGAGACTTATACGATTACCGAAGAAGATGTTGAGATTTATCACGAAGACATAGAAGGTTGGTTAGTAGCTAACGAGAAAAATGTTACAGTTGCTTTAGATACTACAATAACAGAAGACCTAAAAAATGAAGGTATTGCAAGGGATTTTGTTAGCAAAATACAGAATATCAGAAAAGACATAGGCTTAGAAGTGACTGATAGGATTGAAATTAATATATTATCTAATGATTTATTATCTAATAGTTTAGTTAATCAAGCGGATTATATTAAGAATGAAACTTTATGCAACGAACTGAATGTAGTTGACATTATTGATGACTCAATACAGATTGATATTGATGACTCTCAATTAACTGTATCTGTTGTAAAAATATAACTGTTGGTAACTAATGTTTGTAAATTTAATTTTTATAAGTTATAATTGCCTTTTACAAACATGATAGATATAATAAGCTCTAAAAAGGAGATATTGAAATGGCAAAAAAGAAACCAAAAATAAAAGCACCTAAGGTTTACGATTACGCAAATTATTCTGAATCTAATCCTGCACCAAGAGATCCTGATTTAAGATATGGTGATGAAGATTTAGAAGAGTTCAAAGAAGTTGTACTTTCTGCACGTGAGGAAGCGTTAGACGAATTATCAATGTTAAAAGACAGAATTGATGATTTGAATGAATCTGATACAGCAGAAGAAAGTATGACATACTCTATGCACATGGGTGATCAAGGAACAGAAGCTCAAGAAAAAGAAAAAACATATGCTCAAATTCATAGGATTAATGAATACATCAAAAAACTTGATGACGCATTGAGTAGAATAAGTGAAAAAACTTATGGTATTTGTAGAGTTTGTGGTATTTTGATTGCTAAACAAAGACTTTTAGCAGTTCCTATTACTACACTTTCAGCATCATTCAAAATTAGAAAAGAGTGTCCTGTTGATGGAATAGATAGAATAGAAGCTAGGAAAGATTAATAATTTTCAAATAAATAGATGAAAAAAAATACTTTCCTCCTCTTCACCTTATCATTATTGTTAATACTTTTTGATCAAATCACAAAGATTATAGTAAAAGGATTTAACTTGTTAGGTTTCACCCATAAAGGGTTTAACTATGGTGAGAGAGTTGAATTTATAGGTGAGTTTATTCAATTCACCTTTGTTGAAAATCCAGGTATGGCATTTAGTATTGAGTTTGGCAAAGGGAAAATATTTTTAAGTTTATTTTCTATTATCGCTTCAATCCTATTAGCACTTTATATCACAAAAATTGGGAATAAGCCAAAGGGATACATACTTGCTGTTGTACTAATATTTGCTGGTGCTACAGGTAATATGATAGACAGAGTTTTTTATGGTGTTTTCTATGATTATGGTCCAATTTTCTACGGTAAAGTAGTAGATTTTATACTCGTGGATATACCAAATATTGAAATATTTGGAAAATATTATGACTATTTTCCAGTATTTAACATAGCTGACTCCTGTGTTTCTGTTGGAATAGTTTTGTTGTTATTTTATAATCAACATATTCCAACATTGGCTGAACTAAGAAATAAAGAAGAACCCAGCAATCAAAATGACAAATGATAGTAACATAGACTTATCTCACTACCCAGATTACGAAGAAGATTTAATAGTAATTGATGTCCCATCAGGCAAAGAACCTGAAAGAATAGATTCATACCTTTCACAATTAGTAAAAAATGCTAGTAGAACCAGAGTGCAAAAATCTCTGTATGAAGGTATGGTTAAAGTAAATGGTAAACTAATTAAAAAACCTAGCTTCAAAATAAATGCAAATGACAAAATAGAATGTATTCTACTGAGAAGACCTCCTATTAGATTAGTACCGCAAGAAATGGATTTGAACATTGTGTATGAAGATGACTACTTGCTGGTAATTAATAAACCAGCAGGAATGGTTGTGCATCCAGGGGTTGGTAATAGGCACAGTACATTAGCAAATGGTATTTTACACCATCTAAATAAAGACAATACAAATGAGTCTTGGAATTTGCAAGAAGGTGAATCTGATGATATACTTGCATCAACAGAGCTAAGACCTGGAATAGTCCACCGTCTTGATAAAGATACAAGCGGTTTATTACTAATTGCTAAAACAACAGAAATATTGACACATTTACAAGAGCAGTTTGCAGAACGAACAGTTTCCCGAACTTATAATGCTGTTGTTTGGGGTACAAGTATAGAAAACTCTGGCAGTATAGTGGGAAATATTGCACGTTCAAAAGTAGATAGAAAACTTTTCAGTGTTTCTACAAGAGAAGGTAAATATGCTAAAACAAACTACAATGTTTTAAATCGTTATGAAATTGCATCTTTGTTAGAATTAAAATTAGAAACTGGTAGAACACACCAAATTAGAGTGCATCTTAATTCAATAAGTTATCCTATAATGGGCGATATTGATTATGGTGGAGCTGAGAATAAATATAAGGGTGCTAACGGTCAATTGAATAATTTAGCCAAATTCGTATTATCAAGAGCAAAGCGTCAGCTTTTACACGCCAAATCAATAGAGTTCTATCACCCAAAACTAAATAAAACAATGCTTATTGAATCAGATTTACCTGATGATATGAGTAAAGTATTAGACATTTTAGTAATAAACAATAATTTTTAATGTAATTTTATTTATATTCCAACAATTCTTAATTAATAAACAATTATCAGATGAAATATATACTTCCTTATTTAACTTTATTACTTTTTACTACGAATTTGTTATTTTCAAATATAAATACTATATCTAATTTTGTAGAGAACAGTGGTCAATGGGATGAAGACATATTGTTTTCTTTAAACAATAATGGCATTGTTACAAATATTACCAGTGATGGAATTTACTTTGATTTCTTTAAAATTAATAGTAACAAAATTATTGGTGATGTGATTAGAATGGAGTTAGAAAATTCTACGAATTTTAATATAAAACCAATAAACAAACAAGAAAATAACATAAACTATTTTATCGGTAATGATCCTGATAAATGGGTTCGTAATGTAAGCACTTATGAAAAGATTGTTTTTGAGAATGTCTATTCTGGAATTAATTTGGAATTGTTAAATCATAATAATTCCCCAAGATATGATTTTGTAGTTGAACCTTATGCTGACCCAAGCCAAATTAGTATCATTTTTGATGGAGTTAATTCTATTAGCACTGATAATAAAAAATTAATAATTAATACTTTAAACTCTGTAATTGAAAATAAAAACCTCCTAGCTTATCAGATTATTGACGGTAATAAGCAGTTAATACCATGTGAATTTAAATTAATTAATAATAAAATTAGTTTTGATTTGGGTAACTATGATAATTCAAAGAAGTTAGTTATAGATCCGGTTGTTTATTCTAGTTATTTTGGTGGTAACGGTGATGAGAAAGCAAATGTCGTTAAATTCATAGATGATAAAACAATTGTTTTAGGTGGAACAACAACTTCTAACGATTTGAAAACCACAGTGGGTTCTTACAACGAAGAATATGGCGATAGGGGTGATGGATTTTTAACAAAATTAAGAATTGAAAACTCTGAATATATACCATCATTTACTACTTTCATCGGATCGTTGGAATTAGATGAAATTATTGACTTAGAAATAGACAATGATTTTATTTTAGTAACTGGGAATACAAGGTCTTCTGATTTTCCAATGGTTAAAGCATTCAAATCTCAATTTGGTGGTAAATCTGATATTTTCGTTTCATCTATTGGGTTGAATGGTGATACTTTGCTGCAATCATCTTTTTATGGTGGGAGTGGTGACGACGTAGTAATTGAAGTAAATAAAGATAATAACAATACATATTTATTCGGTGGTATAACAAATTCGAATAACATACAAGTCCTAGGAGGTCCACCTAATAGCAATTATAAAGGTGACAAGGATATATTACTATTCTCAGTTAACTCTAATAGAAGTTCTGTTTCATTATCTGCTTATGTAGGTGGGCTACGAGACGACATATTAGAAGATATGTATATAGATAAATTTACCAGAGAAATATTAATAACTGGTTACACATACTCATCAACTGGTAGTGATTTAGATTTTCCTAATTATCCCAAAAAACGCTTTGGGCAAGGTGGTCCTTACGACGAAACACTTAATGGAAATAAAGATGCGTTTGTAATACAATTATTACAAGGAGCCCAGAATTATAAAATTTCCACATACATTGGTGGAGATGGTGATGATATTGGTAAAGGTGTCTGGCTGAATGATAAGGATGAAATATTTGTTATTGGCGAAACTTATTCAAATAAAAAAAGTTTAGGATTTCCAGTTACAATAGGTGATAATAATATACGAGGTAATGCTGATATATTCATTGCTAAGTTTAATAAATTAGCAACTAGTTTTGGTGGTGTAAAAACTCAAAGTTTAGGATTTTCTCGAGTACACCAATCCCAAGGCAATGATATTATATCTAAATTTGTAAGACCTCCTGATGGCATTGGTTTGAGCATTTTATTGTCTACAAATGGCGAGTTTCCTGAACTGACAACATCTAATATGAAACAAAAACAGAATATTATACTTTCAGCTTTAAACACATCTGATGGTGGAATACTTGAATCTACATTGTTTGGAGGTTCGGACGATGACTTTCCTACATATATTACTTATGACTCATTTGACAATTATTTAATTGCAGGTTTTACTAAGTCAAGTGATTTCGAAACCACAACAAATTCATCACAAAATGAATTATCTGGTGTTAGTGATATAGTACTGATAAGAAATAACAAATCAGAAATGAGTTTTTTAAACCCTCAACCTAATCAAATTTTATGCGTAGGTTCTGTTGTTTCTGTCCAATGGTCTGGTGATAAGTTAAGTTCAGAAGCTGGTTATGATATTGGTTATATGATTAATAATAATCCAAATACTTTCCAATCAATCATTTCTGATTTAGAAGCTGAATCATACAATTGGACTATTCCTGAAAGTTTATCCGGTGAAGATAGTATTACAATTAGAGTTAGTCATTCTTCTGGAGCATTTAGCCAAAATGAGAATTTCTTTTCTGTAAATGAAACTGCTAAAATTAATTCATTTGAATTGATGACAGAAGATACTATTTGTATTGGTGATAGCATTGTTTTCAACGCTAATTCGATTGGTACTAATGTTGAATATGTTTTGTATAAAGACGATATTGAAATTGAGCGTTCCGCTGAAAATGTTTTTAAAATAAATAGTGTAAATGTTGATGATATAGGCACTTATAAAGTTTCTGTAGTAAATGAATGTCCACCTCAAAGTTTTTCTGAAAATTCAATTAGTGTTTTTGTATCTCAAAACACAAAAGCGGGATCTTTACCTGAATCTATTACTAAGAAAAAAGGTGAAGTATTAGAACTTAATACTGACTCAAAAGGAGTTGAATTGATATACGAGTGGTATAAGGACGATTCTGTTGTACCTTCTCAAAAAGGATCTACTTTGACTCTGAGTAATTTATCATTGAACGATGCTGGTAATTACAAATGTATTGTTACGGGTAAATGTGGAATTGATACTTCAAATGTTTCGATAGTTAATGTAGAAGACGTAATTGGAAATGTCAAACAACAATTAACTGAAATTGCAGAAGTAAACATTAATTCAGATGGAACAGTTAATATTGAAATAAAAAATAGCACTCTGTTTAATCTTAATTTATACAATAACGACGGCTCTTTAATTTCTCAAATCAATAGTAAATCAAACTCGATTGCTTTAGATTTGAATAATAATCCGAGTGGTATTTATTGGCTAATTGTAGAAATTAACGACAAATTATATAAACATAAAATATCTTATTTGAAGTAATGATAGTAAAACAGAAATATTATTAAATTTTATCAGTCTAGGGAAGTGAAAACTTCCCTTTTTTTTTGAATAAAATAAATGTGAATATTATGAGTAATAAAAATAAAGTAGTAATTATAACAGGTGCTTCAAGTGGGATTGGTGCTTCAATAGCTGAAAAATTATCTGAGAATGGATTTGACTTAGTTTTAGCAGCAAGAAGAGAAGAAAAACTTAATGAATTAAATAAAAAACTATCCCATTATGAGAACAAAATAAAAATAGTTAAAACCGATGTTACAGATGCTAAACAAGTCGAATATTTAGTTAATACAGCTAATAATGAATTTGGTAAAGTTGATGCCTTGATAAATAACGCTGGTATTATGCCACTATCATATTTAGAAGAAGGTAGATTGCAAGATTGGGAAAATATGATTGATGTAAACATAAAAGGTGTCCTCTATGGAATTAATTCAGTTCTGCCAATTATGAAAGAACAAAAGAGAGGTCATATTATAAATATATCATCTGTTGCAGGAAGACAGGTCTTCCCTACTGCTGCTGTTTATTGCGCAACTAAGTTCGCAGTTAATGCTATTACAGAAGGAATGAGACAAGAGCTTAGCAGCAAGTATAATATTAAAGTTACTGCGATAGAACCAGGGGCAACACAGACTGAACTACAAGATCATATTCCAAACGATGATATAAAAAATAAGTTTGCTGAAAGAACTAAAACTACTAAAATATTAGAAGCACGTGATATTGCAAATGCTGTATATTATGCATTATCTCAACCAGGTCATGTCAATGTCACTGAAATTATGGTACATCCAACGGAAGGACCTAGATAATGATTGAAGTTAAAATTATATCAATTGGAGATGAATTACTTATAGGTAATACTATAAATACTAACTCTGCTTGGATTAGTAAGAAATTAACTGATATTGGTCTTACAGTAACATCATCCGTAACTATACCAGACGTTGGAGAAAGAATCACTCATTCATTAAATAGTACGAAAGAAAGCATAATTATAACAACAGGCGGACTCGGTCCAACAAAAGATGATATTACAAAAAAAGTAATCTCCACCTATTTTGATTCAGAATTAGTTACTGATGAAAGACAATTAGAAAGAGTTAAAAGTTATTTTAAGAGTAAAAATAGACAACTTAAACAAAGCCATTTGGATCAGGCACTAAGACCAATAATCTCAGAATCTCTAGACAATAATGTTGGCACTGCATCTGGAATTTACACTGAATTCAAAGATAAGGTGTATATAAATCTACCAGGTGTACCAAGTGAGATGAAGGATATTTTTGAGAATGAAGTAAAGAACAAATTACGTCAATACATCGAATCTAATTCAAATGACTTTTATAAATATCAAACAATATTCACAACAGGGTTACCAGAATCTGAATTAGCGGAGAGAATTGAACATTTGGATGACGAATATTCGCAAGTGAAATTTGCATATCTTCCCTCTTCCTCAGGTGTTAATGTTAGACTTGGTATATTGAATTCTGAGCTTGATAATAATGAACAAAACCTATTTGAAACGGTTAAAAGTGAAATAAGTGAACTAATTGGTTCTTATATTATTGAAGAGAACAATAGTCTTTATGAATCAACTGTAGAACTACTTATAAAAATGAATTCAACTGTGTCTGTTGCTGAATCCTGTACTGGTGGTGGCTTAGGAAAACAATTCACAGATAAATCAGGTAGTTCAGCTTATTTTGAAGGTGGTGTGATTACTTACAGTAACAAATCTAAAATGAAATTACTCAACGTAAGTAAGGAAACCTTAGATAATTTTGGAGCTGTAAGTGAACAAACAGCAGAAGAAATGGCAATAAATTGCCAGCAAATATTCAATACTAATTATTCAATTTCAATCACTGGTATAGCTGGTCCTAATGGTGGAAGTCCAGAAAAGCCAGTAGGAACTATATTTATTGCTGTTTATAACGGCAAAAACACTTGCGTAGAAAAATTAAATCTTTCTACAAATAACAGAGAAAGTAATAGAGATTATAGTGTCCAAAAGGCAATTTCATTACTATATAGAATAATAAAACAATCAGCACAATGAAAATATTAGCAATAGAAAGTTCATGTGATGAGACTTCAGTCGCACTTGTGAACAATAATGAAGTCATTAATAATGTAATATATACCCAAGATATTCATACGAAATATGGTGGTGTTGTCCCAGAATTAGCTTCGAGAGCTCATATTGACAAAATATCCCTGCTAACTAAAGAATGTTTAGACTTATCTAAAACTAGTATGAGTGATATAGATGCTATTGCGGTTACTTCTGAACCGGGTTTGATGGGTGCCTTAATAGTGGGCTCTTCATTTGCTAAAGGTTTAAGCATTAAATATAATATACCGATTATTCCCATTAATCACATTGAAGGTCATATTTATTCTGGCTGTATTGATGATACATCTCTTGAATTCCCATTTATTTCATTAGTAGTAAGTGGCGGCCATACTTCTTTGTTTTTGGTTGAATCTTATTCAGAGTATAGGACAATTGGTATGACTAAAGATGATGCTGCCGGTGAAGCATTTGATAAGGTTGCTAAATTAATAGGACTTTCATATCCTGGAGGTCCACTTATTGATAAATATGCTAAATCAGGAAATCCAGCAAAATATAATTTTCCTCGATCAATGATTAAATCAGATAATTTTGATTTTAGTTTTAGTGGATTAAAAACTTCTGTTAGATATTTTATTCAAAAGAATTTTGAAATGCCAATAAAAGAAAGTGAAATTCCTGATTTATGTGCTTCTGTTCAACAGGCTATTGTTGATGTTTTAAAAATTAAAACATTCAAAGCAGCAAAAAAGCATAATATTAAAAACATTGTTGTTGGTGGTGGTGTATCTGCAAATTCACAACTGCGAAATGAATTCAAAAATGAAGAACACGACGGATACAAGATTGTATTACCAGAAATGGAATATTGTATTGACAATGCCGCTATGATAGGATTTTTAGCAAGTAAAAAATTAGAGCACAACAAAGAATTAAACAATTATTTCAATTTAGAATTTAGAGTAAGCTCTAGACCTAGTAGAGCAATATAAATTAAGGAGATAGTATATGAAAACAATAGAAAATTTAGAGCCAAAATTAGTTTGGGAGATATTTTATGAAATTACCAAACGTCCACGACCTTCAAAAAAAGAAGAAAAAATAGTAGAATATATAGAAAATTTTGCCAGGGAGCTTAAATTAAAAATAAAAAAAGATAAATTAGGTAACTTAGTTGTAATGAAGTCAGCAACTGAAGGATATGAAAATCACCCTGGAGTTTGTATTCAAGCCCACGTCGATATGGTAACAGAAAAAAACAGAGGTGTAGATTTTGATTTTGAAAATGATGCAATTCAGACTTATGTTGAAGATGGATGGTTAAAAGCTAAAGGTACAACTCTTGGTGCAGATAATGGTATTGGCTTAGCTATGGGAATGGCAGTCTTGGCATCTAAAGATATAAAACATCCTCCATTTGAATTGTTGTGCACCTTAGATGAAGAAACTGGGCTTACTGGTGCTATGGAATTAGGTACTGATTTATTGGATTCAAAAGTATTAATAAATCTTGATACTGAAGATTTTGGTCACTTTACAATCGGTTGTGCTGGTGGTATGAACACTAAAGCAAATATAGATTTAGTATATGAAAAACTGGAAGATACACACGTTACTTATGAACTTTATTTAAAGGGTTTCAAAGGTGGTCATTCTGGCATTGAAATAAACGATGAAAGAGGTAATGCTGCCAAAGTATTAGCCAGATTTGTCATTGAGTTGAATGATAAACTAAATATGAGACTACATTCTTTTGATAGTGGTGATAAACATAATGCTATTCCAAGAGAAGCTTATGTCAAATTTTCTATCCCTAAAGAGCAAAT
Organism: Chlorobiota bacterium; assembly: GCA_034670025.1. Taxonomy (GTDB): domain Bacteria; phylum Bacteroidota; class Ignavibacteria; order Kapaibacteriales; family UBA2268; genus PGYR01. The sequence goes on from JAXMOE010000001.1 coordinate 682,884, forward strand.
TAATGAGTTAGAATCAATTATTAATAATCAGAAAAAAGTTATAGATAATGAATGGAAATTCAAAGAGCCAGCTCTAGACTTTGGAAATTCTAGAATTGATTTTATCGATAAAGCTATAACACTTGGTACTCAAGAAGATATTCTAAATGTAATAAATGCAATTCCACATGGTGTCATAAGGTTTACACCTGAAATTCCAGAATTAGTTCAAACTTCGAATAATTTGGCTAGTGTAAAAACTATAGATGAAAAATTAGAAATCCTAACGAGCCAGAGAAGTATTATTGATAGCGAAAAGAGTGCTTTAGGAAGTACAATAAATTCAATATTAGAGTTAGGTGGCTTCAACATCAAACAATCGTCAGGCTATCCTGCTTGGGAACCTATGAAAGGGTCTGAACTTGTTGATATGGCCGTAGATATTTATAAAAATGACTTTAGCAACGAACCAGTCATTGAGATAATTCATGCTGGTTTGGAGTGCGGACTTATTGGTGAAAAGTATCCAGAGATGGAAATGCTTTCATTTGGTCCTACTATAAAAGAAGTACACACACCAGGTGAAAAAGTTGACATTCAATCAGTTGATGATTGTTGGAAATTATTAGTTAGAATATTAGAGAAACTATAATTTCTACTTCTTAATTATCAATTTTTTAGTAATAGTTTCACTATTCGTCTTAAACTGATAGAAATAATGTCCAGGTAACAAGTTCTTTGAATCTAATATCAAACTATAGTTTCCAGATTCAAAGAGCTTGTTTCCATTTAATAATGTTTTAACTTTATGGCCTGAAGCATCATACACATAAAGTATAGGATAACTCTCTTCAAACAACTCAAATTCAATATTAGTAACTGTTTCAAAAGGATTTGGATAGTTTTGTTTTAATGAATTTTTCTCTTTATAAACTATATGTGATATTTCACATTTCTCGCCAGTATTAAAAGAGTTACTTTCCTTCGAGCTAAATATATCTAAGAAATAAATATATTCTGAACCAAAATTATCAATTGTAACATCTAATAAAGTTGTTGTATCTTTAGGAATTGTAACTAACATTGTCAATTCTGCAACCTGTCCAGCACGAAGAGTATCGACATCAGTAAAGGAAGCATCTAATTTACCGTGTGTTGCTAAGGTGAAATCAGAATTTCCATTTGTAAGAGTGCTTTTTGCATCGATATACATTAGTGAAAATGGATCATAATCAATACTTAAGTCAAATTTCATATCAATCATCCAGTGAGTTTCTCCATTGTAGTTTGCCATAACATCACTGCTGACATAAATAGGAATTATTACAGTATCCCCTATTATTCCATTAACAGTATCTGGAATAGAGAAACCAGTTTCTGATACATCAGAGAGTAGTTCAAAAGGTGGAGCATAACCAAAACCTTGGACATTATTTGAATCTATCATAAGACAAGGGTCAATTATAATTGAATTTGACAAACTATAATACTCACCTATTTGTCTTGGACAAAATTCAATTATAACTTCTGTCATCATACCAGGATAAATTGTGTCACTGACATCAGGTGTTATACTAATCACATTAACATCTGCGGGTAAATTAATAACCTCTGATAAATTATATGGTACATCTCCAGTATTCTCTATACTGAAAGTGTCTAATTTACAATCTAGTACATTGACAGTGTCAAAATCTACATCATTAACTATATTGAAATCTGAATTTAGTATTGTGGCATTTATAGAAGCCCTGTCATGAAGTAATTCATAGATTATTACTCCTTTTGAGTCAAATTTGAAGCTATCAAGTACAAATGATGTTGTTTCGGTTTTATTTACAATTGGTGTAAATTTGGCATAACACAAAGGTGTTATAGAATCTACTTGACAAAAATTGTCTAATTCAAAATAGACTGTAGAACTATCAGTTTTATAAGCATTAACTTTTGTGTAATATTGTGTACATAAATCTTCTTCAGGATTGCCATTAAAACCAATGTAATTGCTTTCTACACCAATGAAATCAAACAACAAAGTATCATAATAAACTTGATAATCAATATCTATTATTTTTGCAGGGACTTGACGAGAAGCAAATATTGGAAGATAAAGAGTGTCACAACTTATTACATCGTAATTAGTTATAGTGTCAACAGCTTGTTTGAAGTCAAAGGGCATAGTAAATGGTGTTGCAAATCCACTACCAAATACCGTCATAGTAGTGTCAATACCTTCGCAAGGTTCAGAAAAGTGAACTTTTACTTTTGCTTCATAATCTCTGTAAACTCTTGGCTTAAAGTCAATTCTTATCATCAAAGTATCTTCATCTGGTCTATAAGTTATAGGGTTCGACCATACCAAACTATCTAATGCAATAGATCTACCCAAACTGTCAGATGCGAAGAAAACATTTTCATCGGGTTCAAAAGTAATTGAATCAATAACTATTTTTTCTCTATCTGGGTTAAATGCTATTTCTGGTATTGTGATTCTTTTGAACCTTGGAGCTGCAAAAGTATCCACTACAGTAGGAGGAAATTGAGAATACAATGGAGACGGTTCATAAACTAAAGTTTGCCTTCCTGCTAAGTATCTATCATAAGCTGGGTCTAATCTCCAAACTTCAGATTGATCGTTTTTAGAAATACCGTGTGCCGCAATGTGCATCATAGCAGAGTGATTAAGACTATCTCTTATAGAAGGTGATTTGGGACAATAGGTTATATGTACTGAATCTTTTTCTAATGGAGGTATACTATAAGGGATTTCATTTCCATTTACGGCATAATCTGATTCCCATGAGTAATACTGAGGATATGCTGTTCCAATAACTCCTACCCCATCTATCCATAAAGAATCGATTACAGCATCGTTTACTTTCGAATTGTTTGCTAATACTATTGTTGATGTTTCGCATTCACAGTTCTTGACGAATCCGAATGTTACTAAGGTATTTATTATTTCCAATGGTATTATCTTACCTCTTCCAGTAAAACTTGCTTTATTTACAACTAAACAAGGTTGACTACTATAAGATTTCAGCATAGTCGAGTAATTAATTGGAGCATCTGGTTCAAATTGTACTACTATATGAATAGTATCTCTTGGATTTAGAGTAATATCTATTGGATTATTGGGATATAGTATTCTAAAACCAGCTCCAATATTTAAACTATCTAAATAAACAGGAATTGATGATATATTTTCTAAGATAATCTCTTTAGTTGGGGTCTCCCCTACTTCAATTGTCCCAAAGGCATTATTATCTTCCATAAATAACTTAGGTAAAGCAGAACTGCCCACAATTTGAGCGGTCCAATCTTCCCCATCATTGTCTTTATAATTTAGAAATGCTTTGTCAACTCTATCGCTAATTAAATCATTTGGAGTGTATCTGAATCTGAATAAAATGCTATCTCCAGAAGCTAAATTTGTTGAATAACTACCCAAAGATGCTAATTCGGGAACTGGCTCTAAGATGCTAAATTTACTTGAAGGATCAATTAAACTAAATTCATCAAGTGTGAGATTCACTGGTGATCTATTAACTATATAAATGTCTTCAATTGAATCTTGACAGGCGACTACGTTTTGAACTTCCATTACTTCTGGATTGAATTCAAATTTATCTATTATTCCTCTACCTTTTAATGTAATACATCCCGAAGCATAACAACCAGTGGCAGGTGTTTCTTGAAAGCATAGTTTATCAAAATATAATGAATCAGTAAGCGGTCTAAATCTAACTCTCACGGATTTTTCTTCACCTGGTGGTATAGTTGCAAATCTTCCTCCTGGAAAATAAAATACCTCTGCCCTACCTAAACTAAAGCTAACTGTAAACTCATTTATACCATTATTTCTTATATTTATTGTGCGTTCGTTTTCTTGACCAACGAAAACATTACCATAATCAACAGTGTCAACAGTAAATGTCAAATCAGGGTGAATAGATTCTCCCGATACTATAATGGGCTTCTTTAATGTGCATCCACCTGCATCTACAACTATAAAAACTGTATCTTTGAATGTACCTGCTTGAGTTGGTAAAAATCGAATTAATTTTACTTGATAAGATTTATCGGGCTCCAACACTTGCGGTTGTGAATTATTGAACCTTACAAATTGGAAATGAGGTGGCACTATAACTTCCTTTACAGTAATATTTTGACTTGAAAGATTTTCCCAATAGAATAATTCTTCTTCTGAAGGGAAGTCTTTACAAACTGTTCCAAAATCAATAGAATCAATTGGTTCATCTTCCGTCCCAAACTTAACTAAGCTAAGTATATTCTCCACTTCACCAGTAAGTGGAATAATTCCAGCCCCTTCACAGATGTCTGTAGATTGGACACGCAGTGTATCATAAAAGATATTTGCTTCGTTTCTCGAAGTAAATCTAACTGTCAAAATTGTACTATCACCAGGAGTTAAGGTGATAGGCAAACTGGGAGAAATCAATGAATAGTATTGAGGTAGATTAAAGTTCGCACCAGTTATTGTAACATTTTTAGCTGTACCAAATGTATTCGTATTATTAATAACTTTTATATCTTTTTCCTTATATGGCTCTTCTATGCAGTGTGCTTTGAGAATACCAAACCCCAAAGTATCTTTATTATATTTCAGTTCGGTTTCTCTTGTAAATGTCCACCAACGATTATTTCCAGTTATCAAGTCATATCCACAAACATCATCTCTTATTACTCTAACAAGTGTCCTAACAGAACCAATGAAATCACTATCTACATAGAAATCAAAAGTAACTGGCTGGTTTGGTGGTAAATCCACTCGTGTTGCAGAATAATCAAAATATTTTCTATTTTCCACTGGAATCCATAAAAAAGCTCTAGATCCACACAATGAAGTATCCATAACAGTTATGCTATATTTTTTTCTACTGACACACTTTATAGTATCAATTCTTTGGAAACTTGTTATTACAAAAGGTCTGTATTCCTTTCTGTCGTTTTTTGCTTGAGTTGTTGTCAAACCTGAAAGCAAAATAGCTTTGTTATTACCTGTTACATCACAAGTAGTAAATACACCTGGATCCTCATTACATCTGAAATATGCGATTAACCCATTTTCATTACCATTTCTTCTTTTATCTTTTTCACATATAATTTCACCTTGTGGTAAAGCGATATTCCATAATTTAATTTCATCCATTACCCCTCTAAAAGTTCTATGACTATTATCATTTGACATTTCATTAGCTCTACCAAACTGGGTGTTATTGCCATGTTGCATCAAAGTTGAAATAGGGTAAGTATTATTAGTTTCTTCAGCTATTAACTCACCATCCAAGTAGATTAGGGCCTTGTTTATACTACCATCAAAAACTGCAGCCAGATGATGCCATTCACCATTGATATCCATTGGACTAGACATAGCAACAGTATTGTCAATATCATCTAACTCAAAATTCGGATGATTTAATTCAAAAACTATTCTATTATTTTTGTCGTAATATAATTGCCATACATCTGATTTATCTAATGTTGGACCCCACTTACCAGCAAAATAATTTCTTTTTCCTTGCTCCAAATCTGGCTTTATCCACATCTCTACAGTCATTGCATTAGTTATAGTGTTCAAAGTGGCGTTATTATTCAGATTCATAAACTGAGCGGATTGGCCATTATTCTTTTGGAAATCCAAACCATTTCCGATACATATAGTTAATGGCCATTTATTACAATCTTGTGATAATAATGATGAAACATTAAAACTAAATATTATAAATGCAAGTATGTAGAGAATTTTTTTCATTTTATCACTGTTAATGGTGTGCTATATCTTCTGTTATTAATTGAAATTACAACAGAATAAGTACCCGATCTTAAACCATTTATCTCAAATTCGTTTTGGCCACTATTCAAATACCCATTCTTTATTTTCTTCACAATTCTACCATCAACTGAATAAACACTAATATCTACATTACCAGATTCAACCAAATCAAATTTCAAATAGCTATTTTCAGATTGATATTTTGGGTTGGGGTAAAGTTGTACTCCTGGTCTTCCAGAAGTAAATACTAAATCTCGGACATGAGTTTTAGTTCTTGGTTTTAATATACCAATTGGTAAAATTGGCTCACCAAATATATCAGTAACATCATTTTCGGAACCACCAAACCAAGTTTCTATAAAGTCAGTATATAACCTTCTAAAGTCAAATTGATGTCTCGGATTACCATTTCCATCCAAATCACTCAAATTTGGAGGATCGCCTTTTCTTCCTGATTCAATATTGTCATCATGGGCAAACATAAACATCACACTACTTGCTCCGTGATCAGACCCTCTACTACCATTATCATAAGCTCTTCTTCCAAATTCGGAAGTAGTAAGTCCAGCTACTCTATGAGCAAACCCCTGTAAGGTTGCATCGGTCATAAACTTCGATATTGCTTCTGAAAGTTGATTTAATAGAATTGGGTGCTGACCAGACATAGCATCATTCATTTGTTGAACATGTGAATCAAAACTACTTAATCTCAGATGATAAACTTTAGTTTTCAAACCACCAGAAATTAATTTTGCTATTAGTCCCATTTTAGCTGCTAATCCATTTGCTGGATACTGAACCATATTTTTACCTTTATCAAAAGATGTTTTTACCTCAGCAGAATAAATTTCAGTTTGTTCAGCTATAGTATGAATAAAATTATATTCATTAGCGTAAAAACTGTCATCATTTAATTTTTGTTCAAACGGTGCTTTACCTTTTCCAATATTGTAAAATTGTTCTGGGTTGGTTAGTGATATACCCATGTGTCCTTTTTCAGAACGTAAGACTAATGGTACTTCACCTCCAATAGATATTCCCAGCGGATGCTCTGGAATCTCAAATGGAAAATTATCCAATTTAGAAGCAAAATAGCGTCCTAACCAACCATCTAATAATTTTACATTTGGGTCTTTACTTATTATACCGCTTGACCATATATCAGATGATCTGAAGTGTGACATAGTATAATCTTCGTACCCTACTCTTTCTACTACTGCCAGGTTTCCATTTCTTAATAACCCTAAAAAACCATCATTATCAATATTATTTACTAATGCAGGGTGTAAATACAAATCTGAACTTTGGAATCTTACTGCATCTTCAACATCAATAGCGATATTGGGGCGAAGGTTATAGTATTCATCTTGAAAAAGTGGAATAACTGTATTCAAACCATCATTACCACCAAATAAATCTATCAGAATCATAATACTATCATCTTCTAAAAAATCATTTGTACTTTGTACAGATGAACTTCCCTTTGGTGAAGATTTGACTTTATAAGGCGATAAACTTAAAGCAGCTCCTGATGCCATTGATGTTGCTATGAATTCTCTTCTTTTCATGACTTTTCTCTTAGGTTATGATAAATTTATATCTGGTAGTTTTGATACTTCAATTAACAACTCTTTTATATATTTCACACAGTCTTCATTTTGGCTATTGTAAAGCTGAGTCCAAGACGAGGAATTTATACCTGATCTACTTTTTGCTCTCGAAACAATCGAATCTATTCTAGTCTTTGATGCTTCTTTTGGTAATAAATACTCTAACAATTCATTATTTAATTCACTAAATACATTAGGGCTAGAAAACTTATCTAATATTGTAAACCATTCAGCAGACTGTTTTGTATTGATTATACTCTTTAATTGGTTTACTCTTCTGGGATAAGTTTTAGTTGATATCCAACTATGATATCCTGGCCAACCACTTACATTGGGTGGATCGTATAATTCTTGCTCCATATCTATGAGAGCATTATTTTTCTGGGTATAGTTTATATTGAATAATGATTCTAATTGAACAATCATTTCTACAGGGTGTTTTATTTGAACACCAATATTTTCTTCACTGTAAAAGTGTTTACTTTTGAACAAAGCCCTAAATACTGGAAGTAATTCAAAGTCATTATCTATAAATATTTTAGCCATATTGTTGATAAACTCTTCGTCGTATTTGCTAGGGTTGCTATATACAAAGTGGCTATATATTTTAGTACAAATAAACCGTGCTATTGGTTCCGGACGTCTATTAAATAGAATATCGAGAAGCCCTAACACCTCTTCTTCTTTTACCTTGTCCATAGTATTATCTTCTTCAGCTCTTGCCGCAATTGTCTCACCCATAATTTGCTTCGAACTCAAATCATGATCCTTTGCAGAAAAATAAGTGTCAAAGAATTCAAAAGGTTTTGGGTCTTGTCTATGAGCCGAAATTCTCCATCCAGTAAGTGCTCTGGATGCTTCCCTTATATCACCTTCACTATAGTTGCCGATTCCCATAGTGAACAACTCCATCAGCTCTCTTGCATAATTTTCATTGGGATTTTTGCCGGAACTTAGATTTAAACTCTGATATAACAAGTATGCTCCATCCAAAGTCATATCTAGGACAAAATCTTTAAAATTTCCCAATCTATGTTTTCTTATTTTCTGATTGCTTCTATATAGCAATGGAGGAGGTATAAGGCTCTCTGTATCATAAGTGAATTCAATTGCCCAATGAGTATGCCAAAAGAAAGTTAAACGTTCAGTTAAGTAATTGTTAGTATTTGTAGAATTATCAGACTTCATCTGGTTTAGCCACCAAGTTGAAAATTGAGCATACCTGTTACGATGAGTACTTTCAATCGGGCCACGAAGAGTTACATGAACTTTCGAAGGGTCTTCTTCAACAGTATCTATCCATTTCAGAGACTTTCTACCATCAGGTAATCTGTCTTCATTACTATCGAGATAGTCCAAGCCATCACCTAAAAGTTCGTCAATTACTTCTGCAATTGGTCTATCAACTATAGCATTTAATATGCCTGGTGTTGGACCAAAACTTAATCGTCTTAATAAGTGAAGTGCTTTTCTCTTGGTTAGTAATCCAGTTTCTTCGTCTAAACTGAAAAACAATTTTTCTCTTTTTTGATTTTCTACCAAATCCTTTGATATAGTTTCATTATTTATACTGATTGTTTTCATTATACTTTCTCAATTAAACGAAGTAAGATATTAATATGCCTATAGTTAGCAAAATTCCAAATTGTGTGTGGAGCTGAGCAGTTTTAATATCTAACATAGCAACGTTTTCTGGGCTGCTAACTTTTGCTGTTGATATTTCCTTCATATTCTTTAATGCAACGGGGAATGATATAAGAATTAACAATGCCCAATAACTGACTACTCCAGTTGCAGCCATTATTATTACACTTAAATAGGCACCGATAATCAGAAAATAATACTCCTTCTTAGAAGATTTAATTCCAATTAATGTAGCTATCGTTTTTATTTTTGCCTCTCCATCATGCATTATATCTCTTATATTATTAGCATTCAATATTGCAGTTACTAAGAATCCGATAGGGAGTGATAATAATGCAACGCTCCATTCAAAATGACCGGTTAAAGAAAAATAGGTTCCAATTACCATAAGGGGGCCCATCAATAAAAACACTAACACATCACCAAGTGCTAAATATTTATATCCAATTGGCTTACCAGTGTAAAATACTCCACCAGCTATGCCCAATAGTCCCAAAGCAAGAATTGGTAAACCGTGGTAATAAACTAAAATCATTCCGAGAAGAAAACCTAGAAAGAATGATATGTACCCATATTTTAAAACTTCTTTTGGTTTTAACAATTTGTCAACTAAAACTTTACTTGAACCAAATGTGTCTTCTCTATCAATTCCATTTTTTAAATCATAATATTCACTGACAAAGTTAGTACCAGCATGTAAGAGTACACTTGCTATTAAAATTACTGGTAGCAATTCCCACAAAACAACATCATAATTAACAAGAGCAAAAACAGCTCCGACTAATACAGGAACAACTGAAGCAGAAAATGAAAATGGTCTCACTGCTTGCATAATCAAAGAAAATTTAGAACGCTCTACATTACTCATACTAATTACCTTTATTATTAATCTATTATTGGTGTTTTAACTTCTACAAATACTGTTCTACAATAGAACCTACCTTCAGGTTTGCTATTATCAAATTTAGGATTCTCTGAACCTATACCTACAATTTGTTTAAACTTTGCATCAGGAACTAATTGTTTTATATACTCTGCAACATTTGTTGCTCTTTCTGAAGACAAGTTTTTGTTGTATTGTTTCTCACCTAAGTAATCAGTTGATCCAACTACATTCAAGGTGGAGTTATCTTTTATATTTTCAACTATAAATTGGTCTATCATCGTTTTGTTTTCTTTACTAATTTCAGACTTATCAAAATCAAAAACTATTAAATTCAATCTTCCCAATTCAAAATTACTCTGATTTAGATCTACAGCTAAATTTGTGTATTTAGATTCAATTATACCATTTTGAGTCGTTACCATTATTTCAGCTTTTAGAGAATTCTTATCTGAATTTGCTAATTTTTTGATTAACTCTTTATCTAATTCAATAATTAATTTATTTTCAAAATCACTAAAATATGTTTCATTGTAATAAGTATTGTTGCCGTCACTTATTGTTAAATTCACATCCTCTATAGCTTCTAAATGTTCATATTCAACATTAAAAACTAAATTTTCATTATTCACCTTATATTCTTCAAATTCAGAGTGGATTATTGGTTCTAATACTCTACTGTCGCTCGAGGAAATTTTAACTCTTCTGTTTTCTGCTAATCCTTCTTTGTACTCACTACTTGTAGGTGAGTCAGGTAATCTATTATAATCAATATTAATTAGCTTTGAGTCAATACCCCATTTTTCCTGTAAGTAGTTACTTACACTTGTTGCTCTATTTTGAGCTAGTTTTATTTGACTTACAGAGTCTTTTACCTCAATACCATCTGTGAATCCAGTAATTGTAATAGGTGAATTATACTTATTGATTCTATATGCAACTATATCTAAAATTCTGTAGTATATTGATAGTGAGTTTTTATCCAAATCTTGTATATCAAAGTTTGCTGTAGTACCAGTAAGCTTGTATTTATTATCTAATTCTGATTCTAATTCATCAAAGAATAAATAAGGTAATATAGGATATGTTTGTGTGACTACAGTTTCAGTAACAATTACATCAGAAATTGATAGACTTTTTATGAATTCCTTATTTGTATCAGTGTCAATTTCGGGTTCTTCATTTGAAACAATGTTTTCTGTATCTTCTTCGATTATTGGCTTCTTTCCTTCTATAATATCTATTGGCTCATCTTCTATAGAGTTTAGACTAATCATTATAGATGCCCCTGCTCTAAATACTCGACTAGTCCAATCACTGCTTTCAACTAATGAGTTAATTGGATGCCTATATATAAATTCCGGGTTAACACTTATTCGTTTATCTAATTCTATTTTTGCACTTACTCCCAGTGACAAACCTTGTGATGTTGTCAAATCATCCATGTTTCCACTGTTCACAATCTCTTCATTGACACCATTAATCATAAGACCACTTGGTTCAACAATTCTTCTTGTTTGCTCATATTCATTAGTAATAGACGCATCTGAAATTTCATAACCTATACCAAATCTAATAGGTAATGATCTAAATGGTTGAATTAAAAAATTTACACCAAACGTAAAATAGTTCAGTGTAGCGTTGAAGTTATTATTAATATCAACTTTTTCATACCTATTGTTTTGAGGCACATATACTGAATAGTCATTCGTAGTTGAATTCAAAGTTACTGGTCTCGAATCAAATATTGCCCTACCTTGTAGAAATAGAAAATCTGTTAAGAACTCATGTTCAAAATTTAATCCAAAGTAAAAACCATAATCTGACCCATTATTAAATTCTCCACAACAAGTATCTCCTGGGATAATATTATAATTAGTTTCATTACTAATAAAGTTTACCCCCGTGGCCACTCCTAAAGTAGTAGAATTTTGGCTTTTAGCAGAAATTAAGAATATAGGTAATAGTATAATAAGTAAAAAATATTTCAATAATTGGTTTCCTTTTCTTAAAATATAACATTAAACATGGAATAGTTACATTTTTGATTAAGTTTTAATAATGTTAATTTGGATTCTAAATTACAAACATCAAGACAAAATACAAAGGAAGTTTATGAAAATGTTATTAAATTCTATAAAATTATTAATTTTAGTCAATTTTATAGTAATGGGTACAACCCTATCTGCCGAAAATATTGAAATTAACGATGCGTCAACTTATAGTGCATTTAGTTTTAGAAGTTTAGGTCCTGCTCTTGCTTCGGGAAGAGTTTCGGATATAGCCGTAAACCCTAACAATTTTGATGAATTCTACATTGCAGTCGCATCAGGTGGAGTTTGGAAAACTACAAACCATGGCATAAATTTCTCACCTATATTCGACAACCAAAACTCTTATTCTATTGGTTGTGTTACTATTGATCCAAATAATACTAATATAGTATGGGTTGGAACTGGGGAAAACAATTCACAAAGAAGTGTTTCCTATGGAGACGGTGTTTATAAGTCATTAGACGGCGGTAAGACTTGGGAAAATGTTGGATTGGAAAACTCAGAACATATTGGTAAAATAATAATAAACCCTGATAATTCCAAAGAGGTTTGGGTAGCTGCACAAGGCCCATTGTGGAAAGAGGGTGGAGACAGAGGTTTATATAAAACAACCGATGGTGGTGTAACTTGGGATAAAACATTAGAAATCTCCGTACATACTGGTGTATCTGATTTAGTGTTAGACCCAAGAGACAATAAAACGCTATATGCAAGTGCTTACCAGAGAAGAAGACACGTATGGACACTAATTAATGGTGGCCCAGAAAGTGCTATTTACAAATCTGTAGATGGTGGTGAAAATTGGAAAAAATTATCAAATGGTTTACCTAGTGGTGATGTTGGCAGAATCGGATTAGCCATAGCTAATTCTAATCCTGATATAGTTTATGCAATTGTTGAGGCAAGTGGAAAACAAAGTGGTTTCTATGCTTCAACAGACCGTGGTGAGTCATGGACTAAGAGAAGTGATCATGTATCGAGTAGTCCTCAGTATTACCAAGAGATATTTGTAGATCCGAATAACGCTAATAAGATTTATTCAATGAGTACATACTCTCAAGTAAGTTCTGATGGTGGCCATACTTTTAATACAATTTCTCAGAAAGATAAACACGTTGATGATCATGCACTTTGGATAAACCCCAATGACCCTGAGCATCTGATAATTGGAAATGATGGCGGTTTGTATGAAACTTTTGATTCTGAAAATTGGAGATTCTTTGAAAACCTTCCATTAACACAGTTTTATAGAGTAACTGTTGATAATGATAAACCATTTTACAATATTTACGGTGGCACACAAGATAATAACACAATAGGTGGTCCAACTAGAACAAATTCTGCAAATGGTATTACTAATGAAGATTGGTTCTACACAATTGGTGGTGATGGTTTTAAAACAGTAGTTGACCCAACGGATCCTAACATTATTTATTCACAGCCTCAATATGGTTACTTGGTAAGGTATGATAAGAAAAGTGGAGAATTTACTGGTGTGCAGCCACAACCTGAGAAAGATGAAATTTTGACATGGAATTGGAATTCACCTTTGATTATTAGTCCACATGACAATAAAACACTATATTTTGCTGCAAACAAGTTATTCAAATCAACTGATAGAGGTAACTCTTGGAACAAAATTAGTGAAGATATGACTAGAAAAATAGACAGAAATAAGTTAAAAGTAATGGGTAAAGTTTGGCCTCCAGAAGCAGTATCTAAAAACAAATCAACTTCTGTTTATGGTAATATTGTTTCGCTGGATGAGTCCCCTCTTGAAAAAGGTTTACTTTATGTAGGTACTGACGACGGGTTAATTCAAGTATCAAAAGACGACGGACAAACATGGGATAAGATTTCAACTTTTAGCAGTGTACCCGAAACTACGTATGTTTCTGATATAACAGCATCATTACATAATGAAAATGTTGTTTACGCCACTTTTGATAATAGAAAGAATGGGGATTTCAAACCTTATGTTTTAATCAGTAATAATATGGGTAGTGGTTGGATTAATATTTCAAGTAATCTTCCAGATAATTTACCTGTCCATTCAATTGTTGAAGACCATGTTGATAAAGATTTATTATTCATAGGAACTGAATTTGGAGTTTATTTCACTAAAGACAGAGGTAAAAATTGGATAAAATTATCAAATGGATTGCCTACAATAAGTATTAGGGAAATTGAAATACAAAGAAGAGAAAATGATTTAGCTCTAGCTTCATTTGGTAGAGGATTTTATATCTTAGATGATTATTCCCCAATTAGAGAACTGGATAAAGAAATAGTACAGAAAGAAGCACATATATTTAATATCAAAAATGCTAAGATGTATATCCAGAGTAGGTCTAAAGGTAGAAGGAGTATGGGTGAGACATTTTATAGAGTAAATAACCCTGATGTAGCAGCAACTATCACTTTTTATATTAAAGATAAGTATAAATCAATAAAACAAGAAAGAATCAAAAGTAAAAACGAAGAAAACTACGAATATCCTACTTTTGAACAATTATCTAAAGAAGATAAAGAAAATGCTCCTTATTTACTATTTACATTTAAAGATATGAATGGTAACGTAGTTAGACGCCTTGAATCAAGTTATAAAAGCGGGATAAATCAAATCAAATGGGATTTAAAATATGCTGATACAAGACCAATAGATGCAAAAGTTTCTTCAGGCAATTATTCTGGAATGCCTGTTTTGCCAGGTGATTATACTGTTGAAATACATAAAGTTATTGATGGTAAATTAGTAAAATTAACTGATCCAAAGAAGTTTAAAACTGTTACTATAAATGAGCCAACATTAGTTGCTGAAGATAAATCAAAATTATTAGATATGCAGCAAAGAGCTTTTAAAGTAAGAAAAGCAATAACTGGAACTAACAGCTATGTAATTGATGCTGAGAATCAACTCAAAATATTATCAAACACTGTTGTCAATTATGCTGACTCGAATCTCGAATATTTAGCTGATATAAAAGAAGCTAATGAAATTATAAGTGAGATAAAATTAAAATTGAATGGAAACTCAACAAAGAAAAAAAGAAGCGCTGCCTATGTAGTTGGATTGAATGATAGATTAGGAAATTTACTCTATGGTTTTTGGTACTCTACTTCAGCACCAACCAAAACACATCTGAATACAATTAATCTAATTGAAACAGAATTTGATGGTATTCACAATAAACTTAGTAAATTAGATAATTCGATAAAAAATATATCTAAAAATTTGAATGATGCAGGGTCTCCTTGGGTACCAGGACAATTGCCTAAACTTGATTAATTTGGCCAAACATTAATATAAGTAACTAATGCCAAAATTAACATAGCAGTTAAAACTAAGATTACGAATAGCGGAAGAATCCATTTCAACCAAGTGTTATAAGGAACTTTCGCTATTTCTAATATACCCATAGTCACACCTGATGTTGGAATAATAAAATTTGAAAGTCCGTCACCGAATTGATAAGCTAATACAGTAGTCTGTTTGTGAATATCCAATACTTCAGATAAAGGTGATAGTATTGGCATTGTTAGAGCAGCTTGACCAGAGCCTGAAGGAATAAAAAAGTTCAAAACGCTTTGAATAATAAAAATTAATTCAACAGTTATTAACTTGGGCAAGTCTGCCGATGCGTTCGCAAAATAGAATAAAATTGTATCTATAATCTTCCCATCTTCTGCAATTATTAAAACGCCTTTTGCTAATGCTATAATTATTACTGGTGTAATCATATCTTTAGCTCCTTCTAAAAAGGAACTAATTACTTCCTGTGAATTAAATTTGAATACAAAAGCCGAGAGTAATCCGAGTAAAACAAAAAGTGCGCTAATCTCATTTATATACCATCCATATAAGTTTACTCCAACGATTAGTACAACCATAGCAATAATAAGTAGCAATAAGACTAACTTATGTTTCACTTCAAACACTAAATCTAAACTTCCACTAAATTTTTCCTCAGGGATTGTTCTAATTGCTAATTTTGGATTTTTCAATATTTTCTTTGCATATTTTGTAACGTAAACTATTGCAATTGATGTAAATAATAGCCAAACAACTATTCTGACCTCATAACCACTAAATAATGGTGTAATGCCAGCTATTCCTTGGGCAATACCGACTGTAAATGGATTTAGGAATGCACTAGCAAAACCAACCCCGGCACCAACAAATGGGATAGCTATACCAACTAACGAATCATAACCTAGTGCATAAGATAGTGGAATTGTTATCATAATAAATACTAAAACTTCCTCAGCCATTCCAAATGTGGCTCCTGCCAGAGAAAAGAAAAACATAATTAAAGGAATTACGAAACTTCTAAGGCTCTCTTTCCTCTCAACTAAATTCAATAGTTGTAGTAAACCAGAATTTATCGCTCCAGTCTTATTGATAATAGAGAATGCACCACCAACTAACAATATAAATGCAATTATATTCGCCGCTGAAATAAATCCTTTTATTGGTGCTGTTAAAATTTGATAAGTTTGAGGGTTTGATTCTATACTGTTGTAAGAGTCTTGAACAATTATATCTTTGGTTATATTATTAATTGTAACCTGTTCTCGAGTAAATTCACCAGCAGGAATTATCCATGTCATAGCGGTAAAAACAATCAATACTAAGCTAACAATTAATATTGAGTGAGGAAATTGATTTTTCATATATTTTTGAATTTATGTTGTATAGTTTCTTTACTTGTAATGGTTGATTTTTCTGAAATTGGTAGGGTGAATTTGAATTCAGAGCCAACTCCTTCCTCACTTTCCACCCATATATCTCCCCTGTTAATAGTAATAAATTCTTTACAAAGCAAAAGACCAAGCCCAGTTCCAGATTCTTTATTTGTTCCAGGAGTTGAAACTTGTTCTTCTATTCTAAATAACTTATCCTTAGCTTTTTTGGGTATTCCTATTCCTTGATCTTGGATAGTAGTTACTAAATAATCATTAACTTTTTTATACTTTACTGATATTTTACTATTTGGATTACTGAATTTAATAGAGTTGGAAATTAAGTTCCTTAATACGGCATCAATCATATTCTTATCAGCAAAAACTTCACAATCTTCCATAGTTAAGTCTTCAATTTTGATTTGTTTGTTCTGAGCAGAAGAAATACTTAATTCTATAGCATTTCTTACAATGAACTTATAATTCAATAATTTTGGTTCAAAACTCATTGATTTACTTTGTGCTCGAGCCCAGTCAAGTAAATTTTCTAATAATTCATAAGTATGGGTTGATGTTTTTAATATACCAGATAAATGATTTTTCTTTTTGTCGTCATCAAGATTCTCATAATAATTTAACATCAAATCTGCACTAAAGCCAATTGAGTGCATTGGGTTTTTTAAATCATGAGCAATAATTGATATAAATTTATCTTTCGTATTGTTAGAGTGACGGAGTCCAGATTCCTTTTTTCTTAGATTTTCATTCAACTCAAGCAGCTTAGCATTTTGTCCCTCTATTACATTGTTACTAATTACTAATACATTAGATGCTCGTTTTCTTATATAGAATAGAACCATGAGGACAATAATAACCAATAACGAAAAAAGGGAAGTTAAAATAAATGATTGTCTCTCCAATCTGGCGTTTTCTCTTTGTAATCTGTTTGCAGTTTTTAGTGCATCATTTTCTTGATTTCTTTTCTCCATTTCATAAACCGTCTGAAACTCTGCTAATCTGTCTGTCATATCATAATTCAATAAAGAATCTGTGAGTATTTTATATTTTTTATAGGTAGCTAATGCTTTTTTATATTTTTCAAATTTTGTGTAGAGATCATAAAGTAAATACTGGGCATCTTTAAGATTAGATGTGTTGTTATTTATGGTAGCTGTCTCGATTGCTTTTAATAAATAACCTTCTGCTTTGTCAAATTCATTCAATTTAGAATATATTTCAGCTAAAGAGCTCAAAGTAAAAAACTCAAAACCATCAGCTCCAAGTTCAGATATTATCGTTTCACTCTTCTTCACACTTTCTATTGCTTTATTTAGGTTACCCAATGCTTTATAATTAAGTGCTAAGTTATTATATATAATTATTTTACCTTTCAACAAATCGTCACTATCAACAGTTCCTGTAACATTAAGTGCTCTTTTGTAGTATGAAATTGATTTATCATAATCTTTCATGCTATAATAAACCAAGCCAATCTTAGAATAATATTGACCTAAAACAATATTATATTCAGAATCTTTACCTTGCTTATATTTAGATTTATGAATACTTATTGCATTATTGTAATACTTAAGTGCTTCTTTGTAATTATTTAGGGAATGATATACTTTGGCAATTTTATCAAGAAAATCATCATTCAAAGGGTTAATATCATACTTTCTTCGTAATTCTAATTCTTTAAAATAATATTTAAGTGCTTTGTTAAAATTACCAGTTTTGTAATAAGAATCACCTAAGTAATTAAGATAAGGTATTTTTTCTTCCTCTATGTTAGCATCGTCTAATATATTTAAAACTTTTAAACAATAAAATATAGTCCTATTATATTCATTGAATTTCAAAGTCATAAACGCAATCTTTTGAGATAATTTTAAAATAAATTTTTTATTATATTTTTGGTCTTCAGCTATTTTTAAAGCTTTTTCTAAATACAAATATGCATCTTTTTGTTTTTTTGATTCGTACAATCTAGATAGTTGAGTATAGACATTAAACCTTTCGTTTGGAAATTTGTTTTCTCCATATATAATCAATGCATCAAAATAATGTGCCTTTGAAGAATCAAATGATGATGGAAATATACTATTATTCATTTGGAAAGCAACACCAATCAAATAATGGCTTTGAGCATAATTCAATGTGTCATTGCTACTTTTTGCTTTATTTATAGACTGATAAAGCAATTTTATTGATTTGTTGGCATCATATTTGATGTAATATTTCGAAAGAATATGAATGTTTTCAAAATATTCCTTATCTGCTAGTGTACTTAATTTTTTTTCTACTTTAAGTGCCTCTGACTCATTCGAAATTACTTGTGATAGCAATATATTTGCAGATATCATAAATATAAGCATAACACAATAAACAATTTTTAATATATTTTGGCTGATAATATCCACCACACTGATTATATATGATTATTTGTTAATTTATTATTAATTGATTTAATTAGAGTTAATTTATCATACATTTCTTTTACCTTCTTGTCTTTATTGTACTTACCTTTTATTTACAGATTATACTAATATAATTAGGCACAATATATGATTATTTTAAATCAAGTTAATAAAAAAAATATATTATTATAATAAATAAAATTCAAAGGTATTACAAATGGAAATCTTATTAGCAATCGTATGGTACTTATCTCTTCTTACTCCTGGAAACTATTATGATCAAGCAGACATATTCAACATTGCAGTTGATAACACAAATGCTGTAAATTTTGTTGCAGATAATCACTTGCCAGACGCAATTGATTATTACAACGGTTTTTCTCCAGAGGATGGTGGTGTATTTTTACCAGCTTGGTGGGACAAAGAACCAGTTGATCATACAGATGAATCGCTTTGGGAATGGGATCCTTTGAATCCAAGATATTATGACTCTACTGATACTCAAGGTAATGGTGGCGGAAGCACTGGAAATGAGAGTTCTGGTGGTACTGATGATGGCGGCAATGGCTAAACCTTTAAAAGCATAGTATTCAATTTATTTGTAAAAAGGGAATTATTTTAATTCCCTTTTTCTTTTTTTGTATCTTGAATTAATAATTAACATACCAAATGACTCACCATCATATTTTCCTAGATGTTTATGATGATTATAGTGTGCATGTCTCAGATTTAACATATATTCATTTTTTATGTTTTTAAGCCATTTGAACCTTTTATGAATAAATACCTCATGGACTAAAAAGTAAGCAGTACCATAAAGTAATATTCCTAAACCTGAAGATAGTAAGTAATAATTAGAATACTCAGCACCTAAGATGAATAAAGTTATACTTGGTACAGCAAATATTACGAAAAAGGCATCATTCTTTTCAAAAAATCCTGGTTCTTTTTGATGATGGTCTTTATGTAAATACCATAAAATTCCATGCATTATATATTTATGAGTAAACCATGCAACAAACTCCATGGCAAAGAATACTGCTAGGACTATTATTATATTTATTATTATTTCCATATTACATACTTTTAGTTAATATTCTGACTTTTGCGACTATCATAATTATAAATTTATTAAAATTTGATATTCTTATTCTCTTGTTCATTATATTGTCTACAGGCAATTTATTTATTTTGTTCAAAAGAGTTTTATAATAAAGATATGCAGTATAAACTCCTAATTTTGAATTATTAGGTAATTTCTTTATTCCACTCAATGCAAACTCAAAATCATTTTGAATATCAGTTTCAATTTCTTTTTTCGTTTTTTCATCGAATTTCTTAATATCCAAACTTGGGAAATAAGACCTGCCCAAATCATTAATGTCTTCTTTTAAATCCCTTAGAAAATTTATTTTCTGAAATGCCGACCCTAATCTGATTGCACTATCTTTAAGTTTTTCATACTCATTTTCAGACCCATTAGTATAAACTTGTAAACACATTAGTCCAACAACTTGAGCAGAGCCAAAAATATAATTTTCAAATTGGTCTTGATCATATTCCAAATCGTATAAATCCATTTTCATACTATTCAAAAACGCATCAATATGACTATGCTTTATTTTGTAATGATTTACTGTCATCTGAAAACTATGTAATATAGGGTTTAAACTTACTTCGGACTTAATCGCTTCATAAGTATCATTTTCAAATTTTTCTAACAGATACTTTTGATTTGTGTTATGAAAAGTATCAACTATCTCATCAGCCAATCTTACGAAACCATATATTGAATATATATGTTTTCTAATTCCTTTATCTAAAAGCAATATCCCAATAGAAAACGATGTAGAGTACTTTGTAGTTACAATTTTGCTTGTCTTAAAACAAACTTCATTATATAATTCTATCATGAAGTCTCCTTTCTTATCAAATCTGCTACAATTTTTCCTGAAAGGATAGAAGGCGGCAACCCAGGTCCTGGTACAGTTAATTGTCCGCAATTATATAAATTATTAATTTTTTTACTTTTCATTCGAGGTTTCAAAAATCCAGTTTGTAATAGAGTGTTTGCTAAACCATAAGCATTACCCTTATAAGAATTATAATCAGCAATAAAATCATCCCGAGTAAAAGTATGCATATGAATTATATCATTTTTAAATTTTTCATTTGTACGTTTTTCAATCCTATTAATTGTGTAGTCAAATAATCTTTCAATTTCCTTCTCTTCAGTGCTAACGTTGGGTGAAAGTGGAACCAGTATAAACATGTTTTCCATACCATCAGGTGCGGTATTGTCAGTTTTAGAAGTTAATGACACATAAAACAATGGTTCTTTGGGCCATGTATCATTTTTATAAATAGCTTCTGAGTGCTCATCAAAATCGGTATCAAAAAACAAATTGTGATGTTCTAAATTTGGTATTTTCTTGTTAATACCTAAGTAGAATAAAGCACATGTAGGTGCGAATGTTCTCTTATTCCAATAATTTTCATTGTACATCTGATATTCATTGTCTAAAATGTTTTTATCAAAATGATGGTAATCGCCAGCATTGACAACTAAGTCTGCTTCATACTCAGTATTTTTAGTTTTAATGCTACTGATTTTTTTATCATTAACTTTCACACTTAGTACTTCAGAATTATTGATCAACTCAACATTATTCTTTCTTGCTATAGTTTCAAACGCTTCCGCTATCCTATACATACCACCTTTTGGATACCAAGTCCCTAATTTAATATCTGCATAATTCATCATACTATATAATGATGGAGTTTCAGATGGTTTGGCACCCAAAAACAGAACTGGAAATTCTAAAAGTTGATGTATTTTCTTATTCTTAAATTTCTTTTTAATTGAAGTTGATATCGATTTGAATAAATCTAATTTAAAACTGTTTTTTAATAAATCATACTCTATGTACTCTGTTGCAGACAAAGATGGCTTCATCACAAACTCCCCCATTCCAACATCATATTTAATCTTTGCATCGGCTAAATATTTATCCAAATGAATAGAACTACCCTCTTCATATGACTCAATTAGTTTTTTAAAATCATTATAATTTGCTGGAATATTGTCAGATGTGTTATCATCCCAGAAAACTTTGTATGATGGTGATAGACGAATTAGCTCATAAAAATCGCTGCTTGAGTAGTCAAAATCATTATAAAATTTTTCAAATATTTCAGGCATCCAATACCAACTTGGTCCCATATCAAAGGTAAACCCATCAGAATCATATTTACGAATTCTACCACCGAAGTGCTCATTTTTTTCTAATAGTTTTACATTATATCCATATTTTGCTAAATATGAAGCGGCAGATAATCCTGATACTCCCCCACCAATCACTATCACATTTCTCATATTTACTTTTTTTTAATTCTCAATTTTATAAATTTAATTTATAAAACTTTTGTTTTTAAATTAACACTTCCGTAACATAATACTCGTAATATATAGTCGAAACAAACTGGAATATTATTATATGCGCAAAGAAAAAAACAATATTGACATTAAGAACCCAAAATACTATTTTAATCGGGAGCTTAGTTTAATTGAATTTAACAAACGAGTTTTGGACGAAGCAAAGTTAACAAGTCATCCCTTATTAGAGAGAATTAAGTTCTGTACTATTTTTAGTTCCAACTTAGATGAATTTTTTATGATTAGAGTTGCTGGACTGAAAAGTCAATTAGCAGCAGGTATTAATGATCGCCTTTCGTATGATGGAAAAACTCCTTTGGAGCAATTGAAACAAATAAGAAAGGAGCTAGAACCACTTTATAAGGAACAAGAAGACATACTTTTAAATGACTTACTTCCTAAGTTGAGAGAGAATAATATTTTCATTTATGATTCATCAGAATTAAATGAAGAAGATAATAAATTTATCGAATCCTATTTTAAAGAAAGAATCTTACCAATTTTAACACCTTTAACAATTGACAGTGCACACCCTTTCCCCCGTTTAATAAATAGAACTTTAAATATTGCTTTTGTACTTAAAGAAAAAATTAAAGATAAGAAACATAATAGACTTGCTTTTTTGCAAATACCAAATGTACTACCAAGGTTTGTCAAGTTACCACATAAACGAGGTAATCATTTTATATTAATAGAAGATATAATAATGAAGCACTCTTCTTTATTATTCCCCGGAATGAAAATTTCAACTGCAAATGGATTTAGAGTAACACGTGACGCTGATATAGAAATAGCAGAAGATGAAGCAGAAGATTTACTTATTGAGATTGAAGAATTAGTTAAATCTAGAAGATGGGGTCGTGCAGCGGTTAGGTTAGAGGTAAGTGGTAATATGCCTAAGTATTTGATTGAATTATTGAGAAAAACTTTAGACTTACATAACGACGATGTTTATGTTACTAACAGACCACTCAATCTACCCGATTTTTTCTTTTTGGACAAACTAGATTTACATAAGCTAAAATATCAAAGTTTTAAAGGTAATATTCCAATTGAACTTCAATCAGAAGACTCAATGTTTGATATTTTAAAGAAAAAAGATATTGTTCTTCATCACCCTTTTGACTCTTTTACAAATACCACATCAAGATTTATTGAAGAATCAGCTAACGACCCTAATGTATTAGCCATTAAAATTACGCTTTATAGAACCGGTGGAAACTCTAACATAGTGCAATCATTAAAAAAGGCAGCTGAGAATGGTAAGGAAGTAACTGCATTTGTAGAATTGAAAGCAAGGTTTGATGAAGCTAATAATATTATATGGGCTAGAGAACTCGAGCAAGCTGGAGTTCATTGTGTATATGGCATAATTGGATTAAAAACACATTGTAAAATAGCTATGGTTATCCGTAATGAAGCTAATAAATTAAAAACATATTTACATTTTTCATCTGGTAATTATAATCAGAATACTGCTAAAGTATATACTGATGTAGCTATACTTACTTCAAGAAATGAATATCAAAATGATGCTGTAAATTTGTTTAATTATCTCACGGGCTATAGTAATTATAGTGATTGGAAAAGTTTACTGATTGCCCCCACTTGCTTAGAAGATGAAATAATTAATAGGATTGAAAGAGAAGCACAGCTGTCAACGAAAGAAAACCCTGGTCTAATATTTGCTAAAATGAATCAGATAGCACACAGAAAAGTTATACAATCACTATATAAGGCTTCTCAGGCAGGAGTACAAATTAAACTCTTGGTAAGAGGAGTCTGTTGCTTAATGCCTGGTGTTGAGGGGCTTAGTGACAACATTGAAGTAAGAAGTATAATCGGCAGATTTTTGGAACATTCTCGTATTTTTCATTTTGGAAATGGTGGAAATGGAGAATATTATTTTGGTAGTGCTGATTGGATGACTAGAAATCTAAATAAAAGGGTGGAAACTGTTATACCAGTATATCAAGAAAGTGTTAAAGAAAAACTACACGAGATATTAGATATTTATTGGAAAGACAATACTAAGTCTTGGGTACTAAACAAAGACGGAAGTTATAGTAAAATAGAACCAGATAATAATTCACCATCATTTTCAGCTCAAAAATATTATTTTTCAGAAATTAAATCTGATAAAAAATAGTTAATACTTTTATCTAATATTTAAAATCAGATTCAGCTAAAAATAAATTCGATATACTGTCAATTTTCAAATTATTAAATATTTCATCAATATTATTGATCAAATCTTTTTTATCGATTTCATTAATAACTTTAATTGCTTCTTTGTTATTGTTGATGGAAGGTGCAGAGTTATAGCTCAATGGCGAAGTATCATCATTAGATTGAATACTATTCTCCAATTTACTTATACCATTTTTTAAAATACTTGATCCCCAATCATTTTTTTCTGAAGAATTTTGCGAGTTAACCTTATTAGTATCTTTAGGTTTAACAATAGCTTTCACAAGAAATGGATCAAATTTTATTTTGTCTTCTGTAGTTATATTAGTAACATTCATAAGTATTCAAAAAGTTAGTTGTTATTATTATAACTATTGCTTAGAAATCTTGTGCCACTTTAACCAAGTAAACTATTTATTTTGTCTTTTGCTAAAGATTTATGTTCCTCTTTTATATATAAAGCTACAGTGCTGAAAGCAGCAATTATTACAGATATGTCGTCAGTATATCCGACCCCAGGTAATATATCTGGAATTGCATCTAATGGGAATATCAAATAGCCCAAAGAACCATAAACAACAGACTTAGCCCACTTAGGGGTGTCCTCATCTTTAGCTGAATAATAAAGAATTAGAGCTTTTTCAATCACTCCAAAACTTACATTTTTAATTATTTTCAAAGTTTTAGCCCAGAACTTACCTTCTGAAAAATCTGATTCGTATTTAATTATGTTGCTCAATTTTACTCACATTATTAGTTATTAATCTTTGATTATGTTAATTTTAAACTTATATAAATTATAAAAAATTGATATTATATGACTAACGGTTATATTAGAATATTTATTATAATTCTCTTTTGCAGCATTTATAATACTAACTCTCAAGTAAAATTAGATACAAATGAATTAAAACCCAAATTTGGCGTTTATGGCCAATATGGGTTAGGGTTTAATTTTGCCGATTTTGCAAAACTACCCAATACTCAAAGCTGTTGTGGTGGTTTTGAAAATAGCATTTCGCCAACTCTAAGGTTCGGATTGCTAACTGATATTCCTATTGACTATGATTATTTGATTGGGTTAAGATTAGGTTACGGAAGTTTTTCTGGTAACTTTACATCTAATTATGTTACTGACGTTGTTGTTGATAATAAAATTCAAGATGGTGTATTTTCTCATAATCTTAATTCTGACATTACAAAAATTGATTTTGCTGGACTTTTCACGTACAATGTAAATAAGAATATATTTCTGAGTGCAGGGCCAAGCTTGTCCTACATACTTAGCTCTGATTATAATCAATGGGAACAGATTGAAGTACCCAAAGACAGAGGTGTTTTCCCTGGAGAAGGAAGAGTAAGGAATGAATACTCTGGTGAGATTGAAGACATTAACTCTATACTATTTGGCTTAGATTTTACATTTGAATATCAATTACCTTTAGATAGGAAAAATTCTTATTTCTTAGTTCCTACTTTATCTTACTCACATAAGTTTAACGACATTATTGCTAATACTAACTGGACAATCAGTGAATTGATAGCAGGTGTATCTGTAAAATACAGAACTCCTCCTGCTCCACCGCCTCCGCCTCCGCCGCCAATCAGACCTATTATGCCAGATTCATTACCATTGCCTATTACTCCACCTGAAATAGATATTTATTTAGATGCTGTAGCAGTTGATTCTAATGGAAAAATAAACAAAGCACCCAATTTAAAAATTGAAGATTTTGTTTCACTGAATATGAGGCCTTTGCTCAATTATGTTTTCTTTGATGACAGTTCTTCGGTCATACCAAAGAGATATAATAATTTGAATAGTAAAGAAATTTCTAATTTTGAAATAAGTAATTTGAAAGGAAAAAACGCCTTAGAAACCTATTATGATGTTTTGAACATAGTAGGAAAAAGAATGAAAGACAACCTAAGCACAAGTATAAAGCTTGTTGGTTGTAATTCTGACTTAGGTAAGGAAGAAAATAACAAAGCTCTTTCTTTTGATAGAGCAAGTTCTGTTAAGAATTACTTAGTTAATAATTGGGGTATAGAGTCAGATAGAATCAATTTAACTGCAAGAAACTTACCAATTGATGCCTCTAAATCAGATACAATACCTGGTCAAGAAGAGAACAGGAGAGTTGAAATAATAGCTTCTGATGATATAATTACTAAACCTGTTATTACAAATGACACATTGCGTGTATTGTCAGACACAGATATTGAATTTTTGACAGATGTTGATTCTAAAGTTGGTATAAATGAATGGTTGTTAGAAGTATCTCAAGATGGGAATAACTTATTCCAAAAAATAGGCTCTGGGCAACCTGATTCGAAAATACCATGGGAATTAAGAAACGATAGTAAAAATATGCCACGTTCGGCCTCGCCTGTTAAATTTAAGCTTACAGTAATGGATTCAGTTGGCCAAAAAAATTCTAAAGAAAAAATTCTGCCTATTAATAAGCTTACCGTAAATGCAAAAAGAGAAAACAGAACTTCTGATAAGGAATTTGAATATTATAGCTTAATTCTCTTTTCGTATGGTAAATCAAGTTTAGAGAAGGAACATAGGGATGTAGTAGATTTTGTGAAACAGAGAATAACAGACAGTGCTAAAGTGTATATCAATGGTTATTCTGATAGTATGGGTGATGAAGAAATAAATAAAGTTATATCAGAAAGGAGAGCAAAATCTGTAGCAAACAGACTTAGACTTAGAGATGCAATTGTAAAAGGAGTTGGTGAAGAAAACTTGCTATACAATAATAAATTACCTGAAGGCAGATTTTACTGTAGAACTGTTCAAATAACTGTGGAAACACCCGTTAAAGATTCTGTCAAGAAAAATGGCTAAATCAAGAAAGAAAATTCCTGAGCAAAAGAAAATTCTTATTTGGATGATAGGGTTTGCAATTATTACTATCGTTCTTTGGCAAATTCCTTATGGTATGTTAGTTCTTTACCCATTTACAATTTTATCCACTTGGTTCCATGAAATGGCACATGGTGTTACTGCACTAATATTGGGTGGTAGTTTTCACCAGTTAGAAATCTATGCTAATGGTTCTGGTTTAGCTCAATGGAGTGGGAATTTATTTGGTGGAAATTTTGGTAAAGCAATGGTAGCAGCTGCGGGGCCACTTGGTCCGACCATAGCTGGATTTTTATTGATATTCCTTTCTACAAAGGAAAAGTTAGTAAAAAATACACTTTATGCCTTTAGTGCAATCCTACTTTTCTCAGTTATTTACTGGATAAGGTCAGTGTATGGAATACCAGTAATCTTACTGTTTGCTGTGATTGTATTTTTTGCAGCACATAAAATGAAACTGCAAAATCAAAAGTTGCTACTAATTTTTATTGGAATTCAATCGTATCTTAGTCTATATTTAAGTATTGGCTACTTAATGTCTCAAGAGGCATATATAGATGACCAATTCCATATTTCCGACACTGGTGTAATTGCTCAGAATTTATTTTTCCCCTATTGGATTTGGGGTGGATTAATTATCTTTATTTCAATCTTTGCCATGGTTCAATCAATAATGTATGTTTATAAAAAATAGTTTGAGTATCATTATTTATATTTTGTGTTAATCATAATCAGTTTTTCTTCCATCATATCTTCAACGGAGTATTTTACTCCACCAAAACCTAATCCAGAATCCATAGTTCCACCAAATGGCATCCAGTCAACTCTAAATGCAGTTCCTTCGTTAATCATAACTGCCTTAGTTCTGATATTTTTGGCGTAATACATAGCAATATCAATATCTTGTGTGAAAATTGAATCTTGAAAACAGTATTTATTGCTATTAATCGAGCTAATTGGTTCATCGATGTCTTTATATTTAATTATATTCAACACAGGGCCAAATACTTCCTCTTGAAATATTTTCATTTCTTGATTAACATTAACCAATAATGTAGGTTCAATACATTGATTTCCTTTAATTTTCCCCCCAGATATAATCTCAGCACCATTTTTAAAAGCTTCATCAATCCAATCTTTTACTCGATTAACTTCAGATTCTTGAATCAATGGTCCTACATCAGTATTACTATCGGTTGGGTCCCCAGTTTTCAACTTACTTACTTCATCTTTTAATCTATTTAGGACTTCATTATAAATATACTCATGAACAAAAAGATTCTGAGTTGATACACATACTTGACCAGCATGATAAAATGCACTCTTTACTACTTTTGGGATTGCCTTATCCAAATCAGCATTTTTATCTATTGTGCAAACTGCTGTACCACCATGCTCAAAAGCCATTCTCACACCATTATTAGCTTTTTTTCTGATTTCCCAACCAACTTTGCTACTACCAATAAATGTAATAAATTTAATTCTTTTGTCTGTGACAACTTTTTCCATTTTACTTCCAGATACATTTAATAAAGATATTACTCTTTCATCTAATCCCGCATTGATAAAATAGCTAACAATTTTGTGTGCAGATATAGGAGTAGTTGTAGCTGGCTTAATAACCACTGTATTTCCCGCTGCAAATGCAGTAGCAACTTGATGTGCAATTAAGTTAACTGGGTGATTGAAAGCTGATATGGCTAAAACAGGACCTAATGATTGTTTGGTTGTATATGCAATATGGTTTTCACCTTTCTCAGTTCTATCCATGTTAATCTGTTCACCGTGTATTTCTAAAGCGACTTGAGCACAAGTTTCAACAGTATTTATAGCACGAGTCACCTCTGCTCTTGCATCATTAATAGGTTTACCACCTTCTTTTGCAATAGTAATAGATAAATCTTCATGATTCTTCTTGATTTGATTAGCAACTTTACGTAGTATTTCAACTCTTTTATGTGAAGGCATATTGAACATTACTTCTTCATAACTAATCATGCTATTCTGCAATGCTTGCTCTATAGCTTTCTCATCAGCAACTTCAACTTTAGCTATCTCAGCCATATCATAAGGTGAATATACTGAATTGTAATTTGAGGTACTTTTTGCATTTTTTACTAATAAGCTATAGGTGTCCATAGTAACTATCTATTATTTTAATTGAATATTATTTATTAACTTATACGATTGATTATAAATTTTCTTTTTAAAAAGGCACAAGAATGAAAATCTTCATTACTACATTATTATTATTTTCGTCAATTTCATTACTAAATGCTCAAGTTTGGTTGGAAGAATTCCAAGAAAAAGAAAATGTAAACTTTAATGATATTGTAAAAGTAGCAAACCAACATTTTGATACGGTTGATATTACTGAAAAAGGTTCTGGTTTTAAACAATACAAGCGATTTGAATGGTTTTGGAGTGATAGAGTTATGCCAGATGGCAGCTTCCCAAATTTAGAACTTTTGACAAAAGGCATTTATCACTCAACTAATGACAAATTAAATAAAACACAATCATCTAACAAATGGCGACACTTAGGTCCTTATGGTGCTAATGGTGGTTACAGCGGAATAGGTAGAGTTAATTGTGTTCGTGTGAATCCTCATAATGGTGATATCTGGGCAGGTACACCATCAGGCGGTATATGGACAAGTTCTAATAATGGGAGTAGTTGGAGTACTAATACCGATGATGAGGATATTATTACTTCATTAGGTGTTACTTCAATTGCCTTCCACCCATCTAACTCTAATATTATTTACGCAGCCACTGGAGATGGTGACGGAACTAATACATACAGCTATGGAGTGATAAAATCAACTGATGGTGGTGATAGCTGGAAAGCAACAGGATTATCATGGAACATAACTCAACTAAGAAGTATTAGTAAATTACTAATTAATAACAGTAATCCTAATATACTATATATTGCTGGTTCGAGTGGTGTGTACAAAACTACAAACTCTGGTGATAATTGGGACTTAGTTAAAAGTGGTAATTTTAAAGACATGGAATTCAAGCCGAATGATTATGAAACAATCTATGTAGCAGGTAGAGATATTTGGAAGACAACTGACGGCGGTACAAACTGGAATGAATTAACAAACGGAGTACCAACAAGTGGAGTCCGTAGAATAGCAATAGCTGTTTCTAAAAATAGTTCTGATGCACTATATGCTCTATATGGTAACTCAAGTGGCAATAATCTAAAAGGAGTTTACCTTTCAACAAATTCGGGTACTAGCTTCACCGAAATTGCAGATTCGGACCCCAACATGATGGGATATTCTAAAACTGGAGATGATACAAAAGGTCAAGTATGGTATGACCTATGTATTGAAGCAGATCAAGATGATTGGAAAAAGGTTATAATAGGTGGAGTAAACTTATGGAGAACCACAGATGCAGGTGATAATTGGGAAATATCATCGATGTGGTCTGGTAACCATAATAATTTAACTACTGTACACGCTGATCAACATGACCTGTGGTATGATGATACCAACAATAAAATGTACGTAGGTAACGACGGATCCGTATATAGCTCAGATGACTTTGGAAAGTCTTGGGATTGGATAGGTAGTGGTATTTTGGCAACTCAATTTTATAGGTTTGGTATTTCTCAGTTAGATTCATCTTTGTATATCGCAGGAGCACAAGATAATGGAACCAAAGTAAAAAAAGCTGGTGGTAATTGGGTTGACAAAATTGGTGGCGATGGGTTTGATGCTGTCATTGATCACGAAAACAAAAACATAATGTATGGTAGTCTATATTATGGTGATTACTTCAAATCTACCAATGGAGGTAATTCCTTCAAAAGGATTAATGACACAAATAATGATGGGGACTATGATGATATTGATGAGAAGGGAGCTTGGAGTGCTCCACTTATTTTAAATCCAAAGAATAGTAATTCATTATTGTTAGGAATGAATAATGTTTGGATAAGTAGCGACGGTGGTGATAATTTCACTAAAATTTCTAATTTAAATTATAATAACAATAAGATTGTTAGATTAGCAATGAGTGATGTAGATACTAATATTATTTATGCTGCTTTCAATTCACGACTGTATAAAACAACAGATTATGGGTCAAATTGGTCTCAAATGACGAGACCAGGAAATACAAATCTTAGTTACATATTCACAGATGATGCAGATTCTGAAAAGTTATGGGCTACAAATAGTAGATATTCATCTGGTAATAAAGTATTCGAATCTACTGATGGCGGAATCACATGGAGTAACATTTCATTAAATCTTCCAAATATTCCAGCTTTGACAATAGTTAAACAAAAAGGAACAGATGACAGACTTTGGTTAGGTACAGATGTAGGTGTTTACTACAAAGATGATAATATGAGTGAATGGAAAGAGTATAATGATGACTTGCCCAATGTAATTGTAACTGAATTAGAAATTAATTCAAGTCATAATCAACTTTATGCTTCCACTTACGGTAGGGGTATCTGGAAGGTTGATATTCCAACTTCGCTCAATTCACCGAACATTATTGATCCATTATTAGGGACAATTGGTGTAAAAACATCAAATTTATTAATTGATTGGAACAGCGTTATTGATGCGGATAATTACATAATTGAAATTTCTGAGAATGAAGATTTTAGTTCAAGTTTCATATTAGATACTGTAAATATATCAAGATATGTAACTTCAAATTTAGACTATAATAAAAAATATTATGTAAAATTAAAGTCTTTAAATTTATATACTCAAAGTGATTGGTCTAGTGCTCATAATTTTACAACAGTAGTTGGTAGAGTGCAGTTGCTCAACCCTACTAATAACAAAGTTGCTGTAAAATTCACTGATGAATTAACTTGGAAAGAATTAGAAGGTGCAACTGGATATGAATTAATAGTGTCTGACAAAGATGACTTTAGTTCCACTTTAAAAAATATTAATACATCTGAACTATCATCTGTACTTAATACTAACCTTGATTTAGCCTTAAATTATAACACAAATTATTGGTGGAAAGTAAGAGCTACTAATAGCGGTGTAGAATCACCAGACTGGTCATTTACAAGAAGCTTTGAAACTTATCTTGACTCACCTAATATTATTTCGCCAATAGATGATAGTGAAGATATTGATATTACTACTGCTTCAAATTGGTCCACTGTTAATGGGGCTGATGAATATGAAATTATTTATTATGAAATTGATGATGCAGAGAACGTTACAACAGAAAAAACAGATAAATTGTCATTTACATTATCTAACTTAAAATCATATACTCGATATGGCTTATTCTTATATGCCCTTAAAAATGGTAATCGCGGTGCTGTTAGTGATACTATAGTGTTTACCACAAAAATAGGAAAGCTTTCACTAGTTGAACCACCAAATAATACTATAAATACTGACTTAGATCAAACATTTAGTTGGAGTTCATTAGATTATGCTACTGAGTATGAAATTGAATTTGATATTGCTAATAGTTTTGACACACAGCACTTTAATAGCTACAAAGTAAATGAAACAGGTATTGATGAGAGTTTGTTATTGTATGATACAACTTATTATTGGAGAGTCTCAGCGTTTGTTGGAAACAAAAAGGGACTTTATTCAGATGTTTTTACATTCAGAACTAAATTAGAACCTACAGATTTAATTTTTCCAGAAAATAATACTAATGAAGTTTCTTTAGATACTCTTTTAGTTTGGAGAGATATAGTTAATTCTGATTATCAGCTACAAGTAGCTTCTGATGTAAATTTCAATAGTATTGTTTTAGATAATTTGTATAGTGGTAATACAGCTGAAATTTCATCTTTAAATTATTATAGTAATTACTATTGGAGAGTAAGGGTAAAAAGGGATGAATTTGAGAGCGATTGGAGTCAAGTCAATAGCTTTAAAACAAAAGTTGGAGTACCAAATTTAATATTACCAAATAATGATACTATAAACCAACTTGCAGACACAGAATTACGTTGGGAAAATGTAAGCTATGCTCAAGAGTATGACATACAAATAGATACAACTATCGAGTTTAACTCGCCGCTTTTACTATCTAAAACGCAAACAAGTAACTTTCTATTAGTAACTGACTTATTATTTGATCAAGTATATTATTGGAAAACAAGATTAAAGGTAAATGGTTCAATAAGTGATTGGTCTGAGATTTACTCTTTTAGAACAGAGTTAGTTTCTCCCCTATTATTTTCACCAAGTAATAATTCAGTTGAAGTAAATAATGATGGAAATTTAGAATGGAGTGACAATTCAAATGCAACAAGGTATAGAGTCCAATTATCTGAAACTAATCAATTCAACAACTTGCTTTATGATGAATCTGTAAGTGGACAAGAATTTTCATATTCTGGGCTATTAAATGATAAAACTTATTATTGGAGAGTGAAAGCCACAAGAAATGATTTTGAAAGTGCTTGGTCTGATATATTTACATTCAATACTCCTTCGACCATAGACAGACCTATACTTACTGTGCCTGCAAATTTATCTAACAACTTAAAATTAGATCAAATTGAATTGAAATGGAATGAATTAAATGATGTTGAAAAATATGAAATTAATATAGCTTTAGATTCAACCTATAAAGATTTGTATTTACTCGATGATAATATTGAACAAAACAATTATGTGTTTACTCCTGATCTTTATAGTCAGAGTTATTACTGGAAAGTAAGAGGTATCAGATCTAATAATACAAGTGAATGGTCTGATAATTGGAGATTTTCTACTACTTTACCAACTTTAGAGCTTATTTCGCCTGCTAATAACTCTAATAATGAAAGTCTCGATGGTATATTGGTATGGAAAGCAGATGAAAAAGCAAAGAATTATTCCGTTGAATTATCAAAAGATATATCATTTACTAATCCAATAACAGAATACAGTAAATTATTATCAGAAAATCAATTAGCTTTCAGTAACTTAGAAGATGACACAAAGTACTACTGGAGAGTTAAATCTAAAAATAATATAGCGGAGAGTGAGTGGTCTGATGTTTGGAATTTCACAACTAATGACTCTCAAAGTAGTATTAAAATAGAAAACAGTAATACTACTATTTCTGTTTTTCCTAATCCAATTAAAGACAATACAGTTATCAGAATTGAGACTAAAGAAGCATTAAACATAAAACTAACTTTAACAGACCTAAACGGTCAAAATATAAAAGGATTATTTAATTCAAATATATATAACAATGAAGTAAGAAACTTAATTTTAGGTACTAAAGATTTATCAAAAGGAGCTTATATATTAATTGTAGAAACAGAAAATTCCACAAATACTATTAAAGTCATAGTTCATTAAGACTTAAGTATTATTTTAGTTATTTCAGGTTCTACCCCTATTCTTAAGGGTGGTCCAACTGTACCTATACCTCTGTTGATGTATAGTTGTTGATTCCCGTTTTTATAGAGACCTTCGGTTTGATTATAGACAAACTTTGCTGGTTTAAGCTCTATACCATTGTATTCCCAAGCAACTTGACCTCCGTGAGTGTGTCCAGATAAAGTCAAATCAGCAGGGTATTTGTTCCTTATGTTTTTGTCCCAATTTGTTGGGTCGTGGCAAAGTAAAATCGTAGAATTTTCATTATCAATATTTTGAAATGCGGTATCTAAGTTCCCAAAACTCTGTCTCATTCCAATATTATCTATTCCAACTAAATTTAAGTTACTACCATCAATATTAAATAATTTACTTTCATTATTTAATAAGTTCATATTAGCATTATTGAGCCCTTTAAGTAATTGTTTGTGTTGATTGGGTTTCATATAGTGGTCATGGTTACCTAAACAAGAGTAAACACCAAAAGTGGATTTAAGATTACTTAAATCCTTATATCCAACTTTCAATTCATTCGGATCGTTATTAACAAAATCCCCAGTAATTACTACCAAATCAGCTTTTAGACTATTAACTATTCTCCTTACTTCTTGTATAGAAGAACCATCAAAAAATGATCCCAAATGTAAATCAGAGAGTTGAACAATTTTAAATCCATCGAAAGTTTTATCAAGATTAGTTAACTTTACTTCTGCACTGTGGACTTTAAAATTATGAGTTGTTGAAAGTAAACCTTTGCTAACCATAATAAATGGAATAGAAGCGAGCGACCAACCTGTTGCTTCAATTACTTTTCTTTTAGATTTATCAATTTCATTTTGGTTGGGTTTCTTATTTACTAATTTTAAGAATAATCTAGTTAAATCTTTGATTAAAAGTATTGGTACAATAGCTAATTTTGGCAAAATCCAAATTGCTACTGCAAACATAGTTATATAGCGAATTTGATTATTAAAACTTAGGAATAAGCTACCAAATAAAGAAAATATAGTTACTGTTAATGTAATTATTGAAAGTATTAATGGAATCTTATACCATTTTATATCTAGTGCATACCTTTTAACAAACTTTTTCCAATTAAATAGTGTGTATGCTTCAATTGAAAAATAAATTATTGAGAGAATTGAGAAAAATATTATAAATCTTGTTATATCCATAAACAAGAAGACGAATAATGTTCTAATATTGTTTTAAAAATTATTAATCAGTAATTATAGTATTAAATATAAAAGATGAATAGTGGTTAGTTATTATAGTTTCATTATTACTTAGTGTATCAATTCTATAAATGCCCTTCAAAACTTCAATTTTATAATTATCAGGTTCAAGTCTGCTCAAACTATTAGCATTAAATTTAATTGAATCTTTGGAGTTTGAATAAAAAATAAAATTTGTTGATTCATTATAAAATCTAATTCTTGTTTTAGTATAATTTTCCAAATTAGTTATTATAAGTAAGTTATTAGATTTGCTTATTTCTTTTAAATCTGCAACATTTCTTACCAAAAGCTTATCATCTAACATATTAAAGTTAATATCAAATTTAACAAACTCAGCAGTTTTTGAATTATAAATATGAATGCTATCAACTAAACTATAATTAAACTTATTAGAATAATAAACTTCACCAAATTCAATAAAATCATCAATTATTTGAACAATCCCAAATAAAATTTCTGCTTCATATTTATCAATTTTATTATCATTAAAATAGAAATCACCAATATCTCTAAATTCATAATTATCATAAAATGTAGCTCTTATATAACTAGAATCTTGATTAGATTCATAGTTATGAACCATACCAATATCAATCCTATTTATTAAACTACTGTAAGGTATATACGGATCAATCTTAAAATATGGCTGTTCATATTTATAATTTAAAGGGTTCGAATTCGGTTTATTTGATGATTCACAGGAATAAAATCCAAGAATAATCGTTATAAAAGTTATGTAAGATAGAATTTTCATGTACAAAAATAGATAAAGGTATCAAAAATGGCAAGAACAGAATCAAAAATGGTTGAAATTGGCTCAGATGCGACAGAGTTTACACTATATTCTCCTAAAGATGAACGGTTTATTACATTAACTTCTCAAAAATCACCCAAAGCTAATTTGATTATATTTATGTGTAATCATTGCCCTTTTGTTAAGCATATAAATGAATCTTTATCACAATTTGCAAACGAATATATGCCAAAAGGCTTATCAATAATTGCTATAAACTCTAATGATGCAGAAAATTATCCTGAAGACTCCCCTGAGAAAATGATAGAATTATCAGACAAACATAGTTTTGAATTCCCTTATCTTTATGACGAAACACAAGATGTCGCTAAAGTATATGGTGCAGAGTGCACTCCAGATTTTTTCCTTTATGATGGAGATTTGAAGCTCCAATACAGAGGTCAGTATGACGATTCCAGACCAGGGAATGACAAACCTGTAACAGGTATTGATCTGAGAAATGCAGTAGATAAATTATTAAATAATGAGTTACCTAATCCAGAACAAAAGCCTAGTGTTGGTTGTGGAATAAAATGGAGAAATCATTAATTTCTTGAATTTACATACTTTCTGGGGCTTTTATACCTAATATACGCAGCCCATTATGTAATACAATCTTAACAGAATTAGCAAGGTGAAGTCTGGATTTTTGTAAATCTAATTCTTCGCCTTTTATTTTACAATTATGGTAGAAAGAACTGAAAGCGGAAGCCAACTCTCTCAAATATTCGACCATCACTTGCGGTTCACACTTATCAGCTGCGATTTTAATTATTTCTGGAAATTCTAATACTGATTTAATTAAATCTAATTCTTCCTTTTCTTTTAGATTATCAAACTTACCGTAGTCTTGTAATAATTTTTCAGAATCATCAATATTATTAAATATTGAACATATTCTTGCGTGTGCATATTTTAAATAAAATACAGGATTTTTATCTGAGTTTTCAGTTGCAAGATTCAAATCAAATTCAAGATGTGTTTTATTACCTCTCATAACAAAAAAGAATCTTACTATATCTTCACCTACTTCATCTAATAAATCGTCTAGAGTGTAGCTCTTCCCTGTTCGTTTAGACATTTTAACCTGTTTGCCATCTTTTACTAATGTCACAAATTGATATATTAATACTTCAATTTTGTCTGTATCATACCCAAGTGCTTTTGTAGCAGCCATAACATCTGGAATTGTTGCAATATGATCAGCCCCAAATACATCAATTATTTTATCATATCCTCTTTTGAATTTTTCTTTATGATAAGCAATGTCAGGAAGTCTATAAGTTGGCTCACCAGTAGATTTTACTATTACCCTATCGTCTTCTAGTCCCACTTCTGATAATTTCAACCAAGTAGCACCATCTTTTTCATAGACTAAATTTAAGTCTTTCAAATCTTTGATGACTTCTTTTATTTTGCCTTCTTTATAGAGTGAATCTTCATTATAAAAAACATCTTGTTTGATGTTCATTCGGTTAAGTGTTTTCTTAATTCTATTAAAACACCAAGTTTCACCAAATTTTTTGATAGCAATTTTATCTTGAAAATTTCCTTCCCTTAACTCTTCACCATATTCATCTATTAGTTCTTTAGCTATTTGTTTTACATACTCACCGTGATAACCATTTTCAGGAAATTCGACTTTTTGACCAATTTGTTCCATGTATCTAGAATAAATAGATTGTACAAGTACATTCATTTGGTTACCAGCATTGTTAAAGTAGTATTCTCTAGTTACATCATAACCCAACCACTTATATAAATTAGAAACTGTATCCCCAATTGCCGCATTCCTACCGTGACCAAGGTGTAATAAACCAGTTGGGTTTGCACTTACATATTCAACATTAACTTTTTTGCAAGAACCAATTTTTTGTTTGCCGTACTCCTCTCCAAAACTTAAAACATCAATAAATTTATCAGTCCAAAATGATGGAGTAAAAGTAAAGTTTATAAAGCCAGGGCCAGCTATATCTACTTTTGAAATTATAGATTTGTCCCAATTACCTTTTTCTGTTATCTCTTTTGCAATTTCTCGTGGAGATTTTTTAAGTATTGAAGATAGCTTTAAAGCAGTATTAGTTGATAAGTCACCATGGTCTGGATTGTTAGGTTTCTCTAATTCAATCTCAACTTTTTCATCAACACCCAGTTCAATTAGTATGCGTTGGAGTTCTTCAACAATAAAATTAAATTTCATTTTCTATTTTCTCTAATTCTAATTTGATATTTTCATATTCAGTCTCAATTAAATTTGCTTTATCATCAACTGAATAAAAACCTGCATCAGCCCATAGTTTCTCTAATTTGTAAAATGCTCTTTGTTCGTCAATAAATACGTGAACCACAACATCAAAATAGTCTAAAATCACCCATTCAGAATTCTCTAATCCTTCTACTTTGGGCTTCTTTAGTTTGTGTTTTGTTGTTTCATTAAGGATGTTGTCTGCAACTGTTTTGACTTGCGTAGTAGAAGAGCAATTACAAATAACTAAGTAATTACTACTTGCTATTTTAATTTCACTCAAATCAAGTAAAACAATATTTTCTGCTAATTTGTCTTCTGCTGCTTGGGCACACAAAACTGCTAATTTTTCAGTGTCTGTTAAGTTTTTGTTAGTATTCAATATTTTTCAGCTATTTTTTTATTCAATGATTATAATATAAAACAAATTAACAACAAATATATTGAGTACAAAGCGGTATTTAGAGATTTAATCGCAAATCTTGATAATCAAGCCCAATTACCACTGTAGATCTAAGATATAGTGTAGAATCAATCTGTTGAGTAATTGATTCTTCATTTATTCCCAATGCTCTCGATACTTTGTATGAGGATAGTTTATCATCCAGTCTATCTATAACAATTGATTTTTCTATTGTCTCACCATAGTTCCCAATTTCAACAACATCGAAACCTAATTCTCGCAACTGATTTCTAACTTTTGCTGCTAAACCCGATTTGCCACAGGCGTTCATTACATTAACTTGTATTCTACTATTGAAGCTACTTGTTGTTAACTCGGAAGATATTTCTGTGTCTATTGGAGAAGAATTTAATCTCACTATAAATGAAAATATCATTAGAATAGCTAATGCTGAAGATAAAACGATTCCAATCTTTACTAAGTAATTTTTCATGTTTATGCTGCTTGAAGTTTATAATAGTATGATATAACAGCAAAATATATGCCGTTTTACTTAATATTATTAAGAAGTTTGTATTTATCTTTTAGCTCTTCATAAAGCAGCTTTCTGGCTCTAAATAAGTGTGCTTTTACTGTACCCAGTGGTAAGTCTAATTGATTGGCAATAGTTTTGTAATCTAATTCTTCTTCGTGTCTAAGTATTATTATTTCTCTATAATTTTCTGGAAGACTTTCAATTGCAGTTTTAATAATATCTGATTTCTGTTCCTGAATAATATCGGCATCAGGAATATAATTATTATCTTCTATTTCAAAATAATGTTCATCATCAGAGTTGCCAAGTGGTTTGTCTATAGAAAAAGTGTCAAATCTTCTCTTACGTAAGAAATCTATAGTGTTATTTGATGCAATTCTATATATCCAAGCTGAGAATGAATAGTTAAACTTAAATTTATCCAACGCCTTATAAGCTTTTATAAAAGTTTCTTGTACTAAATCATCTACATCACTGTCATTCTTAATCATTTTTTTAACTAAAGAATAGATCAGATTTTTGTATTTATTTTGCAGAAACTCATAAGCAGAGTTATCCCCTTCGAGAACCCTTCTTATTGCATCAAAATCTTCTTGTTTTGATTCAGATTTATTTTTTTTCTTTTTCATACTTGCCATAATAGGAATTTAATAAGAATTATTTAAATTTCCTTACTTGTTAGCTTCTATTCCTTGGAATAGTAATTTTAAACAAAGTACCTCTACCCTTTTTACTATCAATTTCAATATTCCCTTTATGAACCGCAGTAATATGTTTTACTATCGATAGACCTAATCCTGTTCCTCCAACTTGCCTTGATCTAGATTTATCAACAGTATAAAACCTTTCAAATATTCTTTTTTGTTCTAATTCACTAATACCTACACCCGTGTCTTCTACTATAAATACTTGATTTTCATTATTTGTAAATGATTTAACTACAATCTTACCATTGTCAGTATATTTTAGAGAATTATCAATTAAGTTTATAAGTAATTGTTCAATTTTAAAATTGTCAACTTCAATTAAATCATCAGCATTTTCAATGTTTAGTGTAAATTCAATTCCTTTATTATGACATTTTTGTTCAAACAGTGACGCTACATTAGATATAATATCTCCAATCCTTATGTGTTCAAACTCTAATTGTTGATTGCTT
Organism: Chlorobiota bacterium; assembly: GCA_034670025.1. Lineage (GTDB taxonomy): Bacteria > Bacteroidota > Ignavibacteria > Kapaibacteriales > UBA2268 > PGYR01. Next base: position 724,165 of record JAXMOE010000001.1, read on the forward strand.
TCTTCAGTTTCTGAAAGTAAAATTAAATCATTGACTATATTAATTAATCGATTGCAGTGTTTTGTTATTATTCCAGCAAACCTCTTGTGTTCCGGGTCCAAAATATCATCTTCTAAAGTTTCCGAAAATCCTTTTATGGCTGTCAAAGGCGTTCGTAGCTCATGTGATACGTTGATTATTAGGTCTTTTTTAATAATTTCTAAATTTCTAATCTCAGTAATATCATGGATTAGAATAATTATTTCATTTCTAGTACTTATCCAACTACTTGAACAAATAAATATTTTTTCTTTGAATTCAATCTCTTTGGTTATACCAGATTTAGTACTAATAACTTGTTCGAGTATATCTTGTATTTCTTTTTCATCAAAAAGAGTTTTTAATTTTTTTCCAATTAAGTTATTTGTTCCTGCCATTTTATAGAATGAGTCATTACATATCTTTATTTTTCCTTTTGTATCTAATACTATTAACCCTTCTCTAATTTCAGAAATAAGTGTATCTAATTGTTCTTTCTGTGAATTTACTTTGTTAAAGAGCTTTTTCAGTTGAATTGACATATTGTTGAAATTCTGGGAAAGAACGCCTATCTCATCCTTATTTTTGAGAGACAGCTTAACATCAAAATCTCCCTTGGCTACTTTCTTTGAAGCTTCGGAAAGTAATATTATAGGGTTGGAGATACCTCTTACAAACAAGATTATTACTAAAAATGATATTATAAAGACAATTATTGAAATTTGAAGAATTTCATTTCTAACTATTATTAGTAACTCATACATATCATTAATGTATATACTAGTTCTTATAATTAATTGTCTATTATCAATATCTGTTTTTTTAGCATAATATAACATTTCAGAATTTAAAGTTTTTGAGTATCTATTTGAGATACTTACTTCAGAGGTTTTCAGATCAGCTATTTCAGGTCGATTTTTGTGATTATCCATCTCTCTGAAATTAGTTTTATTATCATAAAGAACTCCCCCATCAAAGTTTATTACTGTAATTCTTAAATCAGTATATGAGTTATACTTTGTTAGTATTTTTTTATAATTAATATCTTCGGATTTCAGGTAGCCAGTTAGATCAGATTCAATAAGGTTTGTATATACAGATAAGTCTTTTTCTAATTTTTCAATGTAGTACTTTTTAATTGTTGAGTATGAAATAAAAATTATAAGTGTAGTCAAGATTGATACAATTACTAAATAACCAAGAGATATTTTACTTGAGATCTTCTTCATAATTAAGATTCGTCAATTTTATAGCCGACTCCTCTTATGTTTTTAATAAACTTCCCATATTCTCCTAATTTCTCTCTTAAGTTTTTAATGTGAACATCGACTGTTCTATCTAAAACACCTTTTTCAATAACACCTAAATAGTTCAGAATTTGCTCTCTTGAATAAACCCATCCCTTTTTTGAAGAAATAAGCTCAAGTATTTTAAATTCAGATGAAGTTAATTGAATCTCTACTCCATCAATTCTAACTTCATATTTCTTTAAATTAATCTTTAAACCACTTCCAATTTCAATAGAATCAACTTTATCTTCGACTTTCTTGTTTCTTTTTAAAATTACTTTCACTCTTGCCATAAGCTCTCGAGAAGAAAATGGTTTGGTTACATAATCATCTGCACCTAACTCCAATCCTAATACCTTTTCCATTTCATCACTACGAGCAGTAAGCATTATGACTGGTATTGAAGAATATTTTTCTGACGACTTAAGGTGTTTACAAACTTCAAAACCATCTAAATCAGGTAACATTAGGTCTAATATTACTAAATCAATTGTATTATCACTTAAATAATCTAAAAAGTCATTAGCATTTTCAAAAGTAATAAATTCGTAATTATTCTTTTTCAGATGAATAGAAACTAACTCTAAAATATCAGGTTCATCATCTACTACTGCTATTCTATATTTTTTCTCTCTCACTAACTCACTCATTTAGCTTAACCCATTGATTAATTTCTTCAAATATTATTATTGATATAGGAGCTTCTTTTCTATATAATTTTGGGTGTGATCTATCATTCGAAATCATCATTAAATGATCTAATTTCTCTAAATTAATTATACTGATATTATTATTGGAAGATAGTTTGGCCCATTGCTGATAATGTTTCTCTCTAATTTCAAAATCATTATTGCTGTTTAAAATTAGTATAGGTTTATTTGTATTAACTATAGACTTAATTGGGTCTAAAGAATCAATAGATTTCAAATAGTTATAACTCTTACCTAAAGGCAATGAGTCATTATTAACAATAGAATTTTCATTTAGTGATTTATAATAATTGATTTTTTCTTCAGCCGTGTTGATCATTGTTTTTTCAGTAGGGTAAATAATATTATCATAATTGAATAAATACTTTAGCTTATCTAATTCAAGGTTGTATTGATTGACAGGTGCCCCCATTAATAATACTAAACCATCAATTTCTACATTTGAAACAATATCAGCTACTGCTTTAACACCCTCATCATAACCAACTAAAATTACTTTGTTGTTTTTTATTCTATTTATTGATTTAGCTTTATTTATTACGCTAATTAATGGCTCTATGTATTCGTCTCTGAAAGTATAATCTGGATTATCTTTTATAAGTTTTCTGGAATGTTTGTAATTTATTTTATCAAATCGAATAACAGAATGACCATAAGAAGCCAATCCCCAAGCTAAATTCTTAAAAACCTTATTCGGACCTACTTGAACATCTTTACTAAGTTTTCCATCACCTGAAACTAAGATAAATGTTACATCTGTTGGTGTTGTCTTAGATTTAGGTGTTGTTAGTTCACCTTCTATTGGATGATTGGCATCGATTACAATTTTTTCTTTTATAAACTTAGTTGTATCAATATAGTCAGGTAAATAATTGTTTGTCAGTAATAATGCTTCTTTTTTTACTTCTGTTAAAAAGAAGCCATTAATCTTATTAGAATTTTTGTCCCAACTAAGCTTCATACTCATAATGCCTTTTTTAAATATTAGGTCTGTATTAATTATTACTGAGTGAGGATTTAGAATTGTGTCATTTATGGCGTGATTTACAAAATCGCCATAATTTCTTTGCATTTGAGACCAAATAGGCTCCAATCTTCGAGGGGATAGTTTTTTTAACATGGTAGTGTCGAATTGATTATATATTTCAACGACACTACCAGTTTTAAATAATTCTATTATTTTTATAGGATTTTGATAATAATTATTTTCTTTTGCTTCTGTCATATTTGACATTGTTAAAGCAAAGAATAGAACTAAAAGCTTAAATATCAAGATTCTTAACATATTTAGCATTCTTCTCAATAAATTCTCTTCTTGGTTCAACTTTATCTCCCATAAGTGTTTGGAATACTTTTGCTGATTGTGCAGCATCTTCCATAGATACTTGTAGTAAAGTTCTTGTTTCTGGGTTCATTGTAGTATCCCACAATTGATCAGGGTTCATCTCACCCAAACCTTTAAATCTTGATAATGCAATACCGTGGAATTTTTGAGAACTATCATCTGCAGACTTCAAATCTTCCTTACTAACTTTAATATTAGCTTCTTTCAAAATCTTAGCGATAATCTCATCTCTTTCTGCTTCACTATGAGCGTAATATTCTTTCTTTCCCTTTTTTAATTTGAAAAGCGGTGGTTGAGCAATGTATAGATTTCCATTTATTATTAGCTCACGCATATATCTGAAGAACAATGTCAGTAACAATGTTCTAATGTGAGAACCATCAATATCCGCATCGGCCATTAGTATAATTTTACCGTAACGAGATTTTTCTGGATCGAAGTCTTCACCAAATCCAGCACCAATTGCTGTAAGTATGGTCTTTACCTCGTCATTGTCTAAAACTTTGTTTACTTTTGCTTTGTGAACATTTAATATTTTACCTTTAAGTGGTAATATTGCCTGAAATCTTCTGTCTCTCCCCTGCTTAGCTGAACCACCTGCCGAGTCACCCTCGACCAAATAAAGCTCACAATCTTCTGGAGTTTTCATACTACAATCAGCTAATTTTCCTGGAAGGGCATTACTTTCCAAAATTCCTTTTCTTCTTACTAACTCACGTGATTTTTTAGCAGCTAATCTTGCTTCAGCGGCTTGTACAGCCTTAGCAACAATAGCTTTAGAAGCTGATGGGTTTTCATCTAAAAACAGTCCTAACTTCTCATAAACTACTGATCTTACTATACCATCTACTTCACCGTTACCGAGCTTAGTTTTTGTTTGTCCTTCAAACTGAGGTTCTGGCACTTTAACAGAAATAATAGCCGTAAGACCTTCTCTAAAGTCATCACCAGTTATATTAATCTTAACATTTTTTTTGTAAGAATTAGTAACGTAGTTGTTTAAAGTTCTAGTTAAAGCAGACCTAAATCCAGAAACGTGAGTTCCGCCTTCTATTGTGTTAATATTATTTACATAAGAAAGTAAGTTCTCCGAATAACTATCGTTATATGAAAAACATACTTCCACATCTACAATACCGCCTGACTCATCTTCGCCTTGCCCAGTAAAAAGTGCGGGCTTAGTCATCTGTGTATTATCTTCATCGATATAATTAACAAAATCTACCAAACCACCTGAGTAGTGGAATTTTCCTTTTTCACCTTCATCCCTTTCATCTTCATAATCAATAGTTATTGTCGGATTAAGAAAAGCAAGTTCTCTTAGCCTTTCGGACGCTCTTGTAAATTTGAATTCAACCGTTCTAAAGATAGTTGGATCGGGATAAAATCTAATAGTTGTACCAGTTTCATTTGTTTCACCAATTACTTCAATCGGTGCAACTGGAGCTCCCTCGTGAAATTCTTGTCTGTGGATTTTACCATCACGTTTAATAGTTGCTATGGTTTTAGCAGAAAGTGCATTAACACACGAGACACCAACTCCGTGGAGTCCACCAGATACTTTGTAACTATCTTTATCAAATTTACCACCTGCATGAAGTGTACATAGTACTACTTCAAGTGTAGGGATTTGTTTTTGTGGATGCATTCCAACAGGAATACCACGACCATTATCTTCAACTGAACATGATCCATCTTCGTGAAAAGTAACTTTTATTTTATCACAATGGCCAGCTAATGCTTCATCTATTGAGTTATCTACTACTTCATTAATTAAATGGTGTAGTCCTCTTTCGCCTACATCACCAATGTACATGGCTGGTCTTTTTCTGACTGCTTCCAGTCCTTCTAAAATCTTTATACTCTCTTCGCTATACGCTTTTGGAGTGGTTTTTTTGTCGGTCATTTATAGATCTCTTTGATTGTTTTATTTCTCTTTTATGCTGTTACAAATATACGCAAAATTTTAATGTAAGACAATGTCTTTAATGATATTAGAACCCAGATAGTCATTGAATTTATCAACAATTTGAGTTTTCCTCAATTGTAACTCTGTTTTCCAAACTGGATTGATTACTTTAAGCCTCAAAATACCATTTTGCAAATCATAAATCAATACGGACTTTGAAAAGCTAGTTGATATTATTTCATAGGAATGTTTTCTAAGTTCAGATACGATAATCTTATCAGATAGATTTAATCTACTATATCTATTTAGAATATTATCTATTTTTTCAGGTTCGCTACTTAGTGCCATTTTCTCTTTTATTTATTACTTTGCCATCTTCAATTTTAAAATACTTTACTGCTATCTGGTTCTCTAATATTCTTTCTATGTTATCTACTTCAGTTACAGTTATAAACGCTTGAGCAAGGTTTTTATTAATCACTTCTAAAACTAATTTTATTCTTTTTTCATCTAATTCTGAAAATATGTCATCTAACAAAACTATTGGGATTTCATTATGTAATTGTCGTATATAGTCAAATTCGGATAATTTAAGACTAATTAAAGCAGATTTGTGCTGACCTTGTGAAGCTGTATCTCTGATCAGATGTCCATTGATATACAAATCTAATTCGTCTTTGTGGGGGCCAAATAAAGTTGTTTGTCTCCTGTACTCTGAATCCATTTTTTTAGATGAATATTCAGTTAAAATTTCCTTTAAGTCATTAATTTCTAGCTCTTCAATACTATTTAATTTAAACCCATTTGGATTATATTCTAAGGAAACTGACTCCTTATTATCAGAAATTATAGAATAATACTTTTCATAAACTAGTTTAATTTCTTCTATAAATGTACTTCTTTTTTTTATAATTCTAACACCAATGTCAATTAGTTTATCAGTCCATAACTTTAATTGTCCTAATTGAAATTCTGAAATAGAAGTGGTTTTTTTAAGCAACACATTCCTTTGTTTTAAGACTTTGTTATATCTATATAAATCTTCCAAATACAAGTTGCTTATTTGTGATATAGTTGAGTCAATAAATTTTCTTCTGTTATCTGGTGAGCCAAATGTTATTTCTTTAGCATCAGGAGATAAAATAATAATTGGGATAAGACCTATAACTTCTTTTGGTCTCATATTGTCTTGGAAAGAACTACTTATATTTTTTTTTCCTTTTTTAGACTTCTCAGTTGAAATCGAAAAATAAGTTTCTCTATCTCGTTCTAATTCAACATTTATTCGAAATATATCTTTATCAAATTGAATTAGATGACTATCATTATAAATAGAAAAACTTTTAGTAAGTGCAGACATTGATATCGCTTCCAAAATGGAAGTTTTTCCAGCACCATTCATACCGAAAAAGATATTCATACTCGATGAAAACTCAATTTTGGTATTCTCATGATTTTTAAAATTTTCTATTTTTAATGACTTTACTTTCATAAATGTATTAAAAAAGGGTAGTCAATTTTAATTTTAGCTACCCTTTTATTTAAATCAATTTTTTTCGATAATGTTAATTGTTAAGTCTTACTGGCATTATCAACATTAAGAGGTCTTTAGAATCTTTTTCAGGCATTATTAAAGCTGGTTTGTTAGATTCAGACAGTGTAAATACTACTTCATCATCTTCATTGGAATTCAAATGTCCAATTGCTTCATCTAAGAATTTATAATTGAAACCAATTTCAACATCATTGCCTTCCAACTTGCAGTCTATATTCTCATCTGCTTTTGTACCAGAATCAACATCTTGAGCGGTCAACTTCATTTCTGCTTGAGTAACATTAACTTTCAATTGTTTTGTTATGTCATTAGCAAATATTGCAACACGCTTAATTGCTGATTGTAGTTGAGTTTTATTAACAGACAAGGTAATACTGTTATTTGTAGGAATTACAGACTCATACGGAGGAAATCTCTCATCTATTATTCTAGATATATAAACCGTCTTCCCTATCTTAAACCTAATGTGAGTTACTTTATCATTATTCTTAATGAATGAGAATTGTACATCACTATCAGCTTTTTTCAATATGTCCATAGTTCTTGAGGGAATTATAACATCCAACTCATCAGGTAATTCACCAGCTTCAGTGTTGTAAGTTGCTTTAACTAATCTATAACTATCAGTAGAAACTGCATTCAAATAGTTGTTTCTAAATTGAAATAACACACCAGTCATAGCAGGTCTAAAATCATCATTAGAAACTGCAAAAGCTGTTTTGTCGGCTAATCTAATTACTTCAGATTGTGGAATTGTTGCAACCTCTTCTATAGGTTTATTATCAACATCATTATTAACTTCAAATAGTTCAGGTAATTCTATATATTCGTTATTATTTAGACCTTTCATTTTATAAACACCAAAACTTGTTTCGATATCTATTTCAAAATTAGAATCATCAGTTTTGAATAAGATTTTCTCTGTTTTGCCTAATGCCTTTAAAATATCATTTAATTTTCTACCTGGGACTAATATTTTACCATCAGTCGAGTTCTCTACTTGAACTTCTGTTTTAATTGTAATTTCTTGATCAGTAGAAACTATCTCTAAATTGTTGTTAGATAGTTCAAATTTTAAGTGTTCCAAAACTGGTAAAGTTGATTTTGGAGGGATAGCTGGTAGTGTTTTATTTACCGCTTCTTGTAATTCATTTAGGTTAACTGTGAAATTCATTTTTCCCCATTCAGTTATTAAGTCTAATAATTTTTATATTTTTGAAGTTTGAAGATATTAATTCTTCGAAGTATTACAAATATAAAATTTTAAATTAATTTAAAGTAAAGAAGTTGCTAACACGTTACGGAACAGATAACATTTTAATAATGCTTGGAATAGCACTTATACTATTGATTTCAGGCTATTTTGTTGGGAATAAGTTCTTAACAATTGCATTTATCACATTAGGAATTGTGCTTACATTATTCACTCTTTGGTTTTTCAGAGACCCAGATAGAGTAATTCCTGAAGAAGCACTAAACGATGAATCATTAGTTGTAGCTCCTGCAGATGGAAAAATAGTTCAAATAGAAAATGAACATGAAAAACATTATTTGAAAGGAGAATCTAAAAGAGTAAGTATTTTCCTGTCACCTATTGACGTGCACGTTAACAGAACCCCTGTCACAGGTGTTGTTGACTTCTATGAATACTTTGAAGGCGAATATTTGGTGGCATATCATCCAAAATCATCTGAGAAAAATGAACATAGCAGAATTGGTGTAAAGAATAAATATGGAAAAGTTTTTTACAAACAAATCGTCGGTCTATTAGCCAGACGAATAGTTTGTGAATTACAATTTGGTGACTCATTAACTGTTGGTGATAAAATAGGAATGATGAAGTTTGGTTCTCGAATGGATATTGCAATGGAACCAGATACCGAATTATTAGTAAATGTGGGAGATGTAGTAGTGGGCGGTAAAACAATAATAGCTAAATTAAATAAAAACAATTAATGCCAAGAAGAATAACAAGATCAATAGTACCCAATTTACTTACCTTAGCAAATTTATTTTCTGGGTTTGTTTCTATAATCTATGCATCTAACGGTGATTATACCCAAGCTGCATTATTCATCCTACTCGGTGCGTTCTTCGATATGTTCGATGGAATTACTGCAAGGTTAGTTAATGCAGCCAGTGAGTTTGGTGTTCAACTTGACTCACTTTGCGATGCAATTACATTTGGTCTTGCTCCATCTTATATGCTATATCAAGCAGCATTTCAGAATAATACAGAATTTGGAATATTATTTTCTGCATTCCCTGCATTAGCTGGCGCAACAAGATTAGCAAGGTTCAATGTAACACTCACAAGTTTAGAAGATAAGTCTTATTTTACTGGACTACCAATACCTTCGGCGGCATTAGTGATTATTTCGTACATAGTTTTTGTTCAACAATCTGATATGTATAACCCGGAAGTTGTTGAGTACTTAAACTACATTGTACCTTCTGTTGTAGCATTAGCAATGGTTTCTAATGTAAAGTTTGACAATATGCCTCGCCCAACTAAAAGCTATATTAAAGAAAAGCCATTTTTCTTAATTCTATTCGTTTTATCATTAATATTGGTAATTTGGTCTAGTGGAGAATATATATTTCCAATAATGTTTTTCTGGATTATATTTAGTAGCTTTAAACACTTTTTGTTGTGGTTAATTAGCAAAAGAAATCCAGAAGAAGATATGAGCGATGAAGGTGAAGATACATTTTCACAACAATTTGATATTGATTAAACTAATTACTTAAAATTTAGGTCTAACTAATTATAATGAATACTTATAAAGCACAAATAAAGATTACTTTGAGAAAAGGTATATTGGACGTACAAGGGAAAGCTGTCGAACAAGCATTACATTCTATGGATTATGACATTATGGAGAATGTAAGAATTGGTAAATATGTGGAGTTAGACATAACTGCTCAAAACGATGGTCAAGCTGAAGAGTTTGTAAAAGATGCTTGCAACAAGATTATTGCAAACCCAATAGTTGAAGATTATGAAATTACAATAGTCGAAAAGGTGTAATTATGAAATTTGGAGTAATTATATTTCCAGGTTCTAATTGTGATCACGATGCACTTTATGCAACCAGTGCCAACTTAGGTTCAGAATCTGTTGCAATATGGCACAAAGAAACCTCAATCCCTGAAGATGTAGATTGTATAATTTTACCTGGTGGATTTTCTTATGGTGACTACCTAAGGTGTGGTTCAATTGCAAGTTTCTCCCCTATTATGAGCGAAGTTATCAAATTTGCTAACAGTGGCGGAATTGTTATCGGTATATGCAACGGCTTTCAAATATTAACAGAATCGGGATTATTGCCTGGTACTCTTCTAAGAAATGAAAATCTTAATTTTATTTGCAAAGATGTTTATTTAAAAGTTGAGAATAATGATACTGTTTTCACCAATGAACACAATCAAAATGAAGTTTTAAGAATACCAGTTGCTCATGGTGAAGGTAACTACTATGCAAGCAATGAAGTTTTGAAAGAGCTAGAAAAAAATAATCAAATTATCTTCAGATATGCTAATGCTGAAGGTGAAGTTTGTGATAATTGTAATCCTAATGGCTCTTTGAATAATATAGCAGGTATTAGCAATAAGGAAGGAAATGTACTGGGAATGATGCCCCACCCAGAAAGATACAGTGACGAAATTTTAGGTTGCAAGGATGGGCTAAGTATTTTTAAATCTATTTTAAACAGAGTTACAGTTAACTCTTAAGGAGATGTTATGTTTGGATTAGGCACACCTGAGTTAGTACTAATTGTATTGGGAATCGCCTTACTATTTGGTGGTAAGAAAATCCCTGAAATGATGAAGGGCTTAGGTAAAGGTATAAAAGAATTCAAAGACGCTTCGTCAGTTGACTCGAAAGATAACACTGATAACAATCATTAATTCAAATGTTTGATATTGGCTTACCAGAACTTGTCTTAGTAGGAGTAGTTGTACTTTTACTTTTTGGCCCCCAGAAATTACCCGAAATTGCAAGGAGCTTAGGCAAAGGTATGCAAAAAGTCAAACAAGCACAGATGCAATTTCAACAAGAAATGAATAGCGTCAAGGAAGAAATGAAAGTTCAAGATGATGATTTGGAAGATGACCCCGTAGTAGAATTGAAAAAAAACGTTGTCAAAAACGTAGATGCAATTAAGAAAAATTTAAAGAATTTGAATAAAAATTAGAAACTGTGAGTATATTGAAACCTTATTTCGAATTACGTAAAGATTATATTTCAGGCGATGAGTCTGTTAAAAATATTTTAGAAAGTGTTTATGATAGAATTGAAGCTAATTCTGATATAAATGCTTTTATAACTCTATGCCAAAAAGAAGCGTTAGAAGCTGCTAATGAGTCGGACAAAAGGTTCACAGAGGGCAATCCTAAACCATTGGATGGAATGATTGTTGCTGTAAAGGACAATATTTCTACAAAGGATATTAGAACCACTTGTGCTTCTAAAATGTTAGAAAACTTTACCCCTATTTATGATGCGACAACAGTACTAAAACTGAAAGATGCTGGTGCTATCATTATTGGTAAAACTAATATGGATGAATTTGCTATGGGTTCATCAAATGAGAACTCATATTTCGGCAATGTGTTAAATCCAATTAACAAAAATTATGTACCTGGTGGGTCTTCTGGTGGTAGTGCTGCTTCAGTAGCTGCTGATTTTTGTCATGTTTCTTTAGGATCTGAAACTGGTGGCTCAGTTAGGCAACCAGCATCTTTCACTGGACTTTATGGATATAAACCAAGCTATGGTAGAATATCTCGCTATGGATTAGTTGCTTTTGCATCATCTTTAGATCAAATAGGCGTTTTTAGTAAAAATATTACTGATTTGTCTCTTACTTGTGATATTATAACTGGTAGAGATGAACAAGATTCAACTTCAGCTGATTTGCCAAATACTAACTCTCAATCACTTTTAAATCACAGTTATAAAGATTTAAAAATTGGTTATATTAATGAGGATACGTTAATTCATTGCACAGATTATGTAATTGAAAAGTATAAAAATGATTTAGAAAAACTAAAAGAAGCTGGTCATTCTCTTGTTGAAGTACCTATAGAGTATTCAGAAGCATGGATTCCAACATATTACATTATAGCTACTGCTGAGGCATCATCAAACCTTGCTAGGTTCGATGGAGTAAGATTTGGATTTAGACCTGAAATGGAAAATGATGATGACTTTTATGTTAAAACTAGATCTCAAGGTTTTGGTATGGAAGTAAAAAGAAGAATCATGCTGGGAACTTATGTGCTATCGAGTGGATTTTATGATGCGTATTATAAAAAGGCACAGCAAGTAAGAAGAAAAATTACAAATAGTTATAAAGAAACTTTTAAGAAAGTTGATTTGGTTTATATGCCAACTACACCTGGCTCAGCTTTTAAGTTTGGAAGTAGAAACGAGAACCCATTAAAAATGTACAAAGCTGATTTTTATACAGCATCTGCAAATTTGGCAGGTATCCCGGCTATTAATATTCCATCAGGTAAAGATAATGACTCCATGCCTTATGGAATGCAATTACAATGTAATAATATGGACGATGAAAAGCTTATCAGTTATGCAGACTATTTTTCAAAGATAATATCTTAACAATATTATCTTTGAAATTTTGCGGAAAGAGAGGGATTCGAACCCTCGGTACCCTTGCGAGTACACACGCTTTCCAGGCGTGCCAGTTAAACCACTCCTGCACCTTTCCGTTTAAGAGAATGCAAAACTAATATTATTAGTTTTCAAAAACAATTTATTTTACAAATGAAATTAATTAATTCAGTATTAATTAGAAACAATTTTGAATAGAAGAGATTTACTCAAATTATCTACAGGGATTATTCCTTTACTTACCAGTATTTCATTCAATAAAATGGATGATTTCTTCTATAATGAAATACCAAACAATAATGATACATTAAAAAAATTTAGGATAAAGCCGAGAGGGTTAATCCCTAATAAATCTAAAATCGCAATAACTGCTACCTCCAGTCCCCTATCTACTTATGAAATGAGAGAAAGTCTAAGATTTATAAAATCTGAGGGTTTCAAATATGAAATAGGTGACACTATATTAAATAGAAATAATAATAGATACCTTTCAGCATCTGATGATGAAAGAGCAGAGGAATTCATGAAGTATATCAAGGACGACACTATTGATTGTATTTTGTGTGGTCGAGGTGGTTATGGAGTGCTTAGAATTTTAGAAAAATTAGATTTTGCTGAAATTAGAAAAAACCCAAAAATAATAGTCGGCTTTTCTGATGTAACTGCTTTAATAAACCCGATAACTAGATATACTGGTATAAATACTTTTCATGGACCAGTAGCAGTATCATCTTTTAACTCTTTTACGGTGGATCATTTTAGAAGTGTATTATATTCAAATGATACATTTACTCCAATAGTTACTGAATATAATAAAGCAATAGAAATCAACCCTGGCATAACAAAAGGAAAATTGGTTGGTGGAAACTTGAGGATGATAATAAGCACACTAGGAACTCCTTATGAACCAGATTTTGAAGATTCAATTTTATTCTTAGAAGATGTGTCAGAACCCGCTTACAAAGTAGATAGAATGCTTAGCCAATTGATAATATCCGGGAAGTTAGATAAATGCAACGGAATTATATTTGGACAATTTGATAATTTGAATAAAAGACAAGCATTCAATCCGGGATACTCATTCACAATATTAGAGGTTATTAATCAACTATTTAGTGACTGGAATAAACCCATACTTCTCAACATGCCATTCGGACATGTTAAAGATAAAATGACACTACCCATCGGCACTTTAGCAGAGATAAATACAAAAAATAAGTCAGTAACTTTGTTAGAATCAAGCATAATTTAATTTTTTTGCTTAAATTATGAAACTAATAGTATAGTAAACTGTTTTTAAAGAAAACAATAAAAAATTAAGGTAAAAATAATATGAAGAAATATATTCTACTTATTCTAATTATAGTATTTACTACTACAAGCTTGAAGTCACAGTTTTTTAATATATCCGGTATTGAAACAGATGAATTCCCTTGGGTTAGTACCGTGTTTATAGCCAAAGATCAAAATGATCAATTTATAAAAGATGTGAATGTTGATCAGTTTGCAGTTTCTGAAAATGGTATATTTTTAGATAAGACAGACTTAAAGATTGATTGCTTTCCTTCTCAAGACATACCAGAAATGTCTGTAGTTTTAGTTGTAGATAAATCAGGTTCTATGATTGATCCTTTTGATGAAGAAAAACCAAATGAAACACCATGGGAAAGAGTAAAAGATGGAGTAGAAGCTTTTGTTAATACAATACAGTTCGTTGGCAGAACTAAAGTTGCATTAGTTTCATTCAGTAACTTTTCATATTTAGAATGTGGATTTACGGATAATGGTCAAGAAATTCTTGATTCTTTAGATGAAATAATACCAGGTGGAGGGACTAAATATAATGACCCTTTCATGAAAACTGAATACCTTGAGAATGGTGCATGGAAAAGAGAAAGTGCTACCTCATTATTAAAAACAAGACCTGATGAGATTAAGCGAGTTGTAGTCTTCTTAACAGATGGTATTCCTGAAGGAGAAACTAGAACTGACGAAATAATTGACTCATTAAATTATTATAATATTACGGCATATAACATTTCTTTTCTGACAAATATGCACGAGTCTTTAAATAGAATTTCACAATCTACAAACGGAAAAGCATATAAAATTGAAAACCAAGAGGATCTAGAACATATTTATTCTCAAATTGCAATAAAAGCCCAGGAAGCTTTTTTCTGTAAATTAAGTTGGTTAGCTGACTACCCTTGTTATGAGAGCCAAACTGACAGAAAAGTTAATATATTTTTTAATGCAATTGAGCCTCGAGGTGAAGCAGAAAGAGAATACATAATTCCAGACAGATATATACCACAAAGAACTTGGGATAGCGAAACATATTCATTTGGTAACCCAGATGTAGGCGCTGACTATTCTGTAATAAAAACACTCCAATTAATAATAGGTAGTGTTGACTTCAAACTAGATAATATTGAAATTACCCCGAATGATCAAGGATTTACAATATTAGAAATTAGGGACTCTGAAGGTAATACTATTGCCAATGATGAAACAGCTGTAGAAGGAGATACAGTATATATAGATGTAGAGTTTGAGCAATTTGATTCAAAATCACTAAGAACTGCTACACTTACAACTTATGGTTCGCCTTGCTTAACTTCAACAGATTTGGTCGGTGGTACAACAGATATAATTTTAGAATCTCAAAATGATGGTGAAGTATATACTGTATGCGATGATATAAATATTAATTGGTCAGGTGTTGATGAAAACACTGAAACTCATATTTCTTATTCTAATGACAATTTCGTTTCAGATTCCAATTTTATAACGACTCAAACTGGAAGTCCTTATTTGTGGGATAATAATCCAGGTGTGGGCAAATATAAAATTAAGTTGAGAGTTGATCCAATTTCCAGATATATATTTGCAGTCAATGATTTGTCTTCTGGTAGAAGTTATGGTAGTTCTGTAGCACTTTCACTAGACGAAAGATTTATATATTCAGTTGGTAATTACAACGATACACTTAGATTGGGTGATACAGTTATAACTAACAGTGGAAATGAAGATGCTTTTTTAGCTAAACATAATTCAGCTGGAAAATTAATGTGGATTAATTCACTGGGTGGTGATGGTCTTGACTCAGCTTCTGGAGTTTGTGTTGATGATGAAGATAATGTGTATTTAACAGGTGCTACAACAAAGGGTTCCAAATTTGGAAGTTCAACAATTAATGCTCCCTTAGGTGGAAGTATATTTTTTGTAGCTAAAACTACCCCACTTGGAAAAGTATATAATGTAAGAACTATTGCTGCTAGACATCCTTATGTTACGTTCGAAGCATGGGGTACAAAAATAAGATATGATGATGTTACTGAAAATATTGTAATTCAAGGTGAATTTAAAAATAATTTGGATTACATTGCTGGTCCAGATACTTATGAGTTCAGGGGAACTGACAGGTTTACTGCTTACTATGACAAAGATTTGAATTTCTTAGATATACAATTTGGTGCTGTACAAGGAGAATACTCAAGTAAAGAAGCTGTTACTGCAGATGGGAAATCTACTTACAGAATAGAAACAATTGATTCTGATAAGTCTTATGGCAATATTGATGTAAAACACAACGGTAATTCAGATGTGGTGATTACTCGTTATGGTCAAAATGAACCGAGCTCAGATGTAAGTGAATTAGAGTTTACAGTTGAAAAACCCACACTGAATTATTCCATTCCTGGACCAGTGGTTATGGATGATACACCCATAAGTAAAACTTCAAGTAAAGGTATGGATAAGTTTGTAATTAATGAAAGTATTTTGCCAATTGAAGTTGAAGAAGTTACAATTACTGGAATAAATAATACTGAATTTACATTAGACAAAACATTTGATGGAATTGTAGAATCAGGTTTAGATAATGCAAGAAACCTTACTATTAACTTTAATCCAAATAGTGCTGGTTTTAAAACTGCAGAACTTAATATAAAAGGAATATGTGCTGACATAATCACTATTACCTTAGAAGGGAATGGAGTTTGTGATTTAGTAACTGAATCTCCTATAAATTTTGGAGCTTCGAACATTGATATTTCAGCTAACAGAATAGTTGGACAAGTATTTACTAATAACAATGGCGAACCAGTAAGAATTACTCCTACAATTGTTAATGACAATGACAATGAATTTCAAATTGTTAGTATAAATGACGATACAGGATTAGTTGGAAGTTCAATCAATGTTGACCCTGATGAGTCTGTAAAGGTTGATTTAGCTTTCACTCCAAAGACTGAAGGCAATAAGACTGCTCAATTAGAATTTAATCCTGAAACTGATGGTTGTTCAAATGTGTTTTCTGAATTGGTAGGAGTGGGAGCTAACACTGATTTATCTTATGAAGTTGTTGACTTTCAAAGAAAAAGGATTCAAACTGTAAGTTACTTAAATTTAGAAATTGTAAATTCTGGGGCACTTCCGGTAAACATTCACGATATATATTTAGACAATACAGATGCTTTTGAATTAATATTACCTGAAACTTTAGAAGTTAAAATAGATGTACCCTTAGAAGTTCAAGTTAAATTTAACCCTCAAGCTGATGGTATTTACTCTGAACCGATATATATAATTATTAATGAAGGTGATAGTCCACTAACACTAAATAACGCAATTGGAATTGGTGAGAATCCAACTGCTTTAGCTTCATTAGATTGTAAAGGTGAATCAATTCAAAACGTTGCGAAACAAGTTGATTTAATACTAACAAATAATTCTTCTGTTGCTAAATCCGAAATCGTTAGTCTAACTATTTCTAATGCTTCAAACTATTCATTTGTAGGTGGTAATAAAATTCTAAATGTAATTCCTTTGATAGACGAAAATGATAATATTCCTATTCCATTAGAATTTAACCCAACTGTTGCAGGTGTGAACACTCTTGATTTAACTATTGAATCTAACACTGCGATTGGAAACAATGTTGATTCAGAAGTAAATGATCCAATAAATGAGAACATTACATTAGAATGTAATGTATTACAAAATAGTGGACCTGAAGTAGTAAGATTTGAGGGTGTACTTGTATGTGATAATTTCTTTAAGACTGTAACAATTAATAATGAAAGTGATAACACAGAAGCAGTTATAAGCAATTATAACTTAGTTCCTTCTGACGTAGAGTTTTCTACTAACTTGCCTAATGGAGAGATCATAATTGACCCAGCAGATAATTTTGAATTTAAAGTTGCGTTTTCTCCGACAGTTGATGGTTTACAAAATGCAGTAATTACTTTCAATTATGAAGATGGTACAAGTAAAATATATAACATTGAAGGTACTGGTAAGCGAATAAAATACTTCACTGACAATAACAACATTGAACTTACACCAGGTTTAGAGAATACTCTTACAGTTAAAGCTGAAGTACCAAAGTTAGATTATTTAATTGAGGAGTTAGATATCAGTATAAATCATAATCCTCAGGTAAGTAGTTTCTTAACAGATGATAATGATATAATTGTAAACCCAATAAGTAATAATATAAATTGGACGTGGAATACACTCAATGCGCCAAATAATAGCCAGTTTAAAAACTTTAGTGGGCTACCTAATGCACAAGCTGACTATTTAACAGAAAATACTTATGAGTTATTTGATATTGAATATCGAATTTATCTTTCTTCAACAGAAAGTGACAATATCTTAATCTCAAGCTTATTTGACAATTGCCCTAATCCTGAATACAATGATGTTCAAGAAGTTAGAATTAGTGGAGTATGTGCAATAGATAAGAGGTTAGTAAATTTTGGGGAAACTCCAGTTGAAATAAACAGTTCTTATGATGGTAATTTTAACTTAATTAGAACTGAGTTTACTGTAATGTTTGATAATCTTGCATCTGAATTTAATATAATTGACATAAACGGAAACACAGTATTGAACGATAATATAAATAATCTGAATCAAGGTAGATACGAAGCTACTTTCGATGCTTCTTCCCTATCAGCTGGAGTATATTTTATTAAATTTAACTCAGGTGCTTTTTCTGATATGAGTAAAGTATTAATAGTTAGATAATTATTATTTAGATTTTAAGCTTTAAGACCTCATGTATTATTTCATGGGGTCTTTTTTTATATATCTAAATCTTGATATGGCTGATATTTTTTGTAAATTTGTGATTAGAAATGAATAACAATAATAATAAATAATTTTAGAGTAAGAATATGAACATTCATGAGTATCAAGCCAAAGACTTACTAAAAAAATATGGCGTTCCTGTATTAGAAAACAAAGTAATATTCGATCCATCTGAAGCTGAAAAAGCAGCTCAAGACTTTGTCAATAATGGCAGTAAAGTTGTTGTATTAAAGTCACAAGTTCACGCTGGTGGACGTGGGAAAGGTAAAGTACACGATATTAACTCAAATGAAGTTTTGCAAATAGATGGCAAAGACGTTAGAGGTGTAACAGTACTTTTTGGTGATAACTTACCAGAAAAAGCAAAGAATTATGCAGAAGCAACTATTGGAAATAAATTAGTTACAATTCAAACTGGTGAAGAAGGTTCGATAGTAAATAGAATGATGTTAGAAGATGGTGCTGCAATTGCAAAGGAGTTCTACATTAGTTTACTATTGGATAGAGCTACTAGTAAAAATATCATAATGGCTTCTACTGAAGGCGGTATGGATATAGAAGAGGTTGCTGAAAATACACCTGAAAAAATAATTAAGGAAACAATTGATCCAACTATTGGATTCCAGGGTTACCAAGCAAGAAGATTAGCATTTGGTCTTGGATTAAGTGGTACTGCATTCAAGAACTTCTCTAAGTTTATATTCAAGTTAGTTAATGCTTATGAAGAAATGGATTGCTCAATGCTTGAAATTAATCCTTTAGTTGTTACTGAAGATGAGCAAATCATTGCATTAGATGCAAAAGTGAATTTTGATGATAATGCTTTATACAGACACCCTAACTACAAAGAATTAAGAGATACTTCTGAAGAGAACCCATTAGAAGTTGAAGCATCTAAGTACGGTCTAAACTATATCAAATTAGATGGTAACGTTGGGTGTATGGTTAACGGTGCTGGACTTGCTATGGCGACAATGGATATGATTAACCTGTCCGGTGGTGAACCTGCTAACTTTTTGGATGTTGGTGGTGGAGCAAATGTAGAAACAATCTCAAACGCATTCAGACTTATGATGAGTGATGAGAATGTAGAAGCAGTTTTGATAAATATTTTTGGTGGTATTGTTCGTTGTGACAGAGTTGCTAATGGAATAATAAAGGCCTTAGAGACTGTTGAAGTTAATATGCCGCTGATTGTTCGTTTAGATGGAACAAACGCTGAACTAGCTGCTGATATACTTGAAAAATCAGACTTAGAGTTCAAAGTAGCGATTAGTTTTAATGATGCTGCTGATAAAGTTGCTGAAGTAGTAAAAACTATCAAAGCTTAAGACTTAATCTAATATGTTTAGTAGACAATTTAAGCCGTTCATTTAATAAATGAATGGCTTTTTTATTTTTTTATGATTAATGCTAACTTATACCCAAAGTAGGCCATAGGGATATAGGCTAATAATAAGTCTATAATTGTAAACCATAGAGGCGAGTCAATCATAATGTTAGCAGCTATACCACCTAATAAGAAAATCACACCTACAATCATTGATATCATTTTTTTATTTTTCATAGCTATTACAGCAGCTATCAAAGCGCCAATTAGAGTGCCTAATGCATGAGCTAAGAACGGAAATAGAAAATATTCTAAATCCAAAGAAGACATTGCTTTTGATAACTCTTCAATATTATTTGTGTCAACCTCTCCTATTGGAAACAAATTGTGACCTAAAGTTATTAAAGACATATTAACTACACTTCCAATTAACCAGCCAATAATTACAGCAATGATATTTCTAATAGTTTTATTCAATTGTAAAGCCTATTTGTGATTGAGAAACATTAACTTAAGTAATTATAAATACAAAAAAAAGCCGATTACATAAATGTAATCGGCTTTCTCAATGCTCCTGAGCAGGGACTTGAACCCCGGACCCTCTGATTAACAGTCAGATGCTCTAACCAGCTGAGCTACTCAGGAATAATTTTCAGTTACAAACTTAAGGACTTTTTCTTAACTTGCAAAACAATTTTTAATCTTTTTTCAATTTATTTCAATGAATGTTTCCACACAAGCTATTATCTTAAAAACTATAAATTACTTAGAGTCAAGTAAAATAGTTTATGTCTATACAAAAGAGTTTGGGAAACAAACACTAATTGCAAAAGGCACAAGAAGAGCTAAAAGTAAATTCGGATCATCGTTAGAACTATGTTCAATTGTTGACTTAAAGTATTTCAAAAAGTCCAACAAAGAATTATTTAATTTAACTAATGCTGAATTAAATAAGAAGAGTTTTATTGATAAATTGGCCTATGTTGATAAAATATATTGTCTGATGTTGTGTGAATCTATTTTTAATCTTGAACAAGATGAAATTTCTGATTTGAGATTTTACGAAAACTTGGAAAAGCTATTTAACATTGCTCATACGAACAACATATTTACTTCTTCTATGTTTATTTATAGTCAATTGGAACTGGCTAATTCTATTGGACATAGCATATCTTTAAGCTGGGATAAAAACTCAGATATAGATTATAATAAAGATAATTATGTATATTTAGACCTAAGTAATTGTAAACTTTATAATAGCAATGTGGAGTACGGAGAGAGAAAACTAAAATTCAAATTAAGTGAATTATTAATACTTAAAGAAATTATATCTGGGAACTTAGAGGTAGAAATTAGTACTACTGAGTTGAAGAGACTGTTATATTTATTCGAAAATTATTTTTCTTTCCATTCAGAAAGCAAGTTTACTTATAAATCATCTTCTTTATTAGTCTAATCTATTGTTTTTTCCATCCCCAGAAATGGAATTGGACTAACATCGAATAGAATCTCCCCCATTGATTTATAGCCACGATTTGAGTAAAACTTTACTACTTTATCATACTCCTTAAATGCACCTAACCTAATTGAATCTATACCATCCTTTTTAGCTTGATTTTCAACGAATTCCATCAATTTGTGTGCTATTCCTTGATTTTGAAATTCAGGGCAAACTGCTAAACGATGAGCAAAATAGGCAGTTTTATTTGACTTATTCCATTCAATTCTATCAAAATACTCATGATGTTTGATATCATAAGACACAATTCCCACAACAGTATCTTCAATTTTATAAGTATATTGAACACCTAACATAATATCTCGTCTATATATAGCTGCATTAGGATAGTTTTTACCCCAATGAGTGAAACCTAGAGAAATCATATTGTCTGCAATTTTATCGTTTAATTCTATTATTTGCGGAAGGTCTTTTTGGGTTGCTTTTACAATCATTTACTGATCTTTGGTATCATTGTTTTTTGCTTTGTGTAGTTCTTCTCTTAATGTAATTAGCTGCTTACGCATATTATTTATTTCTTCTTTTCGCTCTCTTTCCTCTACAGCATTGCGGAGTTGTATTTTAATACGAGATGCTAATTCGTTGGGTTTTACTGGTTTTTTTATAAAATCATTTGCACCAGCTTTATATGCCTTGTCTATCGAATCAGATTTAGTTTGAGCAGTCATAAATATAATTGGTATGTCGCTGTATTGCTGATTACTTTTCACTGTTTCACAGAAAGAGAAACCATTAATTTCAGGCATAACTATATCTAATAATATTAATTCTGGTTTTATAGTCCTAACAATCTCAAGACCTTGTGAAGCAGACTCAGCAGTGATAGATTGAAATCCGTGAATTTCAAGCATATCTTTTATCTGCTGAGTATTCATCACATTGTCATCGACTATTAGTATTAAACCGTTTGACTTGTTGTGTTCCATTGTGTAATCTACTAAAGGTTATACTTATTACCAAGAACGATTCAAAATCGGTCCAAAAATAGTGATTTGATTTTTCTGTAACCACTCCATTCCATCTACTGCGGCCTTGGCTGCTGGGATAGTTGTAATACATAGTATCTTCTTCTGTAAAGCAGCTTCCCGAATCTGTAAATCATCTTGGTATGCTTTTCTACCAAGTGGTGTATTAATAATTAAATCAATATCTCCACTTTGAATTTTTTCAATAACATTTGGATTACCAGCACCAATTTTAGAAATAGGGTTTGCTTCTATTCCATTGACATTTAGAACTGAATAAGTTCCCAAAGTTGCCCAAATTTTGTACCCTAATTCAACTAACCTTCTTGCAACAGGAAGTAATTCTTGTTTATCGAAATCATTAACGGAAATAAATATATTTCCTTCAGTGGGTAAGTGATTGCCAGCAGCTATTTGTGATTTCACATACGCTTCACCAAAGAACTCACTAATACCCATTACCTCACCAGTTGATCGCATTTCTGGACCTAATACAGTGTCAACTCCAGGGAATTTACTGAATGAGAATACTGGAGACTTTACTGTGTAATGACCCATAAACCCTGGGCTTGGCATATTTATATCTGCTATTTTTTCGCCAAGCATAAGCTTTACGGCAACTTTAGTTAAAGCAATACCGATTGATTTTGAAACAAAAGGAACTGTTCTCGAAGCTCTTGGATTCACTTCTATCACATAAACATTATCCCTGTAAACTGCGAACTGTATGTTAATAAACCCAACAATCTCTAATTTCTCAATTATCTTATATGTTGCAAATCTAATTTTATCAACAATATGAGGCTCTACTAGGTAAGTAGGGAGAACTGACGAGCTATCGCCTGAGTGAATTCCTGCTTCTTCTATGTGTTGCATAATACCTGCAATTACACCTGACTTTCCATCACCTAACGCATCCACATCAACTTCAAATGCATGCTCTAAGAATTTGTCTATTAACACAGGATGATTTTTATTTACTTTTGCTGCTTCTACTATAAAGTGTTGTAAATCTTTTTCATCATAAACTACTGCCATTCCACGTCCACCTAATACATAGGACGGGCGTACAATAACTGGGAATCCAATATTGAGTGCGATTTTTGTAGCTTCTTCTATAGAGTTTGCAGTGCCACCAGCAGGGTATTCTATCTGAAGTTCATCTAACATCTCCATAAATCGGCCTCTGTCCTCTGCCCTATCTATGTTTGATTGATTTGTACCTAAGATATTGATTCCTGCAGCTTCGAGTTGTTCTGATAATTTAAGTGGTGTTTGCCCCCCTAATTGCAGTATTACTCCTTCTGGTTTTTCTAATTCAATTATATTCATTACATCTTCGTAGAAAACTGGCTCAAAGTAGAGTTTGTCCGATGTATCATAATCTGTAGATACTGTTTCTGGATTACAGTTGATCATTATAGTTTCAATACCCATATCTTTCAGTATCATTGCTGCTTGAGAAGCACAGTAATCAAACTCTATCCCCTGCCCAATTCTGAATGGGCCACCACCCAACACAATTATTTTCTTTTTATCGACTGGGTTGCTTTCATTTTCTTTCATATACGTTGAATAGAAATATGGGGTATGTGCTTCAAATTCCGCAGCACATGTATCAACTTTTTTATATGTAGGAAGGACTTTTAACTCTTTTCTTTTTTCTCTGATTACACTTTCTTTTACTTTAAATAACTCACTCAACTGTACATCAGAGAATCCAGATAATTTGTAATATTTTAAATCACTTGCATCTGTATCAGCTAAACTTTTGGAAGTTATTTCTTTTTCAATTTCAACAATCTCTAATATGTTATCCAAAAACCATGGGTCTATATTAGTATGCTTATGAACTTCTTTCAGATTCATTCCTCTTTTGAATGCCTCTTTTACAAAGAATGGTCTCATGGGAGTCGGAACAACAAGTTTAGAAATCAGATATTTATCGTCGTACTTTTCTAAGTCCTTGTATTCTAATCCAGAAACACCAATTTCTAATGATCTGAATGCTTTTTGAAGAGCTTCTCTGAAATTAGAACCAATTGACATAACCTCACCAACTGACTTCATCTGAGTAGTAAGGTTCGAAGGTACTTTGAATTTCTCAAAATCCCAACGCGGAATTTTAACAATTATATAGTCTAATGCTGGTTCAAATGAAACTGGTGTAGTTTTAGTAATCTCATTGTCAATTTCATCTAATGTAAGTCCAACAGCAAGCTGAGCAGCAATTTTAGCAATTGGATAACCAGTTGCTTTTGATACTAATGCTGAACTACGTGAAACCCTCGGGTTCATTTCTATTACTCTCACTTCCCCATTCGCTGGGTTAACACCAAATTGAATATTAGAGCCACCAGTAGCAACACCAACTTTTCTAATAATATCGATTGAATAATCTCTAAGCGTTTGGTATTCATCATCTGTAAGTGTTTGAGCTGGGGCAACAGTTATACTATCACCAGTGTGAACACCCATTGGATCAAAGTTTTCTACTGATGCTACGATTACAACATTATCAGCAATATCGCGCATTACTTCAAATTCATACTCCTTCCAACCAAGAAGTGAACGTTCTACTAATATTTCGCTAATTGGAGACAAATCAAGTCCTTGCCTAGCAATTCGTTTAAACTCATCCATGCTTTCAGCAACACCACCACCTGTACCACCTAAGGTAAATGATGGTCTTATAATTATGGGGAAGTCCAACTCTTCAGCAAATGCAACAGCAGACTCGAAGTCATTAATAATTTTCCCTTCAGGCGAAAGTAAACCAATTTCATCCATTGCCTGTTTGAATTCTCTTCTTCCCTCCGCAATGTTAATTGATTTTATATTTACACCTAACAACTCAATATTATATTTTGCTAATATTCCTTCTTTTTCTAAGTCTAAAGCTGCGTTGAGTGCAGTTTGACCACCAACTGTTGGTAAAATAGCGTCTATCTTATCTCTTTGTATAATCTGTTCAATTATGTCAGAAGTAATCGGCTCTATGTAAGTTTTATTTGAAATTTCAGGGTCAGTCATTACTGTTGCTGGATTACTATTTATAACAACTACGTAATAGCCCAGTTTTTTTAATGCTTTTACAGCTTGCGAGCCAGAGTAATCGAACTCACCTGCTTGACCTATAACTATTGGACCTGAACCGATAACTAATATTCGTTTTATATCATTCCTTATTGGCATATTATTTTCCGTTTGCTACTGTGTTATAAAAATCTTCAAATACTTTCTTGTTTGCTTCTCTTGGGCCTGGTGAAGCTTCAGGGTGAAATTGAATACAGTTGATTGGTAAGTGCTTATGTCTCATACCTTCAACAGTATTATCGTATAAGTTTAGCCACGTCATTTCCCAGTCATCATTCTTATCTAAGCTTTCTCTCGAAATTGCATAATTGTGGTTTTGAGCAGTGATATAAACCTTCTCATTATCCATATATTTGCATGGATGATTACCACCGTGGTGACCAAATGGTAGTTTTATAGTCTTTAGTCCAAATGCTTGACCTATCAACTGATGACCAAAACATATAGCAATAATTGGCTTCTTTTGCTCAGCA
The DNA here is from genome assembly GCA_034670025.1 of Chlorobiota bacterium. Taxonomy (GTDB): domain Bacteria; phylum Bacteroidota; class Ignavibacteria; order Kapaibacteriales; family UBA2268; genus PGYR01. Next base: position 750,117 of record JAXMOE010000001.1, read on the forward strand.
AATTGCATTATGTATTTATCAATACCTTTAACTATTCTGGGGTCGCCTGGTCCATTAGACAAGAAAACTCCATCGTATTCTAAATCTTTGATGTTTTCTTCAAAATTATCATCAAACGGCACAAGATAAATTTTATTAAACTTTGATTGTAAGTCTTTTATTATATTACTTTTTATCCCGAAGTCAATAGCGATTATTGTTTCGGTGACTTCTTGATTTCCATCATAAACTTTGACTTTGTCATCTATAACTTGCTTATATAAGTCAACATCAGAAATTGATGGTGATTCTTTTACTTTTTTAAGAAACTCTTCCGGGTCTAATATCTCTGTTGTGATACCACCTTTCAGCGCTCCATAATCTCTAATAACTCTTGTGAAAGCTCTTGTGTCAATTCTATCCACACCAAATGTATCAGCTTCTTCAAGATATTCAGATAGTGGTTTTTGTGACCTAAAGTTACTTGCACTTCTGGAATATTCTCTTAATAGTATTCCCTCTGCTTGAATTTTTTCAGATTGGTAATCTTCTAATGTAACACCATAGTTCCCAATCAAAGGGTATGTAAATAATACAGTTTGTCCTTTGTATGAAGGATCAGTTAGTATCTCTTCATATCCAGTCATAGAAGTATTGAATACAAACTCAGAGTAGCGTGTCCCCTCATTTGCAAAAGCACTACCAAATTCGTAGTAACCGTTTTCTAACATTATCAGAGCTTTTTTTCTCATAGTTCTTCTTTTTTATTTTCAAAAAAAAACCCAAAAGTTATCCAATTTACTATGGACATCTTTTGGGTGTTTGGGAATATGTTTTTAGTTCATTCACTAAAATCAAAGTTAGGAATTTTAATTGTAAAGTCAATAGACTTTTTTTGAACATTCAATTTTATTTAGTAATTTAATTCAATTATATAATTGCAATACAGAACTTTAACTATGATATATTCTATACAATTATTCTTTTTATTTTTTACTTCCATTGTGATTGGTAAATCATGGGAAATTTACAATATTGAAAATTCTGATATACCAACAAACGATCTATCGAATATTACTATAGACTCTTCTGATAATCTCTGGTTTTATACTAATAATTCTGTTTTTATGTATAATCAGACAGAAAATATCTGGACTGAATACAATGAGCATAATTCTAATCTCACAAGTGACTTTAGACATATAGAAATTGGTTTTGATGGCTCAGTAAATATCGCTTCTGATGGAATTTACAAATATAATAGTTATAATAACGAGTTTGAAATAAAAGAAAAGAATATTAGTAGTTCAAAATTTACTTACGATAGAAATGGAATACTTTATTATCTCAGAAATGGACTTATTTACAAAAAGGATGGAGAAAATATTAATAATGTTTATGACGGTACTATTGGTGGCCCGAATTATCCAACTGATTTAGTTATAGACGTTAATAATATTTTGTGGTTCTCCGTAGATGGATTTACACGTGCATTATATAGTTATGATGGATTTAGTTTAGATACGCTTGATAGTATTTTTAAAGCGAATCCTCGCATTGGAATTATCTCGATTTCATTAGATAATAAAAGTAATTTATGGCTTGGTAATGGCTCAGATTGTGTTATTTTAAATTACAGTATTGATAATCAGGATTGGAAATATTTTGGCAACTCTAATTCTCCTCTAGGTGAAAAAGGGATGTTCTCAAAAGATTCAAAAATTGACAAGAACAACAATCTTTGGGTTATTTCTTCAATAAGTAATGCCATTGCTCCAATCAATTTGTATAAATATGATGGATTAAATTGGTCAGAATTTAGTATTGATGAAGGACTGGATATCAAAAAAAATGAATTATTTACAATGTATGCTGTAGAAATAGATTCTAAAGGAAACGTATGGATTCCGACTGATAATGGTTTAGTTAAGTTCAACGAAAACACTACCTCAGTAACAACCTCTATTTTAGACAAAATAAAAATATACCCAAACCCTGCCAAAACTAACCTCAATTTTGATTTGGGTGGTGAAATAGTAAAATCAATTACTATCACAGATTTGAATGGTAAAGAAGTTATCACATACAACTCTGAACTAAGCAATCTAAATAGTATAGATATTAGTACATTAATTACAGGGCAGTATTTCATTTCATTTGAACTAACCGACAAATCTGTAATCAACAAAAAGTTTGTGAAGGAGTAATAATATGAAACGTTCTTAATATCTAATTCTACTTTTTTTGTTTATGTTTCACGTTGGTTATGCTCAAAACTGGGAAGTATTTACTCCAGAAAACTCTGTTCTTGAATCTAATTTAATTTCAGAAATACTGGTAGATGAGAATAACGTAGTTTGGATAGCTACAGGTACTGGTTTAGCAAAGTTTGAAAATAATCAATTGACACTTCTTAATAATTCAAATTCAATTTTGCCAAAACAAAATGTAACAGATTTATTTATTGACAATAATAATTTACTTTGGGTCTTATTTGAAGATAAGATATACAGAGGAATAAATAGCGGTTTTGAGCTTTATAGAAATGATTTTGGTGGAAGTGAAATAGCAGTTGATAATAATGGTGTTATTTACATAGGAAATTACAAGTATCTTATTCAATTATCAGAAAATAATAGATTAGATACAATTTACCATTCTGTTGATTTTGATAACAGACCCATTAAGAGTATCATTAATGATAAAAAAAATACTTTATGGTTTACTAAAGCAAACAACTATGCCGAGTTTTGGATTTACTCTGATGACAAAGTTATTAAATCTGACTCAATGGACATTAATGTTCAAATAAGTGATTTCAATGAATTCAAGTTAGACAAATTAGGAAACATTTGGATTTGTGGGCTTCAAGGAACCTTAGTAAAGTATGAGATAGACACTGATAAATGGTACGATATGAATGAAGAGTATTCATTAGATTTTAGCAATTTTATTAGAGTCAATGCCCTTAATTTTGATATTAATAACAATATTCATTTTGTTACAACTACTAACATTAAATCCCCGTCAAAACTCTACTCTTATAATGGCAATGAGTTTGAAGTTGCAACATTTGATTCAATTTATCCTGAAGAATTGCCTTTTAGAGGTCAAAGTAGTATGGCAATAGATTATGAAAACAATATTTACATTGCTGCAGTTAGTGTTGGTCTTTTCAAACTAAATGCAAGCACAACCTCAGTAATTTCAACTACTTCAGACAAAATAAAAATATACCCAAATCCTACAAAAAGCCAACTCAATTTTGATTTGAGTGGCGAGATAGTAAAATCAATTACTATCACAGATTTGAATGGTAAAGAAGTTATCACATATAACTCTGAACTAAGCAATCTAAATAGTATAGATATTAGTGCATTAATTACGGGGCAGTATTTCATATCATTTGAACTAACCGACCAATCGGTTATCAACAAAAAGTTTGTGAAGGAGTAAAACCTCACAAATATCACACCTTATAATTTTCAACTAATCATAGATTTGGTCTATTGCTTTGTTATTTTAGTGCTTAACTTAACTACAAAATATCAAAATAGATACAGAATATGAATATAGCAGTTTTAATGGGTGGTGTTTCTCCTGAAAGAAACATATCACTCTTCGGCGGCAAAGCAATCTACAACGCTTTATCAGACAAAGGACATAATGTTATAGCTGTTGACCCAGCCTTGGGTACTGATAGCAAGATTAACATAAATGAAATAGACATCAACACTACTCCAATTTCAAGAGAAGAGCTTAAAGAATACGATAAGCGTTCTATATTGAATTGTATCAATTCTAATATATTTGATAATATTGATTGTGTATTCATAATCTTGCACGGTGAGAATGGAGAAGATGGATTAGTTCAATCACTATTAGAGTTGCGAGGAATACCTTATACTGGTTCTGGTGTAAAATCATCATCTTTATCAATGGATAAGATTACAACCAAAATGCTATTCAATTACTCTAATATCCCCACTCCCCCATGGTCTGTAGTTGATATTCACTCAGCCGATGATTTTGATTTACTCGAATCAATCAGAAACGAAATTGGTCGAAACATAGTTGTAAAGCCAAACAATCAAGGGTCTGCTGTAGGAATCAACATAATAGAAGGTGGTAACTTAGATGATTTGAGTTCAGCTATTAAAGAAGCATCAAAGTATTCTACAGATGTGCTATTAGAAACCTATATACCTGGCAAAGAGATAACTGTTGGTATTTTAGACAACGAGCCACTACCCCCTATCGAGATTGTTCCAAATGAAGGTTATTATGATTTTGAACACAAATATACCAAAGGCAAAACAAGCTATATTTGCCCTGCAGAATTAGAAGATCATATTGCAGGATTTGCTCAAAGTATCTCATTAGATGCTTCAATGGTATGCGGCACAAGCGATTTTAGTAGAGTTGATTTGAGAGTAACTAAGGAAGGGCAGATATTTTGCTTAGAGGTAAACACAATACCTGGCTTCACTGAGACATCGCTATTCCCTATGGCTGCAAAGGCAGCTGGAATTGATTTTGGAGATTTGTGTGAGAAACTTGTAAATTTGGGAATTGAAAGCTATAAAAATGGAAAATAGAACAATGATAAATAAAGATATAAAATTATGTGGTTTAGGTAATGCAATAGTTGATTTTCAATTCGAAGTATCGGATGAAGAAATTCAGGAATTATCATTAGAAAAAGGAACAATGACGTTAGTTGTTGATGAAGCACAAGAGAAAATACTCCAAAGAATGGGCAATAGAACTCAGTACAAATCGAGCGGTGGTTCGGCTGCTAATACTGTGATTGCTTTCTCAAGCTTTGGTGGCAAATCTGCTTACAAATCGATGATTGGTGAGGACGAAGATGGGAATTTCTATGCAAATGAATTCAATGAGTTAGGGATTATATTTGACTCTAAGATAGACACAGATGACTACACAGGCAGATGTCTAGTCCTTATCTCTCCAGATTCGGAAAGGACAATGCTAACATCACTCGGTGCTACCCAAAATTATAATAAAGATTTTATTTCAGATAAGATTATAAAAAGATCTGAGTGGTTATACATTGAAGGATATAAATTAACGGAAGACACTGGTTACGAAGCGGCTTTGTTAGCTTGTAATGTTGCGAAAAAATATGACACGAAAATAGCACTAACTATTTCTGACAAATTTATAATTGATTTGTTTCGCGAACGTTTAGAGAAAATTGCTGAGTATGCAGATTTAATTTTCTGCAATGAAGTAGAAGGAATGTTGTTCACAGAAGCTGTTGATTCTGCAGATGCAATAGATAAGCTTTCAAACAAATACAAGAATATTGCATTTACAAAAGGTGCTGAGGGTTCTCATATAATTTGGGATGGTAATTTTTACGAAGTACCAGCCTACAATGCAACCCCAGTGGACAGTACTGGTGCTGGTGATATGTATGCTGGTGGTTTTTTCTACGGTCTTATATATGGTGAGTCAATAGAAAGAGCTGGGAATTTGGGTTCATTAGCTGCCAGCAGAGTAGTTAGTCAACACGGCGCAAGACTAAAAGAAAGTCATACTGACTTGGCAAAAGAAATATTTTCGAAATTCAAATAGTTAAATATAACATGAAATTTATAATCTCAATTTTCTTATTCATTACTCCTTTTGTAGCATTTTCTAAAGGAATGACATTCGATGAATTTGCTCCAAAAATACAAAAATATTTTGATAATAAGTTAATTCAAGACATTCAAAAATCACTACCTACTGACAGCAAATATCAGATTTGGGGTTGGGATGTAGGTGATTTTACAGGTGATGGGTACTATGATGTTGCATTTTCAGTTCGAGTAGCTGCTGATAAAGGAAAGAAGATAAGAACCTATATGTTTGCGGATATTGAAGGATACTTAGTAGAAGTTGCTACCTTTAGGTATGACTTTTTTGAAATTCCTTTGGAGATAGGTATTGTGATAAGAGATAATGTTTGTTTTATTACTCAAAAGCATAAGCAATACAAATGGACAATATGGGGTTATACTTTTAATAATGGCAATTTGATTAAAGTCGATGAGTTCAATACAGAAAGAGACGGTAAGTTTACTAAAGAGACTTATGAAAACTATATGAGTCTGAAGAATCAAGAAAAGTATTTAATTACGAGTAATGGTAACATTGAATACGAACTTAATTTTGTTACTCTCCCCTCTTACCCAAGAGGTAAAATCATTTATGAGGGTTACACTAATGAAATTCATAGCGATAAAGTAAAATATGTTAAAAAAGGAGCATTCGATTGGGAAGGTGCAGAAGACGCCTCATTCAAAATTAGTTCATCTTATGATAGTGATTTCCTCTATTTAGATATAAATATAGTAGATGACAAAATAATTTATCCTGATTGTGAAGATTGTATTGGAGATTATGTTGATTTGTGGCTGGAAAACAAACCGTTAGATCAAGATAAGCTTTATAAGTTGAAAGATAGAAAGTTGAACAACTTTGACTCAAAGGAATCTAACTACTTCAACATTTCTATTCAACCGGGAAATTTTTTAGATGTTAAACCAAGTGTTCAATTAAGGACATTAGACAAAGAAAATAGCGAAATAAAAGAAGCGAGTCAGAATATTAGCTCATATTCTAATTTAACTGACAATGGATATAACATAAAATGTAAGCTACCTTTATCACTAATTGGGCTTAACAGCATTAACGAGAATGAATTTTATGAAGTTCCTTGCTCCGTAGTACTACATGATGTAGATAATATATTTAGACCAAATGAGAAATCAGAAGTATCTTCTTCTGATAATCTATTACAAGAGCCAACAACTTATGGAACATTGCTATTAGTTCCACCTAATAAGTGGTACGGCTATGTTGAAAATATATATAGTAGTAAGTTATTATACCATCTTGAAAAATATGGTTTATAAATACATATCTAACATCTAAATGTTTATAATTAAATAGTATAATATTTTGAAGTTGAGATAAAAGTCACTAATTTTGAAGCTGTTAATTTTACAGTTTTAAGTTCTTATAATGAAAAAAGATAAATCAGACAGAGCAAAAATTATAAAAGAAATGTCGCCTTATATAACATTAGGTTTAGACTTTGCTTTGACAGTTTTACTGCTTTCACTATTAGGCTACTGGTTAGACAATAAATATGACACCTCACCTATGTGGGTTCTGATTTGTTCATTGTTTGGGATTGTAGTTGCATTTTATAAGTTTTTTAAAGTTGTTATGAAAAAGAAAAAATGAGAAGCTTTTACTAATGTTTTGGCCGATATCTGTTGGAATATTGTTAAATGTATTTGGATTAATTTATTCAATAATAACAATAAAACACAGTTTAAATAAAGACGAATGGGACAGCTTTTATACTTGGTATGGAACCTCAAGTATCATAAAATATTTATTATTACTGATTGGAATTTTAGTAGCAATACTATTGTTTGAGCTTGATAAAACATACTTATTACTCAGTTTTTTTATTTCATACATTATATTTTTGATTTTTGAGATTATTTATCTGAACAAGACAAAAAGTTTTAGTAAGTTTGCAACTGAAAATAAAAACAAGGCGAAATAAATGTCAAAAAATAACACGCAAAACGAATCATTGAAGCAAGAATTGACTGAAGAAGTTGATGCAATCAAACATGATTTAGAAGAAGAAGTTCAAACGGAAGACAACCCTGTTAATGAAATACTTGACGGTATGGGTGATCACGATGTCTTTAGTTGGGGACCATTACACTTAGACATTTTACCAGTGATTCTTTATGATGAAGGTCAGTTTCATTTTTATGGTAACAGAGAGAGTATGGAACAGTCTGGTGAGTACACAACTGAACATCACCATATTGTAGATGCTAACACACATGAAACTCCTGATTTAGACCTTTCTATTACTAATATGGTAGCTTTCCAATGGATAGCTATGATTTTATTAGCAGTTATTTTCTTTACAGTTTCCAGAAAAGCAAAGAAAAATGGTAGCAATCCTCCAAAAGGAATTCAAAATCTATTCGAATCGGTTATAGTATTCGTAAGAGATGATGTTGTAAAACCAAATATAACAGGCAAAGCAGCAGATAGACTACTGCCTTACTTCTTCATCCTGTTTTTATTTATTTTAGTTTTGAATTTAATGGGTCTATTGCCCGGTGGACATACAGCAACAGCCACACTGGGTGTATCTGCTGCTTTGGCAATAGTTGCCTTCTTTATTATTAATTATACGGCTATGAGAGAATCTGGACTTAAGGCATGGTTTCATCACTTGTTAGGTGGAGCACCATGGTGGTTAGGCTTTTTAATGATTCCAATTGAGATAGCATCATTATTTATTAAGCCATTTTCACTTACAATTCGTTTGTTTGCGAATATGGTAGCAGGACACACTGTACTATTTTCTTTGATGGGATTATTATTCTTATTTCAATCAATAATAATAGCTCCAGCAATAGTTGGTTTTGCAACATTTATAAATTTACTTGAGCTTTTAGTTGCGTTCTTACAAGCTTATATTTTCACTATGCTAACGGCGATATTTGTTGGATTAGCAGTTGGTGAACATAGCCATGACGAAGAACATGCTCATTAATTAAATTATTTTTTTTAGAACATAATTTTTTATTTTTTATTCAAATATATTAGAGGTTTTTAAAATGGAATTAGGATTGCTAGGAGCAGGAATAGGTGCAGGAATATCTGTATTTGGCGCAGCATTAGGAATTGGACGCTTAGCGGCTTCAGCTTTGGAAGCATCAGGTCGTCAACCAGAGGCTGCAGGTGACCTTAGAACAACAATGATTATCGCAGCGGCACTAATTGAGGGTGTTGCATTCTTCGCGTTAGTTATTTGTCTATTAATGGCATTATAATTTTAATATAGGGACTCTTATCTTTGGTTTGAGTCCCTCTTTTATATAAATAAGAAATAAAAAAAGGTATTGTTAGATGGATACTATAATGAGTGTAAGCCCAGGTTTATTAATCTGGTCAATAATAAACTTTTTAATTATTTTATTCATATTAGGTAAATTTGCTTTTCCTGCTATGAAAAAGTCTCTTAGTGATAGAGAAGACAACATTAGAAGAAATATTGATGAAGCTAATGCTTTAAATGAAAAAGCACAAATTTTACTAAATGAAAGTCAAAATAAATTAGACAATGCTCAAAAAGAAGTATCTGAAATATTGTCTAAGGCAAAATTGAGAGCGGATGAGAATATTCAGAATGCAATTGATGAAGCAGAAAAAAGTAAAGTCCAAATTTTAAATGATGCTAACAAGGAAATAGAAAGAAAGAAAAATGACGCAATTGCTGAATTAAGAACAGAAGTTGCTGATTTGGTTGTAAATGCTACGGAAAAGATTCTTGAATCTAAGTTAGATAAAGAAGAACACTTGAAATTTGCAAAAGAGCAAATAGAAAAATTACCTAAAAATTAATAGGTTATTATAATGAATGAAAAGATAGTATCATCAAGATATGCAAAAGCTTTCTACTCAGCTGCTAATGAAGTTCAGCAAGTAGAAGTAGTGCTCAATGATTTCAAATATATATTAGAAACTATTAAAAGTTCAAAAGAGTTGGACAATTTGATAGATAGCCCTATTGTACCTGGAGAAAAGAAGCTATCGATTCTTTCGGAAATTTTTTCTGGTAGTATAAGTGACCTCACAATAGATATTTTGAAGTTAATTACAGAAAAATCTAGAACTAACTTAATTGATGATATTGCAAGAGAGTTTGAGTTAATTTATAATGATAAGCATAATATCATTCCAGTATTAGTTGAAACAGCTGTACAACTTGATGAAGAAGGAAAAAAGAAAACTACTGACATGTTGGGTGATTGGACTAAAGCAACTATTCAAGCAGAATATAAAGTTAATCCTGACTTAAAAGGCGGATTAAAAATTAACATAGACGGTTGGGTGTTTGATGCAACAATCAAAAACCAATTAGAAAAGCTAAGAAAATCATTAGCTGGCTAAATAAGAATTTTAAATTTAATTATAAGGTTAAATAAATGGCAAATGTGAAACCAGAAGAGATATCCGCGATACTAAAAAAGCAGTTATCAGGGTTCAAAAACGAAGCAGATTTATACGAAACTGGTACAGTATTGCAAGTAGGTGATGGTGTAGCCAGAGTTTATGGTCTTAATCACGTAATGGCATCGGAGTTAGTAGAATTTCCTAACGGTGTTATGGGTATGGTTCTTAACTTAGAGGAAGACAACGTTGGTGTTGTACTATTCGGTGATGACAGATTAGTAAAAGAAGGCGATACAGTAAAAAGAACAAAGCAAATTGCTTCTGTTCCTGTTGGTAATGAATTATTAGGCAGAGTTGTAAATCCACTTGGCGTTGCAATAGATGGCAAAGGTGATATTAAAACTGATCATCAATTCCCTATTGAAAGAAAAGCTCCTGGTGTTATGAAAAGACAACCAGTAACTGAGCCATTACAAACAGGTATCAAGCCAATTGACGCACTTATTCCAATCGGGAGAGGTCAGCGTGAGTTGATTATTGGTGATAGACAAACTGGTAAAACTGCAGTTGCTATTGACACTATAATTAATCAAAAATATACGCACACAGAAGAAGCAAAAGAACTTGGTATAGATCCAGTTTATTGTATTTATGTAGCAATTGGGCAGAAAGGTTCAACTGTGGCAAACGTGGTAAATATTCTTGAGAAAAATGGTGCTATGGGCTATACAATAATAGTTGCAGCTAATGCATCTGACCCAGCTCCATTGCAATTTATTGCTCCTTATTGTGGTGCTTCTATGGGTGAATTTTTCAGAGATAACGGAAAACACTCTCTTATTATTTATGATGATTTGTCTAAACAAGCCGCTGCTTATAGACAAGTATCATTACTTCTAAGAAGACCTCCGGGACGTGAAGCTTATCCTGGTGATGTATTCTATCTTCACTCAAGATTATTAGAAAGAGCTGCAAAGCTATCTGACGAAGAAGGAGGCGGCTCGATGACTGCACTTCCAGTAATTGAAACGCAAGCTGGAGATGTATCTGCATATATTCCAACTAACGTAATTTCTATTACAGATGGTCAAATTTATTTAGAGCCAAACTTGTTTAACGCTGGTGTAAGACCTGCATTGAACATTGGTATCTCAGTGTCACGTGTTGGTGGTGCTGCTCAGATTAAAGCAATGAAAAAAGTTGCTGGACCTTTGAAATTAGAATTGGCACAATTTAGAGCACTAGAAGCATTTGCTAAATTTGGTTCTGACTTAGATAAATCAACTCAACAACAATTAAGAAGAGGTGCTGTACTAACTGAAATAATGAAACAAGGTCAGTACAATCCACTACCAATTGACAAGCAAGTTGTATTAATTTACGCTGCTACTACAGGTAAATTGGATGAACTTCCATTAGAATCGCTTAAAGCATTCGAAGCAGAATTCTTAGAATTATTGGAAACTCAACACAATGATTTACTTTTCAATATCAGAAAAGAAAAAGCACTTTCAGATGATTTGAAAAATCAACTGAATACTCAATTAGATAACTTTATTGATTCTTTCAAAAAACGAATTTAATTATAAATGATAGTAATTACAGGTGGAGCAGGATTCATTGGGTCCTGCCTACTTAAATACCTTAATGATAGAGGTCGTGAAGACATATTAATAGTTGATAATTTAGATACATCGGCTAAATGGAAAAATTTAGTTGGTAAAGAATTTATCGATTATATTCCTAAATATGAATTCATTGACTTTATTAATAATATTGAAGATACAGACATAATAGAATGTATATTTCATCTGGGTGCCTGTAGTTCAACTACAGAATTAGATATGGACTATCTTTACGATAATAATTATAATTTCAGTAAAGATATAGCGAGTTTCTGTCTGGACAATGAAGTAAAATTAATCTATGCTAGTAGTGCTGCTACATATGGTATGGGAGAAAATGGATTCAATGATGACGAATTTATTAACCTCTCCCCTCTCAATGGTTATGGTTTCTCTAAATATTTATTTGACAAATGGGTTGTCAAAATGGACTTAGACAACACTTTTTGTGGATTCAAGTTCTTTAATGTATTTGGACCTAACGAGTACCATAAGCAGAACATGAGCAGTATGGTATATAAATCATACAATCAAATTAAGGCAAATGGTAAAGTGAGTCTTTTTAAGTCAAACTCTTCAGATTTTGGAGATGGTGAACAACAAAGAGATTTTATATATGTTAAAGATTTATGTAAAGTTTTGTTGGAAGCTTATGACAAGAGCATTACTGGTATTTACAACTTAGGTACTGGTACAACTTCTAGTTGGAATGAATTGATTAAAAACGTGTTTAGATCATTGAATAAGGATAACAATATAGAATATATTGATATACCTGTCGACATTGCTAATCAATACCAAAATTATACAAAAGCAGAAATGTCAAAGTATCACAATGCTCCGTTTGAGACTGAGTTTATGTCATTAGAAGAATCAGTCAATGACTACGTTAAAAATTATTTAGAAAATAACAATAAGTACATATAATAGTATGGCAAATTTAAGAGAACTAAAGCGAAGAATTGGTGGTGTTAAAAATACTGCTAAAATTACTCAAGCTATGAAAATGGTTTCTGCTGCAAAGTTAAAACGTGGACAGAAAGCGATAGAAGAGGCTAGACCCTATGTCTTAAAACTACAAGAAATACTAAGTAATGTTTTAACTGGTATTGGTGAAGATTATGAGAATCCTCTTATTATAAATAGAGAAGTTAAAAATATAGCAATAGTTGTAGTTGGTTCTGACAAAGGACTTTGTGGTAGTTTTAATGCTCAAATCTATAAAAATGTTACAAATTTTATTGACAACGAATTAACTGCTAAACACCCTGGAGCTGATGTTTCTGTTGTTTCTGTTGGTAATAAAACCGTCTCTAAATTTAGTAAAACAAAATATAATGTAAAAGAAAACTTTAGGGATGTATTTACAAATTTAGAATTTAGTACTGCTCAGTCTATTATCAATACTTTTGAAGAAAAGTTTGTAAAAGGTGAGATCGACAGAGTATATATAGTTTTTAATGAGTTTGTAAATGTAATTAGGCAAGAAGTCAAAATTGAACAATTACTACCTATTGACACTATTAATAAAGTAGATCAAGAAGAAGTGGAACCGAATAGTAATCAAGTTACATATATATTTGAGCCAAATGAAAAAGAAATAATGGATGAATTACTTCCAAAGCTTTTAAATATTTCGATGTGGCGTACACTGCTGGAATCTAATGCTGCGGAAAACGCATCTAGAATGATGGCTATGGATAATGCAACAACTAATGCAAACGAACTTGTTGATGAACTTAACTTGAAGTATAACAAGGAAAGACAAGCAGCCATAACAACAGAAATGTTAGAAATAGTAGGTGGTGCAGAAGCATTAAGCAACTAATACATTATTTCTTGAGTTAAAGAATTAAAAAAAGTAGTCATTTCTTGACTACTTTTTTTTTATATTATAGTTCAATTAAATATAATTTCAGAATTAAATGTTTAACATAATAACAAAGTTGTTTATAATATCTTTATTAATCAATACCAACCTTTTTTCTTTAGATTTTGATGAAAGAAAAAGTCAGGGCAAGATAGAATACGATAATTTAGATGAGATTTCAGGACTTGTATTCGGTACAACTAATCCCGATATAATTTGGGCAGTGAATGACGGAAGAGCTGATGAAATATACGGTATGGATAGAAATGGATATTCTATTACTATATTAGATTTTAAGAAAGAAATATTAGAACAAGACACTGATATAGAAGATATAGCCACTATAAGACTTAACAATCAAAATTACATAGTATTAGCCGACATAGGGGATAATGATGAAAAAAGAGAAACCGTAAATTTATATTTTATACCAGAATTAAAATTCAATGGGAATCCAGAAATAAAAATTGACGAATCACAAATGTTAAAGTTTAGATTTGAATATGAAGATGGTAGCCGAGATGCAGAGTGTTTATTTATTGATCCGACAACTAACAATATTTATATAGTAACAAAGCGAGAAACTAAGGCCAGATTGTATGAGTTAAAGTCTGATTTTAGCTTTATAAAAACTAATACAGCTGATTTCATATTAGAATTTGAGTTTGGTAATAATGTCTCTGAAAACTCTACAGGTGTAACCGCAGGGGATATTTCAAAGGATGGTAAGCATATATTGATTCGTGACTACACTTCCGTTTGGTATTTCAACAATGATAATAATAATCTGATTAGTAATTTAAATAAATCAGGAAAGAAAATCGAATCTTATACTTATTCTTTCAGCAAAGAGCCACAAGGAGAATCAATTGCTTGGGATAGTGATATTAGTGGTTTTTATACTGCTAGTGAAGAAAAATCCTTTGATGGTTTTGAGACAGATTTGTTCTACTTCGAGAGAGTTCAGACTGATGTAAAAAAAAAGAATGAATTAGTTTATCAAACAGGAATGTTAAGTAACATATCCAATAATAATATAGATTTCAGTTTATATAATTTGTTAGGTCAAAAAGTGTTTACTTCTACAATGAAACCTAATGAAAATATAGAATTAAATACCTTAAACATAAAGGCACGGTATTTGTTATACGATAATAAGTTTTTAATTATAAATAGTTTTTAAATTTTGTTAAAAAACAGACATATATCAGAAAAAGTAGCAATTATCTTTATGGTATTGGGTATAGTAATAATACTCAGTTCTTTAGTTGTATCTTTTACAAATTTTTCAAAACTCTTTGACTCATCATTATCATTAGGTGAGTTCGGTGAATTCATTGGTGGTTTTGTTGGTTCTTTGTGGTCATTGGCAGGTATATTACTTTTTTATAGTGCTTTAGTGCACCAAAGGAATGAACTTAATGAACAAAAAGAATATTTAGCTTCACAAACTGAAGCTATGATAAGTCAGAGTAAAGAATTAGAAAGACAGAATGATACGTTACAAAAGCAAAAACAAGAAGAAACATTCTTTAATTTACTAAAGTTTCATACTGACTTGTTAGACACTCTTCGCTTTGAATCTAATAATATTAATGTCCAATCGGGAAATATTGAAAAACAAACTATACAAGGGCGTTCAACTTTTGGTGAGTTTTATAATGTTTTCAAAAGGTTTTATTCTAAATACTTAGAGCACTTGAGTGATGCAGGGGTTGATGAAGATTCACTTAGAGGAGTAATCGAAACTTCATACACTAGTTTTTTTAATGAGTTTAGGTATGAATTAGGTCACTATTTTAGGAACATATTTAATTTACTTTTATTCATCGATAGAGCTGATGAGAATGATAAACACTTTTTCTTAAGTATTTTATTTTCGCAAATTAGTGTTTATGAAATGTGTTTGATTTTTTTTCATGGATTGACATCAGAAAACGAAGAACTTAAAAGATACATTGAAAAATACGCACTATTACAAGATTTATATCAAGATGACTTGATAAAACTCAATGTTCAACTTTACAATGAATCAGCATATTCTAATGATATGTTTGATTTTACTTATGATTTAAAATAGACAAGGAATACAAATGAGTATATTTGATAAATTTTTACAGAAAGATAATTTTATATCATTACCTGATATTGCTTCTAAACTTTTAGAAATATTACAGCAGGATGATATTGATGTAAGTGAAATAGTTAGGTTAATCGAGTCAGACCCTGTTATCTCGATGAGGACACTTAAAATGGCAAACTCTCCCCTATTTCAAGTCAGAGCTGATGTTGTTAACTTGTCTCAAGCTATTCAGATATTAGGTACTAAACGAGTTAGTGACATTGTGTTTAGTGTTTCTTTGCACTCAAAGCTATTTATCGGTAGAAATTTAAACATTTATCCACTTTTAGAAAAGTATTTCTATAACTCATTTCTAATTGGGAATCTCTCAAAAGTTTTTATTGACTCATTTGATAGTCGTTTAAGAAATGGTTTATTTGTTTCGGGATTGCTACATGATATTGGTAGAATGATTATGATTCAAATGGAGCCACTTGATTATGTAAAAGTAATTAAGTTAGTTGAGTTAGAAGATGGTGTATCAGAATTAGAAGCTGAAAATGCAATTTTCAGAGAAGATCACAGGTCAGTAGGAAGTAAATTATCTGAAGTTTGGTCTTTACCTGATATGGTTCATAGCGTTATAAAGTATTACCATACACCAGAGACTGCAAACAACTATCAATCTTTAAATTTCGGTATAAATGTCAGTAAAAACTATGTCGATAAATTAACTGCCAATGATTTTAAAGATGTCGATAATATTTCAATTGGGAGTATTAAAAACTTTAACAATCTAAGTAATATGATTGGTGTGAGAAATACTAGTGCATTCGATGAAAAAATGAAAGAATTAGTAAAAACATTACCTGATTCTTATGTGTTATTCAAATAACTAAATATTAGTCTTTATTTGATTTACAATTTTTTCTTCAGTGGTTAGGCCTAAATATTGCCATACCTCTTCCCCATTTTTATATAATTTTAAGGTTGGCAATCCTTGTATTCTCATACTTTTTGAAAGTGTTGGGTTTTCATCAACATCAATTTTGATAAGCTCTACATTCTTGGGGTTTTCTGAAGCAATTTTATCTAAAATAGGTGAAAGTTTCTTACAAGGCGCACACCACTCTGCGTTAAAGTCAACTAAAACTAATTTTTCAGTATTACTTATTAGTTTATTGTAAGCGTCAATTGTGATTCCACTTTTCTTCTCGCTGGTTGTGTTATCTGCTGGTAAAGATAAGTTCTCTAATTGCCAAGAAGTAATTCCTCCTTTCAAATCATAAACTTCTGTAAAACCCATTTCAGCTAATTTGTTAGATGCCTTGTTACTCCTCGACCCAGAACGACAATATAAAAATACTGGTCTGTCTTTGTCCAATTCCTGAATTTTTGCATCAAAATTGCTATCGTAAATATTAATATTTACAGCACCTGAAATTTTATTTGAATTAAATTCTTGTGGCGTCCTTACATCTATAATCTGAGGTGAATCTGTTTCTATTATTATTTTACGGTACTCTTTCGCTGTTAAAGCTTCAAATTTTGAACTCTTTGAATCAATAGTTTCAGATTCAGAGCATGAAGATAATTGTATTATTGATAATATTGATATGAGCAGGACTAATATTTTTTTCATTTTATATTCTTGTGTTTTTAATTGTAAGTATCAAATTTTACTACTTGTCGTTAATATCACAATTATATTTTAAACACCCCAAATTGAAAAATGAAAATGAAAACAAAAGTATTGCTGGAAGAAATAATAAATATTCTTTCTCTATTATTCCTGAAACAAGGAATAATAGAGAAAGTGAATATCCAACAATTTTTGTAATATTTTTCATTTTCCTATCAATTGCATTTCTACATCCTTCCAACTGCCGCCATTATATACTTCACCAATACCTATATTAGTTAAGTATTCCGCTGCCATTGCACTTCTTGCTCCAGAAGCGCAACAAAGTACAATTGGTTTTGGCATAGATTTGAATTCGTCAACAGAGTTAACCACTTGATCAACTGGTATATTAATTGAACTATTTACATTACCGGATGAAAATTCTGCTATTGTTCTGACATCGATTACCTTAGCTGATTTTTCATTTAACATTTCAAATAAATCAAAATCTTTTTCTGACATAATATTGCTCATTAATAATTAACTATTGAATCTCTGGCAATCACTAATCTTTGAATTTCACTAGTACCTTCGTAAAGCTCAGTAATTTTAGCATCTCTGTAATATCTTTCTGCATTGAAGTCCTCCGTATAGCCATAGCCACCATGTATCTGAAGTCCTTTGTTAGCACAGAACATAGCTGTTTCAGAAGCATCTAATTTTGCCATAGCAGCATAAGGTGAATAATTCTCACCAGCATCTTTCATTTTGCTAGCTCTCCAAGTTAGTAACCATGAGGCTTCATATCTAACTCTCATATCAGCTATCATCCATTGTATTGCTTGGAACTTGTTAATTGGTTGACCAAACTGTTCCCTTTCTTTTGAGTATTTTAGCCCATCTTCAAATGCAGCTCTTGCAATTCCCAAAGCTTGTGCAGCAATGCCTAACCTACCACCATCAAGGGTAATCATAGCCATTTTGAAACCCTCATTAAGATTGCCTAACATAGCACTTTTGGGTAACTCTACATTATCCAATATAATCTCTGTAGTAGATGAAGAACGAATACCAAGCTTTTTCTCAACTTTACCAATGCTATAACCAGGAGTATTAGCATCTACAATAAAACCAGTAACGCCTCTTGTTTTCTTTTCAGGTTCAGTGCTAGCCAATAAAACAAATACATCTGCCTCAGCACCGTTCGTAGCAAATATTTTGGACCCGTTCAGAATCCATTTATCACCTTCCAACTTCGCAGTAGTTTGAGTAGCCCCAGCATCGGAACCAGCTCCCGATTCAGTCAATGAAAATGCACCAATTTTGTTTCCCGAAAGCATATCGGGTAAATATTTTTGTTTTTGTTCTTCAGTTCCAAATCTAAATATCGGATCACATGTGAGTGATGAATGAGCTGAGATAATAACACCAGTAGAAGCACAGTATCTCGAAATCTCCTCTATAGCTAACATATATGATGTATAATCCATACCAGATCCTCCATACTCTTCGGGGTAAGCAATACCCATAAGTCCAAGTTCACCAGCTTTCTTTATTACATCAGCTGGAAATTTGTGGTTTCTTTCATTTTCTGAAGCTACTGGCTCAATTTCGTTTACAGCGAAATCGTGAACCATTTGCTTTAACATTTTTTGTTCGTCTGTTAAAAGTAAATCAAACATATTTCTTATCTCTAATTAATTATAAATTTATATTCTTCTTTTATTATATTTTTTAACTTATATAGTGGTATTTCCAACTCTATTATTCCTTCTGCATAAGATGCTATTTCATAAGGATTATAGATAAATGTCAGATTTTTGTTGTCAATTGTAAAATTTTCAGGCAAATAGAATTTATCGTTCTCAAACCAGAAACCAGAATCTTTTATTGGACTTGCTTTTGCTAACCCTTTGCTTACCAAGAAATTCTCTCTTCCAATATCATTCAATTTTTGATTCTCAAATATATCCTGAATCTTTAATAAAGTACCCAAATTTGTGTCATATAACGTATATTGTAAATTATAATTGCCATGAGCTCCACCAGTATAGCTACTCATATTTTTTTCTAGTATTATCAAGCGTTCTTTAGTATAAACTTCTTTACAATTAAAAGAATGATAAATTTCAAATGGTTTGTACTCATCTGGTTCAGAGCCATAGTCTTCTTTTAATATTTCAGAATATTTCAATGCATATTTTGAAATATTTTCTTCTGATAATTCTAAATCAACTTTGTTGCAATCATTTGAAAACACTAAACAAACTTCTCTGATTATGTCATCATTGATAAATTTATAACTTGGATTATTATATTTTACAACTTCAACCTCATAGCTAAAACTTAAATCTTTAACTATTTCTATACTGTCTCTAACGTTAATTTGATCTACTGTATTATAATCAATTTGACCTGACTTTTTACCAGTTGAACAGGAAATAAGTGATATTAATAATATTAAATAAAAAATCTGCTTAGTATTTATCATAAATTCGGTTTTAATCGTAGTTAAAATTGTTATATTGTAAAATTACGTAATGTTTAACAGTAAAAAAATAAATTGTATAGAATATGCCACTCAACAGAAATTTAAACGAAGATCAAATACTTATAAGAGACACGATAAGGAGTTTCGCTGAAGAAAACATCAGAAAACAATCTAAAATTTTAGATGAAGAAGAAAGGTTTTCTTATGAAATTACTGAACAGATGTCAGAACTTGGATTATTAGGTGCATTCCTTCCTGAAAAATATAATGGAGCTGAGTTAGACTATGTCTCATATATCATTGCAGTTGAAGAATTAGCAAGAGTAGATAGTTCACAAGCCGCAACTATAGCAGCACACAACTCACTTGGCACTGGGCCGTTGTATTATTTTGGAAATGAAGAACAAAAAGAAAAGTATTTACCTCAATTAGCAAGTGGAAAATTATGGGGATTTGGGTTAACTGAACCAGAAGCTGGTTCTGATGCTGGAAATACTCAAACAACTGCTGTCCGAGAAGGTGACAATTGGATATTGAATGGTACAAAGATTTTTATTACAAATTCTGCTACTGATATTACGTTAGGGTCGACAATATTGGCTGTAACTGGTGAAAGAGATAATGGTAGAAAAGAACTAAGTTGTTTCATTGTAGAAAATGATGCTGAAGGATTTTCGCAAAATATTATGAAAGACAAAATGATGTGGCGTGGTTCAAATACAGGTGAACTTGTATTAGAAAATGTTAAAGTACCACATACTGCAATGTTAGGCAAGCAAGGTGAAGGATTCAAACAAATGCTTTCTACTCTTGACAGAGGTCGTTTGTCAATTGCAGCTATGGGACTTGGACTTGCTCAAGGAGCTTATGAATATGCACTTAAATATGCAAAAGAAAGAATAACTTTTGGTAAACCGATTTCACAATACCAAGCAAATGCCTTTAAATTAGCAGATGTGGAGATGAAGTTAGAAATGGCAAGAGGATATCTTTATGACACCTGTAGAATGTTAGAAGAAGGTCAAAACATTACTAAAGAAGGTGCTATTGCTAAACTATATTGCTCCGAGTTAGCACATGAGTCAGCAAATCATTGCGTTCAAATCCTTGGTGGGTATGGTCTAATGAAAGAGTATGATGCAGAGAAGTATTACAGGGACCAAAAACTATTAGAAATTGGCGAAGGAACTAGCGAAATTCAAAGATTAGTTATTGCTCGTTCAATAGGTTGCTTTGACTGATAACTGTAACTATTTTTATATTCATGTGTACTAAAAAAGAAAAACATACAAAAAATGATAAAATTAATAATTATTCTTATACTACCAATTGCATTATTTTCTCAAGGCGCTGTAAATAACTCAAATGTAGAGACTTTAAAAATATTAGAAATTGATGTAGATAACAAATTAAGTTTAACTGACACAAACGTAGTTTACAAAAAAAATTATAGTGATGAATACAAATATTCTGATTCAATTATGATTGAAGAATTATTTGAAGTTGCTTACCCCTCCCTTAAAATATTCAAATTTTTAATGGCATCTAAACATGAAGGTATAGATTCTACTGAAGATGATGGCGTTAGAACCTTTCGTTTTTTAAGTTGGTGTAATAAAGATACTGTGGATTGGGAAACTGGATCAGATGGCAAATTGGTTTATGAAATTGAATATGAGAACTGTAGATTAGAAGACATTGTAAAATTAGATGAAAACAATAGATTACTAGAATATTCGCTAATTAGCCAAGGTAATAAGAGCACAGAAGCTTATGAATACGATAGTAATAATAGATTGTATAAAGTTAATTCAACTAAAGCTAAACTTACCATATACTATGATAATAATAACAGAATATCTAAAATAATTGAAGTTCAAGAAAATTTGGGTAATTTGATAGAAACTATGGGCAGTTCTCTCAAAAGAGAGATAGAGTATAAATTTATTTATAATGAATAAATTATTGAAACACTCTGAACATAACCTGACCTATTTCTGAATTTTGTATAAAATACGCTCTTAAAGAATCAACTTCATCCGCATAATCGTCAAACAATTCAGAGCCATTTCCTTTTGCAAATAAAGGAATAAGTACATTAGTATGACTACTACTATTCCAAATCATGTCTGGCATTTCCCCCTTGCTTTTTGGTTCGATTCTGCTATAAAAGCCAGCATTCCCAGTGAGGTAACCCGTTTCGTGGTCAGCTGTAACTATCAATAATGTTTCATCCCAATTAGAATTAGTCTCAACCCAATTAACTACTGAATCGACTGTCTGATTAAATTCAATTAACTCTTCAATCATTCTACCAGAATGATTGGAATGAGCAGCCCAGTCAACAGCACCCCCTTCAATCATTACAAAAAAACCTTTTTTGTTTAAGTTCAAACATTGTAATGATGCTAAAGACATATCTATTAGACTCGGGATTCCTTTAGTTAAATCAACTTCAAAAGCACCTGCTCCAGTATTACCGGACCTTGCTGCCTGTAACGTTGTATGCACTTTGGGTACTCCAAGTAGTAATTTATCTGAAGGATTAGTTATTAAACTTTCAAATTCCTCTCTATCTGTTATTAACCTTCTCTTTAATTTATTAGATTTTAAATCTGACCATACTTCCTTCCCACCAACATACTTATATTGCTTTGTATTTTCTTGTTCACCATCTGAATTATAATCGGGATTACCACAACCAAATATTATATCAACATCACTGTTTATCATATCAGTTGCAATTTTTTTATAATTGCTTCTGTTCACGTTATTAACTACAAATGAAGCAGGAGTAGCATGTGCAAATGGCACACTAGTGACTACGCCAGTAGATTTTCCGAGTTCTTTTGCCTTATGTAATATTGATTTAAGTGGTTTGAAGTCAATATCCATCCCAATTGAGCCATTATAGGTCTTTCTTCCAGTTGCAATAGCAGCAGCAGCAGATCCTGAACCAGTAGCCCCAATGTTTCTAAAACTAGAATCACTATAAGTTAATCCAGAATTATATCCATTATTCCAACTCAACCCATTATTTGATTTGAATTTGCCAGAAAGTGCAGGAGAAGTAGATACTGGAAAATAGACTGGAAATTTTTGATACGTTTGCGAATTTAATTTTCCATTTTGAAATGAATTAGCTGCATCAATATGATTAAACCCACACCCATCAGCAATCATTAAAATAATATTTTTCACCTTAACAGGTTGATTATTATCAACACTCAGAGAGTATTTTGGTTTTTCAGTCTCACAGGAAGTTAAGATGAAAAATACAGCACATATAGAAATTAATATTCTCATTATATCTTATCTATTGCCAGGCATATTCATAGACTGCTCAGTGTACCCTTCAGGAATAGTAAAGTTAACTTTCCCATCATAATTCTCTACTTTTGAAAGCTCAGTAATCGAATTTGTTGTTTTATGTATAGTTTTAACAGGTAATCCTTTAAATTCTTCATACATAGCCGAGAACGGGTCTTTCTTAGTGTTTGGTAGTCCATCTAGCATAGAAGAACTAAATGCACTAAAGTTTTTCATTATTGCAAAATCATTTTCATTAATTCCTAACTCACTAAAATCGGTGGCCCATATTTCAGAAGTTACTGAACCATCTGCTTTAAATTCATATTTGTCAGTATTCCAACCATTTATTTTTTGCGAATTTCCTGTTTTAGACACTGAATATTCTATCTTAGACATTCCGCCCATTTGTTGTTCAATCATTTTTTCCATTTGTTGTCTTTGCGCATCTGGTAAGTTAGCAAGTTGTTGTTTCATCTGATCCATATACCCATTTAATTGCTTTTTTAAACTTTCTAACTTCTTTTTTGTTAATATCATATACATTTCTGTCGAGTGGATAACCACAGTAATTTTATCAGCATCAGAATTGTACAGCATAGTAACTTTACCATCAGAAGAATTGTTTTCTAATAACATCTCGTTGCTTGTCATTATAACACTATTAACAGATGAGTTTGACTCATCACCGCCTTCATAATAGTTATATTCCAGCTTTACACCTGAAAAAGATGCAATTGTAAATGCAATAGTTAACACAAAATACGTCATTGTTTTAAACATCATAAAACCTAAATATTAATTTATTGAAATAATAATTAATATAAATTATAAAAAATATCTAACAATCTAACAATTCAACAATGGAAAATATTTTAAATTTAAACCTCTTTACTTTAGCTAATGTTACAGTTCAAGTTTATGATATAATTATACTGTTTATTTTCATTATAGCATTAAAACTATTATCAAAACTTTTAAAAAAAATTATATTCAAATATTCAAAAAGAGATAAAGGAAGTTCTTATGCTGTTTTCAATTTAGCAAAGTATTTTCTTTGGGTTATTGGTATTTCAATCTATTTAGATGTGATTGGATTTGATGTAACTTTACTTATAGCTGGGAGCGCAGCACTTTTAGTCGGAATTGGAATTGGCCTGCAGCAAACTTTTAATGATTTTATATCTGGAATAATCCTACTCTTCGAAGGGTCTATACAAGTTGGTGATATTGTAATTTTGGAAAATGATTACAAAAGAATTGTAAAAATAGGATTACGGACTTCTAAAGCAATCAGTTTTGACAATTCTATGATTATTGTTCCAAATTCAAAAATTGTAACGGAACGTGTAATAAATTATAATGATGGTATAAATCACCCTGTACGCTTTCAAGTTGCATTTAACGTCGCTTTTAACTCAGATTTAAGCAAAGTAAAATCTTTATTACTTTCAATTGGACAGAGCCACGATCAAGTTTTAAGTAAACCTGAACCATTTGTTATGTTTGATGAAATAGCAAACAGCTCATATAAATTCAGACTTTGTTTTTTTGTTAGTAATCCATGGGATGGATTTGGTGTGATGTCTGATTTGAGGTATAAAATTGTACAAAGCTTTTCGGAAAATGGTATTGAAATTCCATACCCAAAGAGCGATGTAAATTTGAATAGATTTGACCGAGATGCAAAATCACTTGATAAGAATTAATTTTTTACTGAATACTTGGCTATAAGTTTTTACTTGTATGAAGTAATTTCCAGAATTAAAACCATCAATATCCATACTAAACTGTTTATGCTTAGAATTTCTAATTAATTTTTCACGTAATTTTGTTCCCTTGAAATCATATATTTCAACTATCGCGTCTCCCTCCTCTATTGTGTTAACTGTTAGAAGGATTTTAGTTTCATCATACCCATTAATAGTGATTTTATTTTTATTTTCGTAATCAATTTTTAGTAATCTGGTCCCGGCTGCATAGCATAAATCTTCAATACAAAAGTTACCACTTTGTGTACCAAATTCAATATTTGTGGAAGAGTATTCCATTGCTAATTCTGAAAATTCAATAGTAGTACAAGAATCATTGCCCCAAAGAGCTTCCATTTCAATTTGATAAATTTCATTATTCTTTGGATTTTTTATCTCAAATTGGACAGAACGCATTTCGTTGTTTGTTGTATTAGCAGTTTTGATTGGTTTAATAATGGTTCTATTAAAAATTAAGTTGCCTTTAATTATCTCTCCGTTAGCAAAATCAGAAGAGCTATTAATTTTGATTGACAATGGAAACACTTCTCCTATCTTCCTAATTTCGTCTATCACAGATAATGAAATTTGTTCACTTCCAACACCTTGTATATTAATATTAACTTCATCTTTGTTTTCACATGAATCTAAGACAGCAAATTTGTGAACACTAGAAATTTCCTTATTTCCTGTGTGAATAAATGTAACAACAGAAGATTCACCTGGTTGAGCAACTTGTGGTATAATGGGAAAAACAGTAAATTCACTATCTAGAATAACATCCCAGCGAATCGGAACTGTACCTTCGTTTTTTATTCGAATTGTTTTTGAACCTGGAATATTATTATTCAAATAGCTAAATGTTACATCATTGTCAATAATACTAAACTTAGAAACCTCTTTTATAACTGTGATAGGGATAATTGTCATCCCATCATTTGACTTTGAATCATTAGAATATATTACAACATTAATTGAATAAATATCTGGTATATCTGATTTAAATAATAGTTTTAGTGAATCATTCTGGTTTGTACTTAGTTGAATATTTTTATCTTCAATATTAAAAGTATTTCCTTCGTAATTAGTTAAACCTACAGAATCAATTACTAAATTTGCTTCACCAACATTTATAATAGGTATTGATATTTCCAATTCATTTTCACAAATAATGGTATATTGCTTTTCATAGTCTAAATATAATGTAGGAGAAGTACTTTTTACTTCAACATTAATTTCTATACTGTCCGAACAAATAGGTTCAGGAGATAATTTGTGATTAAATATTTCACCTTTATTACCACCCAAGAAAGTATATTCAATTATAGATGTGTCTGCAGGTAAAGTTGGATTAGGAGTAACTGAATTTATAATTATTTTCCCGTCAGCTGACTCTGATGGTGTGTCCCAATACAAATTTGTTCTTCCTGTGTTATATACTTTTATACTTTCTTTGTAAACTTTATTATCATCAACACCAATCAAATTTTCGTCACCTATAATTTCATAGGATGTTTCTAACTTTCTACCATTCATGTAAATTACTATAACCGAATCACTGTGATTGTTGCTTTTGAAAATAATTGAGTCTTGAATTATACCATTATCTTGTGGTTTAAACAAAAGACTTAAACACAACGAATCCTTCTCAGAAATACTGTAATCATCTTCAAGTTCTACATTAAAACTAAAATTTAGACTACTTAATTGTATTTCTCTTATTACAAGATCACCAGTACCATTATTATAAATTTTTAATGAATCAACTATCTCTTCTTCACATTTTACTGTACCAATATTAATGTCAGAATATTCAAATATAGGTCTTACTCCCCTTCCATCTAATTTTATATAAATTGTATCTATATTATTTTTTTCATCAACATAAACTACCCTTACTCTTGAATTATATACAATGTCATTTTGAGGAGTAAACGATACTTTTAATTCAAAATTACTATTCGCTTCAATTTCAATGTTTTCAATTAAATCGACTTTATCTAATTCATCGTACAATTGGAACTGTTCTTTTGAGGGTGAAACTATATCTAATGACATAATTGTTAAAACACTATTTCCATTATTAAATATTGAACTCTCTACAACTGTTTTTTCTACTCCGACATTAACTTCATCAAAAGAAATATTAGTTGTTCCAATTATTGGTTCAACACCGTTTCCAAATAGTAAAAACTCTTCAATACTATATTTAGAATAAAGAATAACTTTTGCACTATGACCACCAATTTTTGTTGGTTTAAATTCAATTATAAAATTAGGTTGGTTTATGCTATTTATAACAGCCGGTAAGTTGGGACTATTAGAAATACTAAAATTGTTCTTATCTACTCCTGTAATAACAACTGAATCAATTTCAAATTCAAAATCATATTCATATTCAATTATTGAATTGAAAACAGAGTCCTTTGATGAGTTAACTAAAACTTCACCCATATTTATATCTTGTACTGAAAAAGTATTCTTAACTAATGAAAATGTTGAATCAGAAATATCTAATGCTTCTGGATAAGGTTTGACAGAATAAACTGATAGTAAGCTATCTGGGGAGCTACTTCTTTGACCAACAGCGAATCTGGTACCATCTTTGCTCCATTCAACATCAGTTGTAATGCTTGATTCAGACTTAAATGAAAATTTAATAGAAAACACAGTGTCAACTAATTCATCCCATTCCCATACTTTAACATTAAAACTTCTATCAGTCAAAACAACATAGTTATCATAATCAGATGTGGCCAAATCTGTAATTGATGTGAAAGTCGGATTTATTTTTTTAAAGATTTTTTTCAGTTTTTGAACATCCCATAATTCGAGCCATTTTTGATCACCTATGTTTGAAGTAGAGATTACATACTTTTCGTCATAACTCCATTCTACGAATTGATATGAGTGTTCAAAGACATTATCAAACATAGAAACTGTAGTATAGTTTGACCAATTATCTATTTTACTCAAGATATATAATGAATCAGACTTTGTAGAAGTTGAAGTAGAAATAACTATTTTATCTGAGCTATTAGAAATCGAAGCGTCTGATATTTGATTGAAACCGTTAGGTAAATCAAATTGATTAATAAAAGTCAAAGAAGTTAAGTCTAAGATATGAACAGAGTTTTTATTTTGTATTAATCCAATGTCATTAGAAAAACTAAATTCTATTTCACCACCAAATGAACTAATTTTTCTATATTCTTGAGTTATAAGATTAATTACTGCTGTTTCCGATTCTGAGCTATATAATAATCTTACCCCATCAGGCAGAAAATTGATGTCTGCATCTTCTGCTTTTTCTAATTTATATTTATTTGCTATTTGTCCAACTACACTATTTACAACATAAATAGTTGCACTATCAGAAAGAGTAGCAAATACGTTACCTGCATTATTCCAGCTTACCTTATTTACATTATTAGAATCAATGTTCAAACTATAAATTTTTCTCCCAGCATCCTCACTCATTTGTCTTATTCTTATTAGGCAATTGCTACTCTCAATATTTGGGGTTTTCCATTCTGTTATATTTTGTTCTAAATTCCCATTAGCAATTTGGTTCCAACTACCACCCTTATTGGTTGAATATTCTACAATCTTAGTCCTATTATTTCTTGTGCCCTTCCATTGTACTGATTGTGTACTGCCAGATTTTAATAACTCCCCACCATTAGGGTCTAATATTTCTACAACACTATTTGTTGGGGGTTTACCAATACAATTACTCACAGAAAAAAAATCAACATTGAGACACGTACTAGAATTAATAGTAAATTTACAGAGATTAAAATCAGAAGTAGTGCCATAATATTCAACCCTAATTTCCATAATAGAATCTTTTTCCAAAGTAAATGGTAATTGTTTACCAACAACAATTGCCTCAAACTGGTCGCAACTTCTGAATCCATTAACCTTATCTATACTATTTACATCTATGTCGCTGTTGATTGCTTTTAACTTTAAATATTTAATATTTGGCTTTTGACAACTAAACTCAATAAATTCATCATCTAAAAATTCAAATTTAGGTGGTTTAATACCCGGAGCGTCAAATGAAAATTCTTTACTTACACCCAAGGGCTTGTATTCAATCTTTGATTTTTTACCTATTAAGCAACCATCGGTAAACCATGATATACTGCATGGAGAATTACTAACTGCAATTTTCCTAATTGTATTATAAACATCTATTAATGTTTCCTTATTATCAACTTCTTCAAAATACAACCCTCCTGTTGCATCTGTAACTTGCTTTAATTCTACTGGTAAAGTGATTTCTAAAGAAATAGCATACACAACAGCGTTCATTTTTTTTGCTAATGAAACTACTTCATTTACATCGAAATCTGATGTACCAACCCCATCTGTTAGGAAAATAATAATCGGCTGGAAATTAGCTCTTCTTGCAACATCTAATGCACCAGCATAAGGGTCTAAAAATGCTACTCTATAATTAGTACCATTTCTAAGCTCCAAAGTATTAATGGAATTTAATAACTTTAAGGTATCTATTATAAAATCTGAATAAAGTATTGCTTCATCATCAAAAGTTGTTATTGCGGTTTCTTCATTTGTGCTATCCATCTGCGCTATCCAAGCACTGGTAGCATCTTTTATCCATTCAAATTTAGCTCCTCTCATTGAACTAGACAAATCTAATGTAAGCACAGTTGATATTTTATTGATATTAGATTTAGGTGGACATTTAATATCACTAATTGTCTTTTCTCTTTGTACTTCAGTTATAGCAAAATCATCTGTAGTAAACTGTGTCAATTGGTTTCCACTTGAATCTGTCACAAAAAAATCAGCTTCAATCAAAGGAAACTTTTCTGTATTTATATTATACAGATTAATACTTTGCGATATTAAACTAATTGGTATAAGAAAAAGAAATATGTATATAATTCTCATAAATTATTTTTTTTGGTTAAGTGTATAACAAATTAATAATAAAACTCTTAAAATGTTACATAATAACGTATATTTATCTTTTTATAAAATAACAAAAGTTATAATCTAATGAGAATTATATCAATTATATCGATATTTGTGCTATTTATTCTAAGCTCCTGTAGTAACGATTTCAAAAAATCTGAAAATATTAATCAAAATACTGAATTTCTAACTTGGATTGATTCCGTTTGGAAAGCAAAAGTTGACAGATACCCAGCACTTCAAACAGAATATGGTTTCCATGAAAATGATGACAAGTGGGACAACATCACTGACAGTATGCAAATAGCTGAAATGAATATACTAACAAAGAATATCAAAGTACTAACTGAGCGGTTCGATATAAAGAACCTATCTGATCAAGCACTAAAAAGCTTTAATATTTATGTCTATAATATAGAAACAGAATTAGCAAGTGCAGATTATCAATTTCACAATTATCCTGTCAGCCAAATGGATGGATGGCACACTAAAATACCATCTACTTTGATCAATCAACACAAAATAGAAAATGAGAGTGACGCAAAGAATTATATTCTTAGAGTACAGAAAACTCCAAAGTTAATGTCGCAATTAATAGATAATCTTGAGAATAGAAAAGAACGTGGAGTAGTTGCACCCGAATTGATTCTTGATTATGTTATAGAAAGTATTGATAACTTAATTTCAACTGAGTCGAATGTTAAAACTCACCCAATCTATACTGATTTTAAACAAAAAGTCGAAAAATTATCAATATCTAAAGATGAAAATGATAGATTAATAAGTGATTTTAAAACATCACTATTGACTCAATTTAATGATGCTTATAGTAAATTATCAGAATATCTGAATGAGCTAAAAGAAAGCTCTAATCAAACAATTGGAGCTTATTCATTGCCCAACGGTAAAGAATATTACAAGTATCAATTAAAGAAGAACAATACAATTGATATTACTCCTAATGAGGTTTTTAGCTACGGTGAGCAAGAAGTAAAACGAATCCATAATGAAATGAACAAGATTAAGAATGAAGTTGGTTTTAGTGGTGATTTGAACTCATTCTTTAAATTTATGAGAGAATATTCTCAGTTCTATTTGCCTAATACTGATAAGGGTAAACAAACATATTTAGACAGTGCGAAGGCGATAATTGATACAATGAAGACAGAGTTGGACAAACTATTTGAAGTAAAACCAAAAACTGATTTGGTTGTTAAGAAAGTAGAAGAGTACAGAGAAAAAAGTGCTGGTAAGGCATTTTATGAACCGCCTTCGATTGATGGGACAAGACCTGGTATTTATTATGCAAACTTATATGATATGTCTGGAATGCCTGTTTACCAAATGGAAGCTCTCGCATACCACGAAGGAATACCTGGACACCACATGCAAATTGCGATATCACAAGAATTAGAAAACATTCCTAAATTTCGAGTTGTTGGTAATCTGTATGTAAGCTACGTAGAGGGTTGGGGTTTGTATTCTGAACTTCTACCAAAAGAAATTGGATATTACAAAAATCCTTACTCAGATTTTGGCAGATTAGCAATGGAGCTATGGAGAGCGTGTAGGTTAGTTGTTGATGTTGGGATTCATGAAAAAGGATGGGACAGACAAAAAGCAATAGATTTCTATAATAACAACACTCCTGCAAGTATGGGAGAATCAGTAAGTATGGTTGATAGACACATAGTAATGCCAGGACAAGCTACTGGCTATAAAATAGGTATGAGACATATTTTAGAACTAAGAGAAAAGGCAAAAAGTAAACTCAAAGATAAATTTGATATAAAAAGATTTCATCAATTAATATTGAATGATGGGCCGATACCACTATTTATGCTGACAGATAAAATTGATAATTGGATAGAAAATGAAACTAATATTGGAGAAAGTAATGAATAAACTGATAGTATTTTTAATATTTGCTTTAACTGTAGGCGTTCATGCAGAAGAAAATGAATGGGATGTGAACAACCCTCCTGGTGATGAAAAGGAAGTTGAGTTTACAGTAAATGAAGGTACATGGATGAATTTGGACGTAAGTCCAGATGGTAAAACTATTGTGTTTGACGTATTGGGAGATATATACACAATCCCCAAAAAAGGTGGAAAAGCAATGCCATTAAGAACTGGACTTGCTTGGGAAGTCCAACCTCGATTTTCTCCAGATGGAAAGTATATATCATTTACATCTGATGCGGGAGGTGCTGACAATATTTGGATTATGAACACTGATGGATCTAATTCAAAACAAATCACTAAAGAAGATTTCAGATTGCTTAATAATGCAGTCTGGTCACACGATAGTGAATTTCTAATAGCCCGAAAGCATTTCACTTCTACTCGCTCAGCTGGTGCAGGAGAGATGTGGATGTACCATATTTCAGGGGGTTCCGGGATAAAACTAACAGAAAAAAAGAATGCTCAACAAGATGTGAACGAACCGTCAGTATCAAGCGATGGCAAATACCTATACTACTCTGAAGATATGTATCCTGGTGGTTTTTTTCAATATAACAAAGACCCGAATAAAGGTATATATGTAATAAATAGATATTCATTTGAAGATGGTGAAACAGAGACTTATGTTTCTGGTTCAGGTAGTGCATTCAGACCTCAAATTTCTCCAGATGGCAAGTATTTAGCATTTGTATCAAGAGTAAGAACAAAGACTATCCTATTTTTAAAAGATACCGAAACAGGTGAAGAGTGGCCTATATTTGATAGACTAATAAAAGATCAGCAAGAAGCGTGGGCTATTTTTGGAGTTTACCCAGGTTTTGCTTGGACTCCTGATGGAAAGTCAATTGTAATATATGGAAATGGAAAATTATGGGAAGTAGATATTAATACTAAAGACTTTGTTGAAATACCATTTGAAGTAAATGCAAAACATAATTTACAAAAGACAGTACGGTTTGATAACAATGTATTTGAGGATAAAATAGACCTGAAAGTATTAAGAGGTGCTATCACCTCACCTGATGGTGAAAATGTTGCTTATAATGCGGCAGGATATATTTATTTATACAATAAAAATAATAAAACAGCTGAACGGTTGACTAACAATAAAGAATTCGAATTTGAGCCTTCTTTCAGTTCAGATGGTTCTAAATTAGTTTATGTGACTTGGTCTGATTTAGAAAAAGGTAAAATAAAAATCTTTGATTTTAATTCAAAGTCAACTAAAGCAATTAATTTACCAAAAGGTATTTATAGAACTCCATCATTATCTAAAGATGGAACAAGTCTATTATATCTGAAAGAATCTGGTAATGAACACCAAGGATTTGATTTCACTACTAATCCTGGCATCTATACATTAGACTTAAATAAATCCAATTCTGAACCAAAATTAATTTCTGAATCTGGTGAGTATCCCCTATTCAACAGCGATGATACAAGAATATACTATCAAACAGGTGGTTACTATTTTGGTAGTTTAGATAAAGGATTCCACTCTGTTGATTTGACTGGAACTGATAAGAAACAGCATTTTAGTTCTAAGTATTCTAACAAATTTGTACCGAGTCCCGATGGGAGATACATAGCATTCAATGAGCTACATAAGGTTTACATAGCAAGATTTCCTAGAACAGGACAAATCATAGATTTGAGTGCGAACACAAAATCAATACCTGTTGTAGAAGTTGCAAGTGATGCAGGAATAAATCTGCATTGGTCAAGTGATAGTAAACAACTTCATTGGACTTTAGGGGCAGACTATCACACTATCGCATTGGAAGATAGTTTTGACTATTTGAATAAAAGTAAAGACGCTGGTGAGGCTGATAAAGAAGTAGTATCTCAGAAGATAAAGATTAAAACTTTAGTTGATTCAGACAAACCTAAAGGAGTTATAGCTTATACTAATTCTCGAATATTAACAATGGACAAAGACTCTACTGTAATTGAGAATGGAACTGTAATTCTTGAAGGCAATCAAATCATTGATTTGGGAAAAAACGATGAAATTTCAATTCCACAAAATGCTAAAATCTATGATTTAGAAGGTAAAACAATAATGCCTGGACTTGTCGATGTTCATGCACACCAAGGCACGTTCAGATATGGTCTAAGCCCAGAAAAGCATTGGCCATACTATGCAAACTTGGCTTACGGTGTTACTACTACTCACGACCCATCATCAAATTCGGAAATGGTATTTAGCCATTCTGAAATGATAAAAACAGGTAGAATGATTGGTCCTAGAACTTATTCAACTGGAATTATTCTCTATGGAGCTGAAGGAGATTTCAAGGCAGTTGTTAATAACTTAAAAGATGCTAAATCTCATTTGAAAAGAACCAAAGCTTTTGGTGCATTTTCTGTTAAGTCGTATAACCAGCCAAGAAGAAACCAAAGACAACAAATAATACAAGCAGCCAGAGAGTTAGAAATGTTAGTCTTCCCAGAAGGTGGCTCACACTTCTTCCACAACTTATCTATGGTTGCAGACGGTCACACAGGTATTGAGCACAATATACCAGTAGCCCCTCTCTATGATGATGTAATTAAATTTTGGTCAAATACAGAGTCACATAATACTCCAACATTAGTAGTAAATTATGGTTCAGTTACTGGAGAATATTATTGGTATCAAAATACAAATGTTTGGGAAAAAGAGAGATTACTTAACTTTACTCCAAGAGAAGTTGTTGACTCAAGAGCAAGACATAGAACTATGATTCCAGATGAGGAATATGATAATGGACATATACTTACCTCTCAATCATTAAAGAAAATGACTGACAATGGAATAAAAATCAATATGGGTGCTCACGGACAATTACAAGGTTTGGGGGCTCATTGGGAAATGTGGATGTTACACCAAGGTGGTATGAGCAATATGGAAGTGCTTCAGGCAGCTACAATCAATGGAGCTACTTATTTAGGTATGGATAGTGAAATTGGTTCTATTGAAAAAGGTAAACTGGCTGATTTGATAGTAATTGATGGTAATCCGTTAGAAGACATTTATGAAACTGAAAATGTTGTTTACACTATTATCAACGGTAGAATGTATGATTCAGAAACTATGAATGAAATTGGTAATTATAACAACCCAAGAGAAGAGTTTTGGTGGAATTCTGATAAGTATGAAGGATTTGACTTTCACCAGAGATTAAACTCATTCGAATTACCCAAGTGTCAATGTGGATATGGAACGCATTTACATTAAGCTTAGATACAATTACAAATATAAAAGCCGATATAAAATTTAATCTATATCGGCTTTTTCTATTCTGAGTACTTTAAATCTATCGATTAAGTACCACTATTATAATCATCTATGTATTTAATTTGCTCTTCTGTTAAGCTATCAATGGCCATATTCATAGTAGCTAATTTAGTTTCAGCTACAAACTCATCTTGTTCCACAGGAATTTCAATTACAGAGTTTGGTAACTTCTCCCCTTTCGTATGAGCTTGTGCCAATGCAACGTGAGATAAGAATTGATTTGCAAATGACATATCCATTACTTCAGAAGGGTGACCTTCAGCTGCTGCAAGATTAATTAATCTACCTTGAGCTAGTAAGAATATTTTATTGCCATTTTTCAATGTATATTCTTCGCAATTTTCTCTTATCGTTCTCTTAGAAACTGCAATTTCTTCAAGTTCTGGTATGTTAATTTCACTATCATAATGACCAGTATTACAAACAATTGCACCATCACGCATATTTTCAAAGTGCTCTTTTCTTATAATATCTTTAACACCAGTTGCAGTACAGAATATATCGCCTACTTTTGAAGCTTCATCCATAGTCAATACTTCATGACCATTAAGAACACCTTTCATAGCAGCAGTTGGCTTAACTTCAGTAATCATTACATTTGAACCCATACCTTTTGCTCTAAGTGCAACACCTGAACCACAGTGACCGTGTCCTGCAACTACAAAGTTTTTACCAGCTAAAAGAACTGAAGTAGCTCTTATAATTCCATCTAAAGTAGATTGACCAGTACCGTATACATTGTCAAAATCCCATTTCGTTTCAGCATCATTAACAGCGTAAACTGGGTAATATAATTCACCAGCTTCTTCACGAGAGCGAAGTCTATGAATACCAGTAGTAGTTTCTTCAGTTCCACCAACTACATGGTTTTGTGCCATATCTTTATATTTTTCGTGAACTGTATTGATTAAATCACAGCCATCATCTAAAGTTAAGTGTGGTTTGCAATCTATAGTTCTTTCAATACACCAGTAAAAGTCTGGTCCATTGTCGTACCATGCGAAAATGTTAATACCTTCTTCAGCAAGAGCAGCGGCAACAGCATCATTAGTTGAAAGTGGGTTACAACCCGACCACCAAACTTCTGCACCAGCTTCTTTTAAAGATCTAATTAAAATTCCTGTTTCTTTAGTCACGTGAAGACAACCAGAAATAATATAACCTTCCAAAGGTTTTGTTTTCTTATACTCTTCTCTTAATTGATTCATTACAGGCATTCTAGACTCTGCCCAATCAAGTAACAACCTACCTTTTTCAGCTAGATTAATATCTCTAACACAATACTTACCAGGCACTTCTGATAGTTTTCCTTGTTCAGCTTTCGCTGGTATGTTTTCAGTCATATTTGACATATTTTTAACACCGTAGTTTTTAATTTAAGTTTAATTTTATTTTTTTCTTTTAACGTATATACTAATTATATATTTAGAACACTTTATCAATTACTTGACTTATTGTCTCCCAATTGAATCCTCTTCGTTTTAGAAAACTTATTACTAAATCCTTTTGTTTTGATTTTGGTTTATAGTGTATTTTCTTTTGATGCTTCATTGCAGCTCTTAAAGCTAAATCAAACAAATCGAATTCATCATATATCTTTCTTATAGAATTAGTAACCAATTCTTCAGATAATCCTTTTTTCTTAAGTTCATTTTCAAGTTTAAATTTACCTGACGGTTTTCTTTCTAGATAACTTCTAACATAAGATTTAGTAAACTTTTCATCATCAAGCAATTTGTATCTATAAAGAAATTCAATAGCAATTTCGATTACATCACTATCGAACTCTTTATCTTGTAGTCTTTTCTTGACTTCATATTCTGAGCGGGGTTTATAAGATACAAAGCTATAAGCTTTTTGTTTAGCATCAACTACATCTTGCTTTTTCAAAGCATCAGTAATATCTGTATCTGTAAGCTTTGCCCCTACACTTATTTGACTCTTGGATATAATGTCTAAGTCTAAGAGTATATAGTCATTTGTCTCATCCTTAAAATTGATAAAATACTTTTTCGAGTACTTTTTCTTATTTATAGATTTAACTTCATGCATTACTTATCGGTATCAGATTCTTTTTTTTCTTTTTTAGGAACAATTTTTTCTAATACTTGAGCTTCTAAGCTGTCCATTAGTTTACTATCTTCTTGGATTAATTTTTTAAGAGCATCTCTTCCCTGTACTCGTTCTTCACCAAATGTGTACCAAGAACCAGATTTGTTTACAATTCCATGCTTAGTAGCAACATCGACCATGTCCCCTACCTTAGAAATACCTTCATTGTACATAATATCAAATTCTGTTTCTTTGAAAGGTGGAGCTACTTTGTTCTTTAATACTTTTACTCTGACTTTGTTACCAACTATTTCTGAACCTTCTTTAAGGACTTCCTTTCTTCTGATATCTAACCTAACTGAAGCATAAAATTTCAGTGCATTTCCACCAGTTGTAGTTTCAGGGTTTCCATATATTACACCAATCTTACTTCTTAATTGATTAGTAAAGATTACAGTTGTTTTAGATTTACCAATAGCTGCATTTAGCTTTCTCATTGCTTGCGACATCAACCTTGCTTGTGAGCCCATTTGTGCATCACCCATTTCACCTTCTATTTCTACTCTTGGAGTAAGTGCAGCAACTGAATCGACTACTATTACATCTACCCCACCAGAACGAACCAAAGTTTCTACAATTTCAAGAGCTTGCTCACCGAACTCAGGTTGAGATAATAATAAATTATTCAAATCTACTCCTAATCTCTGTGCATAGTTAATGTCGAGTGCATGCTCAGTATCAACAAAAGCAGCCAATCCCCCGGCTTTTTGTGCTTCTGCTATAACATGTAAACATACTGTAGTTTTACCAGAAGACTCTGGTCCAAATATCTCCACTATTCTACCTCTTGGTATTCCACCGACCCCAATAGCAGCATCCAATGACATACAGCCAGTCGAAATAGCTTCTACATCAACGACTTGTTGGTCACTTAAGCGCATAATAGAACCTTTACCATGTTGCCTTTCTATCTGCTCCATAGCAAGATCAACAGCTTTTAACTTATCTGGATTAATCTCTACACCAATCTTAGATGATTTTTCTTTTTTTGCCATAATTTTCATTACCTTTTATTTTGCATTTTATACTATACTAATTTAATAAATTATAGTGAGTATGTCATAAAGCTAACTGACATAATCACCATTTCTTTTCAACATATTTTATTAAATACTAACTAATAATTCAATTTACTTTTCCAAGGGGATGGAAGCTGCCAATCATATTTCACAGCTAATAGACGAAATATAACCACTGTTAGAAGAGAAATTACTTCGATATAAGACTGTTGTACATTTAAACTACTTAAAATAAAAAATAAGGTTCCACCAACAATGCAAGCTGTAGCATAAATTTCTTTTTCAAATATCAATGGAATATTGTTTAGTGAAATATCTCTAATCACACCACCAAAACATGCTGTCATTGTACCTAAAGCAACACAAGTAATAGGTGTAAAATCGAGAGTTATACCAGTTTGAATACCAGCTAAAGTAAAGAAACCTAAACCTATGGAATCAAACAATAATAATATTTTGTGGTAATTAAGTATTACATTAGTGAACAATAAAGCAGAAAGTGTACTCAGCAATACGACTAACCCATAATTCATATCCAACATCCACTTTACAGGTAATTCTCCAATTAGTACATCACGCAATGTGCCTCCACCCATTGCAGTAACAAAAGCAATGATAAATATTCCAAAAAGATCTAATCTCTTTTCCATTGCCGCAAAAGCACCAGCAATGCTAAATGCAGCTGTTCCTGCAATTTCAATTATTTTTACTGATTCCATTTTCTCTCTATAAGTAATAATTATAATTAGAAATTATTTAACAATGTAACTAAATTTACAATTTTTTTAATAATCTCTATTTTCCAAACTTAATATAATTATTATTCAATATTGAGTTTTGTATTTATATACTATTTAGTTCAACATAATTATTTTTATTAATTTGACCATAATTATGAATCAAAATAAAAGAAAATATAAATGAATATATTAGTAATTGGAAGTGGTGGAAGAGAACACGCTCTTGGTTTTAAACTGTATAATACTGGTGAAAATAAAGTTTTTTGCAATCCCGGTAATCCTGGTACTGAGCAATTCGCAGAAAATTTTAGATTTGACATAAATGATGAGCATGAATTAATTTCATTCTGTGAAAATAACAACATAGATTTAGTTGTAATTGGACCTGAACAACCATTAGCTGATGGGATAGTTGACACTTTAAACAAACATATTATTAACTGCTTTGGCCCAAACAAATATGCTTCACAATTAGAATCTTCAAAATCATTTGCCAAGAAATTCATGGAAGAATTTGATATTCCAACAGCTGGCTATAAAGTATTTGATAAAAATGAAAAAGATTCTGCTTACGCTTATATTGACACTTTCA
Organism: Chlorobiota bacterium; assembly: GCA_034670025.1. Lineage (GTDB taxonomy): Bacteria > Bacteroidota > Ignavibacteria > Kapaibacteriales > UBA2268 > PGYR01. The sequence goes on from JAXMOE010000001.1 coordinate 789,497, forward strand.
ACTCTCAAATAGTTCTCAAAGCCGACGGTTTAGCTGGTGGTAAAGGGGTCTTTATTTGTAACAGTAAGACAGAAGCAAAAACAACTTTAGATGAATTTTTCGAAGGTAAATTCAGTGAAGCTAGTGAAACAGTAGTGATAGAAGAGTTTCTAAATGGTGTAGAAGCATCTGTTTTTGCAATTTGTGATGGTGAAGACTATGTATTACTCCCTCCTTCCCAAGATTACAAGCGTGCTAAAGATGGTGATTTGGGTTTAAATACTGGTGGGATGGGTTCATTCGCCCCAACTCCTTATGTAAATAGAGAAGTATTAGATAAAATAGCTAAACAGGTGGTTGAACCAACTTTGAAAGGTATGAAGGCACGAGGAACTGAGTTCAAAGGATGTCTGTTTTGTGGGCTTATGGTTTATGATAATCAGGCAAAAGTAATTGAGTTCAATGTTCGTTTTGGTGACCCAGAAACTCAATCAGTTCTATCTCTTTTAGATGGAGATTTGGCTGAATTATTCTTATCTGCATCAAAAGGTAGGATTAACAAAAAGTCAATTTCTATAAAAAAGAATAAATCTGCTTGTACTGTTATTCTTGCTGCCGAAGGATATCCCGAATCATATAATAAAGGTTTTATTATAAAGGGATTGAAAAACAATAGTGAATTAGTAAATAAATATATTTTTCACGCTGGTACTAAGAATGTAGATGGAAATACAGTGAATAGCGGTGGACGAGTATTAGCCGTTACAGCTATTGCTAACTCTATAAGTGAAGCAAAAGACAATGCCTACAACCTTGCAGAGGGAATTGAATTTGAAAATAAATATTTTAGAAATGACATAGCTGCCAATATAGACGAATGAGTGATTTATTAATATTTGATGGAGATTGTGGGATTTGTACTACTACAGCTGAATATATTAAGAAGAGATCAAATGAAAGTTTCATTAAAGTCAAACCATATCAAGTGTTAAATCTAAATGAAATTCATAATGAATTGAACGCAGTAAAGACTTCAAAATCAGTATATTTCTATGAAGTAAATACATCAAGAATTTACTCAAAAAGTAAAGCTGTGTTTATGGCTTTAAAAAAGATGAATGGTGTGTATAAAGTAATGGGCTATCTTTTAGATAACCCATTATTTGTTTTTATTTCAAATCCTATTTACAATCTCATTGCCAAAAACAGAACAAAAATATCTAAACTCTTTGGACTCAATGCTTGCAAAATTGAAAGCTACAAGTAAGTTTTATTTATGATTAGATTCAATATGTTCTAATAGTATTTCAGAAATATCTTTCACTTCTACGCCTTCAGCACCAGAGTTACCTACACCATCATTTATCATCGTCATGCAGAATGGACAATTGAGAGCAATTGTTTTTGCTCCAGTACTGAGTAACTCTTCAGTTCTCTCGGCATTAACACGTTTACCTTCAGTCTCTTCCATAAACATTTGAGCACCACCAGCACCACAACAAAGCCCTTTGTCCTTTGTTCTTTGTGGTTCTAATACTGTAAGGCCTGGTATATTTTTAATAGTATTTCTTGGTGAATCATAAGTATTATTCATTCTACCTAAGTAACAAGAATCGTGGAATACAACACTTAGTTCTTTCTTAATATCATGATTGAATGGTAGCTTACCTTCATCAATTAGACTATCTAAGAAATCGGAGTGGTGAATTACTTCATAATTACCACCAAAATCAGGATACTCATTTTTCAATGTATTGAAGCAGTGTGGGCATGTAGTTACGATCTTATTTACATTGTAGTTACCCATCGTTTCTATATTCATTTTTACATACATATCTGCCAGATACTCATTACCACCCCTTCTCGCAGGGTCACCATTACAAGATTCTTCTTTACCTAATATGGCAAAGTTTATATCCGCAATGTTCATCAACTTCGCAAATGATTGAGTGATATTTTTTGACCTGTCATCGAAACTACCAGAACAACCAACCCAGAATAAGATATCAAATTCAGGCTTATCAGCTGCTTCTTGTACATCCATTCCTTCAGCCCAATCAGCTCTTTCCTCTTGCGGGAATGCCCATGGTGCAGCGTTATTTTCTATATTGTTAAATGCACCAGCAAGCTCTTGTGGGAAGTCTGCTTCCATCATCACTAATGATCGACGCATACCAACAATAACAGGTACGTGTTCTATGTTCACAGGACATTCTTCCATACAAGCAGCACAAGTAGTACATTGCCACAATGCTTCTGGTTTTACGTAATCTCCAACTAATTTTTTATCTAATAATGTCTGTTCTTCTTCTGTTGGTTCGTAATCTTTTCCTTCTTTTGCAGCTTCCTTTTGTTTAAGTTTTATTGGAGCAACATCTTCTGTTCTGTTTCTTACTTGAACAATTATCTCACGTGGATCTAATATTTTTCCTGTCTGGTTAGCTGGACAAACGCTCGTACATCTACCACAGTGAGTACAAGTGTAGCCATCTAATAGACTTTTCCAAGATAAATCTTCAATATCCGAAACACCGTAAGATTCTACACTTTCATCTTCAAAGTCAATTGGTTCTAATTTGTTTGTTGGACCTATATTTGAGAAATATACATTTAGCACGCTTGTAAGTACGTGTAAGTGTTTAGAATACGGAAGGAAGTTCATAAATGCTAATATCAGTATTATATGAAGCCACCAAGCTACATTATAAATAACACTTGCGGCAGAAACACTAAATATTGGTGCTAATGCAGATGCTAAAGGACTTACTGCCCAAGTCGGGTGTGTTCCCATAGCTATCATAGCAGCATTTTCAAAAAGTAATGAAGTTACAATGAAGAAAATGGTAACCAATATAGCTGCGGCCTCTAATTTCTCATCTTTATCTTTTGGTAATCTTTCTATTTTCATGACATAACGTCTATACAAAGCACCCAAAACTGCAATAATAATAAGTGCGATAAAGATGTCAGTTAGAATAGTTATTACACTATAAATAGGGCCTAAATAATTGAAAATATTGATTATTCCAAATCCAGTAAGTACAGAGTTAATAGCTGAGAATAGTAATATTAGGAATCCCCAAAAAATACCTGCGTGTATTGGGCCTGCTTTTTTGTCTCTAAGTATCTTCTTTTGACCAATAGCAACAATAAGAGTCTGTTTTATTCTCTCACCAACATTATCAAATCTATTATCATCTTTACCTATCTTTAGCCAATCTATTAGTCTTTTGACATTGGTGGCAAAAAATATTCCTGCACCAATGAAAATTATTAGAAAAGCTACATTCTTTATTCCAAATTCAAACATTATATTCTTTTTTTTAGTTTATTATTCTGTTTTTAATATAATTCCAATTACATACAAGTTAAAAATAATTGAGACTTTAAAGTCTTACATATTCCTTCTGTACTGCCCACCAACTTCATAGAGTGCATTCGATATCTGACCTAATGAACAATACTTAGTTGCTTCCATAAGTGAATCGAATGTGTTACCATTCTCTATAGCCGCTTTTTTCAATTTGCTTATAGCTTCGTCAGCTTTGTCACTATTTCTTTCTTTAAACTTATTAAGCGTTTCTATAGCAAACTCTTTTTCTTCAGTTGTGGAACGAATTACTTCTTTAGGCACTATAGTAGGTGAACCATTTGGGTCTAAGTAAGTGTTTACACCAATAAGTGGCAACTCACCGCTATGTTTCTTATGCTCGTAATACATTGATTCTTCTTGAATTTTAGAACGTTGGTACATCCTTTCCATAGCTCCAAGAACACCACCTCTTTCCGAGATACTTTGGAATTCTTTCAGTACAGCTTCCTCTACTAAGTCAGTAAGCTCCTCAATTATGAATGAGCCTTGAATAGGATTTTCATTCTTTGCTAAGCCAAGTTCTTTATTGATAATCATCTGTATTGCAATTGCTCTTCTTACACTCTCCTCTGTCGGAGTAGTGATTGCTTCATCATAAGCATTTGTGTGCAATGAATTACAATTATCAAATATTGCATAGAGTGCTTGGAGTGTAGTTCTAATATCATTGAATGCAATTTCTTGTGCGTGTAGTGAACGCCCAGAAGTTTGGATATGGTATTTCAATTTCTGCGAACGAGAATTTCCACCATATTTGTGCTTCATGGCTTTTGCCCATATCCTTCTTGCTACTCTTCCGATTACAGAGTATTCTGGATCCACTCCATTGGAAAAGAAGAAAGATAAATTAGGAGCGAAATCATCAATGTGCATTCCCCTACTTAAGTAATACTCGACATAAGTAAACCCATTTGAGAGGGTTAATGCCAATTGAGTAATAGGGTTAGCTCCAGCTTCTGCGATATGGTAGCCAGAAATTGACACAGAATAGAAATTCCTAACAGCTTCGTCAATAAAGTATTGCTGTATGTCACCCATCATTCTTAGAGCAAATTCTGTAGAGAATATACAAGTGTTTTGTGCTTGGTCTTCTTTTAGAATGTCAGCTTGAACTGTGCCACGAACTTTAGTCAATGTTTCAGCTTTTATTTTCTCATATACTTCAGTATCTAATACCTCATCACCTGTTACACCCAATAGCATAAGTCCGAGACCATTGTTAGTCTTTGGCAAATCACCATTGTATTCAGGTCTAGCTACGCCTTTTTCTTTATATGTTTTTTCAATCTTGTTGTTAACTCCTTCTTCAAGACCATTTTCTTTTATATACTTCTCACATTGCTGATCAATAGCAGCATTCATAAAGAATCCCAACAGCATAGGTGCTGGACCATTTATAGTCATTGACACAGAAGTCATCGGGCTTGATAAATCAAATCCGGAGTAAAGTTTTTTTGCATCATCCAATGTAGCTATACTAACACCAGAATTTCCAATTTTTCCATATATATCTGGTCTGTGGTCTGGGTCTTCGCCATATAGTGTAACAGAGTCAAACGCTGTTGACAATCTTTTCGCTTCCATATCTGACGAGACATAGTGGAATCTTCTGTTAGTTCTTTCTGGTCCACCTTCACCTGCAAACATTCGAGTTGGGTCTTCGTTAATTCGCTTAAGTGGAAATACACCAGCAGAATAAGGGAAAAACCCAGGTACATTTTCTGTTAGAATCCAATTTAGTATATCTCCCCAATCTTTATATTTTGGTAATGATACTCTTGGAATTTTTGTTCCAGAAAGTGAAGTTCTATATAAATCTTGCTCTAATATTTTATCTCTTACTTTGAACTGATACTTATCAGCTTTGTAGCGAGCAACTGTTTTCTCCCAAACATCAATTGATTTTCTGCACTCTGGGTCAAGCTGCTGACTGAGTTTTTTGAACTCATCCATTAAATCACCCAAATAGCCGGGAGCTTCAGTTTTTGATTCTATAGCAGTTACTATTCCATTTTCTTCTTCAATATCTATTTTCTTTTCGCCGACATTGTCATTAATATATTCGATTGTACCTTTCAGTTGATACATCTTCCTTGCGATAGAGACTTGTTTTGCTACGAAATCATTATACTGTTCACTACTTTCTTTTATTTCAGCTAAGTAACGAACTCTTTCGGGTGGAATAATATATATTTTCTTCGACATCTCATCTGTTACTTCAAATGTGCTGTCAAGGTGTTTAACTTCAGTTTTTTCGACCAATGTGTCTATAATTCTTTTGTATAAAACATTAGTTCCTGGGTCGTTGAATTGTGAAGCAATAGTACCAAATATTGGCAAGTCTTCGTCTGGAGTTTCAAACATCAGGTGGTTACGTTTGTATTGCTTTTTCACATCTCTTAGTGCATCTTGAGAGCCACGCTTGTCGAATTTGTTAATGGCAATAATGTCTGCAAAATCAAGCATATCAATCTTTTCGAGCTGTGTAGCTGCTCCATATTCAGCAGTCATTACATACATTGATACATCGGAGTGATTTGTAATTTCTGTGTCCGACTGACCAATACCAGAAGTTTCCACAATAATCATATCAAAATCAGCTGCCTTACAGATATTAATCGCATGCTGAACATGGTTACTCATAGATAGATTCGATTGTCTAGTAGCAAGTGAACGCATATAGACTTGATCACTATTGATTGAGTTCATTCTGATTCTATCACCAAGTAATGCGCCACCAGTCTTTCTTTTAGAAGGATCAACAGAAATTACAGCAATTGATTTATCTTCAAAATCCATAATGAATCTTCGCACTAACTCATCAATCATAGATGATTTACCTGCACCACCTGTACCAGTAATACCAAGAACAGGTATTCTACGCTCAATTTTTGATTCTACTTCGCCAACAAAATCAAGATAATCTTCTTCATAATTTTCGGCTGCGGTGATTAACCTACCAATTGATTGAGCATCATTTTTGTTCAGATTTTTCAATGAAGTTTTGATAGTATCATCTATCTTTTCGTCATTTACTTTCAATGTAGAAAAATCGCAACCCTTGATAACATCATTTATCATTCCTTGAAGACCGAGTTCTCTACCATCATCGGGAGAGTACACCCTATCAATACCATATTCTTGTAATTCTTCTATTTCTTCTGGAAGGATTGTACCCCCGCCACCAGCATATATTTTTATGTTAGCTCCCCTTTCTTTAATGAGGTCATACATATATTTCAAATACTCTGTATGTCCGCCTTGGTATGAAGTTAGGGCTATTCCCTGAGCATCTTCTTGTATTGCGCAATCAACTATTTCGGCAACGCTACGGTTGTGACCGAGGTGAATTACCTCAGCTCCAGTTGATTGCAAAATACGTCTCATTATGTTGATAGCCACATCGTGACCATCGAATAATGAAGCCGCAGTAACAATACGAATATGATGTTCTGGCTTATAAATTTCGATTTTTTTCATTTGAGTCATTTTAATGGGATTTTTTATATTCTAAATCATACTAAAATAGGTATTTTCATTTAATTCTACTAATACTGGGCAATATTACTCCCTTGATTTCGGAATAGAAATAGTAATTTCCTTTTTTGTAGTGCTGAGTATTAAGCTTATATTGCCAATAAATTGAATTAAAATTATAGAATATTATGTTAAAATTAACTCTAATTTCCATCTTTATCCCATTTTTAATTATTTCAACTAATGCAGATGATTACAACCCTTATGCGGACAATATCAGTCATTTTGAAGTAGGTATAAATGCAGGCTATAGTATTATCACTCACGAAAAGTCAATATTCTGGGCAAATTCTTTGAATTATGGATTAACTATTGGTTATAATATTGATGATAAGAACACTATAGAACTAAATGCAAGTCACACAGAAATAAGACCACATGAGGATAGCAGAGAAATAAACAGACACTATAGATATAGAATATACCCCTTATCTCTAAATTATTACAGAAAAATTGGGAATATGGACGAAGTTAGCTTTTTCCTCGGTGGTGGTCTTTCATATATTTATGGCGAATATATAGTTGACGATTTGCTATTTGAGACTAATGGCAGAAGAACATCGCTGAGAAGAGTATATGCCTCAAATGGATTTGGTATTGCACCAGCACTGAAAGTACGCTCCCCATTCGGAGATGCCTTGGCAATAGATGTTCTTGTGAATTATAATCTTATATTTATGGAGTCACGCAATAGTGCGGTGCTATCATTAGACCACGTTAATGCTAAACTGGGCTTGACTTATATGTTTTGAAATTGCTAAATCATTATTCTGAATTTAGTTTAAAAATATCATCGATTGTTTCCAATATTTCGTTAACTATTTTTTCTACAGTTTTGTTACCTTTTGATAGATAAAGCATTTTAACTTTTGTGTCAGAAAATTCAACATCTGGCACTATTTGAGGAATAGTTTCACTATTTTCCTGTATTATTATTTTAATTGTTTTTAAATTCTTGTGAATTCGTTGTAGGTTTTCTTGATCTTTTAATCTAATAGCTAAGACTGTAGCATCTAATAAATTGTTCATTGCTCTATGATAATGTCCTTCCAAAAAATAAGTATGACTCGCTCCCAGATGCAATGAAATTTCAGTCTCATTTTTAAGACTATTTAAAGACTCATTAAGTTTCTTATCGAATTCAATTCTGTAATTGACAATCTGCTTTTCTAATTCATATTCTATTTTCTTTTAAATGGTTTCATTTATTCTTCTATCAAACTTCTCAATTTCATTTTCAATTTTTTCTTCTGACTTTTCAATATTCTTATTAATCATTCTTGGAATTATAAAACCAAATATAGCTATTCCAAGTCCTAATAGAACTAAAAATAGTTCAAGATGATCATAGTAATGTCCGTGCACCTTTTCATAAATATCCAATACTTCCTTTCGAGTTAGATAGTCGCTCGACTTCTCAACAAAAACTGTATCCATTTTATATAATGTATCCACTATCATAATCTTGTTTATTTCTTTTTAATGTTGTTTCTGCCTTATGGAATGATTACTCTACCTTGTTAATCCATTTCGAACCTTTAAGTTTGCATTCCTTTTACTATCTTAAATAATTAAAATAAAGCATTTGGATATCTTTCGTAATCTATAGACGCATATTTATCTAGTATCTTCTTTAACTTTTTATTAATCTTTTTAGTTTTTTCTATTTTTACATAAGGTTCTTGTACCCACTGCTTATGTACAATAACCCAATCACGTAGATTAAATGTTTTTTCTATTTTTTTTTGTCTGTAGTTATAATATTGACAATAGTTTTCAATAAAATTAAAAACTAATTTACAGTAATTATCATATCGTACATATTTATCTTCAGCTGATGTTTTTTGTGTACTCCAACTATCAGCAAATATTCCATTTTCTAAATAAGGATATTGTATTGCTATTTGAATAATCTCATTATATCTATTATCTAAAGAAGCTTTATCTGCCCTTCTATTATTTCTTTTAGATATAATATAAGCAACTGTTGCTGCTATTAATGTTGATATAGCTGGTGTAGTAATCTGTGTATTAAGCAATATACTCTCTTCTACTTGCATAATCCCTCCACAGCCGAAAATGATTCACTTGATTGCAAAATGGTTTCGGTAATAAGTTTTAATAGGTATTTAATATTTTGCATATTCTTCCATTTTCTTTATTTGTTATCAAGTATATCATTAGCTAATTGAAATAACTTATTTATAAATACTTTCAAATTATCATCACCATTTGTTAAGTCATTAATCAACTTTTTATACTCGCTTAGAGTTAATCTATCATCAATTTTTATAAGGTGTTTTTCAACAACAAAATTATCCTTTTTCATTTTAATCAAATTTCCAATCACATAATCTAACTTTGTTAAATCATTTAATTTTATTGCATATATACTACTTCCAAGAAAATTATTATAAACTGTATATGGTTGATTTAAAGAAATCATTGTTAATGCTTGAATATAATTAGCATAGAATTTATTTAGATTTTCAGTCCGTTCTAGTTCTATTTTGATTTCACCCCTTAACTTTTTTACCTCTTTTGATAATCTTTTATCATATTCATCTAATATTTCTTCATTTAGATCCTTTTTTAGTCTATCTAATTCTTTTTGATTGCTTCTATTTTGAATAATTAAAAGTAAAATTGGAAGAAATACACCAATTATTCCAGCAATAATCGACACTATTATTACTAAATTGCTAAAATTATCTTCGTACATAGAATGCATAGTACCAACTTGCTGAAGCATATCACTTTGCGATACAGAATCAATTTTTTTTTGAAGATAAACTGTATCAATTGAATAGACTGTGTCTTTCATCATTTTTCTAATATTTAATTAACAATTCAATTTTTACAATATAGAATAAAATTTGAAATTAGTAGAAGTTGTTTAAATATTTTTTCAACAAAAAACCCATTCAGAAAAAACTAAATGGGTTTGGTACTATTTACAATGTTCACTTCGGCTACGCTCAGTGAGCTTGGTAAAGACTATATTTTGCTAAGGGCATTTCGACAGGCTCAATGTCCGTATTATTTATCTAAAATACATTAAAGTTATTTGGTTCTGGTGTTCCAGAAGAATAGTTATAGAAACCGTTCCCAGTCTTTCTACCATAGTTACCCGAAGCAACAATTTTCTTTAATAGTGGGCATGGTCTGTACTTAGGGTCAGCCAAGTCATTGTGTAACACTTCCAGTATTGCAAGGCAAGTGTCCAATCCGATAAAGTCAGCCAAAAGCAACGGCCCCATAGGGTGTGCAAAACCAAGCTTTGCTACTGTATCAATACCGTCAACTGTACCTACCCCTTCCATTAGTGCAAAACAAGCTTCGTTAATAAATGGCAATAATATTCTGTTAGCTATAAATCCAGGGTAGTCATTTGCCAAAACTGGTATCTTGTTAATATCTTCAGTTAGTGCGTGAATGGCATTGTAAACTTCATCGCTCGTAGCAAGACCACGAATAAGCTCAACTAATTTCATTATTGGTACAGGGTTCATAAAGTGCATACCTACAACTTTGTCAGGTCTATTCGTTGCTGCTGCTATTTCAGTAATAGAAATTGTTGATGTGTTAGAAGCTAATATAGCATCAGAATTTATGATATTATCCAAGTTTTCAAAAATTTTGAATTTCAAATCTTTATTTTCAGTAACTGCCTCTATTACTAATTGAACATCTTTTCCATCTTCTTGTTTAGTCGTTCCACTAATTCTAGAAAGAGTTTCGTTCTTATCATCTTCTGTAATTTTTTCTTTCGATACCATTCTTGATAAATTCTTGTTGATTGTTGCCAATCCTTTATCCAATCCATCTTGATTAATATCACATAAAATTACATTATATCCTTTTTGTGCTAATACGTGAGCGATACCATTGCCCATTTGTCCAGCACCTAATACCATTATATCTTTTATATCCATCTATTTACCTATTTATTTTAATACTATAAATTATTTCTTTTCTAATTGACATATACTATATACAACTATCGAATCACCACGCCCCATAGAGTCTTGTTTTTCGTTTGTCGTTGCTTTTATATTTACTCTTTTTTCATCTAAACCTAATAGACTTGCTACCGATTTTCTTATTGCTTCTTTAATTGGAGATAGTTTTGGCTTTTCTAATACAATAGTGTTGTCTGTATTAACTAATGAAAATCCATTTTTTTTCATTAACTTTAATGTATAGTATAGAATTTCTTTACTATCTATATTCTTATTCTTTGGGTCAGTATCTGGAAAATGCTCGCCTATGTCTCCCTCACCCATTGCCCCAAGTATTGCATCCACAATAGAATGAAGTAATACATCGCCGTCGCTGTGAGCAAGAGTACCAATAGGTGAGTCAATCTCTACCCCACCTAATATTAGCGATTCGCCTTCAACCAATTTGTGTAAATCATACCCAAATCCAATCATTTTGTTATTTTAGTTTAATTATAAAATACAATTTAAAAAATATGTTCGATTTAGATGCAAATGTAGAAACAGTATCGCAGCTAACACAAAAAATTAAAAGCAAGTTAGAAGATGATTTTTCTAGAATTAAAGTTACTGGTGAAATTTCAAACTTCACTGCTGCTTCATCTGGACACAAATACTTTACTCTTAAAGATGACAAAGCACAGATTTCTTGTGTTATGTGGAGATCAACGCGTGCTTCGTTCCCTATGGAAAATGGGATGAAAATTGAGATTAATGGCTCAATTTCAGTTTATCCGCCAAGAGGAAGTTACCAACTTGTAGTTTCAAGTGTTAGAAAAAAAGGTCTTGGTGATTTGCACTTAGCTTATGAGAAATTGAAGCAGGAGCTACTGGAGTTAGGTTACTTTGATTCAAACACTAAAAAGCAATGGAATATAATTCCGCAAAGAATAGGTGTTTCTACTTCTGCCACTGGTGCAGCTGTACAAGATATCCTTTCTACTTTGGAACGAAGAGCACCCTTTGCAGAAATTTACTTCTACCCCGTTATGGTACAAGGATCTGGTTCAGAAAAGCAGATTGCTAATGCTATCAATGAATTAGATAAATTAGACTTAGACGTTATGATAATTGGTAGAGGTGGCGGGTCTATTGAGGATTTGTGGTCTTACAACACTAAGGTTGTGGCAGATGCTATACACAATGCCAAAACACCAATAGTAGCAGGGGTAGGGCACGAAACTGACACGACAATTGCTGACTTGGTAGCTGACCACAGAGCGCCAACCCCAACTGGAGCAGCTGAGATAGTATCTGTCAATACTATAGATGTAATTAGACAGACTTTAGATGAGAATAGTAATCAGTTACAGAATATTATTATCGATTCTTTGAATGAAAAAGAAAATCAGTTAATAGTAATTGCTGACAAGTTAATTAGAACTGGTGTAAATAACACGCTAAATAATTATTCAATTAAGTTGACTAATATTGAATCAAGTTTGCAAAAAGAAATAGAAAACAAACTACTCAATATAACTTCAAAATTTGAAAATTATGAAAAACTGTTTACAAAAATAGACCCAAAACTTCCACTGGAGAAAGGATATTCAGTAATCGAAAAAGATGGCAAAAGAATAAAAAGTGACGAGAAACTTTTACCTGGCAATGAAATTAATATTATAAGGAATAAACAAACAAATATAGCAATCATAGAGGAGTAATATTATGGCTAAAAAAGTAAATATAGAAGAGAATATCAATAAATTAGAAGATATTATAAAAGAAATAGATTCAGAAGATTTAACATTGGATGAGCAGATTAAAAAGTACGAAGATGGAATAAAGCTGATTAAATCAAGTAGAGATTATATAGAAAACACAAAGCAAAAAGTAAATAATCTTACTGATCAAATAGAAGAGTAACTAGTAGTATCTTCAATCAAGTCTTTTGGTAAATATGGTTTCTCAATTAAGATTCTGTAAATATCCCATTTAGATTTAATATCGTTAGGTGCCTTATTCTGAATATAATTTTTTACGAATCTTTTACCCAAAGTATAATTCATAACATAAGATCTATACCTACGGATAAAATTCATTCTTCGGATAGCACTTTTTTCAGATTCCAATCCATACTTTTGAAGTAAGCTGACTGCTTCTTCTATTATAATGTCATTGTCCAAATATTCTTTTGCCACGTTAACAGTAACTTCATTTAATTTTTCAACTATCTCCAAAGCATTAAAATATTTTTTTAGTTCTGTTTTAGTAATATTTTTAGCACCGATAACATTCTTTTTTATAAATTCTATTTTTTCATCATCTGGAAAAACTAAGTCTATGCCATATTCGGCAGTCCCTTCTGCTAAAAAAGAAACAGGAGAAAACAATGTATAAATACTAAATTCTACAAAACCACTATCCTTATAATAATTTTGTTCTCTTTTTGTGTAATAAACGTGGTGTCCGGGATAAGACTCGTGAGCAGCCAAATCAAGTATTCTCTCAAAGTGAATATCAACATTTTGGTTGACTTGTATTAATGATTTGTAATTACCTTGGTACCAATTGTAAGCACTCCAAGGTGCACCATTTACAAATTCTATTTCAATTTTTTCGCTATCTGGTAAATCTATGTATTGTTTAGTATTGTTGGCTGCATATTGCAATGCCATATTAAATGATTTATCTAAATTTTCATTTTTGACTTTAAACTTCTTTCTGTACTTTGAGAATCTATTTTTCAAACCTCCCTCTCCTGGAATTAGTAAATTCAACTCTGACAATAGAGAATCATAATAACTATAAGGTTTTAACTCAGGTCGATATTGATAAATTCCTTCACATTCATCTAAAAATTTAACTTTTTCATTGCCTAATATTTTTAATCTAAAATCTAATGAATTAATCATAGCTAACTGATAATTCTTTCTAAAAATATCAATTTCAGTTCTTGCTTCTTTATCAGTTAATCTTGATTTTAAAGATTTAATGTCTCCCTTAACTTCAATTAAATCGATTTCTTCATTAGTATCAATTAATTGTTCACCAATGTAGGAATCAACCAAATCAGGATCTTTCTCCCCTAACTTAAGTGTTATTTCAACTAAATCATTAGCAGAATCATCTAAATCTAACTCGTTATTAATAAAATAACACGAATTAAAAAATAAGGCTAATATAATTATATATATATATTTCATATATTATAATGTACAGTTTATTAAAGCTTTTCCTATCTGTTTCCCATCAAGAATAGAATCAATTGCAGTTTGGATATCTAACAAATTAACTTCTTTTACCATATCGTTTAAGCAATCTGGTTTCCATTCATTGGCTAACTTTTTCCAAAGCTCTCTCTTTATATCTATCCCTCTTTCCGCAGAATCTATTCCCAAGACTGATACTCCACGTTGAAGAAATGGAAAGACGTTCAGCTTCAATTCTGACGATTCAACTAAGCCTACAACACAAACAGAACCGTGGTGATTTGTAGAGCGAATAACAGTTGATAATGTATTACCTCCAACAGTATCTATTGCTCCATCCCACCGTCTTTTTAATAATGGTTTATTAGTTTTGTCATAAACTTCATCACGATGAATTACTTCATTTGCACCGATTGATTTTAAAAAATCAGTTTTGTGTAATTTACCAGTAGAAGCAATAACATCAAAACCAATTTTATTCAAAATTGCAACTGACATAGAGCCAACTCCACCTGTTGCACCAGTTACTAATATCGTGCTTTTGTTTGGCTCAAGATTATGTTTTATCAATTGATCAATACAAATAGCAGCTGTTATACCAGCTGTGCCATAAATCATGGATTCACGCAAGGTCAACCCATCACTCAACTTGACCACCCAATCCTTAGGAACTGATACATATTCTGCAAAACCGCCGTTTGTGTTCATTCCCAAGTCATGACCAGTAACTAATACTTCATCGCCATTCTTAAATTCATCCGTGTTGGTCTTTTCTACAACACCAGCAGCATCAACTCCAGGTGTATGCGGGTAATTCCTTGTAATACCTTTGTGGCCTTTGGCACTTAGCGCATCTTTATAATTTAGTGATGACCATTTGACTTTGATTAATATATCGTTGATATGTAAATCATCTATATTCAATTCTTTAAAACTTTGACTGTAGTTTCCTTTAGAAACTTCTTCTGTTACATAAGCTGTATATTTCATTATTGTTCACCTGATTCTAATTCAAGTATAGCACTTTCAGCTTGATTAAGTAATGGTCTAGGTGATATATCACTTCCCGTTGCTTCATTCATCCAAGAGTTAGGTAATAATTTCCCAGTTTTTGACATTCTTTCAAACTCAACACCCAAATTTTTGTCTTTTATATAATCCTCTATTTGAAATTCAATCAAATGTCCTATTGGATATGCTGATAAATACAGTGGATATGAAATCATGTGAGAATAAATTCCAAGTATGTTACTATCATCAACACCAATAACTGGAGCATAGTATTTGTTCCAAACTTCTTTGGCAATTTCATTAACAGCTTCTTTCAAATCTTCAGGGTTTGAAGTTGGGTTATCATATAACCATTTCCAAGTCTTTTGGTCAACGAGTGAAGCACCCATAATTTCGTAAGTTGACCACAGATTATCTAAGGCGTAAAGATGCTTAGCATTCTTGTCATTTGATTCCATTCCTAATAGTT
Organism: Chlorobiota bacterium; assembly: GCA_034670025.1. Classification (GTDB taxonomy): domain Bacteria; phylum Bacteroidota; class Ignavibacteria; order Kapaibacteriales; family UBA2268; genus PGYR01. Next base: position 805,019 of record JAXMOE010000001.1, read on the forward strand.
TCAAATCTCTCATTTGAAAAACAAATGCTAATGCCTCAGTAAATGCTGTATTCGGAACTCCATTGAGCATATAGTAATCAACATCATGAAGTGACAATACTTGCTCTACGTTGTGCCCAAATTCGTGTACAGCTATATTGTACCCTTTATAGTCCATTCCATCTTCAGCAATTCGAGTTCGCAATCTTGCGGATACGCCTTTCATTTCAGCACCCCAAGCATGACCTGCCCCTCTAGAAGGGTCAACTTCAACCTTGTTTGATATATAGTTTGCTCTTACATCAGTCCAACCAAGTTTTTTAAGTATGATTGGTAAGTCTTTTTTAACTGCAGAAGCATTAGGATACTTTTTCTTAGTAATGGCATCTAATTTTTCTTCATTAATTGAACTTCTGGATTTGAAACCATCGTACCATATATCATAAGGTTGTAAATCTCTGCCAAGTCGTTTTTTTATTAATTCACCGGCTTTTTTAATTACAGGAGAGCTTACAAAGTCTGTGAATAACTTTTCAATTTCATCGATTGACATTTCCATTTCACCAGAGAATTTTCTCTCAATATACGAAGGCATTTCTGGGGAATATTCGTCAATAATTTTCATTACTTTGTACTGGTCTAATATCTTTTCATATCTAGTATTTGGTTCAGATACAAACTCTACTTCCTTACCTTTTTCCAATAATTTATTAGAAATTGGATTCCATAAATACTTGTCATTATTAATAAACTCTTTTGGTATCTCTTGTTTGATTATTCTTTGCATTATCCAATAAATCAAGTCTTGCTTCTCTTTACCATTCTCATCATTAGCATATTGAGATTTCAACTCATCACGTAAATTCCAATGGCTAATGAGCTTCATTTCTTTTGGGAAAAGCTTTTTACCTTCATTGTTGACAATATTTCCCATATAAATATAGTACTCATAAATATAGGCATCTGCTTCGGAATTAACTTTAGAAAATCTTTGTAGTAATTCTGCTGGGATTCTGGAGGTAAATCTATCCCCCATTCTTGCATAAGCCCATTGTTTTCTGTTCCATGTAGGTGACTCTTTTCTTTTTTCTTCTAAAGTATAGAAAGGGAAGTTTAAAATTGTAGTAAATGCTATCTTGTTATCAAAAAGGTCTTGCTCTAAATGAGCTGATGGATTATAGCTGTCAAACTTTCTATCAACTGGTGTAATCTCGGCCCAATCTAATGCAACTGGCATTTTTATGTCAAGCATCATTTTGTTAAAATGACCATTGATAATCTCATAATTTCTTTGTAATCTTTCAAATAGTGTATCTAAATCGTTTCCACTTTTAAGAAAATTAGATTTAATAAACTCTTCTAACTCTTCCCCATTACCATCATTTGAGTTCCAAAGAAGTTTAACTTGATCTACTCCTTTATTAAATCTAGTTAGATCCTCTCCAGAAATATTTTTTTCATTTATAAAGTCTGTTCTAAATTCACCTAATGGCTTTTCAGATTTATTTTTTTTGCTTTCAGTTGTTTTCTTTTCATTTTCTTTTGAACAAGACAATAAAAGAATCAACAATAATATTGTTAATTTTAATTTCATAAATTATTTTAATTATTAGTAGGTTTGGTAGGTAATATAGCAATTTATTATAATAATTGCTAATGAGTGGATAAAATTTGGAAAAATTAATGAAACATATTAATCTTTATTGGTCAAATCTCTATCATAAGCTTTAATTATCTCGGCTACTAACTTATGTCTTACCACATCATTTTCATTAAAATAAACGAACTCTATACCATCTATATTCTTCAATATTCTTTGTGCAGAAACAAGACCAGATTTTTTATTTCTTGGCAAATCTATCTGTGAAGTGTCACCTGTTATAATTGCTTTAGAACCTATTCCTAAACGCGTCAAGAACATTTTCATTTGAGTTTCTGTTGTGTTTTGCGCCTCATCCAATATTACAAAAGCACTATTAAGCGTACGTCCACGCATATAAGCCAAAGGATTTATTTCAATAATATTTCTTTCTCTCATTATCTTATATTTTTCAGGGCTTAACATATATTCTAATGCGTCTGTTATTGGCCTTAGATATGGATCAATTTTTTCTTGCAAATCGCCTGGTAAGAATCCTAATGACTCACCAGCTTCGACTGCAGGTCTTGTAAGTATAATTCGTTTTACTTCATTTTTTTTCAATTCATTTAATGCCATAGCAACTGCTAAGAAAGTTTTGCCAGTTCCAGCTGGACCTACAGCAAAAACTATATCATTTTTTTGTACTTCTTCGGCATATTCAATTTGGGTTTTAGTCTTTGCTCTTATTTGATTCTTGTAACCAGCATAGATTATATTACTTTTATTTTTGATTGAAAATTCTTTTGGGTCAACTTTGTTTACTGTTGCTAATTGTATCACAGTCTTTACATCAGTATCTGTTAGAACACCATTTTTTTCAATCATATAAAGAAGTTCCTTAAAAACAGACTTTAATAATTTTACTTCTTTTTCATCACCTTTTAACACAATCTGATTCCCTCGCACGAATATTGTCGAATCAAATGCAGACTCTATCAGATTCAGTAATGAATTATTTGCACCAAATATTGTTACAAGATTACTATCTTCTAAATTTATATACTCTACTATTTCTGTCATTTAGATATGTATTTGTTAAATAAAAAAATCCCAACCCGAAAGATATCGAGTTGGGATTACTAAAACATTAAATCTCAGAATCTTTATTGATCATTTGAACCAGAACCACCAGTTGCAGCATTCTCATTCATAGCTTCTTTTTTCATTCTGTAGTATTTTCTTTCAGCTTTCAACTCTTCAGGATCTTTTGGTCCTTTTGGTGGAATAGTTAATACCCAACCTGGTTGAATAATATCTGGGTTACGGATTTGATCCGTATTAGCTTGCCAGATTTTTGGCCATTGATTTGGATCATTATAAATCTCAGTATTACCAGCTATGTTCCATAGACAGTCTCTGTTTTCTGACCAAGTACCAACAGTGTAAGTAGTGATTTTCTTTTCTCTGTAAAGACCTTTGATATCAGTACCTAATTTAACCATTCTTGGATATACATCTGGAAGTAAAGAAATTTTGTTCTTTCTTAATTCCATGTATTGCATATCTAACTGCTCAACTTCTGCTCTTCTGTCAGCAAGTTCATCGTTAGAAAGTCTTTGCATTTCTCTAACTCTACCTTCTAATTGACCTAATTTTTGTTTAAATGCTTCAACAGCAGCTGCATTTGCACCTACTAATTTCATCAAAGCATCGTTACAGTCTTTAAGTTGTTGCTCTATATTTTGAGTCTTTACTTTAATATCAGCTTGATCATTTTTTATAGACTCTAATTGGCCCTCTAAATTTTTAATTTTGGCTTGATAATCTTGTATTCTTAATGTCGCTTCATCTTCTGTAAGTTCTAAGTCTGGTTTAGAAGCAGGAGGCATTTGTGCCACTAAGTTTCCACCAGCTAACATTACAGCAAATAATATAATTACTAAGTTTTTCATTTTTCCTCTAATTTGATTGTTATACTTTATTGATTTAACTGATTCTAGTTATTATCTGGCCAAACGTTAGGCCATTGTGACAATTTATCTTTTACGAATTGAGTTTTATCATTACAATCATTCAATTCCGCTTCTCTGCTCTTTAGTTCTGATTTTAGTTTATTCAAATCAGCTTTTGCTGTTTGAATATTTTCAGTTAATTGAGCCTCTTGTCTTCTTAAATCCTGAAGCATAGCTAATTGCTCTTCAGAGATCATACTAGTACAGTCAGTCAGAAACAAACTAGAACCTGCAAATATAACTGCAGCTGCTGTTGCTCTTATTACCTTTTTTGATAGCATAACGAATCCTCCGTTACATATTATTATTAAATTACAATTATTGTTTTCCAAATATCCGAAACTTTCAGTTCAAATACCAAATAAATATAATAATTGTATATTCTTAAAATCTAATTTCTTAACATAGACACGATTAAAGTTAGATTTAATTATTTTTGTATTCAAAATAAAAAACCAAAACTATAATAGAATATGAATTTCGATAAGAATTTTGACTTCGCAAAAAAAGAAGAAAACTGGTATAATAACTGGCAGGAAAATGGGATTTTCAAAACGGAAATGAACCCAGACAAAACCCCTTACTCTATTCTCATGCCACCTCCTAACGTAACTGGTATGCTCCACTTCGGACATGTACTTAATCACACATTGCAGGATCTATTTATCCGTAGAATGAGAATGCAAGGCAAAGACGTTGTTTGGTTCCCAGGTATGGATCACGCTGGTATTGCTACCCAAACTAAAGTGGAACAAAAGCTAAAAGAAGAAGGCAAAACTAGGTATGATTTGGGCAGAGATGAGTTCATCGAAAGAGTATGGGATTGGAAAGATGAATACGGTGGAATAATATTAGAGCAATTAAAAAGACTAGGTGTTTCGTGCGATTGGGATAAGACCTTGTTTACAATGGACGAAAGTGCTTCTAAAGCTGTTGAACATTCATTTATCAAACTCTATGATGAAGGGCTCATATATAAAGGAAAGCGGATTATAAATTGGTCCCCTGTTTCTCAGACTGCATTGTCTGATGAAGAAGTTGAGTTCAAAGAAGTACACGAAAAGTTATACACACTTAGATATTATTTCGAAGATGGCGATAATTATCTGAAAGTTGCCACAGTAAGGCCAGAAACTATTTTTGGTGATATTGCTGTAGCAGTAAACCCTAACGACAAAAGATATAAGAAACTAATTGGACAGAAAGTTTCTGTTCCGATAGTTGGAAGAAAAATTGAAATTATTGCTGATAATTATGCTGATCCCGAATTTGGTACTGGTTGTGTAAAAATAACTCCTGCTCACGACCCTAATGACTTTGAGATAGGACAAAGGCATAATCTGGAATCAATAAATACTATCAATCCTGATGGTTCTATGAATGAATTGGCTGGTGATTATAAAGATTTAGATAGATTTGAAGCAAGAAAACGAATAGTTAAAGACTTAGAAAATAATGAATTGATGGAAATAGTTGAGGACTACACCCACAATGTGGGCTTCTCACAAAGAGGTGGAGAACCAATTGAACCATACTTATCTGATCAATGGTTTGTTAAAATGAAGCCATTAGCAGAAGATGCACTGAAGATTGTTCAAGATGGAGAGATTAACTTTTATCCTAACCATTGGGTAAAAACTTACGAACATTGGATGAATAATATCCGTGATTGGTGTATTTCTCGTCAACTTTGGTGGGGACACAGAATTCCAGTTTATTATACTGAAGATGGGAAACACACAGCTGCAAAAAATGAAACCGAAGCTAGACAAAAATTAGGTATAGATGAGAACGTTAGTTTAAAACAAGATGAAGATGTGTTAGATACATGGTTCTCTTCTTGGTTGTGGCCTATGACAACTATGAACTGGTTCGATGATGAAGGTAATATTACACCAGATAATGAAACTTTGCAAAGATTCTTGCCATCAGATTTGTTGGTGACTGGTCCTGATATTATTTTCTTTTGGGTTGCTCGTATGGTAATGGCAACAAATTACTTTAAGCAAGAAATTCCATTTAAGAATGTTTATTTCACTAGTTTGATTAGAGATGGGCAAGGTAGAAAACTATCCAAATCTTTGGGTAACTCGCCTGACCCTCTCAATGTAATGGATAAATATGGAGCCGATGCTGTCAGATTTACTATTCTATACCTTGCACCTTTGGGTCAAGATGTGAGAATGGAAGTTGATTTGGAAGCACAAGATATTCCATCAATGGAAGTTGGTAGAAATTTTGCCAACAAGGTTTGGAATGCTGGAAGATTCTTAAAAATGAAACAAGAAGAGTTCGGAAAGGTTGAATATGACAATAGCACATACTCTAAAACACTTGCAGACAAATGGATAGAATCAAAGCTTCATAAATCTATCAATGCAATCAATGATCACCTTGATAATTTCAAGGTTACCGAATACTCAAAAACACTTTATGATTTCATTTGGAGTGATTTCTGTGACTGGTATATTGAGTGTCTGAAAATAGAATCTTATGACAATACAGAAGAAGAAAATCAGCAAAAAGTAGCATTTGGTATCGGAATTTTCAATGAAGTACTCAAACTACTCCATCCAGTTATGCCATTTATTACAGAAGAGTTATGGCACTTACTTAACAATCATAGTGATGACATAAGTATATCGCAAGAGCAATTACTTCAATCAACTGAAAGTTTAATTAACGAAAAAGTAGTTGAAGATTTTAATAAAATAATAAATTTATCTGAAACTAGTAGAAGTCTAAAAAGTAATCTTAATGGGATTTCCCCTACTCAGAAACTGCCAATAAATATAAAAACTAATGAAGCAAATGCAACTTTGTTTGAATCAAATGTTTCAATTATTACATCAGTTACTGGCTCACTTAATGTTGGCATTAATGAACCTTTCAACGAAACAATAATAAGTGTTACATCTATAACTAATTTCGCTGAAGTTAATCTATACGTGGGTGACGCGATAGATATAGAGCAAGAAAAAGATAGATTACAAAAAGAAATTGATAGATTAGAAGGGCAAGTAAAAGGCATTTCTAAAAAATTATCGAACGAGAGATTCGTTGATAATGCACCAGAAGATGTAGTCAGCAGAGAGAAGAAAAAGCTCAGTGATATGAGTACAAAAATTGATCAATTGAAGGAAAGTTTAAATTCATTCAAATAGATTTAGACTTTATACTAATATGTATTATATTGATAACTGAATAATAACATAAATCGATAAAACCGATGGAAAAAAACCCGAAATTATTATTAACTGGAATTGAAAATTACCACCAAGTTGATGTTTATGAGAAACATGGCGGTTACGAACAAGCCAGAAAAGCCCTCAAAATGGACAAGAGCGAGATTATTGATATTGTCAAAAAATCAAATCTCCGTGGACGTGGTGGTGCTTGTTTCCCTACTGGATTGAAATGGTCGTTTATGCCAGATGGCGTTGACAAACCAAATTATCTTGCAGTGAATGGTGATGAAGCTGAGCCTGGTTCATTCAAGGACAGAAGAATATTTGAATATAATCCGCACCAACTTTTAGAAGGTATTCTGATTGCTGGTAAGGCAATGAATCTGAAAGCTGCATATATCTATATCCGTGGTGAGTATTACCTATGGCAAAGATTGATGCAACAAGCCGTTGACCAAGCTTATGAAGCAGGTTACTTCGGCGATAAGATGAAAGAAAAGTTTGGAACTGATTTCCAAATGGATGTATATGTTCACAGTGGAGCAGGTGCTTATATCTGCGGTGAAGAAACTTCACTAATGAACTCACTAGAAGGCAATCGTGGTTATCCTCGTTACAAGCCACCGTTCCCAGCGCAAGTTGGGTTGTGGGGTATGCCAACTACTGTAAACAATGTAGAAACAATCGCTACTGTACCCAAGATATTTGAAATTGGTGCAGAAAACTATGCTAAATTAGGGGCTGAAGGACACGCTGGAACACTACTTTACGGAGTTAGTGGCCACGTGAATAAACCAGGCGTTTATGAGTTAGAAACCGGTATTCCGCTAAGAAGTCTGATTTACGATGTTTGTGGCGGCGTAATCAATGACAAGAAAATTAAAGCTGTCATTCCTGGTGGGTCTTCTATGCCCGTTATGAATGCCGATGAGTTAGATACCAATATGGATGAAGAATCCCTGAAGAAAATTGGTACTCATATTGGTACTGCTGGAGTTATGGTAATGGACGAAGATACTGATCTGGTTGCAGTTACTTTGAGAATTGCACACTTTTACCACCATGAATCTTGTGGGCAATGTACTCCATGCCGTGAAGGTTGTGGTTGGATGGAAAAAACTCTGAAAAGATTAGTGGCTGGCGATGCTACTTCCAAAGATTTAGATTTATTGATTTCAGTATGTAATAATATTGAAGGAAATACTATCTGTGCCTTGGGAGATGCTGCAGCTTGGGCTGTTCGTGGATTTGTGAACAAATTCAGAAGTGAGTTTGAAGCAAAAGTAAAAGCTACACGAGTTTTCCAAGCTCCTAATATTGCTCACGCTAAGAGAGCAACAGCGGAAACACTTATTTACGAAAGTTAAGATTATAGTATTTAAAAAGAAATGATAATGATAGAGTTAGTAATGTATTTGCTAACTCTATTTTTTTAATATGAAAAACGATAAAATTGGTATTTTGGGTGGTAGCTTCAACCCAGTTCACAAAGCACACATAAAGTTAGCTAATCACTTCTTCGAAACTTACGATGCTGAAAAAGTAGTGTTTGTTCCTTGCTACGTCTCCCCTTTTAAAGTTGATGAATCAACTGCAAGTGCTGAACACAGAACTAATATGTTAAAATTAGCTACGCAAGGAAATATTGATTTTGAGATTAGTACTTACGAAGTAGATAATGAAGAAGTGTCATACACTATAGATACTGTTAGGCACTTCAATAAGCTATACCCGAACAAACAACTATGCCTTGTGATTGGTGGCGACCAAGCTGAGAACTTCCACAAGTGGAAAGATTGGCAAGAAATATTAGATATAGTTGATATTTACGTAGCTCTAAGAAAAGGGTATAAGATACCGACGTATGACTTTGAGGTGTACAAAAAAGCAGTTTATATGGAAATGCCCTATGTTGAAATATCAGCTTCCGAAATTAGAGAAGATGTAGATAAGCACAGTGATTACCTCAATAAGGAGGTTAAGGAATATATTATTGCGAATGGGGTTTATTGATAACTCCCCCCTACCTCACAACAACTACTTCCTGAGTGATAACCTTGCCGTTAGTGTGGAGTCTGACTTGGTATAAACCACTAGGTATGTCATCTGTTGGGATTGTTATTCCTTGTTCCTTATTGCTTTGTATCCACTCATTACTATAGCTTAGCTTTCCTTCAGATGAAATTAGCTCAATGACAACATTTGAGTTTATCTCAGTATTAATTACTACATTAATCTTATCTTTGGCTGGATTAGGTGATAATTTGAGTTCATTCGGTTCAGTAAATTCGATTTTTCTAAAATCAAATGCATAAATTGAATCTATTTTCATTAAACCAGTATCTATATCTAATTCAATATATTGGTTGTTAAAATCAACAGGAATTAAATCTAAGTCATACTCTAACCTATCTGATAATAATATCATTCCTGATATTTCAAATATAGAGTTTTTACCTGCTTCAATTGGTGAGCTTATTACAAAGTCAGGGCTTTCTTCTGTATAAAATACTTCATCGAGTCGTAGTGAAAAATTTATATCCTCTAAATTCAAATTTGTTTCTGATTCTGTGTAAACTTTGATTGTTGCTGTTTCACCAATTTCTGTTTCTACGTCTTCTACGCTTAATGTCAACTTGGTATATACCTCTGCTGATACTGGTACTGTTATTACACTATCACATGGAGAAGTGATTCTAATAGTAATAGTTTTATCTATACTTCCTACTTTATCGGTGCTAATTATATTATTAATGGTATATGATTCATTATCTGTGAGAGTATAAGATTGATTATTATACTCAATAGTTATATTTGCACCACTTGTATTCGTCAGCTCTAATGAGTCATTAGGTACATCTGATAAGTACAGCTTACCATAGTTAAAGCTATTTGTATTTAAGTCAAATGACAGAACACTTTTACTAACTATATACTCTTCTGTTGACTCACAATCGTTTTCATCTGTAACTGTTAGGGTATATTTACCAGATTCTGTAATTTCTATTGACTTGCTGATTTCGTCTGTTGACCAGTAATAATCTTCAAAATCATCGCTACAAGTTAAAGTAGCTGGATTGCCACAAAGAATATCTTCACCAATTATGCTAAATATAGGGTTCGGACTTTCTTTTACAGTAAACTCAGCTGTTCCAATACAGCCATCTTTGCTTACAGTAACAGTATAAATTCCAGGTTCATCTATCAGTATTTCAGGTGTGGTTTCATCTGTACTCCACAAATAAGTATATGAAGGATCGTTTGGTATAGCCGTAAGTGTTACTGAGCCACCGTCACATATATCTTTGCCAGTAATTATTGGAGTCAGATTATCTTCAACTTTTATTTCTATTTCTGTACTATCTGAACAGCCAGTTCTAGTATCTGTAATTGTTAGTTTATATATTCCTGACTCTTTCGCATATATGGAACTAGTAGTCTCGTTTATACTCCATATATAAGAAAAATAATCTTGAGTGTATCTTGATTCGAGCAATGTAAAATCACCACTGCATATTGTTTCCGCTGTTGGCATTAGTTCCGCCAAAACCTTTGGGTGGTTGCTAACTTTTACTTCTTTGCTTAGTGAACAGCCCTCTTTAGTTTCGACAGTTAATCTATAACTTTTAGCTTCGGTTACTGTGGTTGATTGTGTAGTGTCACCATTTGACCATAAATACTTTTCAAACTCTTCTGTTGATGTCAATGTAACTTCTTCCCCTTCACATTTTTCAGTTTCTCCTGATATTTGAAGCTCATAGTCATTTCCAAAACCAACATTTACTTCAACATAGCTTTCGCAACCTAGTTCATTACTAACAGTTATACCATAAGTCCCACTTTCATCTACTTTGATTAACTTCGTAGTATCCCCAGTAGTCCACAAATAGCTCTCGAAGTCATCTAAAATTGATAACGTAATCTCACCATCTTCACACATGAAAGTAGAAGGATATGCCTTTATTTCAGGCTTGGGAGACTCTTTTATATTTACAATAGTTTCTGCAAAGTAAACATCAGTGTCTGTCCTTACTGATAGTTTATATACACCTGACATATCTGAAACTGAGTTTTCAATTATTGGGTATTGCTCATCAGAACTGTAATTATTTGGCCCTGTCCATTCATATTTTGCTGTGCTATCTGGCAGTTGTGTTCTAGCAAACAACTTTAAACTATCTCCTTCACAAATAGTTATCTCGCATCGTACATAAATATCCACAAATGAACCTGAAATTAGATTTGGGAGAGATCCGTAAGAAAAAGCTTTGTCATCTGTTATTCTAGGAAACATTATATCTTTTAAAACATAGTTAGGGCTATTGTCGTCAGGAGTTTTAAGAACAGAGATATGATTCGCATTGCTACGTGAATTATAAATCTTATTATTTGGACCAATAACTAATCCACTTGGTGCAGCTACTGTAACTCTTCCAACCATACTGTTCCAGTAGTCCAAACTTTTAGGCGAGTAACCCTCACTTATTTTAGTAAGTTTACTTTTCCTAAGATCATATTTGTAAAACTCTTCAGTAGGTTCAATTTGATAATATTGATCAACACCAAAAAAGTAAATGTAATTTGAATTATTTGAAAATTCTATTCTTGTAATAGTTACTGAGTCAATTTCTATTTTTCTAAAATTTGTCATTTCAAGTTCAATAGGGTCAAAATTTGCTATATTTATTATCGAAATATCCTCTCCAGAAATATTACCACTTCCAAAGTACCTGTTATTACAATAAACTACTTTATCACCCATTTTGTTAAATTTTACTTCACCGAGTCCCCTTTCATCAGTAGCAAATGTTTTTTGTTTATTAGTTCTAAGCAAAGTCCCATCTAGATCAAACTCATAAATATAATTAGTTCCTCTTACATCATAGGTCATAACTGTATATTTATTTGTTACAGGATTATAAGTAGCTCCAATTCCATCAGCATAAATTTCTTCTTCTAAAAATTCTGCTTTCTTTTCAAAGAAGATTGATTTTGTTGCTTTGTCATAAGTAAATATTGAATACACTAAGTCTGCTGTTGTCTTACTTGTTCCATGCCACTGCCGATACAAATTACTAATCAGTAAAATTTTATCATTTTTTAAAGGAATCAGAATTGCACCTTTGAACACAGTTTCTCGAGTCGATACACTATCTATTTTCTCAAAATCGTTATTGATAATGTACTGACCATCACTCTGTAAGATAAAATTACCATATCGGTCGGAAAGTGTTGTTGTGGAAATAATAAAAAAATCTAATCCCCCATATTCCAAATACTCTGGTTCTTCGTCGGGAGTCATAAATGTGATACCAGTTGAGTAACCATAGTACCAGTTGTGGTAAACTTTACCTGCTATTGGTAATGTATCGTTGAATAGCTCTCCAGAATAAAGGTTAAAGGAGATGAGGAGTAGGAGTATGGTATATATTTTTGACATATTTTAATCGAAATGAATGCTTAGAGTAAGCTTAATATAACATAATTTTAGTAAAAAGACCACTCACCCATAATACTTATTTCACAGCGGGTCTATGCTGGTGAACCTACCAGTCTCGTATTCGTATTTTCTCACTCCGTGGTCTCCCAGTCCGTTTTCTTTGTCTTTTTGTTTGCCTATCCAGTTAAGTACGCTTTTGTTCTCTTCGGCCAAATCATCCATTTCCCACCTTGTCTCCTCAAAAGGGTAGTGTGCCATTAAAAAGCTCATCTGCATATTTGCCTCAAATAATGAAAACTAGGAATTTGTATGTTAGTTTTTTCATATACTTTCTATTACATTAAAAACTTTAGTTTGGATATTTTAATTGAATTACATTTTTAAAATTGAGTTAAGAATCAAAACAAATAAAGAATATAGTTTTCTTTATTACAAGTCAACTATCTATAAAAATTAAAGTAAAGTTTATATAGAAATAATTTTCTTATTAGGTTTATGTATATTTATAATTCTAAATAGATTTAACTTTATTCAATAAAAATGTTTCGTTCTAATATTTTTTTTTGAATTAAAATCATACTAGTATTATCTACTACAAAAAAATAACTTATGGCCTTATTTGGCTTATTGTTACAATAAACTTCTATAAAGAAATACTTATTATCAATTATATCGAATATCAAGAATAATTCATAGCTCTCACTAAATCTAGTTATTTTTTTTTCATCAATATCTATTTCTTTGAAATCTTCAATTCTTAACGAGTCTTCTATGTATAGTTTCCTTTGGTTTTCTTTAAACGAAAGATGGTAATTCAATTTGTGACCAAATATCTCCTCGAATTTCGTTTTGTATGAACCATAGAAATCAAAATATCCAAATATTATACTATTATAAATATAGAAAGTGTTAGTTGAATCTATTCCGCAGTCTTCCCTTAGGCTTACAAATGATGAATCTATCAATACTTCTTCAATTATTTGATTTAAATTACCTTCAACACTTCTATTATTAGAAACACATTGTATATTGGAAATGCTAAAAACTAATACTATAAATAATTTTATTTTCATTTATTTATTTTTATTAATTTTGGGTAACTCTTCATTGTAGATTGTGTTATTTATGTCAGTTTCATTTGGTAATGTTTCGTTTCCATATTTTCCTACACCTTTTGAGGCTCCATCATTATCATAAAATAAAGTATGGAATATTTCATGTATTCTAGTTTTTGTATTATCTTCATCTGGGTTCATACCAATTTCTCTATTTCTATAAGTTGCACCTGCAACTACTCCTCTGATTAACTTTCCGCCCGTATTAATGAGTCTTTTAAACTCGCTTAAATCAGGTTGTTGCGTGATTCTGTTTCCAATATTAACTCCTTTATGTTTAAGACCTTCTACTGAAATAAAATCTTCCGAATAGACAAAATCTAAATCAAAGTTAACACTAAAACCTTCATAATCACCACTTGTTAGTGTATAGTTCTGAGAATTTAATGTGTGATTTATATTTGTATGCATATCATTTCTATCATCCATAGTGTAAGTTTCATTATTAACTATGTATGTTGCTTTGAGAGTTACTGTCTCATTTTTTTCATCAACTACTACAACTCCATTTTTACCATTCTTATCTATAATTCCCACCGGACTATTCATACTATACTGATACGGGGTCCACCCATAGTACTTATTCCACAGCGGGTCTATGCTGGTGAACCTACCAGTCTCGTATTCGTATTTTCTCACTCCGTGGTCTCCTAGTCCGTTTTCTTTGTCTTTTTGCTTACCTATCCAGTTGAGTGTGCTTTTGTTTTCTTCGGCCAAGTCATCCATTTCCCACCTTGTCTCCCCAAAAGGGTAGTGTGCCTGCATCAAAGTTGGCTCAGAAATTATGTTAAATGGCGGATTTGAAGGAGCGTTAACAAATTTATACTGTTGTTGCAATGTCCCTTGGTGATCATATATGTTATAGTGTTTCTTCCAACTACTAGTCTCTACGTCATATTGATACGAGATTTGCGGCAAACTGTTACCACCATACACATTGAGCTGAGCAGGGTAGAACATGGCTATTCACCCTTATTCAACTTGTCAAAATAGCTTTTTATTAGCTCTTTGATGTCCTTGGAGTAATCTAATTTTAGTGATTTGCGAAGTTCTTCTTCGGATAAAGTCTTTAAATATTCTTGGAATTCTATTGCTTCTGGGCTGTCGAGTGAGTACTGTGTACCTGACTTAGCTTCACGCTTTTTCTCGTAATCGCGTTCGTTGGTTGCTCTTGTGGCATCGAGCAATCGGGATAGAATTTTTTCTTGTCTTTCTAAGGTCTCAGGAGTAATTTCCCCAGATTCCATAGCAGACATAACTTCTTGCATTTCTTTAGCTATTTCATTTAGGTCAGGAGTCTTTTTTCCACTCTGCTTGGCAAATTCTTTCTGCTCATCAGCAAGCTCTTCCAATGTTTTCTTGGCATTGCCTTGCTCCCCTTTCAATCGGCCATACTCAGCTTGCTTTTGCATCTGCGACTTTCCGCCTTCGCCTTCCCCTTCTCCTTCTGAGCCGTTTTTACCATTTTTGCCTTTCTGCATCATCTTTTTCAAGGAGTTATTTATCATCTGTTGCTGAGCCGCCGCTTGTTGAAGCTGCTGCATAAAACCTGAGCCACCAGGACTGTTGCTCATGCCTGGGGACGAACCACCAGAGCCCTTGCCCTGTCCTTTCCCTTTGCCCTTACCCTTTCCTTGGCCTTGCATCTGCCCTATCGACTCTTGCATTTGACCAATGGCATTATTCATTTTTGCCATTGACTGCTGTTGCGATTTGCCCGCTTGTTGAGTGTTTCTTTCTGCCAACTGGTTCATAGCATTTTGCATTTCAGCCATAGCTTTTCCAATCTGTTGACCCATCTGCGGCGTTACAGCAAATGATTTTTCAGAAAGTTCAGTCAGGTTTTTGGCTACTCTTTCCAGTGACTCTTTTAAGTTACCCTGCTCGTTATTTATCTCGGGCAGTTGATTAGAATTATAATTAGAAGCATTAGTCTGGTTTTTCAGCTGCTCCTGTTTTTTAGACAACTTGAGCATATCTTGAACAGATTTTTTCATCGCATTTAGGGTTTCTCTGGATACTTTGTTCTCCATTTCCTGCTTTAGTTCAGACATTTTCTGGTTGAACTTACTCATGTTTTGCTTAGCATTTTGTTGATTTTGCTGAGCTTCGCTATTCTTATTTTCAGACAAATTCTGCTTCGATTGCTGCATTTCTTGCTGAGTGTTCTCCTTGTTCAGAGCGTCCTTGGCTGCATTGAGCTTATCTTTGGGCATATCATCTTGCTTAGAAAGCATTTTTTCCAAATCGCTCATCTGCTCATCTAACTTTTTGAAATCATCGAGTAGCTTATTCTGCTTTTTCTCCAATTGCTCATTAGATTCCTTGTTTTTAGACTCACTCGTTTCTTTCTCTAAGTTCTGGAGATCTTTTTCTAATTTCTCACCCATTTTCTTGATGGCGTCAGTCTTCTGCTCTGCCTTCATTCGCTCCAATATCTTCATAGAGCGTTCTATACTTTTCTTGAACTGCTCTTCGTCGAACTTCATTTGCTCAAGAGCTTTCTGCATTTCATCAGGAGTCATTTTTTCTAACTCCTTGTTCATTTTCTCTTGTTGCTCTTTCAGCTGAGGTATATCAACTTGTTTCAGTAGGTCTTGCAGTTTCATAAACTTATCAAGAGTCTCTGGCGACAAGATTTTATTCTCGTGCATCTCTTGTGCAGTCTTGTTTATCTTCTTTTGTAGCTTGTCTATGTTCTCTGATATATCCTTTTGCTTCTTTGCTATATCCTGAGCTTGTTTTTTCTGCTCATAATTCATCTCCTTTTTCTTCGCATCTTTTCGGAGGTCTTGCTTGAACTCTTCGATATCTTTTTGGAGTTCAGTAGTCTCTTTTATCACTTCTGCAAGGTCTTTTTCTATCTCTTCTTGTGCTTTTTCTGAAGATTCTATCACCTCATCAAGTGAAGGTAACTTTAAGCTGATAGTTCTTGTTTTAGCAGACTTCGGTCCATTGACAATATCATTATCAAACACTTCCAGATAAAACTCATATTCATCTTCTGGGGTTACACCAACCTCGTTCATATCAAATATGTAAGTAGCTATCTGCTCTTTCTTGTTCTTTTTGATTGTAATTTCTTGAGTTGTGTAATCCAAATCTGGCTCTGTGTATTTAGACTTCAATAGCTTATAGTTGAGATTTAGCTTAGTGAATCCATAGTCATCAGAAATGCCAGCATCAATTTGAACTAAAGCATTTTCTGTTAGCTTCACATTGTCAGTTGGATATAGAAGTTCAATTTTGGGATTGTTATCTAACGTAGTTATTACGCTATATCTGATAGGGTTAACATTCTCAACATCATTGCTATCAGTCAATCTGAAAAAATAGTAACCAGAGTTATTTAATCTCATTCTACCAGAGGCAATATTGCTTTCCACATCAAAAGAAAGTGTATCATAATTTAGCTTAGTTGCTTCAGTACTGTCTTGCAGTTGGGTTACAAATACCAATTCCGCAGATTTAATATTTTTATTGGCTTCAATATTAAAACTAGCTACGCTTCCGTTCAGAGCTACCAAATCAGCAGTATTAATATCAAAGGAACGAGATTTTTCTCCAGTATATTTTGGAAAGTTTAACAACCCAGTTAGTTTTTTTAAAGTTGGTCTTTCCGTAACTGTTACGTTGGCTACTTTTGTCTGTACTTCAGAATTATACCAATCAGTTGAGCCATAGAAACTAAGCGAGTTTTTAATAGAATTTATTTTGTATTTATAATTTCCGTTGCTCTCTTTCTTAAGCTCTATTCTTTCATATTCATCTTGGTTAGCTTCTTTGATAAGTAGTGAAATACTATTTGGGGCAGCTCCATCTGACGTGATTTCAATCTCAAAATCTTCGCCACGCATAACATTGTATTCATCTTCTACTATCGATATTTCAAAGTTCGGAGATGGTATGAATGACTGATTGTAGTTTACAATTCTGTCAAAAGCATTGTTCAAAGCGAAGTTGTTAATCACAAAAGTTGATACAGCAATAATAGAAATAGATAGGAGCAAAAGTATAAATTTATTATACTTTTTAGTTTCTATTACTTCTTCAAAGTTGTACTCACGGGTATTGTCAGATATGACGCTTAACTGATGTTGAGCCAAATCATTAGAGATGCCTTTACTATTGTTCAGCTGGGCAAATATCTGGATAGCATTAGTTAGCTTATCCTTAATTTGTGGGAAGTAATCCCCTACCTTTTTCGATGTATCAATTATTCTATTTGCTGACTTTTTGTTTTCTTTTCCTTGTCTGATAAACAGAATTATACCAGCTATTAAAGTAATAACAAACGGTATATAGAATAGAATCTGTCTTGTTGATTCATTACCATTTACAAAGTATTCTACTATTGAAACTAGAGAAAACGAAACTACAAAAACTGCAATTATAGATACAATAAAGCTAACAGAGTCATACATCTTCTGTTTGCTAATCACCTTTTCTAACCTTTGAACAAGATTATTATATTTTAGTTCAGTATTTTCCATTAGTTTAACAGGGCCCAGATTATAATATTAGCACCGAATTTTAAAGATTTCTGTCTTACTTCTTCGCTATCATTGTGAACATTAGGGTCTGCCCAACCATCGCTTGGATTAGATTCCAAAGTGAAAAACACAGACATTCTGTTGTTTATAAATATACCATAAGACTTAGGTGGTTTATCGTCGTGCTCATGCACTTTGGGTGGGCCTGAAGAAAAGTCGTATTGGATATTATAAATAGAATGAGTGAATGGAATCTCTATGAACTCTTTGTCAGAAAAGACTTTTTTCATTTCCTTTCTAATGTATGGGTCTAAACCATAATCATCATCAATATACAAAAATCCACCATTTTCTAAGTATAGCTTTAAGTTCTTAGCTTCTTTTTCAGAAAAATTAACATTGCCGTGGCCAGTTAGAAACAGTATTGGATAATCAAACAGGTTGTCTGATTTCAAATCAACATACTCATACACTGGTTTGGTTTCTGTAGTAGTGTTATTTTTTAGATAGCTGAGTAAATTTACTTCGGCAGAAGGATCATTGTACCAATCCCCTCCACCAGAGTATTTGACACGGCCAATCTTCACTGCTTCCGTTGGGAAAAGTGAAGTTGGCAGCAAACAAACAATTAATAATAATATTAGCTTTCTCATATTTGTCAATACGGTGGGAAGCTCTATTTGTTGTCAAAACTACATATTAGAATTTTCTTATTCTCAATAGCAAAATCTGGGTAAGCTAATAACTCCAAATCGTGTTGCTCGACTATAAGTGATTTATTATTATTCGTTGCTTCTCTTATTTCATCATCCAAGTCACCGCCTTTCAGAAGTACAATTTTCCCCGTAGGTTTGATTAGTGGCGAAACCCACCCTTGAATTTGATTAAGTCTAGCAACACCACGAGCAAATATGAAATCATATTTCTTTTGGTGTTCTTTCTCAGCTGCAATAACTTCCACTCTTGCAGTTCTCGCTTTGAAGTTTTTCAAACCAGTGTGTTGAGCGAGCATTTTAGTCGTTGTAACTTTCTTTTTGATAGAATCAACAAGTAGCATATTTATCTTCGGAGCTGCTATCCCAAGTGGAATCCCCGGCAAACCACCACCAGTACCAATGTCCATACATTCATATTTCTTATCCAAATCAACATATTTCAGAATAGAAAGTGAGTGTAGAATATGAGATTCTAAAATCATATCTTCATCTTTTCTGGAAATTAGGTTTATTTTACTATTCCAATGCAATAGTTCATCTGCATATCTTACTATTCTTTCTCTTTGCTTTTCATCTAATACTATTCCATTTGCAGATAGAATAGTCCAAAACTGTATTAAGTCCATAATCGTTATATTAGTAGATTTATAAAGTACAAATTTACTAAAGTTATGAGGATAAATAATGAAACCTTTCTTTTCTATCGTAATTGCTGCTTATAATAGAGCAAATTATATTGAAAAAGCAGTGGAATCAGTCCTAAATCAAAATTGTGAAGATTGGGAATTGGTAATTGTAGATGACGGAAGTGAAGACAATACTTTAGAGGTTTTAGAAAAATTTAATGCTAATGATAAAATATCAATAATAACGCTTGGTGGCAACACGGGCGTGGCAAATGCTCGTAACGCAGGTATAAAAATAGTTAGAGGGAATTATTTGACATTTCTTGACTCTGATGATTGGTACAAAAGTAATCATCTCAAATCTCGAATTAATATTTTGAATAAAAATATAGTTGATTTATTGCACGGTGGAGTAGAGATAATTGGGGAAGAGACGGTTCCTGATAAAAATGATACATCAAAAGTTATTCATTTAGTTGATTGTGTTATTGGTGGTACTTTTTTTATCAATTTGGAAACTTCCAGAAAATTAGCTCACTTTGATACTTCTATACAATACAGTGAAGACAGTGAAATGTTTGATAGATTTGTAGCTGAGAAAAAGGCAATCTCTAAAACAAATATAGAAACATACGTATATAATAGAACATTAGATGATTCAATATGTTCAAATCAGTAAAATATGAAGTTTAGTAAAGCAAAGAAAAATCAACTCAAAAGAATGGATACAATATTAAGTATCTTAAAGAAAACTCATACTGATGCAAGAATAGCATTGGAATATAGTAATCCATTGGAATTGTTAATTGCGACTATTCTGAGTGCTCAGTGCACTGATGCTCGTGTTAATATGGTTACTAAAGATTTGTTTAGAAAGTACAAATTAGCTTCAGATTACGCAAAAGTGCCGATTGAGCAATTAGAACAAGATATTTACTCAACTGGTTTCTATAAGAACAAAGCTAAGAATATTAAAAGCACTGCAAAAATATTAGATGAGCAATATGAGGGACAAGTTCCTGGTACAATGGAAGAACTTCTAAATTTGGATGGAGTTGGCAGAAAAACAGCAAATGTTGTTCTTGGGCATTGTTTCGATACTCCAGGAATAGTTGTAGATACTCATGTATCTCGTCTATCGAATAGATTAGGGTTTGTTAATACAAAAAATGCAGTCAAAATAGAATTTGAACTCATGGAACTTATTCCAAAAGATGATTGGGTTATGTTTACGCATTATATGATACAACATGGACGCAAGACTTGTGATTCACGAAAACCGAAATGTGGGGAGTGTGTCATAGCAGAATATTGCCCATCTTATGATGAATTTACAAAAGAGAAATAGTATAATATGAAAGATTTGAAATTAATAACAATTGATTTTTGGAATACATTATTCGATTCTATAAATCATGACAAGAGATACAAATTTAGAAACTCAGTTTTAGTTGAAGAAGCAACAAAACTTGGCTTTGAAATTGAAGATAATAAATTAGAATCTGCAATTAGCGAAAGCTGGGCTTACTTTGAAGATAATTGGGTAAATAAATTAAGAACACCTAATAGTCAAGAATTAGTGAAAGTAATATGGGATCATTTGAAATTACCGGATGAAATTAAATCTATAAATACTGTAATTAAGACTTATGAAGATAGCTTGTTCGAACACCCTCCAGTTTTAATTGATGGAGTTAAAGAGGCACTTCCAAAGCTGAAAGAAAAATATAAATTAGGTTTGATTTCTGATACTGGTTATTCTCCTGGAACGCATCTGAGACAGTTGATGAAAAACAATGAAATCTTAGAGTATTTTGATTCATTTAGCTTTAGCAACGAAACAGGTGTAAGTAAACCCCACGAAAAGGCATTTACTACGATATTGACTGAACTTAAAATATCTCCTGAGTACTCTATGCACATTGGTGACATAGAGAGAACTGACATTGTTGGTGCTAACCAGACTGGTATGCATTCGGTACTTTATACTGGAACTGACTCTGAATTTGATAGAAAAAATCCAGAAGTTACTTCTGCAAATGTACAGATAGAACATTGGAATGAGTTACTAGAACTTTTAGAAATTTAAAAATTCTGATTGCCGTGAAAATAAGTGTAGTAATATGTACCAAGGACAGACGTGATGACTTAGAAGTTACTCTTACTGGTTTTTATAATCAAGAGTATGATAATTTCGAGGTGATTGTAATCGACAACGCTTCGTCTGATGGTACAAAAGAAATGATAATAGAAAAATTTCCTTTTGTGAAATACACTTATTTACCAATCAATATCAATATTTTAGCTCAAAATATTGGAGTACACCAAGCTACTGGCGATATTATATGGCGAACAGATAGTGATTCCCATCCTGAAAACAAATCTACATTTAAAAAAATAGTTAGCATATTTAATGCTCAACCAGACTTAGATATTGTTACTACAACTGAAGTCTTAGTAAAAAAAAATTACAAGGAAATAGAACTTTTTAGTTTAGACAGAAGTATTGGTTCTGAGGAAGAAGGTTACCCTGTCAAAACATTCAGTGGACCTGGTACAGCAATAAGAAAAAGTGTTTTTGACAAGATAGGCTATTATTGGGAATTTGGTATGGAAGAGACAGATTTCAGTATAAGAGCTCTCCGTAGTGGATTTACTATTAAGTGCTTCCCTGATATTCGAACCTTACATTATTCAAGTGAAAGTGGTAGAAATAGGGGTGAAAGATGGATACTTCTTTCAAATCAGAATGTCAGATTAATTGCCAAGTATTACCCATTTTTTAAGTTACATAATTTATTAATTTGCTATTTTGCACAAACCTTAGACGGTCTGACTAAAAGAGTGAAATTATCTATTTTCTTTCAAAATTCATTACAAATGATTGTTACGACTTTGAACACATTTAGAAATGAAAGACAAAAGCTTTCTAAAGAAGAGTTTGATATAATTATTGGGAAATATGAGTATTACAAAGGATTTATTGATTATTTGAAAAAATTAATAAAATGAAAATTCTGCAATTATCACCTCAATTACCTTTCCCACCCACAGATGGTGGTAAAATAAGTATCTACAACACTTTCTTAAATTTCACTAAACTTGATTGTGAAGTAACTTTAGTAGCGTTAACTGATTTTGTTCCAAGCATTTCTGATATTGAAACTTATATTCCTGATAATGCAAAATTTATTTCTATTAAGCACGAAAGTAAAAATACTATAAGTAAAATACTTAAATACTTTCTATTAAATAAATCAATATATATTGAAAAACACTATTGTGACGAGTTAGTTGAAGCAATTGAAATGCAAGTTGATGTGAATAAATTTGATATTATTCATTCTGACCATACAAACATGGCTAAGATTGGTTTAGATTTAAGTTATAAATACAAGAAACCAATTGGACTTAGGCTACACAATATTGAATATATGATTTGGCAAAGGTATTATGAAGAACTAAAATCTTACGATCCAAGGAAAGTCTTTATATTTCAACAATATAAATTACTAAAAAAAGCTGAAGCAGAATTTATTGATAAAGTTGATATTGCATTTACTATAACGGAAGTCGACGAGAAAAGAGCTAGACAGATTTCAAACGAAGCAAATGTTAAAGCAATTCCTGCTGGTGTTGATATTAATTTATGGTCCAAAGAAGATTCCTTAAAAAAAGAAAACTCTTTAGTTATAGCAACTACTTTCAATTGGATTCATAATGTTAATGCTATAAAGTGGTTTCTTGATGAAGTTTTAGGAAACCTTAAATCTAACTATGATAATATTAGTTTAAAAATAATAGGCAAGAATCCTCCTGAATTTATCAGCAAATATAAAACAATTGGAGCCAAGGCTTTGGGATTTGTTGATGATGTCAAACCTCATTTAAGAGAATCAGAAGTTTACATTGCCCCTTTGTTTGTTGGTAGTGGAATACGAATAAAAATATTAGAAGCGATGGCACTCGGACTACCTGTGGTAGCAACAGATATTTCTGCTGAAGGAATTAAAGCAGATGAGAAAGATGGCTTATTCAGAGCTAATAATGCAAAAGAATATATAGATATTATTTCCAAACTATTTGATGATGATGAACTTAGAATTTCTTCAGGTAAAAATGCACGTTATTTCATTGAAAATAATCATGTTTGGTTTGATTTAATAAGTTCTATGAAAAAACAATATGAATCTATTTTGGCTTTGAAGAGAAATAATACATAACTCCACCAAAAATAATAATGATAACCCCAATTGTCATAATAGAAACGGGAATACCTATTTCTCTATAGCTTTCATATAACTCAGCTTCATTTGGGTTATCTATATTATACCTAACTTTAACTCTATTTTCTTTAGGAAAAGTGCCAATAGATTCTTTATACACTAATGTGAAATCAAGAGAATCAACAGTATATTCTATAACTGGTACATTAGTGTTTGATGAATTTTTCACATAATTAGTTACCTTACCATCTACTATGTTACCTTTCTCAAAACTACTACCAGTCTTTAAATAGATAAAGGCACTATATGCTACAATTATAACACCGACTGCAATTGTTAATTTGGAAATTATATCTTTTGTTTTCAACATACGCGAAATTTACGGATAATTAATTAACAGTTCAAATAATTAACTTGTTTGTCAATAATTAATTTAATATTTTTGTGGTCTTTGATATAATAAATTTCGTAAAGGTATTAGAATGGCTAACAGATGTGAGTTGACGGGCAAAGGTCCAATAACTGGGAACAATGTATCCCACGCAAACAACAAGACTAGAAGAAGATTTATGCCAAATCTACAAAAGAAAAGAATATGGAACCCAGAAGAGAATAAATGGGTAACAATGAAAATATCTACAAAAGCATTGAAAACTTTAGATAAAAAAGGTTACTCTGCTATGATGAAAGAGTTAAAAAATTCTTAATTTAAAACCTCTCACTTGAGAGGTTTTTTTTTAACTTTCTAAAATTTCTATTTTATGCTTAGAATCAGTGTATTACTATTAGTAGTTCTGTGTTCTTGTGGAACACAATACAAGGCAGAAACAGATAGGTATGAACAATTAATTATTTCAGAAAGAAATAATACAATTCAATTTGACACTAGCAGATTTGAAGATAATGCTAAGTCTTATTTAATTTACGGTTCACTTTTGCAACAACAAGGCAATTATGCTGGAAGCATACTTGAATTGCAAGAAGCCCTTAGCTTCGACAGTTCCGCAGCAATAGAGTACGCTATTGCTCAATCTTATATAGAACTAAATAAATTCCAAAACGCTAAAAGACATTTAACCCGCTCTACTGAAATAAACCCTAACTTTCATCAATCTCTAGATTTGCTAACTGAGATTTACTTATATGAAAACAATACTGAAAAAGCAGAAATAACAAATAATCTTGCTTTAAAACACAAAGAAACAACCCAAAGATTAATTACAAAAGCTATTCTACTTGAAGATACTAACCCTAATAAATCTTTAGAAATTTATACGAGTGTCGACTCGCCCAGCTACTCAGCGTTAATTGAAGGTAGAAAAATTGAGCTTTATAAAAAGACTAACCAATATGACAAATTACTGAATGAACTGAATGATAAGCTTCAAAAAGAGCCATTCAACAACACAGTCTCTAGAGAAATATTTGGTATTTACCTTGAAAACAACAGATTTGGTGATGCAATTGAATACACTTCAACTGTAGATACTTTGTTTTATGGTTCTGAGCAAGAAACATACTATACTTTACTTGGGTCACTCCTAATAAATCAGCAAAATTTGGATTCGAACTTAGCTGAAAAGTATATTTCAAAAATTGATGGTTCCCTCCTATTCAATTCTGAAATAGTTTACTTTTCGGGAATAATATCTTCTATTATTGGTAATAAATTCAAAAGAAATTATTTTTTTAATCGATTACTAAAGATTGATGAGAATAATTCCGATTTACAAATGGGTATGGCGGAAGTATATTATTTTGACAGAGAGTTTGAAAAATCTCTGGAAATAATAGATAAAGTGAATTTTGATAGTATTGATAGCAACCTTTACTACTATTTACTAAAAGGTATGAATCATTCTAATTTAAAAGAGTTTAGCATAGCCAGACATAATTACAATGAAATTTTGGATACTGATAGTACTTACAATGACTATATTGCACTTACTCTAATTGGTGAAACATTTGATTTGCAAAACGAATCAGATTCAGCACTTTACTACTACCAAATTCATTATAATTATGATAGCAACAATGTATATTTATTAAATAATTATGCATATAGTTTATCAAAAGTCAATAAAGATTTAACTAAAGCTTTGCAAATGAGTGAAAAGACTTTAGAAGCTGACCCTAATAATTCGGCTTACTTAGACACTTATGGTTGGATTCAATATCAAATTGGAGATTATGAATTGGCCAAAGAGTATGTAGCCAGAGCAATTGAAATTGGTGGTATATCTGCTGAAGTTTACGAACACATGGGCGATATTTATATGAAACTTGGTAATAGTGAAGAAGCAAAGAAATATTACATTAAAGCTTTAGATTTAGACGCAGAGAGTATTAATTTGGAAGAAAAACTTAATAAAGAGAATTAGATGTTTGTAATTATAGGATTTGTTTTAGTTTTTGCAGCTATGCTTGGCGGATATGTCATGCACGGTGGTAATTTATTGGTTTTAATACAGCCAAGTGAATTTATTATTATTGGTGGTGTAGCATTTGGTTCTATGCTTATTGCTAATCCGTTGCACATAACTAAAGGGGTATTTACTGGTATTCTAAAAACTTTAAAAGGGCCTAGTGTAAATAAAGAAGCATTCCTTGATTTAATACAACTACTATACGAAACTTTTCAATTTGCAAAAAAAGAAGGATTAATAGCTTTAGAGAAACATGTTGAAGAACCAAAAAGCAGTTCAATATTTTCTAAATATCCAACATTCTTAGAGAATCATCATGCAGTGACATTCTTTTGTGATACACTAAAGGTACTACTTAGTGGTGGTATTCCTCCTCATGATTTGGAAGAACTGATGGAGATTGACTTAGAATCACATCACAAAGAAGAACATGAGATTGCTCATGCATTAAATACTGTTTCTGACGCATTTCCTGCAATTGGTATTGTAGCAGCAGTTTTAGGTGTTATCATAACTATGGGCTCTGTTAGTGAGGGTGCTGAAACCGTTGGTGCTCACGTAGCAGCTGCACTGGTTGGAACTTTTTTGGGGGTATTATTATCCTATGGAGTTGCTGGACCATTAGCAAGAAATATTGGTTTACTTGCAGAAACCGAAGGTTCATATCTGCAGTGCATTAAGCTATCTTTATTAGCATTTTCAAAAGGTTTACCGGCTTCTGTTGCAATAGAATATGGAAGAAGAGTAGTAGAACCTCAACTGAGACCAACGTTTGAAGAAGCAGAAGGAGCACTCAAAAGGTAAAGATGGCTGAAGAAGAAAAAATACAACCCATAATTATCAAGAAGATAAAAAAAGTAGAAGGCGGACACCATGGTGGTGCCTGGAAAGTTGCCTATGCTGATTTTGTTACAGCTATGATGGCACTCTTTATTGTATTATGGATATTATCCGCTTCTGATCAAACCCAAGACAATATTCAAGCTTATTTTGATGATCCTGGTGCTTTTAGTTTTGTCACTGGAAAACGTACTGACCCTGTAGAAACTGGAATGAAACCTCAAGCTGGAAGTAAAATTGGCGATCAAGTTGGAGATGGTGGTGGAAATATAGAAGATAATGATGTTGATTCAGATTACGATAATGTTAGAGCTATAATAAATCAATCAATTAGAGATAGTATAGCTGCTGCTGAAGAACTTAATCAATCTGCTGAAGAGTTAGAGGATTTTATTGAGGGATTAATAGGTTCTACTAACGGTCTCTCTGATTTTTCAGAATCTGTAAAATTTACTTTTACTGACAATGGACTGAAAATTGAGTTGATTGAAAACAATGAAGACTTATTTTTTGAAGTTGGTAGTGCAAAAATAAATGAAAATGGTAAAAAGATTATTAATCTTTTAGCAAAAGAGATTGGTAAGCTACCAAACTCTATAGAAATACAGGGCCACACTGATAGTAGAAAGTATAGTAGTAGTGGATATAGTAACTGGGATTTGTCAACTGACAGGGCAAATTCTACAAGAAAATATATGGAAACTCATGGATTGTGGAATGGTCAAATTAGCATAGTCTCTGGGTACGCTGACAAGGATTTATTAAATTCTGAAAATCCATTTTCACAAGAAAACAGACGTGTAACAATTTATTTGAAATATCTAAAATCAGAAGACTTTAGAAAAGAACTTAAAGATATAGAAGGATTATAGTTATTTCACACTCTGTAATAATCTCGCTTTTCATTTTACCCTCCAAAGTTAAATAAAATATTAACAGTTTAGCTAATTAATAAAATTATTCTTAATTTCTACAATGAATAAAAGAGAAATTATAGCATTAACATTAGCAAAAGAATTAAGCAACAGAGATGCCCTTTTTTATATTGAAAAGTTTAGTTCAATCAATAAAATACTAAATTCTAAGTTAGGTGATAAGTTCAGAAGTAAATTTGAAAAGCAGAGTTTATTTGGTTCTAACAATGAATACTTTGACAAAGCAGACCAACAATTAGAATTAGCTGAAAATAATGATTGTAATATTATAACTATTGAAGATGAGAACTATCCACAGCTACTGAAATCTATCTCTAATCCCCCAGCTGTTCTATATACTAAAGGTAAACTTCAAAAACCAGACAATGTAAGTGTGTCCATAGTAGGCACCAGAAAAGCAACTCATTACGGAAGATTAGTTGTAGAACGATTTGTGAGAGATTTGGTAGCTAACAATGTAATTATCACAAGTGGAATGGCTTATGGAATTGACTCAGCTGCACATACTGAAACTATAAAATCAGAAGGTGTCACTTACTCAGTTATCGCTTCTGGAATAGATAAGATAAGTACGGATAGGGCAAAGAAATTATCAGACCTAATAATTGAAAAAGGTGGGTGTATAATTAGCCCACACCCTATGGGTGTTACTGCCCTTCGCCCTTATTTTATTCAAAGAAATAGAATAATAAGTGGACTTTCTAAGGCAACTATAGTAATAGAAAGTGACAAAAAGGGTGGCTCACTTTGGACTGCCAAGTTCGCAGTAGAGCAAAATAGGGATTTGTTTGCTGTACCGGGTAATATATTTGAAGCAAAGTGCAGGGGCACTAACAGATTGATAGAGAAGAACATGGCGGTTCCGGCACTAAATGTTGATCAAATATTAACTCATATTGGATTCTCTGACGTAGAGACAAAAGATAGAAGTAAAGTTATAGAATTTAGTAACTCAAATGAAAAAACAATTTTTTCAATCTTGTCTTATGAACCAATGCACGTAGATGATATTGCGAATAAATCAGAGTTATCACTCCCTGAAGTTGTTACCAACCTTTTGACTATGGAATTTAGTTCATTAGTTAAACAGCTGCCAGGTAATTTATATATAAGGAACACAAGCTAAAATGAGAAGTAACTTAAAAATAACTGAAGAAATAATAGAACGTGTAAATACTTCACTCTATGATTTTGAAAAATATATAAGCACAAATAAACTAAAAACTGCTTATAATTATTTGATTTCCAACGGTGGCAAAAGATTTAGACCACTAATGGTAAATCTTAGTACTGCATTGTTTACAGGTAATCATCTGATGAGTATAAATCAAGCTGTTGCATTGGAACTATTACATAATTTCACATTGGTTCACGATGATATTATGGACAAATCCCCTTTGCGGAGAGGTAAAGAAACTATTTATAAAAAATGGAATGATACAACTGCTATTCTATTAGGTGATTTGATATTAGGCCTTTCTTGTAAGAAGTTGAAAAGTGGACTAACTCCAGAACAAGGTATGAAAGCAATGGAATATTTCAACCACGGTTTGGTCGAAGTATGTGATGGTCAAGCATTTGATTTAGAATTTGAAGAACGAGATGATATTACAATAGACGAATATAAATCAATGATTGACAAAAAAACGGGTTCACTTATCAGAACTAGTTTAGTAATTGGTGGTATAGTTGGTAATGCTACTGACGCTGAAATTGATAAATTATCCGAATTAGGAACAGAATTAGGACAAGCTTTTCAACTCCAAGATGATTTGCTTGACCTAATTGGTTCTAACAAATTCGGCAAAAAAATTGGTCAAGATATAATAGAGGGCAAGAAAACATATCTTATAATTACTGCAAATTCTATAGCTAAAGATGATGAACACATTTCCCTTCTTAAAAAGTTCTATACCAACAATGGCTTAGAGGAAAGTGAAGTGGAAGCCATGAGGACTATGCTTACCGACATAGGTGTAATTGATGAAGTTAAAGGTCTAATAGATGTCCATTTTAGTAATGCCTTTGAAATAATAAGAAGTTTAAGTCAAAATAATTATGCTGATATACTAATTGAAATTTTAGAGAAATATAAGAAGCGGGTTGTATAAGTGTACTTTAGTAATAAAAATGAATTTATAGATTTAGATGTTGTCTTAAAAAACAAAAAAGATAATGATGATTATATTGTGATTGCAGCAACAGAAAAATTATCTCAAAAATATAATTTTCATCTATTAGTTGAATCTAAAAGAGCATTCAATAAGTCAAATATTTTTTCATTCAACAATTATATAACTAATCTTTACGAAAATACTTATAAAATGCCTGTAATTGACGATTTGCAATACAATTACCTTATTATTGATTCTATCAAAAATTCCTCCAATAAGAATAATTATAATTACATAAAACAAATAGGTCATCAGGTAAATGGTTTCAGAAGAGACGGTATAACAGCGGCTCAGCTTAATGAAAATTTATTGACAAAAATTAATAATAGTGAATTTGATACTGATAATTTGGCAAATCTTACTCAAGTACTTGCTGAATACGAATCATTGTTAGGTAAAAAAGAATTGATTGATTTTCATAGCGCATTAGTCACTTTAACTGATGAAATTGAAAACAATGATCTAATTAGAAATAAAACTATTATTTTTGATGAGTTTATTCTATTTGCTGAACCAGAGCTGAAATTTTTACAAGTATTGGCAAAAAATAATTCTATAATAATTAATGTCAGGTGGGATGAAGTAAATATAAATCAAGGATTAGTATTAGCAGAAGATTTATTGAATTTGGGTTTCAATTTTTATGATAGTAATGGCAGTAAAGTAGAGCTTGAAAAAAGCATAGAAACCTATGATTACGATTCAGTGTTAATGAATTTAAAATCACAACTTCAGAATACTAAGCTTTACACCTATAGCAACTTGAGAGAGGAAGTTTATGGAGTTACCAAATTAGTCAAATATTTGTTGAATAAAGAAAATTACTCACCTTCTGATATATGTGTTGTCTCTCGGCAATCACAGGATTATTCATTGTTATTTAAGGAGTTTTTTGCAGACAATCATATTCCAACAAACATAAATGACAGGTTAGAATTATCCAAATCACCGGTTATTACAAGTATTATAAAGATTCTTGAAGCAGTTGTGAGCAATTTTAATTTTTCATCTTTAGAAGGTGTATTGTCAGCTCCATATTTGAATGTCGGTATAGACAATAAGAGTAGTGTTCTAAATTTAGCAAAAAAGTTTAGAATAATAGGAGGAATGCCTGAGAAAGGATTCGTTCAGTTTATTCATATATTAGAAACAAGAAAAAATGCTTATAACGAGGCAAATAAAGACAATGACTCTTACCAATTAACTAATGAGTATAAATCATTAAATAATTTAACTGAAAGCTTTGATATTCTTAATAAAAGATTCAGTGGTATAGATATAAATAAAGATTATAGTCCTGATGAATTTGTTGAATTAATCTACTCAATTATATCTAAATTTAAAGTTAAAGAATCTATTCTTAATTTAGATAGACAAATTTCTAATTCTGGAAATAGCTTCACTAACAAAGTATTTTATACAGAAAAGATTGAAAGCGATTCCAGAGCATTGTATAAATTTACTGAACTAATTGGCAAAGTAGCTTTACTTGAAGATAGTGATACGCGGAAGCCACTATCAGAGTTATTACGAAAATTAAAAGGGTTGTTATCAATAACCAAATTTCAGATTAGAGAGAAAAAGAAATTTGGAGTTGATGTTACATCTATCGAGCAAGTCAGAGGATTAGATTATAAGGTGAAGATATTAGTAGGTGCTGTTGAAAACAAATTACCTCTTCCCTTTGGCACTGATAAGTTGTTAGGATTAATGCTACCAGATTCTGAAGAAAGGCACTACTATAGTGAGTATATGCAATTTATAGATTTAATGAATGATGACACTAAGAAATATATATTTAGATATTACGAAAACGAAAATCAATTATCAGTTGATTCGCATTTCCTAAAGCCGTTTGTTAGCTATGATAATAGCAAGGATGAAGATATTGACTCAATGTTAAGTGATATTAATTTGACAGAAAATTGGCAAAAAACTATCATTAATAAAAGAGATACAATTGATTCTGAGGACACTGGAGACGGTGATAAAAACAAAAGAATTGCCAACTTTAAAAATAGTACTGATCTAAATGTTAGTACTGAACTAACTGAGACTGAAGTCCAAAAAATACTAGCTAAAAGAACTTTCAGCGTTTCGGAACTTAATCGATTTGACTTTTCAATTTATAATCATTTTTATGAAAGAATTTTAGGTTTAGAAACACCAAGTGATATAGAAATATACTTTTCAAACTTAGAGTTAGGAAACCTAATTCACAATGTAACAGAGAGTACTTTACTCCAATACAAAGCAGGAATAAAGACAACTATTTTCTCATGCGGTGGGTATAGTAACTTTACTGATACTTTTAAAATTAAACCTAAGGATAAGGGTAAATTAGTTGGTATATTTAAGGCAACTCTGCTTGACAGCTTAGGCAGATACAAAAACAAACACAAGTATTATGAATTAGAAAAACTATACTTACTTGGTGATGATAGCCAAAATGGAATATTAATATTATGGTTTGAAAAGCTAATTGAAGATTTGATTTCGCAAAGTAATTATTCAATTTTAGCAATGGAACACCAATTTAAGGATGTCGAAATTGAATTGGACGGTAAAATGGTTAAATTTAATGGTAAAGTAGATAGAATTGATATTTCTGATGATAGGAAGCACTTTAGAATTATTGATTATAAAACGTCTAGGCCTTCAACTATAAAAAAATTACAATTAGTTATATATAGTGAAGTGGTAAAAAAGTTATTACTTGAATGTGGTTATGAGTCAGAGCCTGAAGAGCTGGAATATTTCTATTTCTACTATGAAGATAATTTTAAATTAGATGTAAAGGAATCAAAAGATTCACAA
This sequence comes from Chlorobiota bacterium, assembly GCA_034670025.1. Taxonomy (GTDB): domain Bacteria; phylum Bacteroidota; class Ignavibacteria; order Kapaibacteriales; family UBA2268; genus PGYR01. The sequence continues at coordinate 837,588 of JAXMOE010000001.1, forward strand.
GAAAAAATATATAAAATAATTGAAGATTTAATTAATCTAAATTACGTAATCAAAAAGAACAATAAGGATAATTTTGACTCAAAAGAGATAAAATTGCTGAAAAGAAATTAGTGCTAATAAATATCAAGAAAATTGAGTCATCCATTTTTCTTTATTATTAACGAAATACTCTTTTGCTTTATCATAATCATTAGGTATTTCTCCTTCTAATATTGCTTCTTCTATTTCATTTTTAATCAAACCAACTAATTTAGAGGGTTTAATATTACAAATTTCCATAATCTCTTCTCCTCTAACAGGAGATTGAAATTCTTTCAACTTATCATCTTCTTGCACTTCTAGAATTTTACTTAATACCCGATCATAGTTTCTTAAGTATTTGTCGACTTTTTTCTCATTCTTGGTAGTAATGTCTGCTTTGCAATGCACAAATAAATCTTCTAAATCATTACCTGCTTGTGCTGCTAATCTTCTATAAGCACTATCTGTAGCTTCCTCATCTACTAATGCCATAGGTCTTTGGTGCAATCGAACTAATTTTTCTACATAAGAAAGTTTATCCATTGGTAATTTTAACTTTCTAAATATCTTCTTTTGCCATCTGGCACCCATATCTTCATGTCCATGGAAAGTCCATCCGTGGCTATTGTGAAATCGTTTTGTGGGCGGCTTGGCTATATCGTGCATTAGCGCCACGAACCTTAGCCATACGTTGTCAGTCATTTGGCTTATATTATCAACTACTTCCAAAGTGTGATAAAAAACATCCTTGTGAGCAAATATTCTACCATTTTTCTCTACGGTATCAACTCCTCTCAGATTATATACTTCAGGAAATATAATTTCCAACAAACCAGTATCCATTAAAACATTGAGCCCAATGCTTGGCTTTTTTGTCTTCAATATTTTGAAAAACTCATCAGTTATTCTTTCTTGTGATATATTTTTTATTTCTGGTGCAACTAACTTTATCGATTCAAATGATTCATTTTCAATATCAAATTGGAGCTGAGAAGCAAATCGAGCAGCCCTCATCATCCTAAGTGGATCATCTTTGTAAGTAACAATAGGGTCTAATGGGGTAACTAAAATCCTTTCTTCAATATGTTTCAAGCCATCAAATTTATCAATAACTTCACCATATTTACTTTTGTTCAGAGAAGCTGCTAGTGTGTTAACTGTAAAATCTCTTCGCTTAATGTCATCGTACAAACTACCTTCTACTACTTTAGGTTTGCGTGAACCTTCTGTATATTCTTCTACTCTAGTACCTACAAACTCAATCTGTACTTTGCGATAAGGGACTAATGCCGTTCTGAACCGGGGGTATTCCACGACTTTTGTGTTAAGTTCATTGGCAACTATATTTGCAAACTCTATTGCATCACCAACAACTGTAATATCATAATCGGTTTTCCTAATACCTAAAATCTTATCTCTTACATATCCACCAATTATGTAAATTTCATAAGATTGTTCGTCAGCAATTGAGCCAATAGTTTTTAATATATTATCATTTATTTCAATATTCATATAAAAAAAAGGCGATTCTACGAACCGCCTATAATATTTCTAACTTTTTTTTACTATAAATTATCTGAATACTCAGCGATATCTTTCAACTTTCTAACACCATAGTTATTATTAGTCTTTCTATCAATAGCTACTAATGCAGAAGCATATATTTCACGCCAAGTTAATTTATATTTCTCCATTAGTTCAAATGGCTCTCCACTACCACCAAATGTATCTCTCATTCCAACTATTTCCATTGGTACAGGATAGTTCTTAGCCATGACTTCTGCAACAGCACCACCCAAACCACCGTGAACTTGATGTTCTTCGGCAACCACAATTGCTCCACATTTTTTAGCAGATTCAACTAATGTGTTTTCATCTATTGGCTTGATAGTGTGATTATTAATAACTTCAGCGTTTATATTGTGTCTTTCTTTCAGTGCTTCAGCTGCTTTGATCGCTTCCCAAACCATAATGCCATTAGCTACTAATGAAACATCAGTACCTTGTTGTAAAACATCAGCTTTACCTATTACAAATTCATCTTCTGGTTTAGTAAACATTGGTACTGAAGGTCGTCCAAATCGAATATATGCTGGACCTACCATCTCGCCAATTGCAATAGTTGCTTTCTTTGCTTGTTCATAGTCTGCGGGGCAAACTAATGTTAAGTTTGGTAATGTTCTTAAGAACGCAACTTCTTCTAAGGACTGGTGAGTTGCTCCATCTGGTCCAACAGTAATACCTGAGTGACCACCACCAATTTTTACATTTGCTTCATTATAACAAACTGACACTCTTAGTTGATCAGCATTTCTGAATGCAGCGAATGCACTATAACTGGAGAAAAATGGTATTTTACCCGATAAAGCCAAACCAGCAGCTATTGTTGTAGCGTTTTGCTCAGCTACACCGACTGAAATAAATCTATCTGGAAACTTATCTCTGAAATAGGAAGTTTTAACTGAGCCAGTTACATCTGCACCTATGGCAACGACATTTTCATTTCGTTCGCCTAGTTCCATCAATCCATGTCCGAAACCGTCTCTTGTAGTCTTACTACCGTATTGTTCTATTTTAGCCATTACTATTCTTAACTTTTTTTAGTTTTTTTAAATCAAATTTTTCAATTAGTTCTTTGTATTTTTCACTCAATTCAGGATAACCATCTATTTCTATAAACAAGTTAAACCTGTCATAAATAAATACATTTATTATACCATAATCAGCTGCGTTGTGCCATTGAATAAAACCAATATACTCTTTCTCATTAATTACTTTATAATTGTAATTGGCGTCATCAGGAGGTACATTTTGAACAAGATTCAATTCAGGAAAATAGATTCCATCATAAAAATCTGATAAACGTAATCTCAAATACTTCTCACCTAATCGCATTACTCCAGTTGAAGTGGTGTATTTACCTAAGCCACTAGAACTAACACCACTTGAATTCTTACTTAACTTTAAGTTTTCGAATTGCAAGGGATAATAATTAAATAGCTTCGTAGGTGATACAAATACTTTTCCTTCTTCTTCAATGAACTCTGAACTATTGTCTTTATTCTTAGGTACATCTTCATTAATTTTAAAATCAGTAATATTGGTATTTACCTCATCTGATTTTATAGCGGTCTGCTTTTTATCAGATTGAATTTTACTATCCACTTCTGGCTGTTTGTTGTTCTCAGAACAACCAATTACTAATAAAATAATTAATATATAGAAATACTTATACATATCTATACTAACTCTCTTAATGCTTTCTCAGCTTCCTCTTCATTTGGTGGGTTGCCGTGCCATTGATATTTATCATTCATAAATGAAACACCTTTACCCATAAAAGTTTTAGCAACTAAACAAGTTGGCTTTCCGCCATTTTTTCTATTCTCTTCAAACTTTTCAAATGCAGCTATAATTTCTTTATAATTATGACCATCAATTTCAATTACATCAAAATTGAATGCTTCAAATTTTTCTTTCAAAGGATAAACAGAAAGAATATTTTCCACTCTACCATCTATTTGACAATCATTATTGTCAACTATCCAACAGAAGTTACTCAATTTGTGACTACCTGCTGCCATAGCTGCTTCCCAACTTGCACCTTCTTGCAGTTCTCCATCACCGGTTATACAATACACCTTCCTATCATTTTTATCAATCAAGTAATCAGACATTGCCATACCAACAGCAATAGACACACCTTGACCAAGTGAGCCAGAAGAAGTTTCAATACCGGGCAGTTCAACATCTAACCCAGGGTGGCCTTGCAGCCTAGAATCAAATTTTCTTAAAGTCTTCAACTCTTCAGTCGGAAAGTACCCAGCTCTCGCTAATACAGAATATTGAACTGGTGCCATGTGTCCAGCAGAGAGTACAAATCTGTCTCTATTGTTCCAGTCAGGATTTGAACTATCATACTTCATCTGCCCCCCAAAATATAATACAGACATAACGTCTGTAATTCCTAACGGGCCGCCGGGGTGACCAGATTTAGCTAATACAAGACTTTTAATGATATCTTGCCTTATTGTTGTAGATATTTCATCGAATTGGTCAAATTCGCGGTGCTTATTATCGAACGTAGTTTCAGAAAAATTTATATTCAAACTCATTTCAGATTTTAATTATTTTTAAGTTCCCAAAATTAATAAAAATTATTCTATTTAATTAACTTTAGGTATATTACTTGAGTTGATATTTATCAACATTTAGAATTTAGTAGCTTTTTACTATTCTGCATCAATTCCATCAATTATGGTATAATTTGTGCTAGTAATAATAGAAAATGAAAGATATGATGACTAATTATTAAGAATATTTTATAAATTGTTAAAACATATTAATTAATTATTAAATTTAGTATTTATGAGAATAAAAAAAATAGCAGCAAAAAACCTAGCAGAAGGTAAACAACTCATCAAGGAGAAGCTTGGTGAAGATGCTGTTATATTATCTACTAGGACTGTAAAGGATGATAAAAACAATACTGAGATTTTAGAAATTGTAGCTGCAATTGACAATAAAAAAGAGCAGACAAAAGAACTAATTACAAGTAATAGTGATTCTACTTATAGTAGAAATAGTAATAACAATGATAGATTGAATTCTATAGTTACGCAGTTGACGTATCCCCTGTTGGAGTATTTGGATAACAACTCTCACATTATTTACAAACGGCTAATTGATTTAGGTTATGATGACAATTTTGCAATAGGTATAATTAAAGAGTTGAGTAGGGATATAGAAGATGAGATACAGTTAGACGAGGCACTTAACTTGATTGCATCTAAAATTAGTCACACTAATTTATTAGATAAAAAATTATCTCAAAAAATATATAGTTTCATTGGCCCTTCTGGTTCTGGTAAGACTAGCACATTACTTAAGTTTGCAACCATACATAAAATTATACATTCTTCTAAAATCTTAATAATTAATGCAAATAACTATAACTTTGGTGACAAAGAGGTTTTAAAAGCTCAAGCTAAATCAATTGAAGCCGATTACAAATCTGTAGATAAAATTGATGATTTGAATGAGTCCTTAAAGAAAAGTAAAGGTTATGACTTAGTTCTAATCGATTGTGATAGTGAAGTTAAATCTTTAAATAAACAGATAGAAAATATTTTAGTGTTACAAACAACGCTAAGTAGTAATTATTTAAAACGATGCTTAAACGAATATAATTATAATTACTTAGCACTCACATTTATTGACAAACACTTAACCATACAGAGTACAATAGATTCAATTCTTGATTCAGGAAAACCATTAGTTTTTTATTCAAATGGTGGAAATATACCTGATGATTTTGAAGTGTTTGATCAATCTGTTTTAATGAAATTTTTGGTGGAAAATGTCAGTTAAAACAAAATTCATAACTGTTTGTAGCGGCAAAGGTGGAGTCGGCAAGAGCTTTGTAGCTGCAAACCTTGCTAATGTGATTTCAAAAGATGCTAGTGTGCTTCTTTGGGATTCTAATTTGAATTTTCCAAATCTACATTTGATAATAGGTGTTGATCCAATATTTAGATTAAACGATTACTTGAATGGGAACTTAAAATTTGAAGAAATAATATTCAAAGTAAATAATAATTTCCATTTGATAATTGATAGTCCACTGAGCGATAGGGAAAATGATGACCACAGTAAAAAGTTTGTGGAAATATATGAAGAGATTAAAGAGTTAAATAAATATGACTATGTAATAATAGATACTATGCCTGGTGCTGATCAAGTAGTTTTGCAATCTTGTATTATGTCTGACTTAACACTTATGTTAGTAACTGATGAACCAACTTCAATTGTAGATTCTTATGGACTGCTAAAGCTTATCAATCCATTTGTTGATAATGAAAAAATCGGTATTTTGGTAAATAATGTAATCGATTCTGAAGATTATGAAGAAATAAAAAGTAAAATTAATAAAGCAACTGTACGATTTCTTGATAAGGAATATAGTAACTTTGGGTATATTACTTATGACAGAGAGGTAAGAATATCAATTCAGAATCAGGAATTAATTACTAATTCAAATAGAGATAGTCAAATAACTGAAAATATAATAGACATTAGCAAGAAACTTGTTAATTATTTAAAACCTATAATGTTAGAACAATAGTATGGACGAGAATCAATTAGCAAAATCAAAGAATGTTGATACAAAAGCTCAACAAGAGAAAGAAAAAGAACTGAAAAAAAAGCAAAAGACAGAACAAAAAAGAGCTAATAAAATTGTTCTCTCCCCTTTTAAATCACTTCTTTACGCAGCTTTAATTTTTATGATTATTGGCTTCATATTTTTCTATTTTGGTTCCGAATTAGATATTGTAGAAAGTGGCTATAGAGCGTTTCTAATTTTTTCTACTATTTATGTTGGCATTGGTCTAATAGTATTAATATTTTTCTATGGAGTATATAGACTAAAAACTAATGAGAACGACTCTAACCACTCTGGGAATAGTTCCTTTGACGATGACGATGATATGGAAAGGATAATAAATGAGACTGAGGAATTTGAATAAATAAATTATGGCTAAAACTGACTCTATATGGCTTAGGTATAATGAAAATAAATCTAAGAAAATTAAAGATGAGATATTTAAAAAATACTCATGGGTAGTTCAATATGTAGTTAACAAATTGGGTGTACCTAATAATTCTATATTAGATAGAGAGGATTTGGTAAACATAGGTATCATTGGACTAAGTGAATCAATAGACAAATTTGACTTGAGTAAAAATGTAAAATTTGAGAGCTATGCTATAACAAGAGTGCGTGGGTCAATTCAAGATGAACTTCGTAAGCTCGATTGGCTTTCGAGAACAGCAAGAAAAAAAGTCAACGATGTCAATGTTATAAAAGAAAAAGTCTTGAAAGAACAAGGAGTAGAAGTAAGTGACAATGAGATTATTAGGAAATTAGGAATAACTTCTGAGCAATATAATAGTTACCTACACGCTATGGAAGTTTCTAGAACTAATTATTCATTTATTGACAGTGACAATAGTAACGATGATGACGGTTATGATGTAATAGAAAATATAACAGATAGTGATGAATCTAATCAATTAGAAGAATTAATTGAAACTGAGAAGGTTCATATTCTTAAGAAGTACTTAAAGGAATTACCTGACAAAAAAAGACTAGTAATTGCACTTTATTATTATGAAAATCTAACTTTTAAAGAAATTGGCAAGCTGATTGATGTAACTGAAGGTAGGGTGAGTCAAATTCACTCTGAAGTTATTAAAAAATTGAGAGTTAGAATAAACGATTATGAGAATGCTTAGCGAAACAATTATAAAAAGACTATCGAGAATAGAAGATTTGCCGTCTATGCCACATGTGTTGACGGAAATAATTAGTATGTTAGACAAAGAAAATATGACATCTAAAAATTTGGCAAACTTGATAGAAAAAGATCAAATGTTAGTAACCAGATTACTAAGAGTAGCTAATTCACCCTATTACGGATTTTCACGTAAAATATCGACAATTGAGTTAGCAATTGCATTGATTGGTCTAAATACTATTAAAGACATAGTAACAAGTATATTGGTTAAACGAATATTCGTAAGTAAAGCTGATAGTTTGATAAATATGGAAAGTTATTGGAAATACAGTATATTCTGTGCTACTGCTACCAAATATTTTGCTGCCAAAATGGATTATAAGCCATTGGGAGAAGCTTTTATCACTGGTCTTATGCACGATATGGGTGTAGTATTATTAAACATGTATTTTCAAGATGAATATGAACAAGTTTTTGAAGAATTAGAAGAGAATGAAAATTATAGTCTAATAAATGCAGAACAAAAGGTATTCAATAGTAATCACGCTGAGGTTGCATCGTGGTTAGCAGACAAATGGAATTTACCTTCCAAGATGTGTACAGCTATTAAAAATCATCACTACTATTTTAATACTGTAGATGTTGAAAATGTTATAAATGAACAACCTTTGACAGTTTCATTAGCATTGTCCGAATACTTTGCTAAAAAAATAGGATTTATGGACTGGAATCCAGAAAGCAATGATTCCGATCTTTTCATTAGTCCTGACTTATTTTTAGATGATGACGAAAGCAACATGGACACCGAAAGCTCTATTTACCTAATTCAACAAGACTTAGTGAAGCTATATGAGAATAATATATTATTTACAGAATTATAGATGAATAATAAAACAGGCAATAGAAAATATTTAAAATCACAAAAAAAACTTGAAGGAGAATACAATTACGAAAGTAAGATTATTACTTCTAGTGACATTATTGAATTAAATAAAAATATTCGACTTTGCTTGAAACATAAATTCGATATTATTGAATCCAAATTATTTATAACTAACGAAGGGTATTCCAAATTTATTAATCAAGATACCATAGACACAGTCTTATTAGACAAAGAAACTAAGTATTTGGAAGAAGAAGGAATATTATCGTGGGTTCGTGAATCAAAAGTAAACCAGATAGTCCCCTCCCCTTTCCACTCTTATGGCAAATCATCTATATTTATTACTCCAATACTATTTGCGGATGAGTTTATTGGATATTATATATCACTGAGTAAAAGTAGTCGATTGGAATTTAATGACAAAAAAGCATCAAGCTATAATGATATAATAAATAAATATTGCGTTAAACTAGAATTGTTTGTTAAAAACAAAGAATTAGAATTTCATAAGAATCAGAATGTTATTTTATCTGATAAACTTAATGAACTCCCAGAGTTAATCAACTGCAAAACAGTAATAAAATCTACTGCTGAGAATATAATTGAATCTGTATCAATATTAAAAAGTAATCTAAATCTTTTAGATTCCGATTCAAATATGTATTTCACTAGATTAAAAAAAATCACTTCAGAAGTTGATGATATATATAATCTTAGTTATTCTTTACAAACCAAATTAATTGCATCTAATTCTGAAACTAATATTGATGCCATAACAAATGATATACTTAACCTACTTCATCATAAAATCAATGAGGTTGAAATTGATGTTCATATGAGTAATTTGGAAAATCTATCATTAAACAAAAATCAAGATGTACTTTATAATGCCATTCTAAGTATTATCGATTATTTAGTTTCATCTAACTTAGCATTCAATTGTTTGAATATTGTAGGTAAATCAAAGTTTAATAGCAAACAAATCTCATTCTATTTAGGGCTAGAACACTATACCATTAATAATATATCCAGTCCAGAAAAGTTAACTGAACAAGAAATACCAGATGATTTGGTTATTACTGATAACACTCTAAATCATATTGGTACCAAATTAAGTATAAAGTACTCACCTGAATTTGGTTATTTTATCAAGGTTATATTTTAAATGAAATTATTAGTTACGATATTATTTTTTATTTTTTCGAGCACACTGCTTACCAATGAGTTAGTTGATATAATCAAATTGGACAATGACATAACTCTCATTAGATGCACCGAACAGTTCAACTATACCACACAACTTTCGGAAGACAAAAAGAATATTACATTAAATATCCTGAGTGTTTCCAACTCAATAGATGACAATAGTATAAAACTAAGATCAGATTTACAAAAAGAGATATTCGTATCTACTAATGATAATAATGTCAAATTAAACTTAATTCTCACTAATAGCTCGGGCTATAATACTTACCAGTTACCTTACTCAAACTCATTGGTTATAGAAAGCTTCAGATGGGAAGGAATTAGTCAAGCAGAAGAAGATTATCGAGATGGCCTATTTGCTTATGATAGTAAGCTATATGATGAAGCAATTTACAATTTTAGTAAAGTGAACTCTGAAAAATATCTAACTGGAATTAAAGGACTTGTTTATTTATTTCAAGATAGCGTTTTGCTAAGTTATGAGAACTTACTTCTTGCTGCTCGCAACAACAGCTATCTTCCTGATGTATATGCCGCACTAAGCCAAATTCATTTTCAAAATGGTGACACAACCAAAGCAAACTATTATAATCAAAGATTTTTAGATAAATTAAGTATCAAGGACAGTAATTACACTTACCCAAAATTGATATTTGATACTAGTAATCTGAATTTGGATGACTATGAAGAAATAATTGATAGTTCAGGTGTCGCGAGTTTAGAGAGCAATTCTGAACAGAAGAAGTTCTCAAACTTATTTGATACGACTGAAAGAAAGCAAAACTTAACAAATAATTCTAGCAATGACTCAATAGGTACAAATACTACTGAAATAAAAAACTTGGCTATATATGCTCTTATTGGTTTTATTCTTATAGTACTATTTGTTTTTGCATATTATTTGAAGTGGAGAAAGCTAAAATTAGAAAAACAGAAGGATAAAGCCAGAAATAATTTTGAGAATGAATTAAAAAAAGAAACAAAAGTAAGTAAACCTGAATCCTTAGTTTATGATAGAACTGTTGGTGTATCAGAAACAATAATTAAGTCCACTTCAAATTATAAGAAAAGTGAGTTTAGGAAAAATTCAAACTTTGAATTGAGTAATGTTGATGATAAAATTGAATATAAAAATAGTATTGAGAGAATATCCCTAAGTCCTAATTCCAACATTGACATAGAAAAAATAGACCAATTAAAAAGTAGCTCCAAATCAAAACTTTTCAGAAAGTATTTCGTTAGTAATAAATAGATTAATATATTACTTTCTAAATGAAACACACTTTACTTATTTTATTACTAGCACTGTCCATATCTATTGCACTTTCTGCGAAGGAGAGTAATAAGTCTGTAAATAAAGTAAATCTTCAAAACAATTCAACATTGGTTAATTCCTCACCTCATGGCACAAATATTGATAGTAAATATAATAAGTCAATAGTTCCTAAGGTAGAACAAGAAGCTGATAGCACAATAAAGAATGAGATTGTGTCTTTATATAGCAGAGATCAAATAGATTTCAATGTCAGAATATCACTTTCTGAATACAACATACGTATAAAGCTTTTAGTATTCAACATGTTAGGCAACCTAGTAAAAGAAGTATTTATTGGGGTTGCTACAGAAGGACCAGAGTATCCATTCGATGCTTCAAATCTACCAAACGGACTTTATTTATGTATTTTGGAAGGACCAAACTTCCGAGATGCAGAGAAATTTACTATCTCTAGGTAGAAATATGAGAATATTAGTCAATATTAATATAATTGCTATTTTAATAGCAGTTACATTTACCACATCTTATACGTCATTTTCACAAAGTCAGAATGGTGGATATTCTTCTGCTTATTTGAATAGAAACACATCTGCTCGAATAAATGGTATGGCAGGAGCTTATACTGCAGTTATCAATGACCCCAACGCGGTGTTCATAAACCCAGCTGGTGTCGGATTCTTACTCAATAAACCAATGTTTGTTACTTCTGTATCAGTACCAGCAATTGGAAGATTACATTCCAATTTGGCTTATGGTCAAGGATTAGGGGAAAATTTTGGTATTGGTATTGGGCTAAATTCATTTACATCTGGAGCATTTACTGCAAGAGATGTTATGGGTAACCCGCTAGGTGATAGAAGGGATTGGCAATATTCAGCTAATTTATCTGGTGCTTATGCTGCGCAAGATTTCGGATTTGGTGCGACATTCAAATACTTAGGGCACCAATTAACTGGAAGCAATACTAGTGCATCTGGAGTTGCTTTTGACCTAGGGACAAAGTTTAATGTTATGGATTTATTTTCATTTGGTGCTTCGATTCAAAACCTTGGTGCAAAAATGAAATGGAATACACTCAATAGCACAGAAGACATAGTACCCGTTGTGCTGAAAGCAGGGGTAGCATTCGAGTTTGGACTTAATGAAGAAACAATAGAAAGAAAAACTTCTGTAACTGGAGAAATAGACACATTAATTATACCTGCAAGTAACTACTTGATGTTAAGTTTTGATTCACATTATAGAGAGAATGACATATCACCTAACTTTATACTTGGCTTTGAATTAGTTCCTACACAAATAATTGCACTAAGAGGAGGCGTTAACATATACGGTGAAAAAGAAGGTAAGCCAACACTTATGCCAGCGAATATATGGGGTGCTGGAATAAGTTTGAGACCAGAGATAAACTCAACGGATTATGGTATCAATTTCGATTATTCTATATCTAATGAATATATATTAGGGAGTGGTGTTACACACCATATTTCAATAATATTTAACTTGATGTAATTGCAGAACGCATATTTTTCATATTCTCTGCAAAGTCACCTTTGAACAGTCCAGAGCCAGACACTATCATATTAGCACCTGCATTGACTACTTTTTCAATATTGGTGGCATTTACACCCCCATCTACCTCAATCTCAACATGTGATAGAGCATTTTCATCTAAGTAATCACGTAATATTCTACATCTTTCAAGAAAGTTTTCAATGAATGATTGTCCTCCAAATCCAGGATTAACAGACATTAACAATACAAAGTCAACATATTCTGCTGCTTCCAAAGCATATTCGATTGGAGTCAAGGGATTCAACACAACCCCTGCTTTACAACCGTTTTCTTTAATCAACGACAAAGACCTATGAAGGTGGTTACATGCTTCAGCATGGACTGAAATATAATCTGCACCAGCTTTGGCAAATGCTTCTATGTAATTATCAGGGTTTTCAATCATCAAATGACAATCAATTGGCAAAGTGGAATGAGGCCTAATTGCCTCTACTATCAAGGGACCAATTGTGATATTAGGTACAAAATGTCCGTCCATAACGTCAACATGTAAAATGTCGGCGCCATGTTGCTCACATTTTTTCACTTCATTTTCTAAATTTGCAAAATCACAAGAAAGTAGTGAAGGTGCTATTTTTACATTATTATTCTGCATTTTTCAATATCTTAGTTTTAGAATTTTTAGACAGTTCTTCTAATTTGCTTTTCACACCGCACATTAAAGTATTTTTTTTGTAACTCCCATCTTTATCTGGGAATCCAAAATCTTTATTCATCAAAATTTTAGCACCATCTTCAATTTTGGAAATTGAGTGGATAGAGAACTCCCCCTTCTTAACTGATGCTATTATTTCATCTGATAACATCAAATCATCTACGTTTTGCTTTGGTATTATTACACCTTGATTTCCAGTAAAACCACGTTTTTTACATATTTCATAAAAACCAGTGATTTTCTCATTTACACCGCCAATGGGTTGAATATCTCCTTTCTGGTTCATAGATCCAGTAATGGCTATATTCTGATTAATAGGAGTATTAGTAATAGCAGATAAAAGCACATATATTTCAGTGGCAGAAGCTGAATCTCCATCAATACCACCATAAGACTGTTCAAATGCCAAAGAAGCTGTCAATGAAAGTGGTTTATGTTGGGCAAAGCGTTCTAAGAAGAAACCTTGAATTATTAAAATTCCCTTATTGTGAATAGAACCACTTAGTTGAGCTTCTCTTTCTATATTAATAATACCTCTGTTACCAGCTCCTATAGCCGCAGTAATCCTAGCTGGTTTTCCAAATGAAACTATACCAGTGCTCATAACAGTAAGTCCATTTATTTGACCAACTCTGCTTCCTTCGGTATCTATTAATGTAGAGCCATCTAATATTCTGTTGATTATTTTTTCGTCAATAATATTATTTCTGAATTTTCTCTTATCAATTGCTTCTTCAACATTTGTGACATCAACTAATCTTTTGTTCTTTTTATTAGCGTAATAAGAAGATTCTCTGATCAAGTCAGCAATGTCAGAAAACTTAAGTGTGATTCTTTTTTGGGACCCAGCGTGCTCAACAGACCATTCTAATACTTTAGCAACCGCATTGGGCTTAAAATGTAATAATCCCTCAGCGTCGCATTCTTTAGCTATGAAACGGACAACGCTATCGATCATCTCATCGTTGCGTTCTGTTTCATAATCAAATTGAGCTAACACTTTGAATATCTTTTTAAAACCCTTTTCGTATCTGTATAGATAATTATAAAGTGATTGCCCACCAATAATAATTACTTTTACATTGACACTAATAGTTTCAGGTTTTAATTGACTTTCGCTCATTTGTAAATAAGAAGAATAAGTTTGAATATTCAGCTCATCATAAAGTAACACGTTTTTTATCGCTTTCCACGAAACAGCTTCTGAGAATAAATCATTGGCACTAACTATTAGGAATCCTTGATCGGCTTTGAGTATAGACCCAGCTTTAATTTTAGAGAAATCAGTTCTCCAATACCCTTTTGTGTCCAATACTCTTTCGAACGAACCAAAAAGGTTAGCATAATTGGGATTGTGTTCAATTATAACTGGTGAACAATCTGTTTTGCTATTATCTAAGATAACGTTGACAGAAAAAATGTCTTGGATTCGTGATTCAATATCAATATTTTGCTTTTGAGATAATTTAGCTAACGGGTTCTGAGCTTGACTACTACTAGGAACAAAATACTTTAATTTATCTAACAGGAATTTTTTTCCCTCATCAAAGTATCTTAATAATTTTTCATTACTTTTGAATTCTTTTTCAATTTCACTAAACGAACTATCTAAAAATTCCTTCGCTGACTCTCTGTCATAATCATTAATTACAGAACGAAATTCTAAGTTCTTTTTAACACTTTCTTGAGCTATGTCAATTAGTTCTTCGTGAAGTTTATTGTATTGCTCTACATACTTTTCAGCTTGTTTTTGAGTTATCTTCTTTTCGTTGAACAATGCTTCGAGAGATTCTATTTTGTAGGCTTTTTCTTCTACTAAAACAAAAATATCTGGCTCAGGTTGTCCTTTTTGGACTTCAACTTGACCTCTTATAAAGCCCTTTTTCTTGAGCTTTTCGTCAAATTTTTCTAATCTACTTTTCTCAGTTTCTTGGTATTTATCTACCAAGCTTTGTCTTTCTTCTTGATAAGTGTCTTCTTCGAATATTTTGGGTAAGTTTTCTAGAACGAAACTAATTAGATCTTCCATTTTATCAGAAAGATCACAACCCTGACCTTTGTCTAACTTTAGTAAGTAGGGTTCTTGTTCATTTTCAAAATTGTTAACGTAACAATAATCAAAAAGCTGAGGACACTCACCTTCTGTCTGTGTCTTTTCGAGCATTTGCTTTACTGTGGTCATTCTTCCAGTACCAGAAAGTCCAGTTACAAAAACATTGTAACCACGACTATCTCGGAGTTCAGCACCCATCTGTATAGCTTCTATGGCTCTTGGTTGACCTACAATTCTGTCTAAGTGCTCGACTTCTTTTGTAGATTTGAATTTTAAATTTTTGGGGTTATACTGCCACTTTAATTGTGTTGGTTTTAGCTTTTTTATCGTTATTTTGTTCACGTTATTAGATGTTTATTTGTATTGTCTAAGAAATTCAAGTCTATCTTGAAGTTTCGCTTTAGGTACAAGAAGTTCATCTTTTTCTAATATTGCAGCTTGTGGACTAGTATAAACTATCTCATAATCCTTGCTCATAACTATTGCTTCTTCAGGACAAACCTCTTCACAATAGGAACAGAAAATACAACGAAGCATATTTATTTCAAATTTCTCAGGATACCTTTCTTTATCTTTTGCAGTTTCACCTGCTTGTACTTCTATTGCCAATGCAGGACAAACTCTAGCACAAAGTCCACAAGCAACGCACCTTTCTTGCCCGTCTTCCTCTACTAATACTGGTCTTCCTCTGAACGAACCTGTAGGTTCAAATCTTTGCTCGGGATACTGCCTAACAAAATCTTTTGGCTTAAACATTTGTTTAAGTGTAATTCCTAACCCTCTTGCTATTTCTGGGATATACATTCTTTCCCAAAATGTCAGTCTTTCCGCTTCCGTATTCTTTCTGTTATTCATTATTATAAGTGATTTTTATAGATTAAAGAATATAATTACTGCTGCAGTAACAAATAAATTAATTATTGAAAGTGGTAGTAACACTTTCCAACCCAAATTCATAAGCTGATCATATCTGAATCTTGGAACAGTCCAACGAACCCAAATAAAGAAGAGTATAAATATCATTAATTTAGTCATAAATGAACCAAACTGAAGTAATACTCTACCCCATGTACCTTCTACTAAGCCCAGTGAATCCCAAAATTCTGGGAAAGGTAAACTCCAACCACCAAAGTAAAGCAAAGCTAAGAATGCAGATGCTGTTGCCATGTTAGCATATTCGGCTAAGAAGAACATTCCAAACTTCATTCCACTGTACTCAGTATTGTATCCACCGACTAACTCTGGCTCGGCCTCTGGTAAATCAAAAGGCGTTCTGTTAGTTTCTGCAAAAGAAGAAACTAAAAATATTAAAAAGCCCAGTGGTTGTAAGAAAATTAACCATCTTAGACCATACCATCCATCACGTTGAAAAATTATAATTTCATTCAAATTCAATGTTTGAGTAATTAGAATTACACCTAACAATGAAAGCCCCATAGATAACTCATAAGATATCATCTGTGCTGCTGACCTAAGTCCACCAAGTAGTGAATACTTAGAGTTCGATGCCCAACCAGCCAAAGTGATACCATAAACTCCTATAGAAGTCATCGCTAATATAAATAGAACACCAATATTTACATTAGGAGCAATCCCCCAATAAACTGTTCTTTCACCAATTTCAACATAATGTGCATAGGGAATTACTGCATAAACACCCAAAGCTACAGCAAGTGTGAGCAATGGTGCTAATCTGTGAAAACCTTTGTTAGCAGCTTTGGGGACAACGTCCTCTTTCATAAATAGCTTTACAACATCAGCGATTGGTTGTAATAAACCCATAGGGCCTACCCTATTGGGTCCTACTCTATTCTGAATCCAAGCCGAAACTTTTCTTTCCAAATACACTTCAACAGATGCCATTACCAATACAATATTGACAATTACAAATGCCTTTATACCGAATTCAATAAGTAAAAATGTTAAATCACTCATGTTGTTTTAGCCGTTATATTTTACAACTTTCTGCGTTTGTTGTGGTTTTAAGTAATGCGAAATATAATTTACTTTTTTCTTATCTGGATTGTTACCCTTTCCTAAATTAAGTCCTTGGTATTCATCAAGTTTCTTGTAATTCATATCACTAAACTGTTCGTAATTTTCTACAATTTCATCAAAAACTTGGCTCGAGTTTTTATAATTCCATTTGGAACCCATAGCTTGAGCTAGTTTTTGTAAAATCTTCCAGCTTTGTTTCGTGTCTCTTATTTCGTGTTGAGTCCATCTGTCGTTGTCAGCACCAAACTTATCTAATCTACTCATCTTCATTCCCATAAACCTGAAGTTTTCTCTTGTTACTAACGCTGGAGTAAAGTGTTGAACTCTACCTTCTAAGTTAGTATAAGTTCCTTCTATTTCTGCAAATGTAGATGTAGGTAATACAATCTCAGCTTTCTTCACAATTTCTTTGTTTGTGTTATAAGCATGGACAATCAGGACACTAAGTTTATCTAAGTTTTCTAATATTTCTGGGTAGTCTCCAAAGTCTTCTTCCATCACATACATAGCTCTAATTTTACCTGATTTTAATTTTTCAAGTAAGTTGTCTGCTTTAATTTGCGAATCTTTTGTAATTTCAAGTGCTTCCACTCCTTTAGTATTTGGAGTAAGGTCTGTAACGCCTAAAAGTTCATCTTTTCTTGATTCATCTGTGTGGCTAAAGTAAACTACATTATCAGCATCAGACACTTCTTTGGCGAATTTAGAGAATAGATAATTATCTTCATTAGTTGCTTTAGATGATGCAACATATACAATCTGATCTTTTCTGAAGTTATTCAGTCTGCTTGTTACTTCTGCAACAGCTTCGTCCCACTCAACCTCTTCTTGAACGCCATCATAATTTATTAATGGCTTTACTACTCTGTTCTTATTTACAAATTCATAACTCAACCTTGCATCATCACGCATCCAATATTTGTTAACGTGCATGTTGGTTTTAGGTGTAAGTCTCATAATTTCATTATTTCTAACACCTATATTAATATTAGTTCCAGTGCCGTCAAAATGAGAAATACTCTCATTTGAACTCATTTCCCATACCCTTGCTTCAAATCTGAAATCAGGGCTAGTTAATGCTCCTACTGGACAAATATCAATCACGTTCATTGAGTAAGGATTGTCGAACACAGTGCCATCAAACAATTCTATTGTTACGTGGTCTCCCCTCTGAACGAATGTCAGCACATCTTGTTCTGCTACTTCTTTTGCAAACCTTATACATCTGGAACAAGAAATACATCTTTCTGCATCAAAAACTACATTTGGTCCCCAAACTTGTCTTTTTGGCTTATGATTCTTTTCTTCTTCAAATCTACTTTGTCCTTTGGAGTGCTTGAATGAATACTCTTGAAGTTTACATTCACCCGCTTCATCACAAATTGGGCAATCTAATGGGTGATTAATTAACAAAAACTCCATTACTGCTTCTTGTGATTCTACTGCTTCGTCCGATATTGATTTTACAACCATACCATCTTGTACAGGAGTAGCACATGCTATTTGCATTTTGGGAATGAAATTTATCTTCTTTTCGCCATTTTCATCTTTCTCGAAGTTACCGTCTCTATCTCTGGCCGGCATACCAACTTGCACAAGGCACATTCGGCAGTTACCTGCGACTGATAATTCTGGGTGCCAACAGAAATGAGGAACAGCTGAACCATTGTCGTAAGCTGCTTCTATTATGGTCTTACCCGGTTTTGTTTCAATCAATTGGCCGTCAAATTCAAATTGAGGCATGTTACCCTTCTCCAAAATTTTAAATTAAGGTTTTCAAATATTGTATTCGTATCGATGCAAAATACAATTTTTTTTGAAATTTAATAGAATTGTTCAGAATTTATCTTGACAATTGTTCCAATTCTGCTTTTCTCCACAGTATTTGACCAACAAAATTAACACCATAATACTCTTTTCCGAGATATACACTATCAACTGGACTATTAGAAATATGTAACTTTGTTAGTGATTCGGTGTCTGATTTGGCATTAATTATTGAAATTTTACAATTGCCTTCTATCTCAATTTTTGATAGTGCAATACCTTTCGCATCTATCATTATTCTATTATGATTTGTACAGATATTATAATTATATTCATTTAATTTTATCACCGGAACAGTGTTAATAAATTGAGGACTTATAGTCCCAACTTGTTCTATATCGCAAAAGACTCTATATATATTAAGTTTGGAAATTGATTCAATATATTCTCTGGTTGAATACTTGTTGAACAAAATTTGAATTGGGATATCGAGCAGTTCTACTATCGACTTTATCAACTTCTGTGATTCTTCAGAACTATCAGAATCAATAAGCAGAGTTTTATTATTTTCCTCGCGGAGTATCTTAATTAGTTCCAAAGGGTTTTGCTTTAGGTAATCTTCATACCTATCTAACCCTTCTAAGCCGGTAACAGAATAGATAGATTTACCGTTCCTAATGAAAACTGTGGGTATTACAAGTATCATTTCATCGAAAATTTAAGTGCTAATTTAATTAATTCTTCGGATTTTTCTATCTTCGAATCAGTAGATTTTATTGCTTGACTCACAAGTTTAGTAGCACTTGCTTGCTTGTATCCTAAACTAATCAGAGCCAGTGTTGCATCCTCTGTAATATTTGAAGTATTACTTGTTGCTGTTGTATTCACTAATTGACCATCGAACTTGTCTTTTAGCTCTACAATTAGTCTTTCAGCAGTCTTCTTCCCTACTCCTGGTAGTTTTTTTAAGAATGCAGTATCACCAGTTAATATTGCATTTCTGAACTCGTCTTGTCTTGTGCCAGATAATATTCCTATTCCACTCTTGGGACCAATACCTGATACTGAAATCAATAAATTAAATAGCTTTCGCTCTTCTTCGCTACTGAATCCATAAAGTGTAAAGCTGTCTTCCCTTACTATCAACTCTGTAAACAAAAAGACTTCACTATCCATAGTAGGTAATGTCTCATAAGTTGCCATTGAAATATTGACTTTGTGTCCTAATCCCCCTACATCTATTACGATAAATGTAGGGGACTTCTGTATTATTCTTCCCCTTATTGTGGTTATCATTTCGTTATCACAAGTTTGTGGAAGTATTGTTTCTCGTTAATAGTGATTTTTACAAAATAAGAACCGCTACTGTATTCACTTACATCCAAATCATGTAATCTATTTGAACTTAATGTTTTCCTGTATTCTAAATCACCACTAGAGTTAAATAATTCAAAATATACTGTTTGGGAATTTACTTTTCCTATCTTAATACTAAGATTATTCTTAGTTGGGTTTGGATACAATTCAACAGCAATTAATTCTTCCAAGTTAGTTACGTGAGTAATAACCTCTACAGCTACTGGGTCAACCGAGCAACCATATTCGTCTTCTATTTCAACTCTGTAAGTACCAGATTCAGTAATTTCTAATTCACTTACATCACTCGAAGGAATTATAGTGTCATTTAGAAACCATCTATAATTATATCCTTCTGGTACAGATAGTGTATTCCCATTTTTACTTATTTCAATATTCTTGCTTAGTGAAGATTCATATAATATTATTGTATCCTTTACAACACATCCACTTGCACCTACGGCCGAAACTACATACTCGCCAGGCACACTTACTCTTATGAATTTTTTTGTTTCGCCAGTTGACCATTCTACATTTTGATAGATAAAAGGTATTCCTAATCTCAACTCATCAATACCATCACAAAATGCAATTCCATCACCAGCAGAAATCATCCTTTCACTTGAGCTAAATACATTTACTTTTACAATATCAGATTTGTCTATACAGTATTCTTCAGAAGAGTTAGTTAGTACAAAGTTGCCAGATTCTTTTACGACTATTCTCTTAGTAGTTTCACCAGTATTCCATTTGTAATTAGGTAAATCAGTTACAGATTCTAAAATTACAGAATCCCCTTGGCAAAACTCTAAATCTCCTATTACTTGTACTTCCAACTTATTAGACTCGCAACCTAATAAATCAGTTCGCCACAGTCCTCTACCATAAGTAGCAGCATATAACTTTCCTGAATTTCTGTGTATTTCTAATTCATTTACAATTGTGTTGGGCATTTCACCTTCAAGCTTTTTCCAATAACCAGTATTCAAATCAGAATAGAAAACACCTATGTCAGTACCTATATATATTGACTGCTTTATTGGGTCTTCTATTACAATTGTATTAACAGGGATTGAAGGCAAATTTCCAGAAATATCAATCCATTCATCACCATCGTAAAATAGGACTTTATCATTGTTACCATAACCAGATTTGGTTATATATGCTTGATTAGGATTTAATGGATTTACAGCAATATAAGTAATAGCGTTACTCGAATTATGAATTATATCCCAGCTACCACCACCATTCGTAGTTCTTCTCATTATTCCTGTTGTACCAGCATAAATATAGTCATCATTTTCATCAGAAATAGCTAAAGAAACAATATTATTTCCAGTATTATCGCCAAATGTTGAAATCTTAGACCAATTAGACCTATCACCATAGTTATCATTTTTCCAAACATTATTGAATCCAGCATACATATATTTTGAGTCTTTTTGATTAATAATATATGGAGTTACCCAAGCACCAGTCTCTGCTTCGTCATATAATTGAAGCAGTATATTTGAATTAATCATAGACCTAAAACTTTGCCCACCATTAGTTGAAGATCTCAAATTACCATTGTATGTTGATACATAAACTCTATCGGGGTTTGTTGGATTAATTGCACATTCCATACCATCTCCAGAGAAGGCCTTATTCCACGTAACTCCATTGAACCTAGCAGTACCGTTGTCTTGTGCTCCCGAAATTACATCAAAAGCAGAAGATTGTGAAACACCTAACCTATAAAATTGAGTTATGTCCATTCCATTATTCAAATCTTCCCACATTCCAGTTCCAGCATTGTTTCTATAAACGCCACCGTCATTTCCGACATATAAGTAATCTCCATCTGGAGTAAAAGTGAGTTGGTGTTGATCTGCGTGTACTCCTGGTCTTTCGAACCCACCGTACCAATGTGTATAAAGATTCCAATTTTTACCAGCATTCACAGAGTGCCATATATTTACACCACCTATATATACATCATTTTTATCTGTAGGGTTGACTGCAATTGCCAAATCATAATTACCTTGTCCAACATTCAAATCATCACCTTCATTCCAACCCAATATGTTGCCAGCACTACTTTGTGTTGCCATAACTGTCCAGCTTTTACCTTTATCTTCTGATACTTCAAATGTATTAAACTGTCTGCTTTGACCAGCTGAAATTATATAAAGATTATCTGGGGCAGCAGGTGTTACCGCCATTTCTGTTCTTATAGCACCACTCACTAATCGTGATAAACTCCAAGTTTTCCCATTGTCTTCGGATATATATATAGAATTACTTCCTGATCTAGTCATTGTTACTGAATATATCATGTCAGGATTTGTGGGATGAAATTCCATATCTTTGATTGTGTTAGAGCTAAATTCGTGTTCCCACGTTTCTGCACCATCTTCCGAGCGAAATATTCCTTCATTACTTGAAGCTAATACTATATTCGGATTTTGTGGATGAACTAACACTTGTGTAAGTGATTTACTTTCACGTAGTTCATAGTATATTGATGTTGTTTTAAATGTTACTCCACCATCAGTAGATTTGAGCAGTCCAACAGAATAATAGTCTGCATTAGATCCCAATGACCCATTAGCATCACCTGTAGCCAAGTAAACAATATTATCATCAGATGGAGCAAACTCAATATCTGATATTCCTAATGATAGTTGATCTGTCATATCAATTTCAATCCAAGATTGCCCAGCATTGGTTGTTCTCCAAGCACCACCAGATGCAGCCCCGGCAATCATAACTAAGTTACTTGTGGGAGAAATTGCAATATCATTTACTCTTCCAACGCCTTGAGTCCTAGTTCCACCACCTGGTGTTTCAAATGGCCCATACTTTTCCCAAGTAACTGATTGAATCTGACTGAGCTTACTATTTTCTAATTGAGAATAACTTTCAGCCATCTTTTTTATTTTCATTGCATCTGGCAATTCTTTTTGACCATATAGTCTTTGCTCCCAAAACCATTCCCATCGTTTGAATTGCTTCCAACCTTTGATAGTGTCCAATGATTGGTCACCTATCAAATCTTCTTGTAATATTTCTTGAATCACTTGAAACTGACTCGGGTTTTGCTCTAAGTTATCGAATGTCTGTGATGTAATAACAGTAGCAAACAACATCAATCCAATTATATATATTTTATTCATAATTCTTATTATATTATATTTATTTTCTTATATTTACATTTGTGCAATATTTATTATATACGTTGCATTACGTCCAACAGATTAGTTTCTTTTAAACTTGTATTTAATATTACAGTTAAATAAAAGTTCTAATTTACGACTTTAATTTTATAATAAATTACACTTCTTATGTATTCTAATAGACAAACTAAGGGCTAACATTGTTACATAATTTTAATAATAAATCAATTTCTGTTTGTATAATAGCAAAAAATGAAGAAAAAATGATTGGTGATTGCCTAAATTCGGTAAAAACCATTGCTAACGAGATTATAATTGTTGATACTGGCTCTACCGATAAGACAAAGCAAATTGCTTCAGAATATACAAAAAACATCTATAATTATGAGTGGAACGATGATTTTGCTTCTGCTCGAAATTTTGGAATAGACAAAGCAGTTTCTGACTTCATACTTATAATTGATTGTGATGAAAGATTATTGAATCCTGAAACTGTTTCAAACAAGCTGTCAGAAATATCTGATAATGTTGGTGGTGTAATGGTTAAGGTTGTGTCATACAATGATAAGAAGGAAGGCCGCGATGAGTATAGCTCAAAAATGGTGCGTTTGTTTAGAAATAAACCAAATATCAGGTTTGATGGTATAATACACGAACAAGTGGCTAATAGTATAATTGCAGCAGGTCTTAAGTTAGTTGACTCCGATATTGAGTTCTTACACGAAGGTTATAACTACGACGCTGTATCAATGAACAAAAAGCAGAAGAGAAATTTGGCTCTATTAATACGGCAGAATGAATCAAATCCTAAGAGTGCTTATACCTTATTCCAACTGTCAAGAACATATTTAGCCCTCAAAGATTTACAAAATGCAGAGAAATATATAGATGAAGCGATTGCATTATCAAATGATAATGATTCAGTAAAAACACAGGCATTGAATTATGGTGGGCTAATAGCTTATCAAACTGGAAACAAATCAATGGCTGTAGCACGTGCAGAACAGTCGTTGAAAATAGTAGATAAACAAGGCTTTGCTAACTATATACTTGGCGAATGTGCTTATGATTCGAAAAGCCACAAAAATGCTATTACTCATTACAAGAATATGATTGATGCTTATAATACTAAAGACCTGAAAGCAGATATCATTGGTGATTACAAATTACCAGAATCACAGATATATTTCAGAATTGGAAGATCAGAATTAGTATTAGGCAATGTGTCTGTGGCAATAGACAATTTCAAACTGGGACTTAGACACAACCCAAAAGATATAAACTGCTTAGTAGGGTTAGCTGATATACAAAACAAGCAAGGTAACTTAACGGAAGCACTCCACAATTTGCGACTGGCAAAAAAAGCCGCTCCCCACAGGAAGGAGTTAGATGGCTATATTGAGGTTGTGAGCAAAAAGGCAAGCAAATCAAAAATCACTCCTATAAATGACAAAGGTAAAATTCTTTTTACATTATCTATGATTGTAAAGAATGAAGAGAAAATGCTTCGTGGATGCTTGGAATCTGCCAAAAACTTAGTTGATGAAATAGTAATAGTTGACACTGGTTCTACA
This sequence comes from Chlorobiota bacterium, assembly GCA_034670025.1. Classification (GTDB taxonomy): domain Bacteria; phylum Bacteroidota; class Ignavibacteria; order Kapaibacteriales; family UBA2268; genus PGYR01. The sequence continues at coordinate 862,408 of JAXMOE010000001.1, forward strand.
GACAACACGGTAGCAATAGCAGAAGAGTTTGGTGCAAAAGTGTATCATTTTGACTGGATTGATGACTTTGCCGCAGCAAGAAATGAAGCATTAAAATACTCTTCTGGTAAATGGATACTGTACTTAGATGCTGATGAGAGATTGGCTCCAGTAGATGTTGTTAATTTTAGAGAATCACTTTCTAAACTCGATTCTGACAAAGGCGGACTGATTTGCACAATAGAATCACCGCACGCAAAGCTAACTGGAGGTGAAGCAGACATACACAGAGGTAGCTATCCAAGGATATTCAGGAATTTAGGCATAGATAAAGTGAAATTCCAAGGTAGGGTCCACGAACAAATTTCGCCATCACTAAAAGATAACAACTTAGAATTACTCCAATCCGACGTGGTAATACAGCATTTGGGTTATGACCAATCGCGCGAGATAATGGAAAGTAAAATCAAAAGAAATTATAGGATGCTTCTAAAGCACGTTAAGGAAGAGCCAACTAATGGCTATTCGTGGTATCAGCTGGGGCAGACATTGGGACACATGAACCTAATAAAAGAAGCGGAAGACACTATAAAATTTGCTCTAAAGTGTGGCAACCTATCCCCTATGATTGAGGCGAGTGCTTGCTCTACACTTGCCCAATTTGCTGGTAATAATAAGAGGTTTAGCGAGTCATATAAGTGGGCAAAAAAATCAGTAGATTTAGTACCTAATAGTCTATATTCTATGAACTTGATGGCTTATTCATTGCTTCACTTAGGTCGCTTCAAAGAGTCTGAAAAAGTGTTTGAAGAAGCAATACAGATAAAAAATGGTTTCTATGATAACGCACCAGCAGCCGCTTATGATGTAGATGTTCCCATGAAGATATTAGAAAATGGACTGCAAAGGGCTCAGAATAAGGTAATCCCTAAACTATAACTCTGAAATAATACTGTCTAACGTATTAATAAAGTAATCTATATCATTTTTACTTAAAATATAAGGCGGCACTAATCTAAGTACAGTGCCCGAAGTAGCATTCGTAATAATTCTATTATCTAATAGCTTGTTTACTATAGGTTTAGCTTCCGATTTGAACTCCAGACCGCACATAAGTCCCATACCCTTGTATTGAGTAACTCGTTGGGGATATTTAGCAACTAATTCTTCTAATTTTAATTTCAGATAATCGCCAACTTGCTGTATGTGTTCCATCATCCCTTCAGCCAATTCATCTAAGACTACATTACCAGTAGCACAAGCCAGAGCGTTACCACCGAAAGTAGTTCCGTGTTCACCTTTTTCTAAAAGTTCAGCTGTCTTTTGGTTGAATAGTATTGCACCTATTGGTATTCCTCCACCCAGACCTTTAGCGATAGTTACAATGTCTGGCTTGATGTCAAAATACTCGAAGCTAAAAAACTTTCCAGTTCGCCCCAATCCTGATTGAACTTCATCTGCAATAATTAGGAAGTTGTACTTTTCTCTTAACTCAATTAACTTTGTTACCCATTTGGAATCAGCAACTGTTAAGCCTCCAGAACCTTGTATAAATTCAACGAACACAGCTGCAGTATTATCATCTATTTCACTTTCTAATGCTTCAACTGAGTTAAACTCAATAACCTTGTTATTTGGAATAAATGGACCTTTGTCTTTCTTGTAAACGTCGCCTTCCATTAATGAAAGTGCACCATAAGTTCTGCCGTGGAACCCACCAGTGAAAGCAACAAGTTCGGTTTTGCCGTGAATAGCTCCCCACTTTCTGGCTGCTTTTATTGCCCCTTCAGAAGATTCGGCTCCTGAGTTGGAGTAAAACACTTTGTCATAGCCAGTCATTTCTTTTATTTTTTCGGCTAATTGAATCTGTGGCTCTTGGTAGAAAAAGTTTGAGATGTGAAGATACTTCTTTGACTGCTTCTCTATTGCATCTAATATCTTGGGGTGCGAATGTCCTAACACATTGACTGCTATTCCACCGAGTAAATCGAGGTACTCATTTCCATCAGTATCCCATATTTTCAATCCCTCAGCTCTATCAGCAATTATTGGTAACCGCCCATAGGTCTGAAGGATTGATTGACTTTCTCTTTCGAAAACAGAGTTATTACTCATTTACTTTCCATCTAAGATAATTGGAGTATCACCATTACCTAATACAATTACTTTAGAATTGTCAGATTTTACAAGTTCTTGCATAACTTTTACTCTTTCAAATTCGAGTAGTTTATTTGAAAGACCAGAGTTGATAATCTTTTGCGCATCGGCAACACCAGCTGCTTCTTCTCTCTTTCTCTGAGCTTCTTTCTTTTCTTTCTCCAATACATAAACCATTCTTTGGTCTTCTTGTATTGCATTTATCTTTCTTTCTATACTTTGCTTTACACTTGTTGGTAAGTCAATCTGTCTTACTAACATATTTTCAAGTTCAAAACCACGAATCAACAAGGTTTCTGCAATTGCATCTTTAACCATTTTTTCAAACTCTGCTCTTTTGTCAGAATATAGTTCAATGGCTTCAAAATCAACTGCACTTTCTCTAATTTGAGATCTTACAATAGGTCTGATAATCTTGTCTTTATAATCGGGACCAATCTTTTTCAGGATAGTAGGAGCATCAACAGCTTTGGTTTTGTAAAGTACCGTTAAGTCTATTATTACTTGCAAACCATCTTTACTCAGTACAGATACAGCGTCTTCAGTATTGTTTTCTCCTTCGCCAATAGTAGAAGTCATAGTGTAGTTCTGAGTCTGAGTTGACATTACTACTACATCAACTAATGGATTTACAAAGTTCATCCCTTCGTAAATAACTTCATCTTGAACTTTACCGAATAGCTTTATTACTCCTATGTGACCAGCGTCTATTATTTTCACTGATTGGAATAGTATGCTAAGTACCATAACGATAACACCAATAGTAGATACTAAACTTTTGAATTTACCTAATGGTTCGGCATCTTTGTTAAGAGTTAAACCAATTATTAAAATAATGAGACCAAATATTAAAAGTCCCATAGATTCACCTTTGTCTTTTTGTTTTTAAATTATTGTGCAAAGTTAACTACGTTTAAGCTAATAATAAAGTGGATGGAAATTAACTCTTTCCACTTACTCTTTCAAAGCACCCGCAGTTAGCCCTTTTATTATTTGCTTCTGGAATATAAGGAACAGTATTATAATTGGCACTGCTGACATAGAAGCTCCTGCCATCAGGTGTCCCCAATTGATAGACTGCTTACCCATATAGAAAGTTAACCCCACTGGTAAAGTCCAGAAATCAGAGTCATTAGTAAAGAGGAAAGGGAAAAGAAAAGAGTTCCAATTCATTAGAAAAACATAAACCCCAACTACTATAAGTATCGGTTTTGAGAGAGGAAATATAATCTTAGTAATAATCTGAAATTGGTTCGCACCATCAAGAACTGCTGCCTTTTCTATTGTCTCTGGTATGTTGGATAAGTATTGCTTAATCAGAAATACACCGAATGGAGTTACGAGCCAAGGAATAATCAGTGCTTCGTAGGAGTTAATCCAACTAAAATTGACCATAGTCCTATAAAGAGGTATCATAATTACGTGTGGTGGAATCATCATAACACCTATGATGCTCAGCAGTATTAGGTTATTACCTTTGAATTTTTTCCTTGCTAAGGCATAACCCGTGACTGTACAAAATATAAGATTGAATGCAGTGACTATAGTTGCAACGAACAGCGAGTTGAGGAAATAAATATCGAATGAATCCGATGACAATGCTTCCTTGTAGTTTCCAAATGAGTTTTCGGAAGTGAGAAGCTGAGTTAGTGAGTCTATGCTTTCGGGGTTTGATTTGAGTGATAGAAATAGCATCCAAACTATTGGAAATGCCATTCCGACAGCTATAATTGCTAATAACATATATAATATTATCTTTTTAGACAATATTACCTCTCTTCATTGAAGTAGAAGAATTGTGATATTAGTTCACCCAAGTCATTCTCTATGTCTTTGTACTTACTAACAGAGTTACCGTTGAAAATGAAAGCATAAGCTAATTTTTCACCATCTAACGAGGTAGTAATTCCCGAAAGTGCACTTACATTTCTTAGAGTACCGGTCTTCCCTATTAATATATCTTCAGCTGCAGTGTTTCTCATTCGCTTTCTTAGTGTACCGTCTTCACCTGCTACTGCTAAGCTTTCGAAAAATTTGTCACTGTAATCTTGTTTGTGTATATATTCTAATATCTTAACTAATGATAATGGCGATAGCAGGTTTCTTCTCGACAAGCCAGAGCCATCATTGAGGTACAAGCCATTGTAAGGTATTCTCAAGCTGTCAAAAGTATTGAAAGTTAAGTCTTGAGCACCAAAATAATTATCATTGTAATTCCTATTGTGTGCACCAATTATCTTAAATAAGTTCTCAGCTATATAATTATCACTATTCTTATTTAATCCAGATAGAACCTCAAAAAGGTCAGTTTTGATACTTGCTATCTTGTTTTTTTCAATATACTGTAGTTTATAAACATTACAAACTTGTGGGCTGCCATATACTTCTACACCTACTTTCTTCAAGCTCGATTTCAAAACACCAACTGTAGCAATAGCAGGGTCTTTCATATAATATCTATAAGCTCTAGTCCTACCTCTTCTCAGGTTGCCACGCACAGAGAATATCTGAACACCTTCATCATTGAGTGTGCTACCTATTCTAACTCGCATATTATCATTACTATACTCAGAATTGAATGCATCGCCATAATGCTGGACTAATTCGGGTTCTATTAGCTCATCCTTGTACTCTTCTGGCAGTTCGATACCCATATTGTCAGTAGTCTTGCCATAGACAAGGTATTTCAAAGTTTCAGATTCGGGGTAGATATCACAATCCAAGTATTGCCCTTTCTTTGTACCCCTTACTGTGACCAACGCCTTGTTTCTTTCAATACTAAGAGGAGTGATTGGTGCTAATTTTTCGACTTCATCATCATCATAAGAATATTTGAACCTGCTGGTTTTCGAATCGAAGTATGATATGTCTGCATAAATATTACCATTGATCTGATTGATTCCTTTACGCTTGATTACCATAGCCACGGAATCAAAATCACTTTGAGTTAGCAATGGGTCGCCTTGACCGTAGATAATCAAATCCCCATAGAGTGTGCCGTCTTTCACTTTGCCATTCATATAGATAGGAGTTTCAATATACTTTTCTTTGTACAGGTTCAATGTCACAAAGCTTGTCACTAACTTAGTGGTTGAAGCTGGAGTGAGCGACATTGTCTCATTTTTTTGATATAGAAACTTTTGATCATCAATAGAATAAACCACCAAGCCAAAGTCAGTATTTCTAAGGTTGTGTCTATTAATTATCCCGTCTATATCCCTGCTCAACGCCTTAATTGAGTGTGTTGAGTCAGACTCATTGATTAGTGGGAGAAAAGTTTCTTCTATTACTAATTTGTTCTTCACTTTTTGCGAAAATGCAGTAGTAAATGAAAGTATTAAAATTATATAAATTAAATATTTAAACATTCTTTTATCTTTATTGTTTTAGTTTTGTTATCTAAATCGTATTTGAGCCAATTAATATTGTCCATTCCCCTGAGCCAAGTCAATTGCCTTTTGGCATATCTGCGGGTGAATTTCTTGAACTCTTCTATCGCTGTTTCCTCTTTCCATTCACCATCTAAGTATTTTTTAACTTCATTGTAGCCAACAGTGTTCATAGAGTTCAAATTTGGGCTATAACCAGAATCAATTATCTGCTTATACTCTTCTACTATACCCTGCTCCCACATTTGCTTGCATCTTTTGTTAATTCTATCATAGAGCATCTGCCTAGGGAAATCAATTGCAAAGTATATTGGTCTAAAATTATTACTATTTTCTTCACGTTTCTGAGCATCACTTAGTTTCTCATTATTAGACAAATAGTATTCTAATGCCCTTATAACTCGTTGCTTATTATTCTTATCAATTCTTTCATAACTAACAGCATCAACTTCTTGCAATTTAGTCAAAAGGGGTTCTAAACCTTCTTCGTCACATTGTTTATTCAGCTGGTGTCTTAGCTCGTGATTTGTGGATTGACTATCACCATCGAATAATCCTTCGAACAATGCTTTGATATAAAAAAGCGAACCCCCACAAACTATTGGGGTTTTACCCGTGCTACTTAATTCTTTTATTACTCTACTTGCATCTCGGGCAAATATTCCAGCACTATATTCATCATCAGGATTCAGAAAATCTATCAAATGATGATTAACTGAGTTTAGCTCTTCTTTCGATGGCTTTGCTGTACAAATATCCATCATTTTGTAAACTTGCCTTGAATCAGCCGATATTATTTCTGACTGTAAATCATTAGCTAACATAAGTGACAAATCTGTCTTTCCAGAAGCTGTTGGCCCTGTGATTACTACAACATCAAGCATTTTTCTTGTCTTGTTTTTGCTCGTCTTCTAACATATTTTTCATTACTTTTATTAACTCGGTCTTCTTGACATTCATTACTAATTTACCACTATCTGCTATTGATATCCACCCAGTTTCTTCCGATACTATTAGTACAATAGCATCTATTTGTTCAGTCAGCCCTAATGCAGCTCTGTGCCTGGTTCCTAAGTTTCTGCCGTTGTGCTTAGTTTCTGCCGACAAAGGAAGCACACAACGAGCAGCTGCTATTATATTCCCATCAACAACTATTGCTCCATCGTGCAGAGGCGATTTGGTTGAGAAAATAGACAATAGCAATTCCGTGCTAAGCGTTGCTTGCAAAGGGATACCAGTATCTATTGTCATTTTTACTGTCTGAGTCCTTGGGAACACAATCAACGCCCCAATGTGCTTTTCGGACATTTCGACTACGGCTTCGTGTATTACATCTAATGACTCGGAGACCTTGGTGTTCATGAAAAACATAAAAAACGGTGTTCGGGTAATGAGTAATAACATCTTCCGCAGTTCTGGCTGAAATAATATAATGAAAGCCAATATCCAAATATCCTGAATTGTTTCCAATATCCAGTTAATTGAAGACAGATTAATGGCTTCTGTAATAAATTGCAGACCAATAAGGACAACCAAGCCAAACAAAATCTGTACGGCCACAGTGTCCTTCATTGCCTTATAAATCCAATAGAAAATAAATGCCACGAGGGCAATGTCTATCAGGTCGATAAAGGTTACGCTTAAAAATCCTATTCTAAATAGTTCCATAGTTATCACAAATATAGAGAATTGTATTCAATTTATTTTATCTTGTGAATAAAAGACTTTATTAATTTACAAAACTGTTACATTCTTTTGTTTGAATTTGAACTTTTAGACTACATTCTTTTGTTTATTTTTGGCTACTTTGCCGGATTCGTTAATGTTTTTGCTGGTGGTGGCTCTACTTTGACCCTACCATTTCTAATATTAATGGGAATGGACGCGTCGGTTGCCAATGGTACAAACAGAATAGGAATACTTACTCAAACTATGGCTGCGAGTATGGCTTTCAAAAAAGAGAATTTCTCTAACTACAATTTGAGTCTCAAATTAGGGCTATTAACTGTACCAGGGGCAATCATTGGAGCATATTACTCCACAATGATTGACAACGCTACGTTTCAGATAATAGTTGCGGTAGTTATGGTTGGAGTAGCTATCAGCTTGTTTATTCCTAAGTCCAAGAAGAAAGAGTACGTGGATACAGTTACCAAATTGCCAGTTATTTCTGTAATAGCAATGCTTTTAGTAGGGTTTTACTCAGGATTTATACAAGTGGGAATAGGATTTTTGCTAATGGCAATACTCTCCACTACACTGAATTTGAATATCAAGAGGGTAAATATGCACAAGGTATTCATAGTATTCCTGAATACTATACCTTCGTTGCTTATCTTTATTCTGACTGACAATGTGGAATGGGTAACAGGCATTGTGCTCTCTATAGGAGCAAGTTTGGGAGCGTGGTGGTCAGCTAAGCTTTCATTAAAAATAGATGAAAAGTATATAAAAATCGTTTTATTTGTAGCTATTATAGTAATGGCTATTAAGCTAATATATTAGAGGTTACTTATGATTACTGCCAAATGGAAAGATACAATAATTGCTCAATCGGACGACACTGTCATTATTGAAAATAATCACTATTTCCCTCGCGAAGATGTGAATATGGACTTGATGAAAGAGTCAACTAATCACACATTCTGTCCTTGGAAAGGTGAAGCATCTTATTATAGTATTGTGCTTGGAGATGATATCAACAAAGATGCTGCATGGTATTATCCAGAGCCAAAAGATGCAGCAAAAGTGATAAAAAATAGAATTGCATTTTGGAAAGGTGTTGAAGTAATTGAAGGTAATCCGTAACAATTTAGCTTTTAAAGTTTTATTCTAATTATGAGGATTGCACTCTACATATTATTAATCTTTTCACTTTCTGTAGCAACTGCCGATGAGCTGTTGTTGGTTGATGGTAATATTACTGAATACCCCGAAAGGAATATTAACTTTTATCAATTTGATGCAAGTAGTAAGTCCGCACTAAACACTTTGGATGAGAGCAACTTAGAGGTGTTATTTAACAGCCAAGCAATCTCGTTTTTCTCGCTTATTCCAGCAAACTATGATAACTACACTAAGCTATCAATCATATTTTCGATTGATGTATCGGGCAATGCTTTTGATAATGTGGAAGTAATTAGAAATTCTATAAACAAAGTGTTCCAATATCTTGCTCCCTACGAACATAGCTTTGCTATCCAGACTTACAATAGCCAAACTTACTTGCTTCAGGACTTAACTGAAGATTACAACAAACGGAACAGAGCACTCAATATGCTCTCCCCTTTTGGTGTTAGTAACTACAACACTGGCTTTTTGAACAGCACTACTGGTAGCATCGATTTAGCGGAAAAATCAGAAAATAAGCCAATTATAATTAATATTAATTCTAGCAATGGCTTTGGAGATTCCACTTCAATCATTTCTGCTGCAAATAGTGCAAACGTTCCTATTTACAACTTCTCTCTAATCGAAAATCCTAAGGTACTAAGTAGTATATCAGCTAATACTAACGGAAGAAGTTTCGAGGATTTGGATAGAGATGGCTTATTCAGAATGATACTCTATTCTGTTTTAACTGAGTCAAATATTAGACCATATAGTTTAGTATTCAACTCAGAAAGCTGTGACGAAAGTGCAGAAGTGAATATAGAAAAGATTGGTGGTTTGGAAAAGGATGATTTTATGATAGCATTTGATACATTCAAATTGCCTTATATAGAAGTAGATCCACTGACATTAGATTTCGGAATAATAGAAGCAGGGAGTTCGGACACCAAGTCATTTACACTTACTGCCAAAAACAGTGACATAACTTTAGAAGACATATTAGTTACTGCTGAAGTACAAATAACGCCAAATTTCAAGAATATAGTATTAGAGAAAAACTCGCCCAAAGCTTTCAATCTTGAGCTTTCGGTAACTGACACAAACTACAATTACTTACTATTAGATATTGCTTCTAACTCGTGCAATAGCAATTCAATAGAAGTGCACTCTGGCAGTAAAGTTGGCTCTACTACAGAAACTTCGCTTAAGGTAGAACACCCGAATGGTGGCGAAGTGTTCAACCAAGGTGAGGAAGTCAGTTTAGAGTGGTCAGGTGTCCCTAATGAACAGAATATAATATTAGAATATAGTACAGACAATGGCTCAGAATGGGAGCTGATTTCAGACTCAGCAGTGCAAAGATCATACAATTGGAACGCTCCAGATATTGAATCAAACGAAATGCTATTAAAAGCAAGCATTCCCAATGGTGACATTTCTTTTTCGGGAATAGACTACCTGACTTCCACGGCTAATAGCTCAGAGATAATAGAGGTTGATTTATCCAAAGATAAAACTTATGCGGCTTTGTCTTATGAAAATGGTGGCATTGTATTGTGGGATTTGCTAAATGATGAAGAATTTAGAATTTTGAGAAATGAGAATATTGGTATTACTAATCTTGATATTTCATTTGGGTATGGTTCTAATCTCTTTGCTGCTGCATTTGGTAAAGAGGATGATTACAATGTAGTGATTTGGGACCCAAACAATATTGACAATACATTATTCCAGAATTTTAGCAATAAACCCAATGCTTTGGGATGGACAAACAATTCTACCAAACTATTAATTGGTTTTGATAATGGTGAGCTTATTGAGTGGGATATTTCTAAACAAAACGATGAACTTAACTCAGTATTTAGAGCTGACAAACCACTGCAATTAATAGATATAAACAGAGCATCTGAGAATGTTATTTTCACTAGTTCTCAGAGTGTTTATGTTATAGACAAAGAGTATGTGCCATTAGATTCATTGAATTTATCTGGTATTTTAGATTTAAAATGGAATAATAGTGGTAGTAAGTTTTCGGTAGCTTACGGTTCGGAAGATTTGAGAATCTATAACTTTAGCAATTCGTCTATTTCACTGAATGGTAGAATTAACCGCAATGATTCCGAAAAGATTGTGCAGGCACGTTGGATTGATAACTCTAACTTACTTATCTGCACCAAGAATAGCTTCTTTGAATCTTGGAATACGAATGATTCATTCAATCAAAATTACTTTGTTCACGAGTTACCATTAAATCACTTTGAATTAAATGGCACTTCTGTAATTTCGGCTGATGAGTCTAACACAGCTATTTATTGGGATTTGAATGATTACCCATTTGATTTCAGTATAATTGATAGTGATGTGTCTGATGCAAATTGGTCTATAGTAAACAATCAACTGAAACTAAAAGAGCCAAATTTCTCCTATTGTATAGGCAATGAATATTTGGAAACTATTGTAGATGCTATAACGAATGAGGGAAGCACTAATGTCGCAATTGATTCTATTAATTCAGACTATTCCCTATTTAGAATACTTAATACATTCCCTATTGAGTTAAAGCCCATCACAAGCGTTGATTTGAAGTATTCTTATGCACCAGTTGACATTGGGAACTTTGTCAACGACTTTTACATACACCGAGGTGGCAGAATTGATACACTCACAATTACTTATGACAATAGCCAAATCTCTTTAGCCGATGAAGTTGAAGAAGTGCAGTTCGAGAGTACAATCATAAATTTAAGTAATACTGAAAATTTTAGAATATTCAAAAATGATGACAATAGAGCAATACAATTCGACACGCTGGAAATATTAATAGGTGACGATGTATTTGAATATGTTAGCGGCAACTATGAAAATATAGAGCCGGGAGAGACATTGGAACTGGAATTGAGCTTTACACCAACCGCTGAAGAAACTTATAGCGGGTTGATAAAACTAACTTCTACTGATGTGTGTTTCCCTTATTACATAAGTATATTGGGCAGAGGGATTGACTCTGATATAAGGATATTAGAAAAAGTTGAATTTGTAAATATTGGGTGTGGAACTAAAGCAGACACTATCATAAAGCTATACAATCTGAGCGATGCAGATATTGAAATAGAAAGCATAGACTTTACCGATGGCACTAATTTCAGTAGCGGTAACAGTGCAACAAGCGTAAAAACAAAAGATTCATTGGAAATAAATATCCAATTCTCCCCTACTTCTGTTGGTATATTCACTGATACTTTGAACATTGGTACTAATCTGAGTGGCAAGGATGCCCAATTGAAAGTAGCAGTAAATGGAACAAGAGACACAACCAACATACTATTTATTAATAACCCATTGGATTTTGGTTCTATTAGACCAAATATATCAGAAATAAAGAAAAGCAAAATAGTAAATAATTCGCTATCTGATTTGGAGTTGGAAGTACCTATAAATATCGGACTTTTTGAACTAATAGCCGCTAACCCAGAAACAGTTGCTCCGGGAGACACTGCAGAACTGAGCTTCCGATTCAAAGGGTATGAGAATGATACTACTTTCACTACCCAGTTCCCAATTATGAACGGATGTGTTACCCAATTTGAACAAGAGTTGAGCGTAATCGTCTCCAATGGTCCTGCCATAATTGAGGTGACCAATGAATTAGATATGGGAGTCTGGAACTGCAAAGACAGCTTAATTCGTTCAATAAACATAAAGAACATTGGCGAGAGCAACTTAATTCTAAATGATTTGTACTTTGAGACTGGTCAAGCGAGTCAATTCAAACTAATGCAAAATTACACCAGCTCAGTTATACCTCCTGAAAATGAAATAGAAATTGACTTCATTTATTACCCAGATGCAATTGGTGATATAACTACTAATTTAGTTGTAGAATCGAATGGGTTGAATACTGACAACGGAAAAAATGAGATAGCTATTTCATTAGAGCAGAACAATGTAGATTTCAGCTTATCTACTGACAGCTTGATATATGATGGATTGAAGAGCAACACCCCTTACACAAAGTCAATAACAGTATATAATAATGGAAATATAGAGTCCACTATGTATTTTGATAACAGTAGTATGTTTGTAATAAAATCAGATGCACCTGTTGTCATACCAGCAAAAGACTCTGTTGTTTTAGACATAGAATTCCAAGGTGGTGAGAAGGACTCAACTTACGAAATGTGGCTAAATTTCATAAACGAATGTGTTGATTATAAAACCCTAATACTAATTGCCAATGTAGTTGGTGATGATTTTATCACTCTTCAGTTAGATAGCTATGAGCTGGAGACAAGCACCCAATTCAACCTCGATATCAGCTACATAAACAGCACAGGAGTGGAACTAACTGGCAATGACACCATCACCACTACCCTATCGTTCAACTCAACCCTAATGGTGCCATTGAACGATAATTATGAGTCAAGTATAGACAGTGCGGGAAATAGAAATATGATATTAGAGCTACCTTTGTCACCAAACAATTTGCTGGCTTCTATACCAATGATAACAACACTGGGCAATGCCGAATCGACTGATATATGGTTCAGCCAGACCACTCACTTGTCTAATGATTATTTCATTGAGGACACCACCGTTGGCAAGTTGGAGATAACTAATATCGACACAATCCCAACAAAACGGCTGATAGACGGAAGTGGCAGGTCATACCTATCAGAGCCGTCACCAAACCCAATAGTGGACGAAAGCGAGATAAAGTATGGTATAATAGAAGAAACCCCTGTCACTATAGACTTATACGATTTGGAAGGTAAGTTCCTGATGAACTTAGTAAATAAGAACCACACTCCTGGCGAGTATTCATTCAATTTGAACACTCAAAGTCTTGCTACTGGCAATTATCTGTATGTGCTGAAGACAGTGTCAATTGAGATTATTAAAAAGCTTACTATTGTTAGGTAGTGGTGGTGCGAATCCCACACTGTCACTCTGAGGATGCCTTGGCATCAGAAGAGTCCATCTTTACCAAAATCGAACTGCCTTGATAATAAAAATAAACTTTAGCTTTTAACTATGGATTCTTCTAAATTGCTTAGCAATTTATCAGAATGACAACACCACCGTCACTAGCTAGCCCAACCCCAAAAAATAAATCCACAAAAACTTGTATCCCGCAATTAATTGTATAAATTAAGAGTTGTGTCTGATGAGATTATAAAAAAACTGACAATTAATAAATAGTTTACTTAAACAAATTTAAAGGTTTACGATGAAGAATATTTCTTTATTAGTACTATCCGCTTTCTTACTTTTTGCTTGTGCCGAAAGTAACAAGGAAGCTGTGGAAGACTACTCTCTCATTCGAGATTCGGTCGATACTTACTTAGAAAGCTACAACAATGAGTATCAGAAGCTTTACTATGCTGCTTCGGAAGCTCACTGGGAGCTGAACACCCACATAGTAGAAGGCGATACTTTGGCTGAATACAATGTGAAAGTTGCTTCGAAAGCAATGGCTGACTTCACTGGTAGCGAAGAGAACATAGAGACTGCTGAAAAGTATTTAGCTCTAACAGTCGAACTAACTCCACTACAACTAAAACAATTGGAAGCTATAAAGTATTCTGCCGCTGGCAACCCTGCTACTCTCGGTTCGCTAATCGACGACAAGATTGCTGCAGAAGCTACACAAACCAAAAAGCTTTACGGTTACAAATACACGCTTAACGGCAAGGAAGTTTCTACAAATGAAATTGACAAAGTATTAGCCAGCAAAAAAGGGCTAAACGAGAAACTTGCTGCATGGGAAGCGAGCAAGGAGATTGGAAAGACCCTAAAGACTGGTATTGACACTCTTCGTGGACTAAGAAACGAGACCGTTCAGCCATTGGGCTATGACAACTACCTCCACTACCAAGTGTCTGATTACGGTATGGACGTAGCGGAAATGCGTGAGTTATTACACAAAGTAATCAACGATATTTGGCCGCTATACAGAGAGCTTCACACTTGGACAAGACACGAATTAGCTAATCAATATGGCAAAGAAGTTCCCGAATACCTTCCTGCACACTGGTTACCAAACAGATGGGGACAAGAGTGGAACTCAATAGTTGACGTAGAAGGGTTCGACCTTGACGGAATATTAGCAGAAAAATCTGCAGAGTGGATTGTGAAAACAGGCGAAGAGTTCTACATGAGCATCGGCTTGCCAGCACTACCACAAGTATTCTACGACAAATCGAGCTTATACCCTGCTCCTGCAGATGCTGACTATATGAAAAACAACCACGCTTCGGCATGGCACTTGAACTTAGACGACGATGTGCGTTCACTTATGAGCGTAGAGCCAAACACAAAATGGTGGGGAACTACTCTCCACGAGCTTGGCCACATATACTACTACATTCTATACTCTAACCCCGATGTACCATACATTCTAAGAGGTGGAGCAAACAGAGCATTCCACGAGGGCGTTGGCTCTATGCTTGGCTTGGCTGCTATGCAAAAGCCATTCTTACAAGGAAGAGGCCTATTGCCAAAAGATGTAGAGTTGGACGAGATAAAACTATTGCTAAAAGAAGCTCTGGAACAAGTAGTATTAGTGCCTTGGGGCGCTGGTGTTATGACAGAGTTCGAACACTCTCTATACGCAGAGAACTTACCAGTTGACCAGTTCAACAGCAAGTGGTGGGAAATCAAGAAGAAATACCAAGGTATAGTACCTCCGAACGAGAGAGGCGAAGAGTACTGCGACCCATGTACTAAGACTCACATCAACAATGACCCTGCTCAATACTATGACTACGCACTGTCTATCGTAACGTTATTCCAACTGCACGACCACATTGCCAAGAACATATTGAAGCAAGACCCACACAACACTAACTACTGGGGTAGCAAAGAGACAGGTGACTTCCTTAAGAAGATATTATCACCAGGTGCTACTGCAGATTGGAGAGAGCTAATGAAAGATGAGCTGGGCGAAGAGATAAGCGCGAAAGCGATGTTAGAATATTTCGACCCTCTATACGATTGGCTAAAAGAGCAAAACAAAGGCAGAGAGCACACACTACCAGAAAGCGTAGAAATGTAATCCCTCCCCCACTTTTGTTAAGTTTACAAGGATTGTTTGGCTTCGGCTCGGCAATCCTTTTTTTTAAATCCTCCCAGACTCCTTTATCAAAGAGGAGCTAAATCTACTTAAATCCTCCCAGCCTCCTTTGTCAAGGAGGAGCAATTAGTTGTAAGTCCTCCCTGATAAGGGAAGATTTAGGAGGGTTTGTAAAATGTCAAAGCGAGCGTAGTGTGGCTTGCCACCCCTCGGCGTTGGCTGGCAGAAACTTGTTTCTGACTGGGGAGGATTGTGTTAATCAAGTCCACCTCCGTCTTTTGCTATTAGCAAATCCCCCCAGCCCCCTTTGACAAGGGGGAGTTAGACCTGTATCCTAATCGAAAAAGCTCAATTCTTTGTAAGTCCTCCCTGATAAGGGAGGATTTAGGTGGGTTGTGCACCTTAAGCTAATGCCTTTGGTTTCACACGCAGCGGAGGACAAAACAAGAGCGTCACTCTGAGGAAGTAAAGCGACCGAAGAGTCTATCTATTATTAATCTTAAATTTTGTTATGATACATTGGCTCTTTATTAATTAAGAGATGGATCCATCACATTTTTCCAGGATGACAGTAACTGTTGTTGTAAGCTATTGACTCATTGTTAATTTAATGATGGATTCTTTACTTCGGCAGGCTCAGCACAGGCAAATTGCTTAGCAATTTATCAGAATGACACGCACCACCGTCACCCTGTAGAAGTTAAGCCACCAAAGAGTAGTTAAGAACCTTGTATGAGAAACTAATAGTTAAAATTATGATAAAACCTTTTGGTTCTATAAAGTGTAATCTTAGGTATTTTAGTTTGGACAGTTGAATCAAGATTGAGGTCTACCTCTATAGAATCAAAATCTAACTCAAAATCAGTAAAACTTATACTAAAAAGTTCGGGTTTTGTTCTTGAACTTATACTTATGTCTCTCACTTCCCCATCAAATAGTATTATCATGTTATCCAAATCAGTGCTATCAATTTGAGAATCAATATTATTATATAATAATCCAACTAGGTCTTTCCGAGGATAATCAGAAATAAATAAAGGAAAAATTGGTAAATATGGTGGCCCAAATGAAATTGATTGTCCATTCAAATTTGAAACTTGGAGCTTGATATTACTATTTGTGTCATTCAACATGAAGTAGTCAGATACCGAAATAACCCCATCAGTCTCATACCATTCCGAATAATCTTCATCTATATAATATTTATCTCTTTGGTGTAGAATTGAGCAAGAGCTAAGGCTTACTATAACCAGCAGTATGATAATTTTTATTGTGTTTCTCATAATGTTGTCAATATAAGAAATATATTAACTTGATTAGAATTGCTTAACATATGATATTATTCTAATCTATTGTTATCAAATTCAAATTTTCTACATATTTCTGGAAAATCTTTTACCAATGTTTCTGCTGTCCAATTAAGTCTTTGTAAATCATTTTTTTTAACTTTTACAGGAGGCATATATTCACCAGTTCTTAACTCATAGACATTTTCAGACAAATAAAGCAGTTCTTCAAGTTGCGGGTCTTCATCAAAAATATCCACTAACTTTTCAATTTGCATTTCAAAGATAGTATTGTATGTTTCTTTACCTTTAGATATTACCCAAGCTTTAAAATAATCAAATTCATCATCTCCGCAGCCCTTTCTAATTATATATGCCAAAGCCCATAATTCACTAATGTTTAATTTTTCATACATCGTACTGAATATTTTTTCAAAATTCATTATTTCTTTTGGTTTGAATTCTCCGAGTTTTGATGATAATCTTTCAATAAATTCATATTTGTCTTGTGAATTTGTTCTACAGTCTTCAATTAATTGCCAAAATAATGATTCATCAATTTTCCTATTATCATATGTTGGTTTGGGTTTCGGTTTTATTAAATTACTAATGCTGTAGTTAAGTTTTTTAAGATAATCAAGTTCTGTCTCATCGTCCATTAATAGTAATCCTTGCTTATACTCATCAATTCCGTTCAATAAATATTCTCGCTGCCAGCTAAGGCTCTTAATAGCACTTTCTTCAGATGAATATTGATTAAAATGACTTAAATTTTGAGATTTAATTTCCTCCAAGGTAACATTAGGTTGGACTTTTTTTAGAAAATTATAAAGACTCCACATTTTGTTCATACGTATGCGAAGAATACCTTTCCATAATTTTTTGAAATGTCCTATTTCTCCACTTTGAATCAAATGTTGACTATAAGGATTTACAAAATCGTCTCCATTACCAGAATCCCAATTTTCCAATATAAAAGCGTTCAATTCGGAATATCTACAGTCTTCAATCCAGATGTCTCTTAGGTCAGCAAAAGTTTTTTTGTAATGCTGTTGAGGAAGATTATTCTGTTTTCTACTTCTAAATAAAGATTCTAATTCATCTAAAAACTTTCCGTAACTCATTTTCACTTAAATTATTTTATTTATCAATATTTCAATTTAAAAATTTCATTTTCATTTCTTTGAACCAATTCATCGATAAGTTTTCTTTCTCCTCCGATAAATGAAAATGGTAGGTCATAATCAGTATTAACTACCCATTTTTTATCGTTAGGATATATCAGACTTGGTGTTAATTGTAGCTCTTCATTGTCAAATAGCTGATATAAATCAGATATTCTTCCCTTATAGATTCTATCTTTTTTCCAATTTTTGGTGGACAATAAATTATAATAAACTTCAATCTCCTGATTTCCATAGATTCTTTTTACGATATCAATTAGAGAATTCAAATGTTCTTTATCCATTAGGCCCTCTCCTGGAAAGAGTTCATTATTCATTTGATTAAATTGTTTATAAAAATTTATTATTAATTTATTTGCCTTCTCAAATTCAAACACTTTTCCTTTCTTGGAAAAAAACTCACCCCATTTTATCCGGTCAAAATCTTCTTCAGGTAGTTCTTCGTCATAATTTAATTCTCTAATTTCTTCATTTGGTATTTTGTTATTTATCCAAAAAGAATGTAATGCTACTGCATAGCTATCAAAATTATTGGGAATGGTCAATCGCAGAAAGTACCTGAATGGATTTTCTACTTTTAGTGTTTCATCAACTTCAATCGTATCACCCACAATTGTAGCATATGGTTTAATCCAATCTTCTATTTCCTTTTGAACGATTTTCATCATATCTCTTAATTTATTAATAAATAGGTAGATAAAGTCTATCCCTTCTCTTTCCAAATATAGATACTATTCCTTCAT
Source organism: Chlorobiota bacterium (assembly GCA_034670025.1). Taxonomy (GTDB): domain Bacteria; phylum Bacteroidota; class Ignavibacteria; order Kapaibacteriales; family UBA2268; genus PGYR01. The sequence goes on from JAXMOE010000001.1 coordinate 881,050, forward strand.
AAGCATTTATTGTACCATTACAACTACCATCTTGATTGTAAAATCTGAAATAAGTTCTAGAATTTCCATAGTATTCTACTAGTATATAACTCGTAAATAAGTTTCTAAGTTTATTAAAAAAAAAGGATCAGAATCTATTAAAGGTTCATCAGGCCAGATGTAAGCTTCAGTGATTCTATCTAATCTAATTTCCAAAGCAGTAGGCATGATAGTTAAGCTCAAAGGAATCCTGTTTATTTTTTTATCAATTAAGTTGACCTTAAGCCAAGTATCCATAGACATTTCATCTACTTCGAAATCAGAATTTTCTAGTAAATTAGGTTTGTCAATACTATCTAAAACTTTATTCACAAAGTTGAGTATTCTCGTTATTTCTTTTGAATAGTTCATTTTCTAAGTTTTTTTGATTTAATTCATATAAGAACCAGCAGTATGATAATTTTTATTGTGTTTCTCATAATGTTGTCAATATAATAATTTAATTATTATTACACAGTTTTCATACTATTTGGGATGAACATACACTTAGCGTCAATTTGAAGATTTCTTGTAAGCCGAAGAGTCCATCTCAACCAAAACCACAACTGTTGTTGTTAGCTATTGACTCATTGTTAATCAATAAATAGATTGCCACAAAATATCAGTTTACTGATATTTTTCGCAATGACGTTTTCGTACACCTTAAGTCTTTTGATATTCTAACGTAATCCTCCTCTGCCAGCGGAGGATAGACAACTGTGCCACTATGATGATTGCTAATATGAAAAATACTGTTTGCTATTTGTAAGTAATTTATTATATTTGGTTACGGTAATTAATTAAAGAATTAATTTAGTTTTTATAAGTAGAAAGTTTAATTAACAGGGTGATATTATGAAATCAAGAATACTAATTGGGTTTGTTCTAACATTAATGGTGTTTGGGCTGCACTCGTGTGGCGATGACAAATCTACGTCCCCACTGGACGACAATATACCTGCATCGAACGAGACCCATTTTGAAGCTGAATGGACTGACGAAACATCGTATTTCGATGAGTCGGAAGTTTCTGACCTCATTTCGCATGATGAGGACAACTCGGTGCTTTTGTTCTCGGGGACGAGTGACAAGGCGAAAAGCTTGGAAGTTGGTGACGTGATTGTTGTTCATGGCTTAGTATTGGCTAAAGCTACTCAAGTTACTGAAACTGGTGGTAATGTGAGGGTCAGCTATGTGCCCGCTAAGTTAACAGAGGCAATATCGAACGGAGATATAGAGTGGAATGTGACTACTGATTTCACAAAGGCGGAAGAAATTACGATGATTATGCCGGGTAAGGACGGCGAAGTTTTTAAACTGCAACCTGGTGTTAATGATTTCTCATATACTGGGAAGTTTGGGGATTATACTTATAGTATTGATTTGGGCTTAGGCGAAGATGAGATGGATGTGACGTTCGATATCAAGAAGAAGTTTGGTGAATTTACGAGTGCTACTTTCTCAACAGAAGGCAGAGTGAAGAAGATAGCATCAGTGAACTCTATACAAATTACTGATAGCGAACTAACTACATTTGACTCTAAGAACGACAACCTAAGGGGTGAGTTAGAGGTTTCGATGGAAGTAAAGGCAGAGGCAGGTGCAGACGATATTGGACTGGAAGTGCCTATTGTTCTTATAAAGTATCCTTTCCTGGTTGGGCCTATCCCTGTTGTTATCACTATGCAAGTTGATTTTGGGATATCCTACCAAATACCGCTTGGTGCCGAGGCAAAGTCTAAAGTATCGGCTTCTTTTAGTTTTGATTCAGAAGGTGGTTTCTCGTACAATGGAACTGAAGTGGATTATAACTTTAATGCTGGGAATATAAATCTTTCGAAGGAAGAAGGGCTGACTGGTGCTCCTGCATCGGTAGCTGCAGAATTTGGAGTTAGCTATCCTTATATTTCAATGAATATATTTGGGAACACTGTGGTGCCTACATTCAAGACTACATTTATTATCAGAGGAGACTATTCTCCTCCCCTATTTGGTGAGCCACCGTGCCACAACGCTTATCTTAATTTTGCAGGCGTAGCAGGTGTTGACCTCAACTTATTCAGCATTGATTTATACGAAAATAATGTTACGCTATGGTATGAAGAAAATCATTTTCTGAATGAGGGTTGTGATTAAGAACACTGGAAATCTTACTTTTGTATTCCTTTGATATTCTGCCCCCCTGGAGAGGCTGTCTGAACTTGTTCAGACTGAGGAGGGCTGTGTAAGCTAAGTCCACCTTAAGTCTTTTGCTATTAGCAAATCCCCCCAACCCCCTTTGACAAGGGGGAACTAGGCTGTGGAAGTCCTCCCTGATAAGGGTGGATTTAGGTGGGTTTGTAAAATGTCACAGTGAGCATAGCGCGGCCGTCTCAATTGAGATTGCCACAGTCACGGTGCTTCGACAGGCTCAGCAACCTGTTATGTTATTTAGCTTACTTCGGCGACGCTCAGCACAGGCAAATTGCTTAGCAATTTATCAGAATGACAGAATCTGTGTCACTCTGAGGATGCCTTGGCATCAGAAGAGTCCATTTTCACTTAATCTAAACTGCGTGGAATGTACATTCGCACTTTGTTAATATAAACATGGATCCTTCACATTCGTTCAGGATGACGGCGCCTCAAAGTCCCCCTCAGGATTCAAGACAGTGCATCTCTCCTACCCAATCCACTTTATATATCTTTTTCTTTATTAATGATTGTTATTATGTTAAATTTGTAATCTATTATATAAACTAAATAAGAATAAACTATAATGATTACGGTTAACAACATAACCCTACAGTTTGGTAAAAAGCCACTATTCAAAGATGTGAATCTAAAATTCACTCCTGGCAATTGCTATGGTATAATTGGTGCTAATGGTGCTGGTAAATCTACTTTCCTAAAAATATTATCTGGCGACATAGAACCTCAGAAAGGCGAAGTTCACATTGGCTCAAAGATGCGAATGGCTGTTTTGGAGCAAGATCAGTTCAAGTTTGATGAAGAAAAAGTGATTGACACTGTGATAATGGGTCACAAAGAGCTTTACGAACTAAGCAAAGTTCGTGATGAGCTTTATTCCAAAACTGAGTTCACCGAAGAAGAAGGAATGAAAATGGGTGAAGTGGAAGCTGAGTTCGCCGAAATGAATGGTTACGAAGCAGAAGCAGAAGCTGGTATGATGCTCTCGGGACTTGGTTTCGATGAAGAAATCCACAATATGAAAATGGGCGAGCTGGAAGCAGGCGATAAGATAAAAGTCCTATTAGCACAAGCACTATTTGGTAACCCCGATATTCTATTACTCGATGAGCCGACGAACAACTTGGACATACATGCTAAAAATTGGTTAGAAGACTTCCTTATCAACTTCAACAACACAGTATTGGTTGTGTCGCACGATAGACACTTTCTGAACACCGTGTGTACTCACATCACTGATATTGACTTCGGTCAAATCAATATGTTCCCTGGTAACTACGAGTTTTGGTTGAGAGCTTCTCAATTATCTATGAAGCAAACTAAAGACCAAAACAAGAAATCAGAAGATAAGATTAAGGAATTGAAAGAGTTTATCACAAGGTTTAGTGCCAACGCTTCGAAAGCGAAGCAGGCAACTGCCAGAAAGAAAATGATAGACAAGCTGACGATTGACAATATTCCGCACACATCTCGTCGCTTCCCTTACATTGAGTTCAAAGCAGACCGCGAAGTTGGTAACATTGTATTGAACATCAACAATATTTCGAAAGAAGTTGATGGCGAAATGCTAATCAAAGACTTTAGCTTACAAGTGAACCCAAAAGACAAAATCGCATTCGTAGGAAAAAATGACGTTGTAAAAACAGTACTTTTCGATATTCTGATGGGCGAAATGGAGCAAGATAGTGGAACTATAGAGTGGGGTCAAACTATTACTCCAAGCTATTTCCCAAAAGAAAACTCCAAATACTTCGAGACTGATTTACCTATCACAGACTGGTTACGCCAATATTCCGATGACAATGAAGAAACTTACATTCGCTCATTTTTGGGTAGAATGTTATTTTCTGGCGAAGATGCACTGAAGCCAGTTAACGTACTTTCTGGTGGTGAAAAAGTTAGATGTATGCTATCGAGAATGATGATGGAAGGAGCAAACGTATTAGTTGCAGACGAACCGACTAACCACTTAGACTTGGAGTCAATCTCTGCTCTCAACGATGGCTTGATAAAGTATGACCAAGTCTTACTTTTCTCCTCACATGACCATCAGCTAATGCAATCGACTGCTAACAGAATAGTAGAAATTGGGCCAAATGGCTTCATTGACAAAATGTCAACTTACGATGAGTATATGAGTGATAATGAACTAAAAGAAAGAAGAAAAGAAATATACGCTGAAAGTGTGGCGGAAACAGAAGTTGAAGAGAAAGAAGAAGAGTAATTATATTCCCCCACAAGTCTAATTTTATTAGAGGTTTAACAATTATTTTCTTAATTTGTTAAACCTTTTTTATTTTGAAGTGTTATATAAGTAATAGAATATTAACTTTTGGGGGTATCATGGATACTTTGCTACATAATTTTAATACTAAAGACCAAGTAAGACCTGAAGGAGTAATTCCCAAAAGGAGGAATGGTCTGCTAATTGAAGCTGGATTAGAAAAATACTCTGGCACTTGGGGCAGAAAACAAGTAAAGCATTTGCTTAGCCGATGTACATTTGGTCCCAACATGCAAGATTTGAGTAGATTCGAGGGGTTGTCTTTTGACAAAGCTATCGACACTATTCTCGACTTCAATGAAACAACACCACTTCCCTTAAACTATAATAATCAAAACGACCCTTATGCTAAAATAGGAGAAACTTGGGTAGGCACGCCCTACGCTAACAACTCTGTTGGGCAAAGATTAAATAGTTTCATGGCTCGTTGGTTTGGGAATATTGTAGGTAGTGAAAATAATGTTGGCGAAAAAATGACATTATTTTGGCACAATCACTTTGTAACCCAGATTAATACTGTCAGACAGCCGAATTTTTCTTTTAGTTATTATAAGACTTTGAGAGAAAATGCACTTGGTAATTTCAAAACATTTACCGAGAAAATTACTATCGATGCCGCTATGTTGAAATACCTTAACGGTAACGAGAATGTAGTTGGCAGACCAAACGAGAACTTTGCTCGTGAGATATTAGAGCTATTCACTATAGGTAAAGGGCCACAAATTGGGCCAGGCAATTATACTAATTACACCGAAGATGATGTAGTTTCTGCTGCTAAAGTACTTACTGGGTGGAGGAATCTGAGAGACACCAGCGAGACTAAATACTTCGCAGCTCTTCACGACCGCTCGGTAAAGCAATTCTCATCTGCATTTGGCAATCAGACAATTCAAAATGCTAATGGTGAAGAAGAATACAAAGACTTAATAGCAATGATATTGGAGCAGGATGAAACTGCTAAACATATTTGCAGAAAAATATACAGATGGTTTGTTTATTATGAAATAGACGAACAGACGGAAAACAATGTCATAGCACCTATGGCAGATATATTCAGAGAAAATAAATACGAAATAAAGCCAGTATTGAAAGCACTTTTCTCCTCAGCTCACTTTTTTGATAATTGGAACATTGGTTGTGTTATCAAAAGCCCAATGGACTTTATAGCCAACATATATAGAAACATAGAGTTAGAATTTCCAGATGATGTAAACGGCCAATACTCAGCTTGGTTAGCATTGGGAGTACAATACGCAGCCGTGCAGGAAATGATATTAGGCGAGCCACCAAGCGTAGCAGGATGGCCAGCTATGCACCAAGCACCAAGTTACCATAGATTTTGGATAACAAGTGTTTCTGCTCCTTACAGAGCAGTGTTGGGCGATTACTTAGCAGGTGTGGAAGAAATAAAAGGACGAGGTTTTACACTCAAGTTCAAAGAACTTGCTTTAGCTGAAAAAACAAGTATGCCTTCTGACCCAAATCAGTTGATTAAGGATTTATCTGATTTCTTTTTGCCACTAGAACTAACTGAACTACAGTTAGAGTACCTAAAATCAAACTTGTTACCTGATGATTTGCAAGATTACCAATGGACGGCTGTTTGGACGGCTTATGTAAATGACCCTGACAACGAAGAGAACACTAATATAGTTAGATATTTATTAAGAAACTTACTCCGTGCTATATTCAACATAGCAGAGTATAACTTATCATAATTAGGAGCATAAAATGAAAAGAAGAGATTTTATAAAAACAACTGGACTAACAAGCTCGGCAGTAATGCTGGGTGGTCTTAATGTTGCTAAAGGTGCTCCTATATTCGAACAATTTGCACAGTTAGCAAAGGCAGAAGACAGAAAACTAATACTAATATTCCTGAATGGTGGGAACGATGGGCTAAACACACTAATACCAATAGACCAATACGGTAACTTGGTCAATGCGAGAGCAAATGTACTTATGCCTGAGAATACAATATTGAAGCTGAAAGATGATGTAGGGCTGAACCCTGCTATGCAAGGAATGAAAGAGCTTTACGACGAAGGAAAGCTACATATTTTGCAATCTGTTGGTTACCCGCAACCCAATTTCTCACACTTTAGAAGTACTGATATATGGACATCGGCTTCGGACTCGAATCAAGTAGTTGGCTCTGGCTGGTTAGGAAGGGAAATTTATAGCAAGCACCCCACGTACCCAACTAATTACCCGAATACTGATTTTGCAGACCCACTTTCTATAACTTATGGGCCATTTGTCTCCCCCACTTGCCAAGGTCCAAGTTTGGGTATGGGTATGGCAATAACGCCAAACAATCAAGGTGAGATTGATATATACAATATCAATTCTGGAGGAATTGACGAAGCACCCAATACCCCTGCTGGTGTTGAGTTGGACTATGTCAGACAGATAATAAACCAAACTCAACTCTATGGCGATACATTAGAATCCACTTTTGAAAAAGGTGGTACTATGAAGTCGAGAAAATGGGAACAAGCCACTGATGGCAACAGACTAATTGGTCAATTGCAAGTAACAGCTAAGTTAATAGCTGGTGGAAGCAAGACTAGAGTATTCGTCCACTCACTTGGTGGGTTTGACACTCACGCTAATCAAGTACAAGCTGCAGGCGATGTAGAAGGAGCTCACTACAATTTATTGAGAATGGTGTCCGAATCTGTTTCGGCTTTCCAAGATGAGATGAAACTACAGAATATGGAAGACAAAGTAGTTGGTATGACTTTCTCCGAGTTCGGAAGAAGAATACTATCAAACGCGAGCAATGGTACTGACCACGGTTCGGCTGCACCTATGTTTGTATTTGGCTCTAATGTTATACCAGACATTCAAGGAACTAACCCTATTATTCCTTCTAAAGTAACAGTGCAAGACAATTTGCCAATGCAGTTCGATTTCAGATCAATTTACGCATCGTTGCTCAAAGATTGGTTCGAGGTAGAAGGCGACGCACTCAATAATATTATGCTTGGTGAGTTCCAACACTTAGACATAATCAAGAAGACTGGCACAAGTGCTGTCAACACTGCTTTGGATAGTGATAGCTTGAATATATATCCGAATCCAATGAACGGAAGCGGTGGTAATGTGAAAGTAATGACAGAAAGTGGAATGACAATAATATCACTTTACAACGCACGAGGTCAGGAAGTTCAGAGATTATTTGAAGGCAATACTATATCAGCAAGCAAGGAAGTTAGAATAAACACCAACGAATTGCAGTCAGGTAACTACCACTTGCGATTACAAACTGGCAACAGACAGATAGTGAAACCAGTTAAAGTAGTAAAGTAAATACGAAATAGACATAAAAAAAACCCACTTTAGATTACTATCTGAAGTGGGTATATTTTTTTAAGGTTACTTGTTCTTATATATTAAACATAAAGAAAGCACCTAAGTAAAGTTGCTCCAGACCACCAATAGTAAATTTAGCTTGTGGCATAAGAGTAAATCCACCTAAATCTATATTAGCACCAGCACCAACGTTTAATCCGATTTCACTACTTGAAGTGGAAGTTTCTCCACCAGCAAATGGTCCAAAATCAAAAGAAACAGTTACACTTGCATAGCTAAGTCCACCCAATAGATAGAAATTAGTCCCTTTGTTATCAGTCAAGTAGTAATGTGCATTTGCGTTGAATTCCCAAGCTGAAAGAGGATCATCTAAAAGATAATATTTGAAATCAGCAGCAAGATCGACAGGTAAATCAGCAGTTCCGTAAATACCAGCAACTTGAATTGCAAGTTCTTCTATATCTAAACCGTAACCTGCACCACCACCAACTTTAATATCAGCTTTAGTGCTCAATGTAGTAAATGCCATCATAGAAACAGCAACAAGAGCGAATAATAATTTTTTCATAGATAAATTCTCCGTAATTTATAAATAGTTAATAATCAAATATAACAGTTTTTTTAATATGAAAAAGTATTTTCTATTTTTGTTGATAAATTTATTAGTCATTTCTTCGTGTAGTGAAGATGTAGGGCAGGAAGCTGATAAGGGGAACACAGATACTATTAGTATATCTAAACCCGCTTTAGTAAGCGACACTAATTATAGAAATAATAAGATAGAGTCGGTAGAAGACCAGATAAATCAACTAAATAGAATAATAGGTATAAACAGGTCTCAATTAGAAAAGTATGAGACAATGGTAGCACAAGGCGATACGTTAGACTTAAAAGGTTTGCCACTTTATGTTGAAGATTTGAAAAAAGCGATTAAGCTGAAAGAAGAAAGATTATCTAAGCTAAAAAAGAATTAGACTTATATATCTAAGCCCAAGCTAAATCTGTGAAGTGCAATAGAACCACCATATTCTGAGTAAGCATAATCAAAATTAAAGTCTTCGAACAATAGACCCAATCCCCCACTCAGTCCAGAAAGTCCTTTGTTTTCATCAGAAGTAGCGAAGTTGCGAATCTGATTATCATAGCCAACCCTTACATTGATGTGGTCGCTTAGGTATAACTCGCCACCGAGAGAGAAATTCTGAAACCTTTCGCCAAACGAATCTACTTCATCTGCTAAGTGGTGTAAACTGAAGTTTACAAGCAGCGGAAGGCCTTTCAATCTGTGGTTTACTCCTAATCTTGCATCAACTGGTAGAGTACCCGTTTGTCCGTTGAGTGAGCTGATTTCAGTACCCAAATGAAGGATAGAAAACCCGATATTAGTCCTATCGTTTGCTCTGTAGAACATACCTGCATCCAGTGACATAGCCGACGAAGATTGATCTTCTAATGTTAAAAATATAAACTTACCCGAAACACCATAATACCAATTAGAATCTAATTCATTGGAATAAGTAGCCCCAAATGACAAATCAGACCCAGAAAAACCATTACCATAGAGCTGACCAGTCTTATCATAACTATCAAATGAACCATAGCTATTAAAATTAACTTGTGCAGCTAAGTTACCACCATCCAAATCCAAATCTTTGATATGATAAACCACGTTTCCAGAATTTATATCTAAGACGTGTTTGGAAAATGTGGTATAAAACGGTTTGCCTTCGGATGTTTGGAGCAAAGCTGGATTGAAAAACAACATAGAAGCGTCGCCTTCCACAGACACTACTGCGTTTGACATAGCCGCTGCCCTTGCCGTTGAGTTGAATCTAATAAAATTATAAGGAGTATCGTCTGCTGAACTAATCGAAAAAGCTAAGAGAAAAACTACAATTACTATTGATTTCATATTATCTGACTTAAGTTGTTGTTTTTAAAATAGTATAAATTATCTTATATATTGTTCTTATGCTTGTTCAACAAATCTACGTATATTTTTGGAGGTCTGACTGGTGTCATTTTTTCTCCATCTGCAAACACATGATTAGTGTAGCCCTCGGCTATTTTCTTCCCTTTGCATTCTATACTGTATATAAACTGAATTTTTGCTGATAATGTTTCACTTAGCTGAGTTTTTATTTCCAACACATCGTCATATCGAGCAGGACTTATATATTTGACATAAGCATCAATTACTGGTAATATTAGCCCACTTGCCTCTACTTCTGTGTAAGCCAGACCCAAATGTCTCATTAGCTCATTCCTTCCTATCTCAAAGAAAGAAAGGTAGTTGCCGTTGTACACAACACCCATTTTGTCAGTGTCGGCGTATATTACTCTTTTTTGTGCAGTAAACTCTAACATTAGCTTAGCAACTCTAATAATCTATTCAAATCTTCGTTGGAATAGTAATCTATTACGATTGAACCTTTATCATTTTTCTTATACTTTATCTTAACATCAGTACCGAACTTAGTTCTAAGCTTATCTTCATTGTCTTCCAATATCGCTTTTAACTCTTGTGAAATCTCAGATTTGCTATCCTTTTTTGCAGATTTATTCTGTTTTCCATAGTTCTTTATGTACTCCTCGGTATCCCTTACATTCAGTTCATTTTCTAATATATGCTTCCAAGCGTGTACCCTATCGGCAGTACCTTCTAACGAAAGCAAAGCACGAGCATGCCCGTTCGATAGCTCGTTGTTACTCAAACTTTTCTGTATTGAGTCAGGCAGATTCAGCAACCTAAGATTGTTAGTAACAGTAGAGCGATTTTTGCCAACTTTTGTGGCTACTTGCTCTTGTGTCAAGTTGAACTCATCAATCAATCTTTTGTAACTGATTGCTATTTCTATTGGGTTTAGGTCTTCACGTTGTAGGTTCTCGATAATAGCAAATTGGAGCATCTGCTCATCGTTCACATCTTCTTTGATGTAAGCTGGTATCTCTTTCAAGCCAACTAATTTGGAAGCTCTGTACCTTCTCTCACCCGAAATCAGCTCAAAGTGCTCCCCTACTCTACGTACAGATATTGGCTGTATCAGTCCGTGAGTCCTAATGCTATCAGCTAATTCTTCCAAAGCTTTTTGGTCAAATTCTTTCCTCGGTTGCCAAGGGTTTATTCTTATTTTCTTGATAGATATATGAGAACTAGAGCCAACATTTTTCTTTGCTGCCTCGTTTCTTTCGTTTCCTTTGCTATCTATGTCAGGTATCAGTGCGCTTAGCCCTTTACCCAATCCTTTCTTCTTAACCATATTAATTTGTCTTTTTGGAATTGCTTATTATTTCTTTTGCTAATGATAAATAGTTCTGAGCACCTTTGGAAACAGCGTCATATAATATAACTGGTTTTCCGTGTGATGGTGATTCGGATAATCGAACATTTCTGTTGATTATTGTATCAAATACCTTGTCTTTGAAGTGCTGTTTTACCTCATCCACTACATCATTAGATAAATTTAGTCTGCTGTCGTACATAGTTAGCAGTACGCCCTCTATTTCCAAATCATCATTCAGGTGTTTTCTTACTATACCAATAGTGTTGAGCAGTTGCCCCAATCCTTCCAAGGCATAGTATTCGCACTGAACAGGAATCAGTACACTATTAGAAGCAGTCAAAGCATTCAGTGTTAATAGCCCTAATGATGGTGGGCAATCGATTATTATATAATCATACTTATAGTCTAACTTTGAGAATTTTTCCAAAAGCTGAGTTTCTCTGCTTTTCCTAGAAATCATCTCAATCTCAGCACCAACCAAATCGATGTGTGATGGAACCAAGCTGAGAAATTCTAAATCAGTTTTCACAGTAGCGTCATCTATCTGGTCATCGTTGACTAATATATCATAACTCGATATTTCTTGACTTTTGGAGTCCACACCCAAACCTGCTGTAGCATTTGCTTGGGGGTCCAAATCAATTAGTAATATTTTCTTTTCCATAGCAGCCAATGAAGCGGCTATGTTGACAGCTGTAGTTGTTTTGCCAACTCCACCTTTCTGATTTGCTATTGATATAATTCTATTTTGCATTAAAGTTACTTTTTTTCTTGAAAACCGCACTCAGTACGACTTGTGAATTTAAAAATAAAAAACCCCTTTTCCTATTGTTTGGGAAAAGGGGTTGATAACTTAATTTTATACTTATATTATTTTACAATCATCAATCTTTCGTTGAATGATTGTGTAGGAGTATTGAACTTGATTATATATACACCTGATTGTAAACTATTAGTTTCATATTCTATATTGTATATCTGACCAGATGTCTTCAACACTCTATTGTCTAACTCTGTAGCATTACCTACCATATCGTATAAAACAACACTGTGTTGACCAGTTTCGATTGAACTCAAGACGGCTTCTATCTTGTTAGTAACTGGGTTTCTGTTTAACCCGATAGAAGGTTCTATTTCTGATAGAGTAAATAGTCTCAAATTCCCACCAACTTCACAAACACCATCCAAAGTAAATTTCTTTGTGTCTAAATTAAGCACTGCTATACCATCCGAAGTTATTTCAGCAGAAGTAATTTCAATATCAGAAATTTGCTCATTACCTAGTTTGGCCAACATTCTTATTGTTGTTATTGGTAAAGTGGCTTGAATCATTGCTTCTTTAGGATTGCTCGAATAATTTATTTCACTTGTGAACTCCAACTCAGCTCTGTCACCTGCTAATTTGGTAAAATCTAAATCAATTGGCTGCATAACTGTATAGTTATAGTTTACTTTCACTTTAATTTCTTTGTGAAGATTCTGATCCAAATTGTTGTCGTCATCCAAAATAAAGATTGGCAACCCAAACTCTTCACCAGGTTTTGCAGATAAGTCATTTGTGTTCACATCACCGTCAGCCATAATAATATTGAATATACCATTAGTATTTACAACAGTAGCAGTAACATCGCCATTGTCGTTTATAGCTTGAGAGCTGATAATTGTCAAATCTGATTGTACAATTGGCAATGAGTTAAGAACTTCAAAATTAGGTGTAAAAGAAACTAAATTAGGAATTGCAACAGGTAAATCTACTACATAACTAACTTCATTAGTTCCAACAATATTTCCTGATAAAGGTCTTAGCATTGTTTCATCATATTGCAGTGTAAACTCAATTTTAGTTGTACCTGATGCTTTGAACTCATCTGTTGTTGTAATTAAAAACTCTATTCCAGTAGTAGCACCAATATAATCTGATCTACTGATTGCATCTAAATTAGCAATTGCCAAATCAGGAACACCTTTAACAAGGATATTATCTAAAGTGACATCGCAAGGTTGTTCTACTACTAAATACAAAGTACCATTCACTTCATTGGGATTGTTTGCGTCGGGAGTGTACATAACATCCAAATCGTAAGTACCATTACCTGGAACTGTAAACGAAGTGTTAGACACATTAAACTCAACCATAGGACTTTGTGCAGCATCACCTACATAAGCATTTACAACATCAATTGGATCACTATTTGGGTTGGTAATAGTTATAGTTTTTGTGTCACTAGACCCAACTACCGAAGCAATTACTTCACTCAAGTTATTTACTTCTGGAGAGTTTATTTTGCCAGTTACATCTACTATTCTTTCTACATTGCCGCAACCGCTCTCAAAAGTAATTTGTCCGTTGTAAGTACCATTAGTGCCAGACTCAAAAGATATAGTTACCGTTGCACTTCCCGAAGAAATATCATAATCAGAAGCGTCAACCGTAAACTCAGGTATATCAGAGTTAGCAGTTACATTATAACCAAAAGTATTCAAGTTAGTAAGAGTAATTTGTTGCGTTGTTGGACTACCAGTATTTGCACAAATAGTACCAAAATCAATTGGGGCATTAGCTGAAGTAGTATAATCAATATCAATCATTTCACCAGTAATAGTAATGTTATAAGGACTATCGACTGAGTTATTAGTTAATATCAAATCTGTGGTGTGTGTACCAACCGCTTGTGGGGCAAATTCCACTTCCAAATCAGTACTATTAGTGCTATTGGCAGCAACTGTGAATGGTGTAAAGTTAACTACATTAAAGTGAGTACCATTTGCCAATTGTGCATCAGTAACTTCCAAATCAACTGGACCATTATTTGTAATATCAACTAATATATTTGAAGTTGGAGCTGTACAATTCACATCAGCAAATTCGGGAGCAACGCCAGCAATCTCAGGATTACCTGCACCGCCACCTTTCAGTTTTGCTGAAAAATCACCTTTGTCAGTTCTAACAGTATATTCAGCTTCACGGTCACCTTGTTCAGAAGGACTGAAATATGCTTCAATGTCAATACATTCACCAGGTGCTAAAGTTCCATCTTGTGAAGTAACTGCAAAGTCACTTTGGTGTGCACCACCTGTAATGATAATTCTATCAATTTCTAATGGTTCATCCGTTAGGTTACAAAATCTTTGTGTGAATGTTTCTGTCTTATCTTCGCCTTGGTTTACACTACCGAAAGTAATGTCTTCTGCAAATATAAATCCTGCTCTTGGTGTCATAGTCAAACCCGAACACCCAGTACCTTCGAATGTAATGTTACCTCCGAAAAACTCTCTGTTGTCAGGAGTAATTTCTACTTTTATAGTTCTGCTTTCATCTTGACTAAGAGTGAATGGAGGTGCAGAACCACCCCAATCAGACACTGTAAATATATTAGCAGGAGTAGAGTTGAACCCAGTGATTTCTAAGAAGTTCTTCTCTGCTGTTATCTCCACATCAAACTCACTAGCTTGGTTTAGAGGCAAATTTAATTCCAAGAAAGTACGATCATCAATATCCAAATTGGGCTTAACATCATCATCTATAGTATATGTTTCAGTGTCAGATACAGGTGGGTCAAAACCACTATAAGTTAGTTCTATTTCACCATCAGCACAACCAGATTCAAAATCAACATAACAAGGAGCAGGAGTACCGTACCCTTTTGCATCTTCTAAAATATCAGAATAAATTCTTTGAATATCTCTTTCATTAACCAAGTTTTTTTCAAATTTGCCACCAGTACGATTAGCCAAACTATTCAAAAAACTTTCGGAAGAAGAATTGTCATCTCCACTAAGTGGTCCAATTAATACAGAAAATACTGTAGTATTTGTTTCACTAGCTTTTCTATTTATTTCTGAGGTGTTGATATCTTCTCTAACAGAATGGAACCCATCAGATAGAAATACAATAATCGGTTTATATTGCGCTCTTTGTACAAAACCAAAAGCACCACCATCAAAATTATTATCATTCCCCAAAAATGCTTTTGTGTAATTAGTAGCACCACCAGTTCTGTAATTATTCAAATTATTTTTTAACTCATCTTTATCCGTTGTGAAATCAAGATAACCTTCCACAGGTCTAAAATCTCTAGAAAAGAAACCCATTGCTGCTTCAAACTGACCTACTGGTAGTTGATCAATGAATGCTTCGGCAACTTTTCTTATGACATCTAGTCTCGATTCTTTATCTTCATTGTCATTATCCAAATTCCCATCCATAGAATCAGAAGCATCGAAAATCATTATTAACGAAAACCGTGCTAGATCTGGGGGGCAAATTGGTGCAGTAATATCAGTAATTTCTCCGTTGTCTTTGAGCTCAAAATCATCAGTGCTAAGATTTCTTACTTCATCACCATTTGCATCCAAGACTCTAAATTCAGCCCTAAGAGTCGGGTAATTGTCAGTTATCACTCGTTCAATATCAACTGATTGAGAATATAGCACTGCTACATTCAACATCAGAATAGTGAATATTATATACTTTAAACTTTTCATAACTAATACCATTTATATTATTTTCTTAATTAAACAATTGAAACGCAATATAATTACATTATTCAATTGGAGTTATTATACTAATCACAACCGTACGACTGTAAAATCTACCTTCTGGGTAATCATTATCATACAATAACTTCTTCTCACCAAGTCCCCTTGCATTCGTTTCAGGGTTCAGAGCTAAGTATTCTGCTACATTGTAAGCTCTTCTTTGCGATAATCTTTGGTTAGCCAACTCATTACCCAATCTATCAGAATAACCAATAATATCGGTGTTAGAATAGCTTCTTAATCTCTTCTTAGCTTTGTCGGCAATGAATATATTTCTGTCATTTAGCTCGGCTGAGTTATAGCCAAATCCAATCATAGAGTAAATATCAAATTCCTTATCAGGCAATACATTTTCGAATTTGTACTCTATAGTAACTTGTTCTACTGGTAGTTCCTGCATTTCCGATTCCCACATCTTATTGTCATTGTCAACAATCTGCATTCTGTATTGAAGCGGTTTGTCCATAGTAGGAATGTAATCTTGCTCTTTCTCTGTTTCTAAGTCCCAATCAACAGCAGTAGGTATTTTGCCAGTACCACTGAAAGTCTTAAGTTCTCTGCCGTTTTGATAAGTAATAATTCTCCATCTCTGAGAGCCAATATCAGATTTTACTGTTGGCTTAAATCTTACGTGCGGAGGATTAGAAGTCCTAAGAGTATCTTTGATAATCATTGGCTCAAATATCTGAGGAATGTTGGCATTCATTTCCACTCTTCTGTTCTCTACTATCCCATCAGCCTCTTTGATATTTGAAGGATTATCAGGTAAATTTCTCGTTTTTATCGAAATCCTATCTGACTCAATATTCCATTCATTAACTAAGTATTTCTTTACCGTTTCTGCCCTATCTCTTGATAAAGCTTCTTTGCCTTTTTCTAATCCTTGATCAGAGTTACAACCTACTAATTCTATCTTGGCTTGAGGGTAGAATTGCATTCTCTTACCCACAATATTCAAGATTTCATAGTAAACTTCCATTGTTTTTAAATCAAACAATTGCTTGAAAGAATAGTCTTCTTTTTCCGATTCTAAAATCCTTGCATATCTCTTAGGAATATCTGCTGAGTTTTCATCGAAGAAAATATAGTTCAGCAAAGGATGTGTTCTGTTTAGGAAAAACTCCTCTATCTTTATTGAACTAACATCGCTTTCTTGTCCATTATCATTAACCGACACAGCCAAAATTGAAGCATCTAACCTCGGTACAGTTGGAGGTGGGGGCGGCAAAGGTGGTGGTGGTGGCGGAGGTGGTGGTGGTAATATCGGTTTTGGTTTTACAACCGCTCTCGGAGCGTAACGTAAACCCAATCCACCAGCTACAGTGTTTGCAGTCCATCCAAAATCAGGCACAAATGAGGTTAATCCTAATGATATATCAACCGACGGCACTAAGAATAAGGTGTAAGAGCTATTCAAAGGAAAATCATAGCTAACTCCAAATACTAATGCAGCATCTAATGTTGACATCTCTGGTATTTCACCTTCATAACTATTTCTAGTTCTCGAAGTATTTCCATTTTGGTCAACAAAAAGACCATTACCAGGAGAAACAACTTCTTCAACATGTTCAGTTAAGTCACCACCCATTAGATACCCTAATCTAAATCCACCTCTTAATCTTAGTTGGTCAGACAGTTTGTATTCTAATAATGGTTCTAATGCAACAGAATTGATAGTAGCACCAAACCTGTGTTCAAATTCTATTGTCTGGCTATTTCCACTCAGAGTAGTACCAGTCTCTTCTTCCATTCTCGAAAGATTTCCACCTAATTGCATATACTTTGCTCTTAGTGTTAAATCAATCAAATCACCCAAAGGTGTTGAATAAAAAGCTCCTACATTAATCCCAAAACCATCGCCAGATTCATAACCAGGGCAACAGCTTGGTATTCCTGAAAAACTATTGAAATCTGCACTGTGCAAATTGAAACCTGCACCGGCAAATATTCCATAGCTATCACGTGGTGTAAAGGGCTCTTCGGCATATTCTTGGGAATAAGAATAGGAAGATATTATAAGAAAAAAGACCAAAAAAGATAAAATTTTATTCATTTAGCACTCCCTGTTGTAAATGGGATTTGTTTATTTACTTTTTGTATAATTGTAAAAATATAAAAAATATTGCAGAACTGATAATTATTTTAAAACTTAGTGTACTACAATAAGCATTACTTGCCCTCAGTTGCTTTTTTATAAGTGTCCAATGCCCTTTGTCTTGCTTGCTTGTAATCCACTATTGGATCCAAATAATCATCTGAAAAATCAGGTATCCATTTCTTGATATAGGCGTAATCTTTGTCATACTTTTCAACTTGTAACTCGGGCCTGAAAATCCTAAAATATGGTGCCGCATCTACACCAGTACCTGCTGACCATTGCCAATTACCTACATTAGACGACATTTCATAATCCATTAATTTTTCTGCAAAGTATTGCTCTCCCCACCTCCAATCGACCAAAAGTAATTTGGTCAGAAAGTTTGCAGTTACCATACGCACTCTGTTGTGCATATAACCAGTTTCATTTAGCTGCCTCATACCTGCATCGACAAGTGGGAATCCTGTTTTTCCCTCGCACCACTTATTGAACTCTTCTTCGTTGTTTCTCCATTCTATACTATCATACTTAGACCTAAAATTATTACTAACAGTTTTAGGATAGTGGAAGAGAATGGACATAAAAAACTCCCTCCAAATCAACTCATTCAAAAAGTTTTCGTTCAAACTTTTTGCTTGCGATACTAATTGCCTTACTGATACGGTTCCAAAACGAAGATGAAGACTCATATTAGAAGTACCATCTTTAGCAGGATAATCTCTTGTATTCTGATAATTTTCTATTATATTTTCATCAAGTTTTGTGTTGTGTATTTTGTACTCTACTTTCTCAAATCCCATCTCTTCTAATTTGATAGTTTCACTGGGTTTTTCGACTTTTTTGAAATTGCTTTTATACTTATTTATGCTATTGTCTTTCAAATTTTCATCGGCAAGTTCACTTTTCCACTTTTTTGAATAAGGAGTAAAAACCAAATACGGCTCACCGTCACTTTTAAGTATGTCATTTTTTTCAAAAATAACTTGATCCTTGTAAGTCTTAAATTCAATACTATTTTCATTTAGAAAAGACTCAATAGAGTTATCCCTATCTATGCCATAAGGCTCGTAATCATTATTAGTATATACTGTGCCAATACTATATTTATTAATCAACTTAGAAAACACTTCTTCAGGTGTACCATATAGTATTAAGATATCCGAACCCACATTATTGAGCTTACTTTTTAACTCTATTAATCTATCATATAAAAATGATACACGCCTGTCATTCTTAGGTAGTTCATCTAATATATTCTTATCAAATATAAATATAGGGATTACATTATCATTCTCTTTGAGTGCTTTGTGTAGCCCAACATTATCGTATAATCTCAAATCACGTCTGAACCAAAATATAGTATTCATATAAATTAATTAAAATTAGTTATTATGTAAGATTGAAGGTAATAAATAACAGAATATAAGGAAGACATACTGCAATTTTTGAAAACTATATTACTTTTGGTATAATGTATTAGTTGTTAATTTTGATTTGAAGATAGTAAAGTAATCATTATATTTATAATAGAATAAATTAACATTAGTAATGAAATAAAATAAATGACAGAATTAACAGTTAAAGTAGTTAACAGAGCTGGCTTGCACACCAGACCAGCAGCGACATTGGTAAAGTTAACATCCAAGTACAAGTCGAATGTAATGATTGAAAAAGACGGCTTCAGAATCAACGGTAAATCAATAATTGGAGTTATGACACTTGCTGCTGAAATGGGGAGTGAATTATTATTTGAAATAGAAGGAGAAGATGAATTGGAAATGGCGAAAGAAATAGAAGAATTATTCAGCTCTGGGTTTGGAGAACCAATATAGTATTGGACAGTAACAAACTCATAGGGATTCCAGTTTCTAACGGCATAGTGTCGGGTGAGGCATTTTTGTTTGTTTTTGATGAGCAACAAAACTCCAAAAACAATTCTGCTGTTGACAAACAACAAGAGTTAGACAAATTTGACTCTGCTGTCAATGATATACTAAATGATGGGAAGAGCATAATAAATAAGTACAAATCCAATAAAACAATTGCCAACATATTGGATGCCGAAATGATGTTTCTCAAAGATGAAGAATTCAAATCGACAGTTAAACATGATATAGAAAATGGTAGTAGCTGTGGAAATTCAGTCAAAAATTTCTTTAATAATTATCAAAACTTACTCAGCCAGAGTAACAATGCTATTTCAAGAAAAAAATCAAATGACTTAATCTTTCTAAAAAAGAAATTGATTAACAGGTTAACTGACCAAGTTATTAGTAAAGATTACAGCAGTCTGAAAGGCAAAATAGTTGTCAGTAGCTTATTAGATTCCGAAGAGATTATAAAAATATATGAAGCTGGGGCAATTGGATTTGCTACCGAATATGGCTCAAACTTATCTCATTCATCTATTATTTCAAGAAGCTTGAACATACCAGCTGTATTTGGTATAAAAAACTTACTCAACAATGTCGGCAACAACGACAAAGTAATAGTCGATGGCAATTACGGTGAAGTATATATAAACCCTACAGACAATCAGAACAAAAAATATAAAAGTAAGCTCGATATACTTATCCGTGAAGAAAAACAGAATAAGTCACTCATAAATGAAAAAGTATTCAATAAATCTGGGAAAGAAATAAATTTCTACTCAAATTTGAATAGTATGATAGATTTGGACAATACTATATCAAACAAAGCCAATGGTATTGGGTTAGTAAGAACAGAGAATTTGATTGAAGAAATAGAACAGATATTTGATGAGGAATATCAAAAAGAGATTTACTCAAAAATCTGTAATTCTATTTATCCAAAATCAGTTACTTTCCGATTGTTTGATTTTGGGTATGACAAATTAAACTTAAATAAAGAAACTGAAAGCAACCCTGCTCTTGGACTTAGGGGTATCAGATACCTATTAGAAAATGAAAGAATATTGGAAATTCAACTTCGAGCATTGTTAACAGCTTGCAATGAGGGCAATTTGAAAATATTACTCCCAATGGTCAGCAATGCTAATGAAATAAAATTAGTCAAAGATTACACATCTAAATTAGCAGCAGAGTTAGGAGTTGACACCCCACAAATTGGTACAATGATAGAGACTGTCTCATTAGCGTTTGATTTAGAAAACACACTTGATTATTGTGATTTCTATAGCTTAGGCACTAATGACCTTATGCAATACTTTTTCGCAGCAGACAGAGACAATTCGCAAGTTGAAAAATATTTAGACTACAGATCAAAATCATTTAGAAGACTACTAAAGTTCATATTAAGCTTTGGATTGGATTACGAAAAACAAATAGTTGTTTGTGGGCAACTATCCAGCAATCCAGAATCACTTCTTTACCTGTACGAATTAGGGTTCACCGAATTTTCGGTAGTTTCTAATCAGATTCTTAATTTGAAGAAGCACCTAATCAATAATTAGTTTTACTGTTTCCTCTTGTCCATCAACTAACTGTATATTCAACAAATACAATCCATTGGGAATGTTTTTCAAGCTTGATTTGACAATATTATAATTAATATTATAATCTAAGTATATCTTTTTACCGCTCATATCATACAGACTAATACCAGTGATTTCATTTTCACTTTGGATATTTAGTTGCTTATCAATGAAATTTATATTCAACTGGCTATTTGAGTTTATACTTGCTACACTAACTTTAGTGTCATCATACACTGAGTTAACAAACCCCGCTGTACCTAGCTCTGGTTTACTTAGTTCCCAGTTCTCTGCCAAGCTATTGTCCAAACCTGGATGTATTAGCTCAATAGTGTAGCCAGTACCATCAGCCCCCTCTGGCCAAGGCAAATCATTGTCATAATTTACTGTGTCGTGCATATCGCCATCGGCATCAAGTAGTTTAACCAAATCGTTGCCACCAAAACCGAAATCAAAATCACCGAATATCTTATTTTCTATATCAACTATGCTTTCAAAGTCTGTTTTGCTTTTTGTTAATATCACATACTCATCTGGTTGAATAGTATAATCTTCGTTTATTACAAAAGGTGTATGAGTATCATCTTCATCGATTAAGCTCCATCCGTTTAGGTTTACTTCTTCTTTACCAGCATTATAAAGCTCTATCCAATCCTTAGTGTCTTTGTCTTTGTCAGCATTATACATTATTTCATTGATAACTATGTTAATACTATTGTCACTTGGCTTGACTTCTTCGTATATTGCTTGCAAGTTCATTGTGTCGGGGAGCGTTATAATTATTTTTGCATTAGATCCAAGAGAGTCTATATTCCATTTCTTAAACTTGTATCCCTTCTTAGGAACAGCGGTAATAGTAACAGGGACTTCTTGTAGATACTTGCCAGACCATTCTGGTTCATCTATTGTTAGTGTATTTACCTTGAACCCACCTGCTGTGTTGGGGAATGAAGTTAGGTTGAGGAGGGCAGGTTTCTTCTCAAAAAAGAACTGCAAATGCTTAAAGTAAAAACTTGGACGATCATATATAAAAGTTCGTACTTCCTTAGTATCTTCTTCCCAATTGTTCAAAGTATTTGGCCATCTCATATTCTGTAATTCTCTGAATTGAGAAAAATAATTTGCCAAACTATCGTAATTTGTTACTAAGCTGTCGGCACTGAATGTGGTGTTCATAAGATCACAAGATCTATTTATATAATCATTTGTAAAAGTTTTACTTTTTAATAAAGCAAATAAAATTCTTGTTGTAATATTTTCATTCATTCTAAAAATTTGGTCAATAAAATTTATATCTGCTCCCGCCCCTCTATATTTGTAAGAATAATCTAAATCTGTAACCAAGTATTTCCATTTATTCCCAGCTGAATAAGCAACTACGTTATTATGTGGCCAATCATGCTGTATATTAAATGTATGAATAAATATATAATCTATAAAGTTTTTAATATCCAAAATAGAATCTATAACTTCAAAATTATTATTACTTTTATTCTCATTTAGATATTTATTTAATTCAATCATTTCAAGCGGGGAGCCATATTTTAGTCTTAAATCATTCTCAAATGAATTAATTTGATTTTTTTGGACTTTATAATAATCGGCTAAAAAATCATCATCCATTCTTTCTCGTAAATTATAAACTCCCCAGAATCTATTATTAAGGTTTAATATTGCAGTATTGTAATCTTTAGCAAGTAAATTTGTGTTACTTATAGTTGAATATGCAAATCTACTTCTGAGCATTGTTTTCTCATCATCGCCTCCATTTCTAAGGACCAATGCAGACCCAAATATTTTTTTACGAATAGGGAAGAAAAGTTCTTCATTCTCAAAGTTATAATCAGAATCAAAAATTAGTCTAAATGGTGTTTGTTTTCTCCATATATTAGAAAAATTCCCGTGTTTCCTTAGTTCAATTTGTCCTTTATAAATATTCGTATTATTCTTTGTAATTGCTAAAAATGATCTGACTTTAGAATAAGAGAAGGTCTGGTTAATTATTCCTGTATAATTATTGTATAAGTAACTTGTATCAGTAAATAAATGAAAATGTATCAAATTGTTTATTATTTTTTCTTGCTCAAAAATAGGAATTTGTAATAATTCACTATCAATATTTTCATCATCAATTCGCTGCACAAGTAAGTAATTTGAAGTGTCAGAATTATAATCAATCAGTCTATTTGAAGTTTTATTTGGAACACTCAAATCATTTGTATATCTATAGGTAGAATCTATATTTTCAAAATTTTTATTCCCATTAATAAAAAAAATCTGATCTAAATCTTCTGATATTTTATTTATTTTGGAATAACCAAGGCTATTTTCATATCCTGGTGTTGCTTCTTTGAAATATACTTTTTTATTTCCCAAATAAGAATAACTTATATCATTTAGCAATTCAGGAACTTCTATTTCTTGTTTTATGGAACCATTTTCGAATAAAAAAAGTGAATCCCCTAATGAAGAAAGTTTAAAATCTGAATGACTATATTCTATCTCTTCAGTATCTATATTAGTATCAAAATAACTTATACTAGAAAAAGCATTGAAATTCAACTCATTTCCATTTAATTTAATCCTTTTAATACTTAATGTATCATAATCATTAATATCATGAGTTATAACTGTAAAACCTAAGTGAATTTCATTCATCATTTGGATAAAATAACTTAATTTTTTCAATACATTTCCATTTTCATCACAAATTTTAAAGTAGATACTATCAGCTTTCCTTTCAACAACATACTCATTTTCATCAATTTTAATTCTATCACTAACATGATCAACTCCTCTATATACTTCTTCTTCTTGTCTTAAATGAATAAAAGCTTGTCTGCCTTCATTAGGGTAATTAAAAAATCCAATCATTTTAGATTTTGGAAGTAATTTTTCTTTTATTAATATTCCACCAAGGGATAAATCTTTTATTGGGTTAAGAGTACTTTTAAAAGAATTATACTTGACTTCAAATTTAAAGTCTCCTTTTACTTTTATTTGTGTCCAAGACAATTGGTCTTCAAAATTAAAATGAGTATTTTTAACACCATTCGAGATTACATTAAAGCTTCTAACTTTATTATTTGAGCCATCAGAAGCACAGATTAGAAAATATCCCCCCGGTTCGATTAGAGTGTCAGGTAACTGCCAAGCAGAATCAAATTCACTTTGATCTGAAATTTTCCAATTCTTTAGATTGACAGATTCATCCGAATAGTTATAAAGCTCAATCCAATCTGGGGTATTTAGTTTTTCATCATAAAGATTACCCTTGTTAGAAGAGCAAACTTCATTTATCCTAATTTGAGAATAAGAATTATTCCATAATAGTATTATTCCGAAAAGAAGAGTTGTAATTTTTATCATATTAAAAGTTTTTTGTTTTTTGTCAGTTACTATATTTAAAGACACATGAACACGAAAAACGTCTCATAGATTGCTATTTTTTTATTTCAAAGTCATAAGTTACTTCTGCACCAGCTGCTTTGATTGTAGCAGAAACGCTGCAATATTTTTCGTGAGAAAGAGAAATTGCTCTTTCTAACTCATTTGCTTCTATATCAGGACTCACCATTGTATAGTGCATGTGAACTTTTGTGTATATTTTTGGGTGCTCATCTCTTTTTTCTCCGTCAACTTCTATGTTCATATCAACAATAGTCTTCTTTCTTTTGTTTAACATTGACACTACATCCATTCCAGAGCAAACAGCGGCTGCTTCTAATAGTATTTCCATTGGTGATGCTGCTTCTGGTTCTATCCCATCTGATGTTGTATCATACTGAGTTTCGTGGTTTCTTTCATTTTTTCCTGTGAAACTCATATTTTTGTTATATCTTACATTTACTTTCATAATAATAATCCGTTTTTGGTAAATAAATTAAAGTGCAATATAATGAATAGAAAGATTAGTATAATAATGGGTAGTGACTCGGACCTACCAACTATGAGACAAGCAACTGAAATATGTCAAATATTCGGTATTGAATACGAAATGAGGGTTGTATCAGCTCACCGCACTCCATTCGATATGATAGAATATGGTAAAACTGCGGACGAAAGAGGTATTGATATAATAATTGCTGGTGCTGGTGGTGCTGCACACTTGCCGGGTATGATTGCTGCGGCAACTCACTTGCCAGTTATTGGTGTGCCTATCAAATCGAGCACACTAAGCGGTGTTGATTCACTTTACTCTATTGTACAAATGCCTCCAGGTGTACCAGTAGCAACAGTAGCAATAGGTGCTGGTAAGAATGCAGGTTTGCTTGCTGTAAGTATATTAGCACTATCTGATGAGGAGCTATCAGAAAAGTTGAAGAAATATAAGTTAGATATGGCTCAGATGTCGAGAGATAAGAACAATAGCGATGAGTTTACTAAGATTTAGTTTCTTCATCTTCTGGATATTCAATCACTAAGACATAGTCAGCTTCTTTTACTTCTTGTTGCTCAATAAAGTCACGCAAGAATGGCTTAACGAAGTTGTTGTCAATCTTTGCTCTTTTTAATTCAGTAGCAATCACAGCAGCTCGTTTGTCTTTGGGTATCTTGGTGTCAATTACCAAGATTGGTTCATCATCGACCATACAGATACCAGAGATTTTTGCTTTCTTATCTCTTTTTATGGTGACACCCAATTGCTTAGCTAGCTCCAAGAGCTCTTTGTAAAGTTCATCAGCTTTCATTTTTATTCAGAGGTTTAAATATTAAAAATAGCACTATTCCGATATGAGACATAATTGACATAGGCACTAAGGTCTTGAATATATCTGATAAAAATCTCATCTTGAATATATGCACCACTCCATCAAACTTGTCCTTAGTCATTTCAGCAAATGAATTAATGTAATAATACATATCTATGTCATTTAAAATAAGATAGACTTCAGACGGCAAAAAAAGCAAAAAGCACATTACAGACATAAAGACCCAGCCCTTTCTCTTCATATTTCCTTTATTTAATACAGCTAAAGCAGTTACAAAGAAGAAAGAAATAGAGTATATTATATTAGCATATATTCCAATATCTATATATTTATCAATAGAGACCATTGCCTCTGCTTGGCTAAGATTAGACTTTAACTGAAAAACTTCTGCAACTTCAAATAGCTCATAGCCCACAATCAATCTGAAAATAGAAAGCACAATCCATGTTGAAATTAGTACAATAGTTGATATAGTTAATAGTTTTTTAATAGCTTTGATTAAATGTATAATGCAAAAAACAAATATATAGTTTTAAGCATTATATTTGAACAATTGTTATAAACTGAACTTAAAAAATATGATAAACAACACAGCAAAATTTTCAGAATTTGAACTAAAATTAATATTTGGCAAAGATAACTGCCTTAATTTAGAAGAAAACACAGAGTTCGAAGGAGTAGTTATTGACAGCAGATCCGTTGAAAAAAGAAATATATTTATTCCTTTAGAAGGTGAGCAAGTTGATGGACACAAATACATTACTTCATCTTTTGACAAAGGTGCAACCTTAGCCTTGTGTAGTAAGGAACACTATAATGACAATAAAGATTCACTAGAAGGCAGACCAATAATATTAGTAGATGACACTTTGCGAGGTCTCGGACTTTTATCTAACTTTCACAGAAAAAGATTTGAATACCCAGTCATTGCTGTAGCTGGCTCAAACGGAAAGACCACCACAAAAGAAATGTTAGCACACTTGCTTTCTCAGTCAAATAAAGTTCTAAAAACGTATAAAAATTATAATAACCAACTTGGTGTTCCACTTATGCTCTTAGCTTTGGACGATAGCTACGATGCAGCGGTGTTAGAATTAGGTACAAATGAGCCAGGCGAGATTCCATTACTTTCCGAAATAGCAGAGCCAACTCATGGTGTTATTACCAACATTGGCAAAGAGCATTTGGAAAATTTCGAAGACATATTAGGTGTAGAGTTAGAAGAAACATTCTTATTCGGTCAATTGCGTAAGTTCAACAAAATGTCTTACGTGAACTATGATGACCCAATATTGCAGAACTATACTAATCTTTTGGAAAAGAAATTTGTATTTGGTCAACAAGATGGAATGCACCTAACTTATAAAATCAACCTAAATGACGACATGTCTCCTACTTTGAGCATAAAAACTTATGACGAGAAGGAATTTGATGTTGAAATACCTAATGTAGTTGGTTTAGCTCAGGCATATAATGCTGGGGCAGCCATAGCCATAGCATTTGATTTGGGTGTGGAAGTTGAGGAAATTCAATCTGCAATGAAATCATTTACATCGGACAACTCGAGCAATTACGGGCGTATGCTTATTGAAAAAATTGATAATACAACTATCATCAATGATTGCTATAACGCCAATCCAGACTCTATGTCTATTGCTTTAGATACACTCAAATTATATGAGGGTAAGAAAATAGCAATTATGGGCGATATGCTTGAATTAGGAAATTCTGAGGCGGAAGAACACAAAGTCGCTTTAGCTAAGGCATCGGGAATAGCAGATGAAGTTTATTTATATGGAGAAATCTTCAGCAAAATAGAAATGTCTTCAAACAGTACTCACTTTGGGAATAAAAGTGAAATTGCAGATAAGATTGACACCAATACACCGCAAACTATATTAGTTAAAGGGTCGAGAGGAATGAGATTAGAAGAGATAATAGATAAATTGAAATAGATTTAGTAGTCATTTTTTTGACCGCTAAGTATATATTTTAAGAAAAATATATTATATTTGCTTACTATTCTACAAAGCAGCAAAGGATTTTAATGTTATATTTTTTAGCCGAATGGATTCACAAAGTATTCGATCCACCGGGTTTTGGTGTATTCCAATTCATCACTTTTCGTGCAGCCGCAGCAACTATAACGGCTATGTTAATCAGCTTTATTGTTGGACCTAAGATAATAGCAAAGCTAAAATCTATGCAAATTGGCGAACAAGCTAAAACAGAACTGATGGACAAAGGACTTCATCTAAACAAAGCTGGTACTCCCACAATGGGTGGACTCATAGTGCTTTCCTCGCTACTAATCCCAAGCATACTTTGGGCAGATATGTCCAATATGTTCATAATTATGATACTACTTACTACAGCTTGGTTGGGTGCTGTTGGTTTTCTCGATGACTATTTGAAAGTAATAAAAAAGCTCCCTAAAGGATTAGTAGGCAAATATAAAATATTGGGTCAAGTTAGCATCGGCTTTATACTTGGTGCAACAATTTACTTTTTTCCAGAGTGGTATTCCCCCACTTTTGCTGAGTTCAACACATTGACAACTGTTCCTTTTGCAAAAGATTTGAATTTCAATTTCGGTATATTTTATATTCCGATGGTTATTTTTATAATCACTGCCACATCAAATGCCGTAAATTTAACTGATGGGCTTGACGGCCTAGCTATCGGTACGGTTAGTATTGTTGGTCTTAGTTTAGCACTGCTATCTTACTTTACGGGAAACACTTTCTTCGCAAATTATCTAAACATTATGTACTTAGAAGGCAGTGGTGAGTTGACAATATTTATGGCTTCTTTAGTAGGAGCAGGCATAGGATTTTTGTGGTATAACTCATACCCTGCCCAAATATTTATGGGTGACACGGGTTCGCTTGCGCTTGGTGGTGCCGTTGGAGCATTGGTAATTCTTATTAAGAAAGAGTTTCTATTGCCTATACTTGGGGGATTATTTTTCGCTGAAGCACTATCTGTAATTATTCAAGTAAGTTACTTTAGATACACTAAAAAGAAACTTGGAGTTGGCAAACGTATATTCAAAATCGCACCTCTTCACCATCATTTTGAGAAAACTGGTATTCACGAATCAAAAATTGTTACTCGATTCTACATAGTTGGTATAATATTGGCTATCATAACTATGGCAACTTTCAAGGTAAGATAAATGAAAATACTACTAACACTTTTAATGATAACTTTTATTGCGTGCAGCCCTGTACGTAATAGGTATATGTCTAAAAGCAGTAGCGATGAAGACAAAAACAGTAACATTTCTCAAAACACAAATAGCAGTGACCATACATCTGCTGAAACTGGTGCTGAGTATTTCAACACAGATACTGTTTATAGAACTCTTCCCCCATTGATTATCGAGAATGGCAAAGAGAATCAAATTCGTTCGTTGAATGCTGAGTTAGATTCTGCAATCTATCTGTTTAGTAATGGTAATTACGAAGTAGCATGTGAGAAATTTAGTATATTACAGGAAACTCTCAAACAGCAAGATTCACTCTATCACGAGGCAGTATTTTACAGTGCAGAATGCCTGATAGTAAACAATGAATATACTTTAGCATCTCGTTTGTTGAATGTTTTGATGAATGATGAGCTATCTAACAATTTGAAGCCAAGAGTTCTTTTAAGACAAGGGCACATTAGGTGTGCTTTGGGTGATGAAGAGACTGCAAAGTGGTATTTTGATAAACTATTGGCTGAATATCCTGACTCATTTTTAATCCCATTAGCTAATTGCAATTCATTAGATTAAATCATTAACTAATGTTTCTCTATGCTTCTTATACGATTTTCTCAGTTCTGAGAAATTATATTCATACTTATTTTTTATTTCTGACTTGAACTCTGTTCTTGTTTTAATTATATCAATATTATTTCTCAGCTTATTATAAAGTTCATAAAATTCTATTCCTTCTAACTTAATTTTACAGTCTTCATCTAATCTATTTAAAATTGTATCTTTATTTACTCTGTGTCCAGTATATAATTCAAATGCTTGGATCATATTCAAACTACCTCGAAGCTTTGCTTCAACTGAATGTCCTGCAATGTGTGGTGTAGATATAAAGCATTGTTGCACTAATTCTGAGTTTGGAGTGGATTCGTTTTCCCACACATCTAATACTAGATTATTGAAATTAAAATCAATAAACTTCAGTGCATACTCACTTATTACTCCCCCACGAGAAGCATTGATTAGCAATGTTCCATCCTTTACCTTATGAATATTTTTAGTGTTTAGCATTCGATAAGTAGGGAATTTTCCTGACTTTGTTATTGGAGTATGAAAAGTAATAACGTCAGACAATTCTAACAAATCATCATAATCTGTTTTTTTTACATTCTCATAATCTACTATATTTTCATACGGATCAGTCACTAATACTTGTTTACTAAACTTTGAAAATACCTTGGCTACTTTCTTACCAATATTACCATAACCTACAACACCAATAGTCATTTCTTTAATGTTCTTAACATGTTCTATGCACCACATTTGCACAGCTAATGTAACGTATTCAGTTACAGAAAGCGAATTAGAACCAGCAGCACTAATCCATTCTATACTATTCTTTTTAAAATATTCTTTATCTATATTATCAGTACCAGCAGTAGCTGTACCAACAAATTTCACCTTTGTGTTTCCCAACAAAAATACATCGCATTTGGTTGTCGATCTCACGAATAGACAATCAGCTTTTGTTTCTATAACAAACTGATTTGTTAACTCTCCCCCATCAAATTCAATTACATTGTAATCCTTGGAAAGTGTCTCTGCTAATAAAGGTACGTTACTATCAATAAGTATATTCATAAAAAAATGAGGATAGTTAAACTACTATCCTCTAAATTAATATTTTTTGATGTATTTAAATCTATTGAACAGGAAAATAGATATGTGTTACTAATTTGTCTTCTGGAGTATCACCTGGATCAGATATGTAAACTTCCCATGGATTACCAACCATCTCAAACCCAGATTGCTCTATGAAAGCCATAATATTATTATAAGTTTTTTCCATTCCAGAATACGATCCATTATGAATTATCTTAACAGTTGGACCAGCATAAGTATCTTTAGAAACAACAGATGCAGAAAGTTCACCTTTAACGTCACCAACAGGAATACAGTTTTCAAACTCGTACTGATTGTCTTCCCATTTAGAAGTGATTGTCATTGGAGCTCCGGCCATTTCCATTTCATTAACTTGAATATTAGACATCAGTTGACCATAATTTTGTCCAAAAAGCGAAGAAATATTCTGATCATCTTGAGTAGTTGCTCCAGAGATACACAATATTTTTTGTGATTCCACCTCTTCAAAAGTAATATCTGCACTTGTCAAATCAGTTTGATTTTCAACAGCTTCTGATACTCTTTTCAGATTTTCTAAACCTTTCTCATATTGGTCTTCTATTATTCCACCCATAGCCATAACAATATAGCCACCAATGATAGGTATATCCATATCACTATCGAAACCCCAAATAACTTTGGTTTTATTTTCACCCACTTTCTCAAATTTGAAGTAAGTTTTTGCAAGACCTTGATCACCGAAATCCAAATCAGTATTAATATATTCATACTGCTTTGCATCAGTAATTGTCATCTTACCAACTCCTACGTTTTCATTTTCACTTGTCCATTGTCTGGAGTTATCAACTCCGAATAAAGGACCACTAAATGTTGCTTCCATATTTGGGTCTAAATTTGACCACGGATCCCAATTAGACATATTCTTCAGATTGGCTACTTGCATATAAGGCACATTTGGAGGAGCATCAATCTCAATAGATTTTTCTACGTGCATATCACTCGGTAAAAACAACCCTACTACAACAAACAAACCAATCAGCACTGCGACTGTAATTAGTATAATTTTTAACGCTTTCATAAATCATCCTTTATTAATAAATAACACACAATACCGTAAATCACTATAACCATTACAGTTACACAATCCTTACACTTAAAATAATGTCATTTATATTGACAAATATTCAGCTAAAATACCGATTAGAACTACTGCAATCTAATAAAATACTTTTAATATCTCAAATAGAATCCTATTATTTTTTGTTCTTTTGAATAGCTCTTAATAATGATTGTTCACTTATTCGCATATCTAATGCTATTCTTTTGGTGTCGTGTTCTTTTCCCTTCATATATTCCTGAAGCTTACTATGAAATTTTGAAACATTGCCAACGTATAATGAAATTGATGGAACTTGTTTCTGAATGTACTTACACACTTGCAACCCCTCACCACTATCATTAAGTAATAGTTCTAAGCTTCCAGGATATGCTTCTATAATATCGGATTCTGTTAGTGTGTCAATAAATCTATCAAGGTGGGTCATTTACTTACTTTATTTGTTTGTGAATATAACGTAAATATACTAATATTATACGTTTAAAGCAAGTGAATGTTTTAAGTTTTAATGTAAAGTCTCCCACTAAAAAAGTGGGCATTTATGGCAATAAGAGTTTTTGGAACTCTATTTGTTGAATTGGTTTTCAACTATTTCTAACAAGGTCTTTAAATAAAAACCGTTTGCATATTTTAACTTCTTACTTCTCATGTTAGCGTGTAAGAATCCTGCAGAGTCAGTACAGTTGGGAACTGACTTGATAAATATAGAGTTGAGTGGGTTATGCTAAGGGTTATCTAAGATAAATTTCTCATGG
Organism: Chlorobiota bacterium; assembly: GCA_034670025.1. GTDB lineage: Bacteria > Bacteroidota > Ignavibacteria > Kapaibacteriales > UBA2268 > PGYR01. The sequence goes on from JAXMOE010000001.1 coordinate 913,665, forward strand.
TAGTTGATCACTTCATAAGCCACAACTTTACCGTTAGCAGTTTTAATCTGAATATCAACATAGTATCCGAAATTGTTAGGGTTATCGTCCCCTTTTAAAATCTTTTTCTTTAACTTCTTATCTAAGAATAACACATTAACTGCTTTCTTTTCCTCTACGTCATCTATTATTACCTTGTTGCCAGTTTTGGCATCTAACTTACTTCTGGTTTGGTAAAACACCATTACTACATTCTCTCTAATGTCCCCAGACTTAGGCTCTTTTAATTTGTTACGCTCATCTTGCAAATTGTCTCTCATCGCTTTAGCGGACGCAGAGTCGATATAATAATGTTGATGTACATCGCCATTTGCATGTACTTTAACATTTAAGCGAGACGCAGAATCATTAGCAATAGGGTTCATAAATGCTGCAATCTCTTTGCAATCCTCTGCGTTTAAATCTGGCTTATCTTCACCCTCATCAGTAAAGTAACTTATAGCTTTTTTTAAATAAATACTAAAGCCAACTATGTTATTAACATGGTCAGCAAAGGGCAAAAGTTTATCTTTTCCCAACTCCACTAAGTCAAATATATAGCTACCTGACTTAATTTCTTTAACATATAATCTTGACTGGGTTTCTTCTAAATTGTAACCATTTTTAGATACATAAGAGTTGTATTGGCGTGATAAAGCTATTAATGAATTAGTAAGTTCTATCAATTCAACTGGCTTAGAATTTTGAATTTCTAATGTCAGCTTTACGTCTGAAAGGTGGTCTATATGTTCTTGCATTATTTTACTTTTGTTTGAATTAAAGTAATTGAATATACGCAACAATGTCTTGAATCGCAAATTATACCCTTACTATTTGTGACACTTAGTTAGATAATTAACAACACCATTAATATAATACTTTTGTGAGTTTTGTAATTTCGGGTCTTTCAATAATTTATTTGACAATCTAATATATTCTTTCAATTATTTTCATTATGTTTCATATTCCTTCATTGTTTTATATTTTATAAAAACCCCCTGCAAAACTAATTACAAGGGGTGGAGGTTATATGGATTCAAGCAAAAATCAAGGTAAAATAAACCCCTCTTTAAAATCTATTTTCATTACATCAGAACCCACTATCCTGCCTACTTCTAAATAATAGTCTTCAGAACCTGTTTTGTCGGTTAATTGTGTTAATGATAGGTTAACAGTAGCAGAAGCATCTCTAAGGAATACGGCATCGTTTACAGAGCCACCAAGCGATAAATCAGAAATATCTACTTTCCCACTTGTTTGAACTGAAACACCTTCTGTATCTAAAGCATCTCGCAAAGCAACCCCAACAACTCTGTTATAGTGGGTATTGGCACAATCGGAAGCTTCAACAGTAGTAGCTGTTTTTAAGCTAACTAACTGCCCTTTTGTTATTGTTCCTGAAGCTGTATAAGTGAAAACCTCTGCATCCTCACCGCTACTATCTCCGCTTTGTGATGTAGATGTTTTACCTGCTACATCGGAAGTATCTGAACTATTTTCATAGTTAAACCTGCCAGTATTTTCAAGTTTAATGTCAACTTTCCAGTCTTTAATGCTTACTTTAAAGCCAGTTACAACAAATTCTTCAGAATCTAAAACAATCTTTCTACCAATAGTTAGGTTTAATATATCCGCACCTGCACCATTAGAAGCATCAGAAAAAGCCATTAAATAAGGTACTGTTAAACTTAATTCACGCCCATAAGCTCTTTGCTCTAAGTTGTTTACCGCTCTTCTGTAATCTTCTAAGCTGTAAAAATCCCTATTTTCGCCATCTTGTTTAACTCTATACATTCCAACTGGTGTGTAATAACTACTACTTACATTAGATTCACCGCTTCTTTTACTTACAGACATATATAGATTAGTAGTGAAAGAGACGGAATTGTAAGGAACGTTATTTGTATATTCTGCTGTGTTGGTGTTGTATAGAATTGTGTTATAAGGTATCATCGGTGCGTTCAGTTTGGATAACTGCCAGTAATCATCGTTTATAATCTCGATTGCATTTCCATTTTCGCTTGTACTTATACCCTCGTCAATCCGCCATAAAGGGGCTGATATACTAACTAATGAGCGTGGTGTGTTGTTACCATCTTGAAACTTCTGCGTAGGTTCTACGGTATGTGAATCTAAAGTGTTCCCAATAATCTCATTTATACCTTCCCTTGATAAATGCGAACTCACACCTTTTGGGAGTTTTTCTTCTTCACGTTTATCTAATTTGAATTTCTTTGAATTGGCTTTTTCAGCGTCTTTAATGTATAATTGTGATTGCTCAACTTGTGATTTAGGTAAAAACCTAATTTCAATATTAGTTTGTGAGGTGAACACAAATTCCAGCATTAAACCTAAATCAGTAGCCAAAGCATATAACAGATTTGTGAAACTATCATCAACTCTTGGATTGTTCTGCCACAAATAGTCTTCAGCTGTATCTCTTAACACCTCACTTCTAAAACCGTAATCAGTTAAATCTTCAACTTTGATTAAATTGGTAATTGGTACGTGGAAAGTATCTGCATTTAACACGGGGTTTTCACCTACTAATTGAATTGCAACCCCTTCGTTGCCATACACATCCATATAGTCTTCAAAGGCATTAAAGAACCCCTGACTTCCTGAATGTGCTACAAATTGCCCTTTTAGTACATTTGCCAAAGGGTAGTTGAATCTTGTAGGGTGGAATTTACCATCTAAAACACAATCTGCAAAAGTAATTGTAAATGAACCAAACCCATTTGAGGATAAAAGAGAGGCGTATTGGGTTGCTAAGTGCCTTAAAATAGCGTCTATTGAAACCAAATAAGGTACAACTGCTTTATAATCGCCAACTTCATAGCCAGCATTATTAACAACCGCCGCTGCTTTAAAAGTAGCTTCTTTTGCATCAATTACATCCTGCAAACTAACAGCATCAAAAAGAGCTTCTTGAACTGGAATAGTTTTAAATTTGTATTTTTTTAATGGTGTTCTTGCTGTATCATAATCATCACCATTCCAAAGTAGGTGTTCTTCTTCATAATCACTATCAATTGCACCGATAGCAATTGCATCATCAAAAACAGGAGTTGCTGAAGTGTTGAAGAAAATTCCGATATAGTGCAAACTTGATGTGCTTGATGTTTTACATAGCGTCAAAGCTTCATTATCAATATCTAATTGTGTTTTACTATCTGCTATAATAGTATTGTCATCGTTCATTTTGAAAGTGCTTTCATCAACTTCAAAAGTGCTTTCATCAGTTACCAATTGCCCGATTGCATTTTCAAGTTTCTTATCGACACCGTCAAAATCAAAGATGTTTGTTTCATAGTAGGTAGAAGTAAAGATATTATCATAACTATCTGCTAAAATAATATCAACAGTTACATCGCCATAACCATCTTCATAAAATGTTAAAGTTTGTCTGTAAGTAGCCATTACAACCTATCTGAATTATCTAATATTCTATTGTCAATATTTCTTCTAAGCTCATTTGCATCTTTACCATTTACAATAGATTCATACATTACGAACTTTTCAATTAGTCCATCAGTTCCTGCTGGTTGTAACTTGCCATTATGAATATAGCTTGTTTCAACTGCTAATCTTGTAGCTTCATGATTGTAACCTGAAATTATACTCGCAAGGTTAAAGTCTTGGTTTTCTCTTACTACTTTCATTACACTATCATAATTTTCTTCAGATAAATTGAATGGTGTTTTTAGTAGGAGAAATATTACTTCCTCACCACCGTTTAAAAGTTGGTTTTCTTTTAAGCTGTTATAATTTAGAACCGTTGGGGGTTGTACGTTTAATGCACTCATAACATTCTCATCTTTTAATTTGTTCTTAAATTCTAATTCTTTAATCTTAATCTTAAATTCAGTTGCTTTGTTCTTATCGTCCATACGCTTCAGGTTGTATAACTGAATCAAATTTTCTTGGTACTCTGAATAACTAATTCCATCTTTAACACTCATTAGCTGGTCGATTACGTGCTTGTCCTTTGTGTGTTCGTACATGGAAATTACATAATACTCTAATTCAGTTACATCTAATCTTGTTGGGTCGTCAATGGTTCTATATACATTCATTTATCTAACTCAACTAAATTTGCAACTGCTGTTATTACTTCATTAGAACTAACTGCAATAGTATCTATATTATTATAGATTCTGCTATATTGTAAACCGTTTTTATTGTAATTAGCATCCAACCGTTTAATATCGGTTGCTATTTGCGAAGCCGTGTGTAATTCAGTTTCATAGTTCAAAGCCACTTCATTAAGCTTCTGCAATTGCTTATCAAGTGCTTTCACTTTTTTACTTACAAGCTCTTTAGTTGCATTGTCTTTGTGTTCTTCTAACTGATTAGATAATTCCAACTCTTTCGCTTTTAAGGATTCAATTATTCTTTCAGTTATTTCAGAATCAATACTATTAATTGCCTTACTCTTACTGCTCTTTAGTTCACTAATCTTGTCTTCAAACTCTTTATTGTTCAAAGTGCCGTTGGTATGCAGTTGAATTGTATCTTTAATAGCAGAATCAATTTCTTCTAACTGATTGCCTTGATTCTCTATTGATTCCTTATGATTGCTTATAGTTGCTCTAACGTCTTCTAATTCTTTACTTATACGCTTTACATCTTTGTTAGATGGGTCAAAATCCTTAATCTTTGGTATAAACCATTTACCGCCATTTTCTTTACCATCGTAACTCTTTACTGAAAAACGCTTTAGTGCTTTTATCATATACTTTTTATACTTTTTATAATTGTTATTTATCATATAATCAATATAACTAAGAGGTTGATATATAGTTAGGGATAATTTAGAGATTTGTTTCATTAAGTATCATTTGCATTTGTTCGCTGGGTTTGTAATCGGGGTCTTTATAGTCATTTAATCGGTGTCTTGTCCTTTGTAGTTGCTTAGTTGTAATAGCTCTGTTATTAAATAGGAATAACTTTGCTATTTCAGAATCATTAGTTTTGATATAATTGTTAGCTGTTAATGAATCGATAAGAGCCGTCAAATCGTTTAATGTGCCATTCCATATAATTGGGGTGGGGTTGCTCTGTAATTGTTGTTGTAATATCTCGTTATACTCTCTGTAATCGTTTGTTAAATTCATTAAGTAACTTACGGTGTCTAACATTTGTTTAATGCTTCTATCCATTGCTTACCTTTGAGATTAGTTCCAGCACTTTATCATATTCTTTGGGTTGGTTAAGTGTAAGGTCTTCAGTATTCATAATAGTTGTAAATTGTTCTTCATTTAGCTTGTTACCATCTGAATCATAAAGAACATTCACCATAAACCGAATTAGTTTTTTATCTTTGGCTTGTTTTAGCTCTTTGTTTAGCTCTTTTACTATATCGATGGGTTTGGTGTAGCATATAGCATCTGAATTGCTTACAAGTGCTATTCTGTAAGAAATTTTATACTTATTGGATAGATTGCCCTTGTTATTAATAACACTTTGTTTTTCTTCCATAAAATATAGGTGTTTGATGGTGAACTTACTAAATATTATCGGATTCTCATTTACTGAAGAACTTGATAATCTTTGTTTAATGCTTTGTAATTCTCTTTCAAAATTCATTTAGTTATTCCTTATTGGTTAATAGTTAATTTTACTTTCGCTTCTACTTTCGGTTTTGTTTTTGTTGTTGAAAATGCTGGTGCGGTGGATAAGGGTTTGTCAATAGTTGACAAAGGCTTACTTTCGCCATTTTTACGGCTTATAGTTCCACCAATTCCACCAGCTTCTTTTATTTTCTCCCGCCCCTTTTTTTCTAACAGCTTCTTTTTAGCTTGTGCAAGTTCGTATTTCATTATTTACCTTTGGTAATTAGTTCCTTCAGTTCCTTAATTTCATTTTCAAGTTTAGTGTCCTTAACAGCTCCAATAAAATCACGTAAACTGCTTATTGTGGCTTTTGCGGTGTTAGGTCTTATTTTCCCGTCCTGAAGTTGCATGAATACCCTTTGCATTAGTTTTTTTGCACTTGCTACATCCTTAACTCTTATGTTTCGCTTGTACCCACTACTTACGGCTTCATATTTGGTATATATTTCATCGTTTCTTATAGTTTTATCGCTCATTTTGCATCCTTATTTGGTTACTGAATAATGTTATTTTATAGTTAATTTTAGTTTGTTTGTCCGTAAATTTAACACTTGTTGTTGTTTTTGAATTATGAAGCGGTCGTATATACTCCCGAACCATCTCATTTAACTTTATATATATAATGTACTTAATATTTCTACGTGTTACGCAAGTACACTCATGACATAATGTCGTGTTATTTATAGAGTAAGCAAAAACCCAAAAACGGCTCAAAATCTCGATTCAGAATTTTAGCATTTTATATATTAATTTTCGTTCATAATGGAATTAAAATTTATTCATATATCTATCTAACTTTTATTTGAGTGCCTTTTGTTCTGCTCTCAATCCAAGCAATTTTTGTTGTATTTATTGCCACCATCAATATTTTTAGTGGGTTCTGAATAACTATCTATTAAGAATGTTATCTTATCACCACTTTTCAAGTGTTCGGGCTTCGTTGTTAGTTTGTCTTCAGGTATGCCCAACATTTGCTGTAAAAGTGTGTCTTTAAAGTCTAATGCCCAAACACTATCACCATCTTTGTAGAATTTAATATTTTTCATCTTTATTGTTTACTTAAATTTATTAATAAAATATTCTCCTATGTAACACCACCCCGAAGGGGTTTGGGTGGTGCTGAACACTTCTTGTATTGCAGAACTTTTATTAATGTATTGCCATCACCTCGTTATAATTGTTTTCAATAAGCTTGGTTATTTCTGAAGGATATTTTTCAGAATCTACATCACTATTAACAAGTAGATAAAGCACCTTATCTTCAGGGTTGTATGCTATTCCGATATGGTAATAATTGATATAGTCTTCTAATTCGTTATAAGTTAGGTTGAGGACTTTAAACTCTGCTAATGATTTATTCCATATTTCAGGATTATCATCTTTTTCCTTGCAACTGTTAAGTCCTAAAATTTTGAATCCTCTGTCTTTCAATTTCCACTTTTCGCTGGTGAATTTTTGAAGGTTTGAATTAGATGGGATTGCTAAGAAATTTCTTTTAAGGTTACCTGCAGCAAAACTGCATTTAAGAATATTGCTGTAAATGTCATTTCTCATAAAGTCGGAATGTCGTCCATTGTATATTTCGTACATTTGAGCTAATCGCTCTGTCTTCTCCTGCTCACGTTTTTGCTTTAACTCTTCATTGTATGGTGCTAACATAGGGATTGTTTTAGTCAAATCCCCTATTCTGCTATATCCTTTACTTCTGAAATTATCAAGATAGTTCACTTTAACCTCTTTGGTTTTGAACCCTTGTTGTTGTTGCATCGTATAAAAAGTAGTAAAAAACTATAAAAGCTTGTAAAATTCACTAAATTTTTGTAGTTTGCATACATCTAATAAGGGTTCGGTTTATTAAATAAATTGTTGTTTTTGGTCGGACAAATTGCCCGCTGTTAGAAAAATGTTAATCCCATTGGTATAGGAGTCAATGGGATTTTTTATTTTCTAATTCTCATTTATCAACGCTTGTTTATTGGTACGTAAGAACCTTTCTAAATATATCACCTTACCAATCACTAATTCACCTGATACTACATATATAGAGTCATCAGTCATTTCTTCAATACTCATATCAAGATATAGAACATCGTCCGTATATATTCCACGCTCCTGAATTGGTTTGTCTTTGTAGGTAAATTCTCCAATATACATTTCGTCAACATCTCTTGCTTTTGATACTGATTCAACGATGGTTTTATTTTTGGGGAAACCGTCAAACTCCCCCTGCCCCACGTCCAAAATTATTACTTTGTTTTCCATACTACTCACCTCAAATATTAATGATTAAATTTGTGCATTATTGCACATTGCTTGTTGTATTGTCTTTGATAAATCTTTGTATCTCTTTTTTTCGGAACGCCACACGCCCGCCATATTTTACCTGATTCAGTTTTCCATCTTTTACCAGTTTCCATAATGTAGAACTTGATATATTTAGAAGCTTCATTACTTCGTCACGCGTCTTTAATTCCAATCCATCAAGGTCTGTTGGTGGTGCTGGGTTGCTTTTTTTCAATAGCTCCGATACTCTGCTAAATACACCGTCAATAATTGATTCCTTATCTTCATTACTAAGGTTTATTGTTATAGTGTTACTCATTTAATACGCTCCTTTGATTTGGTTATAACTATTTTGTTCAAGATATTCTTTGAGTTGATTTTCATCAAACAAACACTTTTTACCAACTTTGAAATGCGGTGGCTTGTATTTCTTTATAAAGTTATTCATGCTACCATAAGCAACCCCTAAATATTCAGCTGCCTGTTTTCTGTTCATTAGTTTCTTCTTTTCCATTACTACTCCATGTTATTTTTGATAAAACGGTTAAAACTTTTAACCATATTAAAGAGAATATTTCACATTTCCAAATAATCGGTTAAGTTTTTTAACCGCTTTTTGCGTTTTTCTTTTTAGGTATCATATATATTAATTGCTAAATTGCGTATATGGATAAAGAGAAAGAAATAGAAATAAGGGAAAGATTAAAAATAATAGCGGATACTCGATTTAATAGTATTGCTGATTTTTCACGTCAATTAGGATATAGCAAGTCAACAGTATTAAATTATATAAATGGGAAATTTAAACTAAATGATAAATTTTTAAGTAGAGTGAAAAACGGTGGCGTGAATGAATTGTTTCTATATCACGGGATTGGTTTTCCATTAAGAAGAGATTATGCTGATGATACAATTGAGTATTTAGATTTAGAAAAACTATATGAAACAATCTCAAACGATAATCAATACAAACTTAATTATGTTATTTATGAAAATTTTATAAATGATATCCATCTTAAAGAGGAGGTGATATTTTCTTTAATTCAGTATTTAGATAATATACTCCCATTTGCTCAAGTGTTAGAAATATCTAACTACGTTGGAAGTTTTGCATTAGTATTGAAAAAATTGAATGAAATTAATTCCTACAAAGTGTTAAAACTAACAATAGAAGTACCTAAAATAAATTCTGAAGAATATATTAAAGCAATAAAGTTGGCTTGCTTATATGAGATTAGATATCATGAAATAAAGTATGAATTTAGAAAATCTTTATTTGATAATAAGGAAAAGATAAATTATCAAAAACATGCAGAATTTAGAGATTATACTACAAAATTATTAAAAGACTCAAGCCAACCAATATCTAAACTTATTGATAAAGAATACTTTACTGAAAGTGAGTTAAAGATAGTAGAACAACTAATTGATTTTAAAATACAAGATTAACCATACCCCCCCTTATACATAAGGGGCGATAAAACCCCCTTAGAATTGAATTATGAAGCTTGTTTTTCCTGCTGAAGTCCTAATTTTTCTGCGAATAGCTTGGATATTTGCAAACGTGCTTTTCTTTGGTCGTTGTTGTCGTATCTACCTACAATAGATTTATTTTTTTGGTGGTTCGTTATTTGTGTAATCTTTGAGTCAGAAACGTCCCAATCTCTAAGGAAAGTTACCGTGCTTCTTCTTCCTGCATGACTTGAAGCAAATTTAAAAGCTGGTTCTGTTATTTCGGTTCTAACACCATTGATTAATTTAGTCCGTTTGAATGGTCTATTTATACCAGTTTCTTCAAAAATTTCTTTCAAAGCTCTGTTATGTTGAAAGGTTGAATTTCTTTTACTTGGGATTAAGTTGTAATTATTACGCTCTAATATTGAATTGATAGTATCATCCAACAATATACTATTTTCTGCACCAGTTTTGGTGTCGTAGAAGTTAATCCACTTATTACCATCTGAATCAGTTTCAATATCATTTGTGCCGTCTATTTGGTTAAGGTCTGAAAAGCGTAATCCGGTTAGAACACTAATCAAAAACCTATCTCTTATCAACAACTTGAATTTTATATTGTATAAGTCGTCATCATATTCAGGCGTGTATGCCAGTAACTGTTTAAACTCTTCAATGTTTATTGTGAACTCTTTGGATTTTTCAGTTTTGATTTTTAACTTTTTGTAGCTTTCACTGATGGTAATTTCTTTATGGATACGTAAGAAATTAAATACTGATTTTAGTTGAGCGAAATAAACATAAGCAACGTTATTACTAAGTCCACGCTCTATTATAAGGTAGTTTTTTACAATATCGTTCATCATATCAAAACTAATGTCTTTAACAAGTAAAGATTTATTCCTTGCTAATTGGTAACTTTGAATAGCTGTCAATACTGTTTTGTAATTAACTATGGTGGCTTTTTTCACCCCTTGCTTACGTTTATGTTCAATACACTCTTCTATTGCAGAGATGATAGTTAAACCGTTCTTATTAACTCTATTTCTATCAGAATTTGAATGGAGGGCGGTTATTTGCTTTATATCATATTTGGTAATATTGCCTTCATTATTAATTAAGCTGTAAATCGAACCAATCACTTTGTGTGCGAACTTTTCTAAAAGCTGATTTTGGTGGATTGCAAACGGTGAACTGCTCTTTACTCTTTGGGATTTCTTATTCCAATATTTTGTGTCGATGGTGAGTCCAGTTGATACCCTCACCCTCACCTTGTTATAATTAACCGAACTCATTATATTTGTGCTTTGCTTATACGGTTGCGAAAGATAATATCTTACAGAAATCTTTGCCATTTTGAACGCTCCTATATTAGAATTAATAATGTTAAAATTACTGACAATTCTAATCGAATCTATTAAACATAGTTTGAAACTATGTTAAAAGTTAAAGGCTGGCATATTATCGTAATTTCATTATTTAATAGCTATTATGAGGCTTACAACGTAAAATAGATTTTAGTGGCGAGCTTTATTAATAAATAACACACAATATGGCAAATTATATAATTTTCTTAATAAATTATAATATTATTGTAATCAGTTGAATTAATTAATTGAATATAAATTTATGAATAATCTTATTCTAGTTTTTGTAGGCGGTGGTATCGGTGCTATTCTTAGGTATTTTATTAATAATATCTCTGAAAATATGTTTCTTAGCAATTCAAATTATGAATTCCCTTGGGGTACATTTGTAGTAAATATTTTGGGTAGCTTTCTGATAGGTTTTGTAGTTGGTTTATTCGACTCATCTATACTTAGTAATGAACAATTAAAACTTTTCATCATAGTTGGTGTTTTAGGTGGATTCACTACTTTTTCTTCCTTCTCACTTGAAACAGTCGAAATGCTGCAAGCAGGATATTATATAAAGTCAATTCTGTATATAGCAGCAAGCACTTTTCTAGCAATTATATTCACTATTTCAGGTTTGAAATTAGGCAATAGTTTTTAAAAAAATGAACAATAGGTTAGTTTATAACTATACAAATGTCAAATTCGGAAATTATGCTAAAAACTCTAATATTTATACTTTTACTTATATCATTTTCAATCGCTCACACCGAGGAAGAACCGTATTACTTCGGAATTGAGGGTGGATATGGCTTCACTAATTATGATGCTGGGTTTAATCAATTTGAAGGAATTGATAAATGCGGGATATATGAAAACGGTAGCGGAAATGCTATGTTTGCTAGATTCTGGGGTGAATATAAAGTACTTGATTTCCTAAATGTTGGTGCTCATATTCAATACACTCAAAAAGATGGGATATTAGATAAGTTAGATACTGCTTATGCTCGTGATTTGAACACTGGTAACATAGGTATAATAGGTACAAACAATGAATTAGATGTTAATTTCACTTCTATATCAGTTGGATTGGATTTCAACTTTCTTATTCAAAAAGAATTATTCAACGGACCACTTTATTTCAACATTTCTCCTGGCTTAATTATTAATCACAGTGGCAGTTTTATTCAAAAGGAATATATACAAAGTCCAGATGGAGCTGCTTTCGAGGGTCCTGATGGCTATTTTTTTGAAAGAACAAATGCTGAGGGTGATTTCACAACATTGAGTAATATGATTCCAGTTGTGTCAGCATCACTTTATAATAGTTCAAAAATAGCTGACAAACTTTACTTCACTCAGAGGTTAGGTGTAACAAACGATATGAGCAGCCTGTTAGATGACGCAAATATAAGCTCCCTAACTCTTTTCGCATCTCTTGGTATTAAAATGTCATTCGATAAAGAAAAAATAGTGATTGTACCACCTAAAAAGCCAATTCAACCTGAACCAATAATTCCATTACCAGAACCATATATCAGCTTAGATATGGATGTAGATTATGACAAAACTTATGTAGAAGTGCAAGAAGAACTCTATGCCCAACCTCCAATGGTTTTAGCTGTATTTTTTGACAAAAATTCATCAGATATCAGAGACCATTATGTTTCTAAATCTGACAATGTGGTGAACCCTATTCAATCGCATAACAATATTATTTTTGATGTAATCCAAATTCTTAAAGAGAGTCCAGATTCGAAACTAACCCTTATAAGTTCCACTTCTGGTATAGACGAAAATAATAACATTAAGCTATCACAAAACAGAGCAAACAGTGTTAGAAAGAAGTTGGTTGATCTTGGAGTTAGTGAAGAAAGAATAGAGATTGATGCAAATATCTCACCAAATACAATTACAAACATTGAGTACGACACTGGGCTTGAAGAAAATAGAAGAGTCGAGTTTAAGCTTATAGATATCGATATGAATAATGTGAACTTAAGAACTGTAAGAAAAAATCTATTTTCAAAAATTAGTATAGAAACTAACGCTGAAAACTTAACTGACAGAGCTAATCTGACTACTAACTTTACTTCTGAAACTTACACAGTTAATGATACCACTATGACATTTGATTACTCGGAAAATTTATTAAATAGTAAATCTAATTCTACTAAACTGACTTCTAATTTAATAGCTAACAATTTAGTAAAAAATGCAAATCAAGAAATTTTCTATGAAGAACTGGATAAAAGAAAATTAGATTTAAAAACAGAAAACTTTGAACTTTACTTGATGTTTTATTTTTCTTCGAGCATACTTTCAGATGAATCTAAGAAAAGTATTTCTGATTTGATTGACTTACTACCAGAAGGAAAGACATTAGAAATAGTAGGTAATACTGACAAAATAGGAATGGAAAAGGCAAATATCGAGATTGCTGAAAACAGAGCCAACAATGCAAAAGAATACATAGAATCTATAACAACAAAACAGTATTATTTTGATATTAAAACTAATACAAGCAAGTTTGATGAATCAACACCTCAAGGCAGATTCTTGAACAGAAGTATTAGAATTAGAATAAAGTAAATAGTTTATTTTTTATATCTTCTCTATCTTAAAATGATGTACCTTATGTCTTTGGTCTTTCAATCGTATTCCGGCAGTACCATCAGGTAATAATACTATATTTGAACCAACTGTCATAGTTATTTGTTCAAATTTTGGATGCTCGTAAACTTTAGCTTCAAACTCATCAGCAGATTCACCAAACACTGCTCCCTCTTTATCAATACCGAGTTTACCTCTTAGGTTGTAACCAAAGTAGTTCATATAACCAATTGGTCTCAGTGCAGATGGATATAAGGTCTCCCCTTCATTAGCTTTAGTTGGTTGTACTACTTCAATCAATTCTGGAATATGAATCGTGTTTCCATTAACATCAACTCCAAATTCCGATGTAGAGATAAAGTTTGTCAATACTTTAGAGTTTGCATTGAATGAATACATAAATGAACTGAATTCTATATCATCGTACTGCAACTTAGTTGATTTGGCAATTCTGTCATTGTATTCCTCAAAAGAATTGTCCCACTCGTCAAGGTGGTCTTTGTGCCAGATACCAACATCAAGCAAGTCCAGCTCATCTAATTCTTTTTCGCAATCACTCACTTTTTCTAATCTCTTAAGTAAACTATACTTAGGAGGTAATATTTCCCCCAATAGCTCCATAGCGTTGGAATCTTGAAAGACAGCAAAGTTAATCATGTTTATATCTATCTGTCCTTTTCCACTATTCAGCACAAGTGAATCTTTCAGAATTGGGAAACCCTCATAGCTGAAGTTTTCACTCGCAATGAAAAGCTGTGGTGTGTCTTTTGTGATTTTGGTTGATTTATTGATTATGTTGGTTAGTTGCATAATAAGATTTCATTTTTGTATTTAATAGATGAATACAAATATAAGAGTATGATTCATTTATTAATGTATTAGCAAATAATAATTTTTATATCTCATTATAATAAAGTATATTAATAAATACTATGATTTACAAGAACAAAAAAGACTGAAGGTTAATTTTATGAAATCTATATTTACTCTATTACTAATTATTCAGATGAGTTTATTAGCTCAGACTGAATTCGACATAGATAATTATAAAGAATACCTGAATTCACACCAAAATATGTCTTATTCAGATTTGCTTCAAGAATATCCTGCAAGTGAATTTAATACTTATGCCAAAACAAATTTTTATAATGCGGAATACTCAGACTCTATCAACCAATTTTTTCAGTTGACACAAGATGAGATTTCACTCTTGAACTCTCATTCATTTATGGTTTCCGAAAGATATAGTTATCCAAGCTTTATCGAAGGTCTTTACGAGCTTTTCAAAAAAGATATTCCTGTATATATTTCAGCAGATATGATGCTTCATTCTGTACATAAATCTGTTGATAATATATTGATAGATATTGAGAAGCGATTATTATATTCGAGACTTAATTCATCCTTAAGTAAAATGATAACTGAACTAAAGAATTATGATAGAGATAAATACTCAACAGACCCAATAAAACATAAGAAATATAGTGAGCTAATTGATGATGCAAACCTATACCTTATGGTAGCCTCCAATACTTTAATGGAGTATGAGACTGTTACACCTACGGATAGTATAGCGGAGAAATACTATGAGATTATTGGTAAAATTGAATCTGCAGATGGAATGAGTAAAGTTCAATTATTTGGAGATATATCGTATCGTAGATACGATTGGAGTCAATTTAAACCGAGGGGACATTATAATGAAAGTCATAAATTAAGAAAGTATTTTAAAACATTAATTTGGCTTGGTAGAACTGAGATTTATATCAATGCTCCAAAAGATCATGAACCTGATTCCACTTATATACCTCGTAGATCAGAAATAATGAGACAAAATCGATTAGCATACTTTTTAACTTATCTAGCAAAGGAAACAGGAGTAACAAGCGACCTAAAGTATGTAGATGAAACAATTGCTACATTTATTGGTAGACAGGATAATATTACAAATTTTGAGTTAGAAGATGTTATAGAAGGAAAGGTAGCTAGTGCTGATGACTTACTTGATGACAATCTAATAGCTGAACTTAAATCTAAAGCACTAGAATTAAGTTCTTCAAATCAAACTTATTTGTCTCAGATTCTTCTTTCAAACGAATTAATAAAAGAAGAAATTGAACCTGCCGCTGCATTTATGCTAATGGGACAAAGGCCAATATTAGATGGATTTATAACTTCTAAAGTTACTTTTGATAGAATAACTTATAATGATGAAAAAGTAATGAGAATGCTTCCAAACAGCTTAGATGTTTTATTCGGATTAGGCAACAATGCTTCTTTACAAGCATTAGAAAAGGAACTAATAGAGTACCCTTACGCCTCTAACTTGGCAGCGTTGAGATATTTAATAAATTCTTATGATGATGATTTCTGGTCTAAAAATGTATATACCTCTTGGTTAAATTCAATTAGAGGGCTTAATCCTAAAAACACAAGAGAAGAAAGAGATGAACTTCCTGAGTTTATGAAAACTGCAGCTTGGTGGCAAAAATCAATGAATACACAACTTGCCTCATGGGCGGAGCTGAGACATGATTTTTTGCTTTATGCTAAACACCCCTACACTGCAATGCCTTTGGGGTGTAGTACCCCAGACGCTTTTTTAGAGCCAGCTCCTGAAATGTTTGCAAGTATAAAAAATATCTTTCTGAACTTGAAGAATGTCAATGGTATAGAGGAAATTAGAGCTCAACTGGCAGCCTAGCTGTTTTCCTAGACGAGACTATTAGTACATATGAAAGATTAGAAACCATATCTCGAAATACACTTAATAATTCATTGACTGAAGATGACCAGGAATTTTTAAATGAATATTTTTGTACAAAAGAATTTGATACTGGATGTGCAGAAATGAATCTATTAGATGGTTGGTATCCTAAATTATACTACAATATGGAAATTGAAATACGTGAACTGGAAAGAAATAATTCCCGTTCGAAGTTTATGGATTTTCTTGTTGCAGATATTCACACTTCTCCTGGTGATGAGAGAGGCAATCCCGTTGGATGGGTAAAGCACATAGCTACTGGACCCATAAATATGGCAGTAATAGTTACAGATAACAAAGATGGTGTGAGTACTGCTTATGCAGGTCCTGTTTCTAGCTTCTATGAATTCACCACAGAAGATTATGAAAGATATTCTGATTCGGAATGGCAAGAAGAATTTTACGGTAATGAACCAATGATGAATTTGGAAGATTTGAAATTTGGTCAGAATAGCTTTACAAAACATTATTTAGCAGACAAAGATGGAAGTGCATTTAATGGAGCTCCTGAACTATTAACAAGTGTAAATTCTGGAAATTATAATTTTGAAAACGAAAGTATAAATATTTATCCAAATCCAGCAACTAATCATATTAATTTAACTTGCTCAGTGAACCCCGGCGATTTAACTGCTAACTTTAAGTTAATAAGTATGGATGGAATTGTAGTACAAACAGAGGCAATCAAATTTGTAGCAACTGGAAATAACACAAAGAGAATACAATTAGATGAATCATTAACTTCTGGGACTTATATATATAGTTTAGAATTTGATAATTCTAAGTACAGTGGGAAAGTGAATATTGTGAAATAGAGTATTCTATAATAATGGCTTTATAAATAAAACCTCTTCACTGATTGTGAAAAGGTTCCTTTCCAACTTAATAAAAACACTATTTAAGCATAGTACCTTTACTTTAGAACTTTACTCCCATTCAATAGTACCAGGTGGCTTACTTGTAATATCGTAAACAACTCTGTTTATGCCCTTAATCTCATTGATTATTCTATTCGATATTTTTTCTAATACATCGTACGGCATTGGGTACCACTCTGCAGTCATACCATCGGTACTCGTAACGGCACGAACAG
Source organism: Chlorobiota bacterium (assembly GCA_034670025.1). Classification (GTDB taxonomy): domain Bacteria; phylum Bacteroidota; class Ignavibacteria; order Kapaibacteriales; family UBA2268; genus PGYR01. The sequence continues at coordinate 930,867 of JAXMOE010000001.1, forward strand.
CACAGGTAAACTCATAAGTTCTTTCGTCGCCCATTACTCCTACGCTCTTCACAGGTAGCAACACAGCAAATGCTTGCCATATTTCATCATATAGACCAGCTTTTTGTATTTCATCTAAGTAAATTGCATCAGCTCTTTGTAGGATTTCTATCTTTTCTTCTGACAAGGCACCAAGTATTCTGATACCTAAACCAGGCCCAGGGAATGGATGTCTATTTACAAACCAATCTGGTATTCCTAACATTCTGCCTACTTCGCGAACCTCATCTTTGAATAGCTCACGGAATGGTTCTAATAATTTCAAATCCATTTTTTCAGGAAGACCACCAACATTGTGGTGACTCTTAATAGTAGCCGAAGGACCTTTTACTGATACAGATTCTATTACATCTGGATAAAGTGTACCTTGCGCTAACCACTTTGCATTGTCAATCCCTTTTGAAGCTTCCTCGAACAAATCGATAAATGCTTTACCTATTACTTTTCTTTTCTTTTCAGGATCCGAAACGCCTTCCAATCCACCGATAAAGTTCTCGTGTCCATTTATTAGCTCAATTGAAATATCAAAATGCTTTTTGAACAAGTCATATATCTCACGGCTTTCGTTCATTCTCATCAAGCCAGAATCGATATGAATACAATGAAGTTGGTCACCAATTGCTTTATGAATAAGCACGGCAGCAACAGTAGAGTCCACCCCACCACTCAACCCACAAATAACCTTCTGATCGCCAACTTTATCCTTTATTTCCTGTATAGCATTGTCTATGAATGACTCTGCATTCCAAACATCTTTGCAACCACAGATTTTACGAACAAAATTCTCTAATACTTTCTTACCCTCCAAAGAGTGATGTACTTCTGGGTGGAACTGAACACCATATATGTTCTTTTCTAAGTTAGCAATGGCACATATTGGTGCATTATCCGTATTTGCAATTGACTCAAAACCATCTGGCATTTTACTAAGTGAGTCGCCGTGGCTCATCCACACTTGAGAATTGTCTGCCACACCACCTAACAAAGGATTATCTTGCGTTACATTAAGCATTGCTTTACCGTACTCACGTTTAGCGGCAGCATCTACTTGTCCGTTTTGTGTGAAGGCAATGAGTTGAAGCCCGTAACATATACCCAATACAGGTAATCCCAGTTCAAATACATTGAAAAGTGGGTGTGGAGCTCCTTCAGCATATACGCTCGAAGGTCCACCTGATAATATAATCCCATTAGGATTAATTTCTTCTAATGTTTCTTTTTTTATGTTGAAAGGGTGAATTTCAGCATAAACGCCAATCTCTCTTACTTTCCTTGCTATAAGTTGAGTGTATTGAGAGCCGAAGTCGAGTATTAATATTTTTTCTGTATGTTCCATAGTTACAAAAATACGAATATTGAATTGAAAACTTATATCATTTGAAAACTATTTTTTAGTCAGCTAAAGTGGATAAATTTCCGGGATCTTCACCCAATGCTTGAGCTTTCAGTACCCTACGCATTATCTTTCCACTTCTTGTCTTTGGCAATGAATCAACAAATGTCACAGATTGAGGTTTCGCTATTGGGCCTACTTCACTACCTACATGAAGAGTCAATTCTTTCTTAAGTTCCTCGCTCGGTTGTGAACCATTTATCAAAATCACATAAGTATGAATAGCATTTCCTTTTATCTCGTGTGGAAGCCCTATTGCAGCAGCTTCAGCTACCGAAGGATGACTAACTAAAGCCGATTCTATCTCAGCTGTACCTAATCTGTAACCACTTACTTTTATCACATCATCGACTCTACCAATTACCCAATAGTAACCGTCTTCATCTTTCTTTGCACTGTCCCCTGTCAAATACATACCTGGATATTTCGACCAATACTGTGCTTTGTATCTCTCATCATCACCATAGATAGTCCGCATCATAGACGGCCAAGGATTTTTAATAACCAAGTTGCCTTCTTCTCCTGCACTTACTGAGTTTCCATCTTCATCCAGTATATCCATTTTTATACCAGGGAAAGGCCTTGTACCTGAGCCGGGTTTAAGAGGTACAGACGGCATAGGTGTTATTATAAACATACCTGTTTCCGTTTGCCACCACGTGTCCATAATTGGGCATTCACTATTTCCTATTGTCTTATAATACCACTTCCAAGCTTCAGGGTTTATTGGTTCTCCTACCGAGCCGAGTAATCTGAGTGAACTCATATCGTGTCGCTTTGGCCACGCATCACCAAATCTCATTAATCCACGTATTGCAGTTGGAGAAGTATATAATATATTAACTCCATACTTCTCGATCAACGACCACCATCTGTCAGGGTAAGGGAAATTAGGAGCACCTTCATATATAATTGACGTTACCCCATTGAGTAAAGGTCCATAGACAATATAGCTATGTCCTGTAATCCAACCTGGGTCTGCGGCACACCAATACCTATCTTCTTCGTGAATATCGAAAACATATTTGAGTGAAGTATAAGTACCTACCATATACCCTCCGTGGGTGTGGAGTATCGCTTTTGGCTTACCTGTTGTTCCCGATGTGTAAAGCATAAAAAGAGGTGACTCGGCATCAATAATCTCTGGTTCACATTTGGTTGAAGCAATTGGCATATTCATTAGATCATGATACCAATGGTCTCTGCCAGACACCATTTCGACCTCATTACCAACTCTGTTCACACAGATGATAGTATCTATATATCCGGACTTATCGGCAGCTTCGTTGCTAATTCTCTTTAACTCTACTGTTTTTCCTCTTTGATAAGAGCCATCGCAAGTAATTAGTACTTTCGATTTACTGTCCTCTATTCTTTCGTGAAGTGCTTCCGTAGAAAAACCACCATACACAACAGAGTGAACCGCACCAATTCTAGCACAAGCAAGCATAGCTATAACTTGTTCTAATACTCTACCCATATATATGGTAACTCTATCTCCTTTTTCAACACCAAAGCTCTTAAGAACATTTGCAAACTTGCACACCTCTCTATGTAATGCGAAGTAAGTAACAGATTTTGTTTCACCTTGTTCCGATTCCCAGATATAAGCAACTTTATTTCTATTAGCATTAGTCAAGTGAACATCTAAGCAATTGTAAGTTATATTGGTTTCTGCTCCCACAAAGAACTTATAGAATGGAGCATTTGAATCATCGAGATATTGATCCCACTTCTTGTGCCAATGAAGTTCATTAGCCATAGAACACCAAAACTCTTCGGGGTTATCCCCTGCTGACTTGTTTAATTTATCCCAATCTTTTATGTGTGCTTTGTCAATAACTTCTTGCGAAGGTTTATAAAATTCGGTCATATTTTTCTCCTTTCTTTTTTCAATTACATAATTCCTAGAGCCAAGGCAAATGAAATTAGTATTAACAAAATTCCAATAAGTAATCTAATAAATTTTATCGTAACTTTAGTAAGGTATTTCTTACCTAACATTGCACCTATAATTGCAGACAGTATGGCATAAAATAACAATTCATAATTTGTTATTATATCATCCATTATCTCTCCCAGACCATACACAAACAACCGTGACATGTCAACAGCTAAAGATATAACAATACCAGTTGCTATATATACTTCTTTTGGCAAATTTGATTTTATTAGAAATGTACTCCTCAATGCACCTTGATGACCAGAAAGCCCACCAAAAAACCCACTTAGAAATCCTCCAAAAGGTAACATTTTGTCTGAGAACTCAACATCTTTTAATTTTGGTACTAAATCAAATAATGCAAACACAAAAATCAAAACTGCGATTACTAAGTTTATGACTGTAGTCTCAAACTCATAGCTAAATAAGTTGTAATTTATTGTAAAGTTAAATTCAACTAAATAGTTTAAAATATTAGCTCCAATAATGGCTGCAATTAAAGCAGGTACACCAAATGCAATTGCAGTCTTCCAGTCAATATGGCTTTTCATTAAGGTGAATTTGAATATATTATTTAAAAGATGAACAACTGCCGTCATTGCTATGGCAATATGGATTGGAAATACTAATGCAAATGCTGGTAGGAGTATGGTTCCGAGTCCAAACCCAGAAAAGAAAGTCATAAAACTAGCAAACATTGCCACTATTACAATTACTATGATATCCATAAATTTACATATTTTTGTATCTGAATAGCTAAATTTAAGAATTAAAATAATAAAGATGAATTAATATGAAAATAATAGAATGCCCCAGAGATGCAATGCAAGGAATAGAAGAATTTATTCCAACAGACTTAAAAATTGAATATATTAACAAATTGCTCCAAGTTGGGTTCGATACCATTGATTTTGGTAGTTTTGTTTCTCCAAAAGCAATACCCCAGCTCAAAGATACAGCAGAGGTAGTCAACAAACTTGACCTATCAACTACAAACACTAAACTATTAGCTATAATTGGAAATGAAAGAGGAGCTACTGATGCATGTAAGTTTGAGGAGATTGATTATTTGGGGTTTCCTTTTTCTATTTCAGAAGAATTTTTAAAAAGAAATATTAACTCCTCAATTGAGAAATCTTTTGACAGGCTAAAATCAATACAGGAAATCACTGTTAGAAGTAACAAAAAGTTAGTGGTATATATCTCTATGGCATTTGGCAATCCTTATGGCGAAACATGGCATCCCGAATTAGTTTCCGAATGGACGGACAAACTAACTACAGAAGAAGTTGAAATTGTCTCATTGGCTGACACTATTGGAGTTTCTACTCCAGATTCTATTAATGAACTATACAAAACAGTCTCAAATGATAACTCTAATCTAGAAATCGGTTTACACTTGCACAGTAATCCCAAAGATAGTCAGAGTAAAATTCTAGCTGCAATAGAGTCAGGTTGCAATAGGTTAGACTCTGCAATACGTGGCTTTGGGGGGTGTCCTATGGCTGAAGATGATTTGGTAGGTAATATAGCAACTGAAAATGTGATTGAAAACTTAGCTGACAAACAGAAATCATCTGTTAATATTGACATATTCAACAAAGCTTTAGAATTAAGTAATAAAGTATTTCTATAAAATTCTAATTACTAATATTATGTTAAATTAGGAATATTTTTCATAACTTTGGAATTACTTAAAAATAAAATAATATATATAGTGTCAAGATATTTAAACAGTTACATAATATACACACTCTTTGTTGTGTTAGCTTTTGGGTCAGTACTTTCAAAAGAATTAATTAATACGAATTCAAACTATAAGTTTGGAGTTGGGTTCAACTATTCTGCTATTAGTACATACTATGACAATGAAGGAAACTTACAATCAAAGTATCCCAAAATCAAAACTATTACTTTTGATAATGATGGTACAGATTCTTCTTTCACAGTGGAAGGTAATATAAACATAGACTATGTTGAATTTCACAATAATTATTATGGTGAGTATAAACTTACTGATAATCTGATAGGGAAATTAGGTGTCGATATTGCCTATTACTCAATAGATAATAGCTATACATTTAATGATACTATTAGAGATGAAAATGGTAACATTAAATATGATAAATTTGACAAAGCCCTGTACCAATCAGTTTCTATAGATGACTATAAATCAAGTATTTTCCGGTTGATGTATTTTACCCCAAGTTTAGAATATTATCTTATAAATAATGATAAAACTATACTAACTGGAAGTCTTGGATTTCAACTCCCTTTGAGTTTTAATGAAAGGAAGTTGAAAGAAGATAACAATTTTTTGGGTGACGGTTACTTGCAGGTTAATGCAGGAATGAGGTATAGAGCAAAATATGAGACAACGGAGTTTGAATTAGGTGCTAGATATTTAAAAAGAACCGAAATTTACAATGATTTAGCAAATGTTAATTTAACTGTCTTTTTGACAAAGGTCGAAGATGCCTATTTCTATATTAAAGCAGACTATTATTCTGGATTAGGTGTTGGGTTAGATCAAGAGTTAGTTATAACTGAATTTCCTTATTCAGAATCTTATCTCAATACTACTTTCGGATTAAATGTATTTTTCGAAGATATGGAGTTACAATTTGATTATACATTTGTACCCTATGGTAAAAACTATTGGTTACAAAACAGAATAAATAGCAGTTTCCATTTCTATATAAAATAAGGGAACTGGATTATCGTTTTAAGAAACAAGAGCTTAAAAGCATTTACTGGCATAAATATTGCTTAACTCTTTATAAATGACATTGTGTGTCATAATATCATTAACAAACAAGGTTTTATTTACCTTTATATATGAGAAAAAGTAAAAAAAGTCCTAAAGGGCTTCTTTTTAAGTTGATGCTAAGTGGTCTATTAACATTCGGTATAATAACGGTTTACAACCACGACACAGCAACTGCAACAAACGAGTATTCTCCAGGAACTGCATTCCAAGATTTAACAGAGCAATTTGCTAAATCAGAAACGGAAGAGTTTGAGGAATACAGATTTGAAGAAAATATTGCTTCCAAATACTCACTAGAGCTTAACGGAAGTGCATCTTATTACGCAGATAAATTTCATGCAAGACTCACCGCCAATGGTGAAAGGTTTGATATGAATGATTACAGTGCAGCACATAAGACTCTACCTTTCGGTACAATACTCAGAGTTACAAACATTCGAAACGGTAAAAAGACATTTGTAAGAATCAATGACAGAGGTCCTTATGCAGGAGATAGGATTTTAGATTTATCTAAACAATCTGCAAAAGATTTAGGTCACCTTGGACTTTATAGAGTAAAGTTAGAAGGATTCAAAATGGGGCAAAGAAAATTCAGAAAATCTGAGAAAGATTATCACTATGGTCTTTCCTATGATGAGGAATTGGTATGTATTCCAAAAGAGCATTATAGGTTTATAGATTCAACACACAAATTTGGTGATGTTGTAAGAATGTATAACTTAGCTTACTCCAACGACCCCAGCGTCAAAATTATAGTTGATGCTTCTGAAAAAAACAGAATGGAACTAAAAAATTCAGGTGTCAAATATTACTTAGGTAAAGTCAAAGAATCCACCCTTTACCAAAATGACCAACCTGCTTAAATAAAAAATCTATCAACAGTCCTTCGGGACTGTTTTTTTTATCTTGTTCAAGGCACTTCAATTTATTAAATTAGTAAAATTTTAAAGAATAAATTCTAGGAATTAAAATGAAAAGATTAATTGTCTCATCATTAGTATTATTTATAGCTGCAATATTGTTGCAAGGTTTTCAATGTGCTTCACCTGAAATGAATAGTGCAAAAATGGATTTTCAAAAGCAAAAGTATGACTCAGCTATTGAAAATGTAAAAAAGGAACTTTCTAAAAATCCAAAAAATGAAGATGCACATATTTTATATGCTGAAATTTTGATGGCTAAAGGTGATTATGAAAAGGCTGCTACTGCTATTGCAGACTCAAGAGAATACTTGAAATCAAAAAAGAACAAAGACAAGGCTGCTTTTTTAGAAAGTAAATTACTTTCTGGTGCTTATAGCGCGGCTTATCAGAATTATCAAAAATATTTTTCTGAGAAAGATGAAAATTATTTAGATGCCTCACTCGAAGCTTCAGATTTAAGCTTAACCCTAAGACCTCAACTAAGTGACTTATATAACTTGCGTGGTAGAATATATGAGATAAAAGAAGATCAGAATGGTGCCATTGCAGAATATGAGAAATTTGTGAAATCAAATAGTAAAGAATTTCAATTCTCTAAAAATTCAGGAGTCAACCTTGATATGTTTAGAGAAGAAGCAATTGGCGTTATTGGAAAGCCAGTAGAGTCAGTAACTAATGTTTTGGATAGCACTAAAGGAACGACTACAATAGTTGATATGGTTGAATATCAAAGTAATACAGTCTATTTACATTCAATCAAAGAAACTACAGGCGCGAGTTACAAAGTAACTGGATGGAGATTAAATCTTCCAGAAAACTGGTCTAAAAATGAGAAAATGCAGTATAATCCAATAAACATTGACCCTTATGCAGCATTATCTCAAACTTATTACAACAACAAAAAATATGACAAAGCAATTGAATATTTGGATTACCTTATTACTTTCCAACCAACTAACAGAGAAGCGGGCGGGCTAAAAATTCAGTTATTACAAGAAACTGGCAACACTGATAAGGCAATTGCAGAACTAGAAGCTGCGACAAAAAAGAGTCCAGACAACAAAAGATATTGGTTACAATTCGGTGATTTGTTATCAAACTTAGGTAGATACGAAGAAGCCATTGATAAATATGAAAAAGCTATATCTGTAGATGCTAATTATGATTATGCCCTTTACAATATAGCTTCTGCTTATAAAAACAATGCTGGAATAAAGCAAAAACAAGAACAAGAAAAATTTGAAGCTGACAATAACTATGATATTAAAACTGAGCTTTATTTCCCAGAATTAAGTAAATCAGCTGAGTATTATACTAAAACAGCAAATACTGACAAATTCAAAGATAATCACAATGTACTTCTTCAATTAGCAAACATTTATCAAGTTTTGGATGAAACAGAAAAGTTAAATTCAACTTTGAGTAAATTAGATAAAGTTCAATACAATGTACCACAAAACGAAAAACGTGCCTTTTACTTAGATTTATTGAAGATTTACTCAACAATGAAAAACAACGAAAAGACACAAGAAATTCAAACTAAATTAGAAAATCTTAAATAAAGAGAAATAAATGCAAGGCGACAAAAACAATCAGAATCCTCAGAAAAAAAGTTTGAATGTAGAATTAACCGACGAAATAGCACAAGGAACTTATTCTAACTTAGCAATAATTGCTCACAGTAAAGCAGAATTCGTTATTGATTTCACTCGAGTGCTGCCAGGTGCACCAAAAGCTAAAGTGCAGTCCAGAATCATAATGACTCCACAGCATGCTAAGATGTTAGCAAGAGCACTAAATGATAATATAGCAAAATTTGAAAATATCAATGGTGAAATCAAATTAGAAGGTGGTGGAAATATGAATAATTTCCCAGGGTTCAACACTGACACTGAGAACACCAAAATAAATTAATTTGGCAGGAGCCATCGATTTAGATGTCATCTTCCAATCGAAAATTATTAGAAAATTTATCTTTCCAGTCAATTGCAGAATTTGCTGGTAAAGGTTTACAAGCCATATATTACTTATACTTTGCCAATGTGATTGGAGTTGAAGGAAATGGAATATATGGCTATGCTATGTCCATAGTTATTTATTTTATTCTGATAGTCGAATTTGGGATAGATATATACGGTATGCGTACCGTTGCAAAGGATTCTAATAATGTAAGAAAATATGTTGACCATATATTTTCCCTACGTTTATTTTTGGCTTTCTGTTCTTACTCACTCTTAGCTGTGTTTGCTTTCTTATTCATCGAACAAGAATTGGTCCGATATGCCTTATTGATATTAGGTTTTAATATCTTTTCAAGTGCACTATTACTGAGTTGGGTGTTCCAAGGGATTGAGAAAATGGGGATTGTTGCAGTTCGTCAGGTATTAGTCTCATTACTAACTGTTGTTCTTATTTATATTTTTGTTACAGAGTCTAGTGACCTTTTACTAGCTTTGAGTATAATATCTTTTTCGTTATTAATCAATAGCATAGTAATGGTTGTCTATTATATTACTAAAATTGGGAAAATAAATTTACAGATTAACAAAGCAAAATGGAAGAACATTATTACTGCAGCCATTCCAATTGGTTTCTATTCTGTTTTGATTATGATTATGAATAATGTCGATTTAACATTAATTGGTACACTTCTAACTAATTTTGAGACTGAGACTGGAATCTACAATGCTGCCTTCAGGATTACAATATTTGCCATTGTGCCATCGATAGTTATTCAAAATTCATTTTTCCCTCAGCTATCCAGAGCCACTACAAATGAAGAACGTTTACCATTGTTAAAAAAATACATCAAAGCAATTGTAGTCGTTGGTGCTTTGGCTGGCGTTATTACTTATGTATATTCTGATTTTCTTATTCATTCATTACTTTCAGATGAGTACGCAAAATCTATAGATTTGATGAAAGTATTTGCTTTTTCTATATTTGTAAAATTCATTAATGTAGCTTTGGCTTCAACATTAGTTGCTTGGAATTTAGAAAAAAAAGTTTTGTATGGTACTGCTTTTGCTGTATTGTTCAACGTAATTGTTGATTTACTTATGATTCCTGAGTATGGGGCTTATGGTGCTACAATAGCTACAATTATAGCAGAGAGTACATTAATGCTAGTACTTGCTTACAATGTCTATAAACAAACTGGTCAAATGACTTTAAAATATGGTATTATGATTTTACCAATTGCTTTAGTATCGTTACTACCATCTTATTTATACATTAATGATAGTGTTAATAATATTGTCGGAATGATTGCATTGGTAATAATTTATATTTTAATTGTAAACTATACTGGCTTCTTTAATATTTTTGGAATCAAAAAATACTTTAAAAAATGAAATATGATTATTTAATAGTTGGAGCTGGATTTTCTGGTTGTGTTTTAGCTGAAAGAATAGCAACGCAACTTGGGAAAAAATGCTTAATTGTAGAAAAACGAAATCATATTGGTGGTAATTGCTACGATTACTATGATGATAGTGGTGTACTAATACATAAGTATGGACCACACATTTTCCACACACAAATGCAAAAAGTATGGGAATACTTATCTCAATTTACCGATTGGATTGACTATGAGCACGAGGTAAAAGCTGTCATTGATGGGAAAGAAATTCCAATACCATTCAATTTCAACTCCATCGAAAAAGCATTTGACAATAATTATGCTCAAAAGCTCATAAGCTTACTCAAAGAAAAATATGGCGAAGGAGTAAAAATTCCTATCCTTACTTTAAGAAAAACAGACAATCCTAAGCTAAAAGAATTAGCAGAGTATATATACAAATATATATTCTTAGGATATAATATTAAGCAATGGAACATGAAACCAGAGGAATTAGACCCTTCTGTTTCTGGTCGTGTACCTGTATTTTTGAGTAGAGATGACCGATATTTCCAAGATAAATATCAAGCAATTCCTAAGCAGGGTTACACAAAACTATTTCAAAAGATGGTTGATAATGAGAATATACATATTCAACTCCAAACAGATTACAAAGAAATAGTAGACAGTGTAGATTTTGACAAGATGATATACACAGGTCATATTGATTACTTTTATGATTTCAAATTAGGACGACTCCCCTATCGTACCTTAGATTTCGATTTTCAAACTGTGGACAAAGAGTTCTATCAATCTGGTGCTCAGATTAATTATCCTAATGACCACGACTATACAAGAATTACTGAATTTAAACACTTGACAAAACAAGACCATAAGAAAACAACTATAGCTTATGAATATCCCAAAGATTATAAATTTGGTGAAAATGACCCTTATTACCCTATACCAAAGGAAGACAACCTTGCACTATTCTCAAAATACAAAGAATTAGCTGAGCAAGAAAAAGATGTTTATTTCGTAGGTAGGTTAGCTGATTACAAGTATTACAATATGGATCAGACCGTGGGTGTAGCACTACAATTATTCGAGAATAAGATTGCAAAATAAAGTCAAAATAAAATCAAACTTACTTCCATTGTGCCTCGATTTGGATGGTACATTAATTAAAAGTGATGCACTTTTTGAGTCATTGATACAAATGCTCAAATTGAATCCACTGCTGATATTTGTCGTCCCGTTTTGGTTAGCGAAAGGTAAACCATATCTCAAAGAAGAGATTGACAAACGAATTGATTTCAATGCTGAACTACTTCCTTATAATGATGAACTAATAGAATATGTTAAGCAAGAAAAAACAAAAGGTAGAGAAGTATATCTTGTCACTGCAAGTCATATCTCCATTGCAAATAAAGTTGGGAAGTATTTGGGTATATTTGACGGAATTTATGGTACTGAGAAAGGTGTCAACCTAAAGTCAAAGAAAAAAGCTGAATTTTTAAATAACAAGTTTGGCGTTGGAAATTATGTTTATGCTGGTGATGCCAAAGTAGATTATAATATATGGGAACATTCGGGAAAAGCAATTGTAGTTTCGGATAGCAGTTCATTTATTAAGCAAGTAGAGTCCAAATTTGAAGTAGAAAAGTCATTTTATGATAAAAAAAATCTACTCAAAACGATAGTTAAAGAAATTAGAGTTTATCAATGGGTAAAGAACATTCTACTGTTCTTACCACTTTTGTTAGCTCATTCTATCAGTAATGTAACTATGCTAACTGATGTGATTATTGGATTCTTTTCCTTTAGTTTGTCAGCCAGTTTCGTCTATGTACTCAATGATTTACTTGACTTACAATCGGACAGGAACCACCCCAGAAAGAGAAAAAGACCACTCGCTTCGGGTAAATTACCGATTCAAATTGGGATTATTTTAGTACCAATATTGCTTGTATTAGGACTTTCATTATCATTCCTTGTTAGCTTCAAATTTCAAATTATACTCATTGTGTATATAGTATTAACAACCGCGTATTCATTCAAGTTAAAGAAGATACCAATGTTGGATATTATTCTGTTGGCGACACTATTCACAACAAGAATAGTAGCTGGAGCTTATGCCGCAGAAGTTTATTTGTCAATGTGGATTTTAGCATTTTCTATGTTCTTTTTTATGAACTTAGCGGTACTAAAAAGATATACAGAGCTACTAACTATGAAAAAACAAAACGAAATAGAAGCGAAAGGACGTGGCTACACAGTGGAAGATATGGGGCTATTACTCAGTATTGGGCCTGCTGCTGGATTTTTATCTGTCTTGATATTTGTACTTTACATAAACAGTAGCCAAGCTACTGGGTTGTATAACAATACGGAAATATTATGGTTGATAGCACCAATATTTCTCTATTGGATAAGCCGAATCTGGCACTTATCCGTCCGAGGTAAAATGACAGATGACCCTATTGTGTTTACCGTAAAAGACAAAGCAAGTTATATAGTTGGAATTTTAATTTTAGCAATTGTAATGTTTGCAGCATAGAATGAATAACAAAAACTACATACCCTTTAACAAATACCCCAAACTCTATCCTAGTAGTGTATTGAAACCCGTTTGGTTAACGGAAGTCAACAATACTATATTTGACACAGATTCCTCAGTTCTTTGTTACGGCAAAGGCAAAAGCTATGGAGATGTATGTCTAAATGAAGATAACACCATAATAGATATGAGCAATTTAGATCATATTAGACATTTTGACAAAGAGAAAGGGGTAATTGAATGTGAAGCTGGTATTACTCTATCTAAAATATTGGAATTCATTGTGCCGAATAACTGGTTTTTACCAGTAACACCAGGAACTAAATTTATAACCCTTGGTGGAGCAATAGCCAATGATGTACATGGTAAAAATCATCATGTTGCTGGCACTTTTGGGAATCATATTCTAGAATTTGGACTACTACGGTCAGACGGCATTACCTATAATTGCTCCGAAACAGAGAATACAGACCTTTTCAAAGCCACCATTGGTGGACTAGGACTAACTGGTATTATAAAATATGTTCGATTCCAACTAAAACCAATCGAAACCCCCTTTATGTATGTTGAGAACATAAAGTTCAATAATTTGGACGAGTTTTATACCATCAACGAAGAATCAGAGAAGATATTCCCATACACAGTATCTTGGGTAGATTGCACAACCAAAGGTAAAACTATGGGTCGCGGTATATATATGCGTGGCAGACATGCAACTAAGAGTGAAGTAGAGAAAAACTTTATGCACAAAGATGGTGGCATACCATTCCCTTTAGAAGCTCCATTTATCAACAACTTCACTGTGAAAGCATTTAACAAGTTGTTCTACTCAAAACAATTTAAAAAACATAGCAAACAGATAGTTCCTTATGAGCCATACTTCTACCCCCTCGATTTTGTTGATGGTTGGGAGAATGCTTATGGAAAAAATGGTTTTCTACAACATCAATTTGTGCTACCTTTTGAAGCTAGCAAAGAAATCTTAAAGCAAATATTTGAGCTTATAGTAAGTTCAGGAATGTCCTCATTCCTAACAGTATTAAAGACCTTCGGCGATATAGAGTCCCCTGGTATGTTGTCATTCCCTAAAAAAGGCATAACCTTGGCGATTGATTACAGAATGGAAGGCAGCAAAACATTAGAATTGTTAGAAAGAATTGACAATCTATTAATCAAAAATGATGGCAGGATTTATCCAGGAAAAGATGCGAGAATGAGTAAAGAACATTTTCATACTTTTTACCCAAATTTTGATAAATTTGAACAATTCATTGACCCAAAATTTTCCTCAAGTTTTTATAGAAGAATTAAATGATAAAAAATATATACGTATTCGGTGCAACAAGCAAAATAGCTGAAGAAACAATAAAACACTTTGCAAAAGACAAAGCGAATTTTTATTTAGTTGCAAGAAATAGCGACAAATTAGAAATTGTAAAAAACGATTTGATTTCCAGAGGTGCAGTTAGTGTTCATACCGAGAAGTGTGATGCTTTGGAATATGACAAACACGAATCTACTATTGAAAATGCAGCACAAGCAATGGGGAATATAGATTTAGTTTACATTGCCCACGGTACGTTGCCAGATAATGAAGGAATTCGTAATAATCAAGCAAAGCTTTTAGAAGAGTTTAATATCAATTGCAATAGTACTTTATCGCTTTGTAGTGCAGCTTCGGGTTACTTTGAAAAAGAAGGGAAAGGTACACTTGCAGTAATATCTTCAGTAGCTGGTGAAAGAGGAAGACAAAGTAATTTTGTTTATGGTGCAGCCAAAAGTGCCGTTACAGAATACCTTTCTGGACTTCGTAATCGCCTTTACAAAAGTGGAATCAAGGTGATTACCATCAAACCGGGTATGGTAGAAACTCCAATGACTGCAGAAATGGAAAAAGGACCACTATTTGCAAAGGTTGAATCTGTTGGAAAAACTATATATACAAAAATCAAAAATGGGAATGATGTGGTCTATGTCCCTGGTTACTGGAAATTGATTATGGGAATAATTAAATCTATTCCAGAAAGTATATTCAAGAAGCTAAATATCTAATACAAGGGTATTTTGAATGTAATTTTAGTACCTTTGTTTTCCTTCGAATCAACTGTGATTTCGCCACCGTGTTGTTCAATAGCATTGAGCATAATCATAGTACCTAATCCAGTACCACCAGCTGAAGTGAAATAAGGTTTTAGCATGTTCTCTCGAACATCTTTACTCATCCCTACTCCATTGTCTTCGACTTCAAAATAAGCATATCTTTCATCTTTGTATGACCTAAGTATTAACTTTGAATTATCTCTGCTTTTCATTGACTTCAAGCTATTCTCAGCTGCATTTCTCATTGCTCTTGCAATCTTAGGACTATCGGCATTGAATACAAATTCCTCATTATCAAGTAGTAATTCTACGTTAGGATGTTGTTCCATGTCAAACTCATCAATTACTGAACTAATAATATCATTTGAGTAAATTCTTGATTTATTTACCTCAGTGCTTCTACCAACTGTAACTATATCTCGTACTTTCTGATTGAGAATATTTATCTGTTTTATAATCTTATGCTTTTTATTTTCTGCACTTTCATTTACAACTTCTAACTCCTCAGAGTTAAGTTTAATTGTAGATAAATTTGTCTGCATATCGTGAGCAAGTTGTGCAAAGTTATTCATCTTCTGTTGTTTCAACTCTTCTGTTATGTCTGTCCCAGACAGAATATACCCAGCAATACTACCAGTCGAGCGCCTCTTAATAGAAGCGTTGCAAACAAATTCTATCAACTCGTTATTGTGATATAGGTGAATCTTTTGCTGGTAATTAGATTTCAGGTTTTTTACTTTATCGTAAAGTTGATACAAACTTTCAGTGTGATCACTAATGCAATAATATTTAAAATATCTACCCAAAGGAACAGAAGAATCAATTTCAATAAGCATCATTGCTTTTCTATTTAGATCAACAAGTTCACCCTTCTTGTTAAATACAAAAATAAACCCATCTTCTGACAGCTCTAACAGTGCTTCATTTAGCTCTTTTTTCTTCTTATACATCAATAGCAATATAATTATAATCACTGACAAAATAACTGGCAGAATAAACGCAGCAGTTCTGCTGAAAAAATAATAAATTGGCCCATAAGGATTTTCAACTTTACTGTAAATACGCGTTGTGTTTGTAGAAAAAGCGAAATACTTATCAGTATCAATAATTGATATTGGGTTGTTTAACTCCGTTGTTGCTATTGTGATTGGTTCAAAGTATTTGACATTCAAATCGGTATCAAAGCTAAATACTCCATTTTGGAAAATGGCAATCAATGAATTATCTTCAAAGCCCAATTTCAAAGGTGAAATAATATAGTTTGGAATGAAATACGTGCTGAGTATATTGAGTGACTCATCTAATTTTCTTATTGAATATTCTGTCCCATCATAGGTAATAGTATAAATTTCAAATCTACCACCTTCAGTAAAATTCAAATAATAATTATCTTTATAGCTATCAATCCAGATTTCATTTTCTAATTCTAAAGAATGATTGTAAACCGACACCTTGGAGTTACTATTGAAATGACTCTCTACTAGCAAATTATTATCAATATGAGACAAGTTAAAGCTATTAGCTTGGTCTAAACGAATCAAATCTTTTTCATACTTATGCTTAATATTTTCTATCAAATAAATATAATTGCCCGATGATTTGAGATAATAGAAAGTAATTGAATCAATTCTACAGTAAGTATTTGGTATATAGTTATCAGTAATTAATTGCTTAGTTTTACTAACTAAGTCGTAAAAATATAGGTTGGAATTTTTAGCAATAATATATTTTGAGTTCTTAGAGTAATGAATCCTAAATTCATCATTTACGCTACTAAGAGTGTCTAACAAATGCAACTCTCTTACACTATAACCATCGTTGAATAAAGTTAGGAATGATCTATTGTTTGATATTACCAAACCAGCTATTGTACTATCAGTTTGATATAAATCCCTAATCTCAGTATTATTAAGAATAAGTGATTTTTTGTCTAATTTTTTATCAAATAAATTGACAGTAGAAGTATTTTCTAACCAATTGTTCTGGATAACAATGAATTCGGAATTATTAGAAGGGTAAATAGTGCCAGATTGCAAATATCTTTGTTCTAATATAGTAGAATAGTTATCTGCCTCGTTTGCTGTAAGAGCAATTGAGGCAAATAATAATATTAATATATATATTGAGTTATAGCTTTTAATTTTTTAAAACCAATAGAGAAAAAATAAATATAAGAAATAAATATTTCTTTGAAATAGCAAGTATCATAATATTAATATGATTAATTACTCATCACCTTTTTCTCTTTGCTTTCTTTTTTCGATAAATTTATTTCTTTTCTCGTCGAAATTGGCAAATCCATCACGTATTCTTTTGAAAAGTTCATTGCGTTGCGAGCGAGTAAGTTTAACTATTTTAACTTCGTCTTGAACGGCTAACAAACCTTCGCGAATGTCATTCAAGTGATTGGTGAAATCAATGTAAGCTATTGCTTCATTAACTTTAATCTCCAACTTAGCATAATTCTCGTTGCATTCGCCAACGAATTCTTCCCTGTTAGCATCGCTCTTTTCATTAAGCACATTGAACACTTCTCTTATTTTACCATACAAGTCGTCTCTGTGCCTCCTTGTTAGATTTTTACTCTTTATTAACTTTTGTGAATCAATCAGAAGGGTTCTTGCTTTTTCATAATCATCACTTGTTTTAGCAAACTCAATATTCTCTTGAATTATTGGCTCCAAAGCAATGTATTCTTTCTCAGCTTCTTCTCTGAATCTCTCTCGCTCTTGATCTTGTTTGCTATTTACAACATCGAATGCTTTTCTTATAACTCCAAACAATTCATCCAAGTGGTCTTTTTTCAATTTAACTTGCTTTAACTCATTCTGTACTTCTATCAGCTTTTGTCTGGCATCATTGAAATTTTCAGTCTGAACAGCAAACTTAATTGCCTCAGCAACTTTGGGCTTAGTTCTCAAATAATTATCCGAAATTTCCATTTCGTATTTTTCACGTTCAGCTTCTTGTTTTTCGCTAAGTGACTCGAAAGCATCTTGAACCATAGAGAAAAAGTCATCTTTATGATTACTGTGCAATCTTGCTTCTTTTATTTCAGCTTGCAAGTCGATTAACTTTTTTCTAATCTCACTAAAGTTATCCTCTTTCTCAACTTCATTAAGTACAGTCTTAACTTTAGGTTCTAATTCTTGAAGATTCTTATCATACTCTTCTGAAATTTTACTTTTTATCTCATCTGTTTTCTTTTGTAAAACATCAAATTTTTCTTGAATCAAATCAATTGAGCTATCTTTTTCTGGTTTCGGTATTAAAAATAATGCTAAAACTCTTTCCTTCAAATCGACCATGCTCTTTCGCTGATGCTTTATATCATCTAATGTTTCTACATCCGTTTTAATAGCATCTATTTCACTTTTCAACTCAGAGTATAGCTTTTGCTGCTCTTCGAGTGCTTCTTTGTTTACTTGAAGCTCCTCTTGAGTTGTTGGCTCATTTGATTGAGATTCAGGTTCGCCTTCACTTCTATTCAAATTTTCATCCGTTGTGTTTTCTGGAGCTTCAGAAGCAACTTGACTTTTGTCTAATTCTTTATTTTCGTTTTGGTCTGTCATAGCATTCACCGAAATTTATTTGATGTTGTTGTTATCTTCAGAAGATACTTCTTCCGATTCATTTTCATTATTTTCTGAACTATTCTTTTTTGTGTCTTTTTTCTCTTTGTCTTCTATTTTCATAGATTTTATTGCACTTAGCTTGCTCAGATTAATTGGTGGTAAATCCTCACCTTTTATAAGCATATCTAATTCTTTTGCATCTAATATTTCCCTTTCAAGCAATATTGCAGATGTGTGATGAAGCAAATCTATATTTTCATTTAGAATTTCTTCTGCTTTGCTATTTGCACCGAATAATATAGCTCTAACTTCTGCATCGATTGATTCTTGAGTCTTTTCACTGAACTCTCTGCCATGACTCATCTCTCTTCCCAAGAATGGTTCGTCTTCACTTGTAGTGTAGTTAATTGGGCCAATTTTATCAGACATACCCCAATCGCAAACCATTTTTCTTGCCATATCTGTAGCTCGTTTTATATCATTTTGAGCACCAGAGGTAGTGTTACCAAATACAATTTTTTCAGCCGCTCTGCCGCCCATCAACATTATTAGTTTTGCTTCAATGTATTCTTTAGAATACGAATGCAAGTCTTCTGTTGGTAAAGAAGCTGTAACACCCAGAGCTCTACCACGTGGAATAATGGTTACCTTATGCACAGGATCGCTCTTCGGTACTAATTTACCTATCAAAGCGTGTCCCATCTCGTGATAAGAAGTCATTTCTTTTTCTTTCTTAGATATTACCATACTCTTTCTTTCTATACCCATAAGAATTTTGTCCTTAGCATTCTCGAAATCGTACATAGTAACTTTTTCACTATTTCTTCTTGCCGCAAAAAGTGCCGCTTCATTAATTACATTTGCAATATCAGCTCCTGATAATCCTGGAGTACCACGTGCCAATATTTTCAAATCAACATCATCAGAAAGTGGTATTGTTTTGGTGTGAACTTTAAATATACCTTCTCTACCTTTAACATCTGGTCTATCTACGATAACTTGTCTGTCAAACCTACCAGGTCTTAACAATGCCGGGTCTAATACATCGGGTCTGTTAGTAGCAGCAATTATTATAATCCCACTGTTTTGCTCAAAGCCGTCCATCTCTACTAATAGTTGATTTAATGTTTGCTCTCTCTCATCGTGTCCACCACCTAATCCAGCACCACGCTTTCTACCAACAGCATCAATCTCATCTATGAAAATCAAACATGGATTATTCTTTTTTGCTTGTTCAAACAAATCTCTAACTCTACTTGCACCAACACCTACAAACATTTCAACGAAGTCTGCACCTGACATAGAGAAGAACGGTACACCGGCTTCTCCTGCTACGGCTCTCGCTAACAATGTTTTACCAGTACCTGGTGAACCAAGTAATAATATACCCTTTGGTATTTTACCACCTAACTTCTTGAATTTAGATGGTTCTCTCAAAAACTCAATTACTTCTTCTAATTCATATTTTGCTTCATCAACTCCAGCTACATCTTTGAATGTAACCTTCGGCAGACTTTCATCTAACAGTTTAATTCTTGCTTTCCCAAAATTAAACAGTCCTCGTTGACCGCCGCCGCCGCCTTGCATTCTTTTGAATATGAAGACCATAAGTACAACGAGTAGCAGTAGTGGAAGTAAAGTAATAATAGTACTCCATAGGAAATCATCGCCTTGTTCGTACTTTAACTCTATTCCTTTTTGTTCCCATGTCGCTTCAGTTTCTGAATCTAATACACCGAGTTTGGTAACAAAACTACTAATTTCTTTTGACCCTTTGTCTAACTTAATTGTAACAGGCCCTTTGAGTTTACCATAAAACTCATAGTCATTCATTTGGGTTTTGACTACCTTAGCTTCAGTGATTAAGTCTTTGTCCAAAAACTCTTTATATTGAGAATATGATACTCTCGCATCACTCTTGTTTCCATCTTGGAATAAAAAGACTAATGAGAATATACCGAACGAAATGAATAACCAAAACATTAAGTTCTTACTAAACTTATTTTGGTTTTCATCTAAATTTGGTTTGTTTTTATTATTGTTCAAATTATTGTTGTTGCCGTTCATTTAACTCGCCTTGATTTACGTATATTTCAATTTTATTTATGACGTGAAAGTATTATTTTAATTTCTTTTAGTATTAATTGTTTAGTGGAGATTCTAACAATTCTATTTTCATCACTTTTTCAGAATCTTTTTTAACTGCATATTTGTCACTCATTCTCAGACCTAACACCCAGACTATATTGACTTTATCGGTCATAACTAATAGCTTTTCTTTCTTAATGTTATCTATTTTCATATTTGTCAACAAATCAGATACTTTCACAGTTCCATCAAACCCAAATGGTGTTAACTTGTCGCCTTTTATCCAATTTCTGATTAGTAAATTCTTAGGCATATATTCCAAATCAAAATACTCTATGTTATTGTCTTTGACAAATCTAACATCTTTTCTTTCTATTTCTGTAAACTCTAATTTATACTCCCCTACTGTAACTATTCCTTTGGGTTCAATTACTTCACTTATCGTTTCTATTTCTTCAGACTTGTCTATAAATATAACAATCTTTCCTCTTTCTTTCAGAGCAGTTATTTTATCATTAATTTCTACTTTATTATTTACATTTTGACTTGTCAGAGCCACAACCCTTTCAGTTATTTCATAAGGAGCGTGGTGATAATTGAAGTATTTTGAAAGTGTCTTACGAACCAACTCATTTTGTATAATATCCGCATAAGAATCTAAGAATTGAGAGTTTATCTCAACTTTCAATTGCTGAGCGGTTATAAATATCTTCTTGAAGTTTGCTTCCGTATAGTCTTTGACAAAGTTATTAGCACTCTTTATTATAGATGCCGTACGTTCAATTGTGTTTACAAAGTTAGGATTGTAATTTTCTACAATTTCAGGAATCAATAAATTTCTGATTTTGTTTCTCGTATATACCAGCTCATCGTTTGTTTTATCTTCCATCCATTGCATATCGCGCATATTAGCATATTCTATCAACTCATCTTTAGTCAAATTGATTAGTGGTCGAATAACAAAACACTTATTTGTAAGCTTTCTTCTGTTTGGAATCGAAGTCAAACCATGAAGTCCACTTCCTCTGAACAAATTGAGAAGGAAAGTTTCAGCCAAATCATTTTTTGTGTGAGCGGTAGCTAAGTAATTATAATCATGGTCATTACAAACTTTTTCGAAGAATGCGTATCTCTTTATTCTTGCTGCTTCTTCAATTGAAAGTGACTTCTTCTTCGCATAATCTTCCACATCGGCTGAAGCATTAAAAATTCTGATTCGATTTTTGCCGCATACTTTTTCGACAAATTTTTGATCTCTATCAGAATCTGCTTCTCTTAATTTATGATTAAAGTGAGCAACGGCTAAATCAAAATCATATTCTTCTTTTAGATTTATGAAAATGTCGAACAAAGTAAGTGAGTCAACTCCACCACTTACTGCTAATAATATTTTTGATTTCTTTTCTACAAATAACTGTGTTTCTAAAGTCTTCTTTATACTTCTGAAGTATTCGTAATACTTTTTAGACTTTCTTTCCAAAGAAGTTAACTCTTTTGGATAATTGAATTTAATATATTTTGGTTTTTCTTTTGACAATGTTTTATCTTTTTTTACTGATATATTTTGTTGTATTTATTTAGTATCTGCACCATAGCCGCAAAATCACGCGGGTATTCGGCTTCTACTTTTATCGATTCTTTACTCACAGGATGTATAAATTCAAGCGAATGAGCGTGCATAGACAATCTGTCTAATACTGGTCTCTCGTCCGTGTGCCTTTTTAAGTTGAACCTTTTTTTGAAGTTCGATAGCAGAAAGTTCTCAAATCCACCATAGGCAGAATCAACGTAGAGCGGGAATCCGAGTGTAGAAAGATGTACTCTTATCTGGTGCGAACGGCCAGTGACCAAATTGCACTCTAACATAGTTGCTTTGTCGTATCTATCTAAAACTTCTACTTTAGTAAGGGAATATTTACCTCTGGCAGATGGCATTGTTAATCCCTTCTTGGTTGAACTTGGTAATATTGGAATATCAATATCTAAGCTTTGTTTTGGGAATATTCCTTTTACCAACACGTGATATTTCCTTGCTATGTCGTGATTCTCAAACAAAGTATTCATATACTTGTGGGTTTCTGCATCTTTAGCAAATACCATAATCCCACTCGTACCCTTATCGAGTCTGTGAGTAACGAATATTTCCCCATACTTATCGTTTAGTAAGTGCTTCAGATTCGTCTTATTAGGGTTGTATCTATCTGGCACAGACAATACCCCAGCTGCCTTGTTAACAAAGACTAACCACTCATCTTCGAATACTACTTCGTAGTCTGCATTTTTGTTTTTCATAATTTAGACGCAGATTTGTAAGTATTATTCATTAGCATAGCTATTGTCATAGGGCCAACTCCACCAGGTACAGGAGTAATAGCTGTTACTTTCTCTTTCACATCATCAAAGTCAGCATCGCCTACAATTCTATAGCCCTTCTCATTATCGGCATCTATTCTATTGATTCCAACATCGATTATCGTAGCCCCTTCTTTGATATGCTCTTTTTTTATGAATTGGGCTTTGCCAATTGCTATAATCAATATGTCTGCTTGCCTTGTGTATTGAAACACATCGTCAGCTGCAGAGTGACAAATTGTAACAATCGAATTAGCTTTTTCATTCTTTTGGTACATTAGGTTTGCTATTGGCTTGCCTACTATATTACTTCTTCCCAATACTACTACGTGTTTGCCTTTGGTTTTTATACCACTTCTGTATAGAAGTTCAACAATTCCAGCAGGAGTACAAGGAACTAACCCATCGTTACCAATTACTAAGTTGCCCAAATTGACAGGGTGGAATCCATCGACATCCTTATTGGGGTCGATTTTCATAGTCACTTTATTTTCATCAATGTGCTTGGGTAACGGAAGTTGGACTAAGATGCCATGAATCTCATCATCATTGTTCCAATCTTCAATTATCTGAAGAACTTCATCTTCTGAAATGTTATCCTCTTCCCTACGCATCACAAAATGAAAGTCTAAATTTTCAGAATTTCTTTCCTTACTTCTGACATAAGACTCCGAGGCAGGATCATTACCTACCAGAAGAATTGCCAGCCCTGGTCTTATACCTTTTTCTTCTTTTAAAAATCTAATGTTTTCTTTTATTTCTTCTTTTATCTCGTTGGCAATTTTCTTGCCGTCTATAATTTTATTCATATCAATTAGAAACTGAATTGTAGTCCAGAATTTATTATATCAAATTTACTTATGTTGTAGCTTGCAAAGACGGATACAGGGCCAATATCTTTTTTGATTCCAAATATTCCTTTGATATTGAAATCTTCCACCTGTAACGTAGTTGTCTGCGGCTTAGTGTCACCGGGGTAGCCAGGCCCAGTTAGTTTATCTTTGTCAACTAAATTTAACTGTTGCTGCACTTCAATAGGTAAAGTATAAGTCAAATCTGCAGAAATATCAATTTGTTCGAGAGAAAGACCTCCATAAAGGTCAAACCACCCTTCTATGTTCTTACTTGTCTGTATATTAATATTAAATATATCAGCACTAGAAACCATTTTTGCGTTAGTCTCACCAAATACATTTTCCATAGATGATGATTGATATGCAAACTGAATTGCTAAATCAAATGTCCTTTCCTGATCAAAGTCAAAAAAGTATTGAGAAATAGAATGCTTTAATCCAACGCCAAAAAATCCAAAATCGCCAATAGTCTGTCCATAATTAATTTTTGGTATGTACCTAATTAGAAATTCAGTTCCGAAATAAGATCCAATCTCCAATTGAGGAACTCCGAATACCATAACATTTAGACCAGCCCCTTTAGGTAAAGTGAACAAATTAGGCAACCCATCTAATGTAGCAAGTACTTCTGCTTCTAATTCTTCTGGAAATTCAATTCCGAATGTTTTTTCTAAGCTTTCTATTCTTTTTCTTCCGTTATCTGATAGTGAATTATCGTCAATAGTAATTTTTTTATCATCTTTTCCAAGTAAAGTGGCTGATTCATTGGGGACTTTTATTGTCTTATCTTGTAATCCATCATAAATTAAAGTTCTTAGCAAATAAGTATATAGGCCAACTGTATCATGGATGTCAATTGTATTATTGAAAATATCAAAGCTAGCATAATCGGTTATTTTATTTATACTAAATGGCTCATTCGGAAAAGCTGGTGAAAACACCTTATCTTCATCTGGCACAATGCCAAACATATCGTTTAAAGAAAATTTGAAATAAAGTGAATCTTCTTGAGGAATATATGCTGTATTAAAGAATCCCGAATTTACCGTAGCATTAGTGGCTGTAACAATCGGCTGAGTAAACGGTACACCATTCATCTCGAATATATCTTTACCGAGAACTCGTGCTAATTCAACAGAATTTTCATTAATCTCGTTTTCTTGACCATATATTGTTAAGCTACTGCAAACTATAATTACTATCAGTATCAATCTCTTCATCATTTGAAAACCTTATTCTTTAAGAAAGCATAAATTGGAAGTGCAAAAATAGCAACTACTACTATAAATATAATAAATAATAATCCTTTCAGAATAAATCCGAGTAACCCAAACAATATTTTGATTATAAAGTATGCTACTACTAATGCTATTGCGATTGATAATACGCTTTTAAGAGTATCTTTTGCTGCCATTTTGTCCTTTCATAATTAATGAAACTTTTGAATTAAAGAGTTCTTGCAACTGCCCCATAACGGATAAATTCAGTGGAATTTTGAATTTTTCAGTTTTAAAACAGTTTTTATACTCTTTACTATCGTCAAATATATTAAAATATATTTGTTTAGGAGCAGTATTTGGGTCATAAAACTCATTTTTTAGAACATCTAACTTAGCTTCTGCTTCTTTATCATTCAAATCTATCCATATTTTATAGCCATCGCTATATGTATCAACCGCTTCTTCCACATCCATAGCATTGGAGCAATATATCTTTATATTATCCTCGTCTTCCCTGATTGTGCCTTCTATTAATATGGCCTTATCCTTTGTGAGTTTGTGCGATATTCTGCCATATTCTTTTGCCCAAACCAAACATTCTGCTTTGTAATTATAGTCCTCTAACGTAAGAATAGCAAATGGTTCGCCCTTCTTGCTCATCTTCACTTCCATATTTGATATAAAAGCACATACAGTAATTTCCTGCGATTTTAGCTCCGAAGGATGTTGATCAAAAGTAATTTTATTGAATGCCTTGACTAATGCGTCATATTCCCTAAGTGGATGGCCAGAAATATAGAAATTCAAGACTTCTTTTTCTTTTATCAATCGCCTTTTCTGGCCCCATTCTGGTACATCAGGAAGTTTGAATTTTTGAACATCTTCTTCTGCCATTCCCAAAAAGAGAGAATCAATATTCTCTGTCTCTTTATTATGGAATGATTTAGAAAAATCAATTGCCATATCTATTGCTTCGTACAAACAAGCACGTTTTCCATCTTCAATTTTATCAAAAACTCCTGCCGAAATCAAAGATTCTAAGGTTTTTCTATTAATCGCTTTTTCATCTACTCGCTCACAAAAGTCAGCAAATGAGTCAAATTTCTTTTCATCTCTAACTTCCAATATCTTTTCTACTACACTTACTCCAACACCTTTGATACCAGCAAGTCCAAAGTATATCGACTTCCCTTTTGCCTCAAAATATGTTGTAGATTCATTAATATCAGGTGGCAGGACTTCCAAATCGAATTGTTCTGCATCGTCTATCAACTTTACTACTTTCTCCTGAGAGTTAAGTTCTGCCGTCATATTGGCTGCAAGAAACTCAGCTGGATAATGTGCCTTCAGGTAAGCCGTTTGGTATGCAACTAATGAATATGCCACAGCGTGAGATTTGTTGAAACCATAAGCAGCGAACTTCAGAATCAATTCCCATATCTCAGAAGTCAAGCTGTCAGCGATGCCTTTCTCTTTCCCACCGTCAATGAATTTACTTTTCAAACTATCCATAGTTTTCAAGTCTTTCTTACCCATTGCCCTACGTGCTATATCTGCTTCGGCAAGTGTAAATCCACCAACATCTTGCACAATTCTCATCACTTGCTCTTGGTAAACTATAATACCATAAGTCTCTTCGAGTGATTTTTTCAGCTCCTCGTGCAAATAAGTAATTTCGCTGTTCCCAAATTTCCTGTTAATAAACTCACCAATATTATCCATCGGCCCTGGTCTATATAGGGCATTCATTGCGGTAAGTTCTTCTATGGACTGCGGCTTTAGCTTTCTTAACCACTCTTGCATTCCTTGACTCTCAAACTGGAATATCGCGTTTGCTTTTTGCTCAGAAAATATTTCGTAGGTTTTTTTATCGTCCAAAGGTATAGCATCTATATCTATATCAACGCCGTGGTTACGGCGAATTGCTGATAAAGCATTTTCGATAATCGAAAGAGTCCTAAGACCAAGAAAATCCATCTTAATAAGTCCAGCAGATTCCACTTCCTTCATAGTGAACTGGGTAGCAACTTTTATGCTTGCAGTCTCAGCATTCTTGTGCATATTCACAGGAATATAATCAGTCACATCGCTCGGAGCAATTATTACTCCAGCAGCGTGAATAGAGTCGTTACGCTTTCTGTCCTCCAAAATCAGACAATACTCGATTAATTGCTTAATCTTTTTGTCTTCATCATTTTTTGGATTCTTCATCTTCTCTTTGACAAAGCTAAGCTCCGAAAGCTCTATTGCCTCAGCAAGTTTTGTCACTTCTCCCCTAACAACAGGTATCTTCGAGGTGATACTCTTCACATCTCCGAAAGGTACTTGCAGCACTCTACCCACATCAGAAAGCACCGCTCTGGTTGACAAAGTACCAAAGGTGATAATCATTGCTACTGATTCTTCCCCATACTTATCCCTAACATATTCAATAACTTTCTCACGTTTATCATCCGCAAAATCGACATCAATATCGGGCATTGAGTTTCTATCTGGATTCAAAAATCTCTCAAATAGCAAATCATACTTCAGTGGATCAACATTAGTAATCCCCAAAGCATAGGCAACAATACTACCTGCTGCAGAACCACGACCGGGCCCAACTCGCACACCCATGTCACGACCAGCTTGGATAAAGTCAGCTACAACAAGGAAATAGCCGGGAAACTCCATATCATTGATAATTTTTAACTCAAATTCCGTGCGCTCACGTATTTCATCAGTTATCTCATCAAATCTATTGTCCAACCCCTTATACACCAAATCCTTCAAGTATTCTTCCAAGTTTTCAGAAGGCGAAGTTTCTGGTATAGGAAACTTGGGCATATAAATTTTACTTTTGAAATCTATATCACATTTTTCAAAAATCTCGTTTGTACTGTCCAATGCTTCTTGATTATCAGCAAACAGCTGCTCCATCTCTTGAGGGGATTTGATATAAAACTCATCGGAACCAAACCGCAAGTTAGTTACATCAACTTCATTTTTACCGCCATCTTTGATAAACAAATGCACATTGTGAGCTACGGCGTGTTCTTTTACTTTGTAGAAAGTATCATTAGTTACAACAGTTTTTACTCCCAACTCTCTCGCTATCTTTGGTACTTCTTCACAAACCTTATCATCAAATTGTAGCGAGTGATTCTGCACTTGCATATAGAAATCATCACCAAATACTTCGTGGTAACTCTTTGCTACATCTACTGCTTCATTGTAGTTGGAATTTACAATCGAGCGAGCGACCTCACCACCTCTACCACCTGATAAACAAATCAGACCTTCGGAATACTCTTTCAGCAACTCCATATCAATTCGTGGCTTATAGTAAAAACCTTCCACAAATGCACGAGAACAAAGCTTAACCAAATTCTTGTACCCTTGCTTGTGTTTTGCTAACAAAACTAATCTATGGTATCGACGTTGATTTGGAGATTTTTCGAATCGACTACCAGGTGCTATGTACGCATCTACACCAATTAGCGGCTTTATTCCAGCTCGGGTTGCCTTCTGTTGGAAGTTAAAAGCTCCATAAAGCACACCATTATCCGTAAGTGCTACTCCTGGCTGCTCAAATTCGACTGCCGATTCGACTAATTCGGAAGTTGTAGTCATTGCATCGAGCAAAGAGAAGTCAGTGTGATTATGTAAATGTATAAATTTTGACATTTTTTATTGCGAAAGTCTTAAATTTGATAATATTAAAATTATGAGTTTACTCATTCAGATAAAAAAATAGTTTTTACGGACTTGTCAACATAAGATTTTATACCCAATGACGACTAAAAATAAGAAAATATTTATCTCAGCTGGAGACCCTTCGGGGGATATTCACGCAGCTAATATGATGCGTGAGCTAATAGAGCTCAACCCAAATGTTGAGTTTGTTGGCATTGGTGGTCCCAAAATGCAAGAATTAGGACTAAAGCCAATAGTTGAGTTTGGAAGAATAAATGTCGTGGGCTTCTGGGAAGTAATAAAGAAATATAGATTTTTCAAGAAGTTAGAAAACAAAGCTAAGAGTATAATTTCAGACAATTCTATTGATTTGGTTTTACTAATTGATTATCCGGGCTTGAACATTCGACTCGCTAATTATGCAAAATCTAACTCCAAAAAAGTATGCTATTACATAGCTCCTCAGTTGTGGGCATGGGGTAAAAAGAGAGCCCAAAAATTAGCAGACTCTGTTGACAAATTGTTAGTTGTATTCCCATTTGAAGTTGACTTTTTCAAGCAATATGGCATAGACACAAACTTTGTTGGACATCCACTCTTAGATTTAGATATTTTTGAAATTGATGAGAATACTAACAAAGAGCAAAATCAAGTCTGCCTTGTACCAGGAAGTAGAGAGCAGGAAGTAAAGCAGCATCTTGGTTTATTTTCGGAAATCATAGATAATTACAAAGGTGATTTCACATTTGCATTATCAAAATCTCCTTTTGTTAATGATGAAATATATAGTAATTTCAGCAACAAATACCCAAATGTCAAGCTATATAAAAACAGCAGAAGTGCAATGAGAGATAGTGATTTCGGAATAGTAAAAGCTGGAACTTCCACACTCGAAGCAGCACTACTTGGATTGCCTTTTTTCACAATTTACAAGACTTCTACTACCTCATATTTACTTGGTAAATATTTGATTAATATCAACTTCCTATCAATGCCTAATATTTTATTAGATAAAAATGTCGTGGAAGAATTTATACAATCGGATGCCACACCAAGTAAAATAAATAAGATGTTGGAAAGGTTAGAAAATGATAGCAACTATGTTCAACAGATGAAAAGTGATTTCAATAAGATTCGTTCTATGCTTGGAAATAAATCAGCATGTGAACAAAGTGCTTCTATAATCAATAGCGAGTTTTTGCAATGAGGAGAATTGGAATAACATTGCTCCTATTGCTTGCTTCAACTTGGAGAATAAAAGCACACGGCACACAGACCAGAGAACCGAAAGTAATCGCATTTTGGCACGGGGTTATGCTACCAGTGTGGTATTACCACAGAAAAGTATCCCATAAAGTGGCAGTTGTGAGCAAAAGCAGAGATGGGCAAGTATTATCCTCAATTCTGAGAAAATTAAAATATACACTCATTCGTGGCTCATCTTCCAAAGATGGAAAGGTAGTATTAGAACGTGCAACGAACTTAGCCAGTTCTCACAGAGTACTAATTACTCCCGATGGACCGCGTGGGCCTCATAAAAAAATGAAAGTCGGAGCAATCCTAATAGCAAGTAGAGCCAAAGTGCCATTCCAACACTGCACAGTTAAGTGTAAGTATGCCATCAACTTGAAAAGTTGGGATAAGTTTACAGTACCGCTCCCATTTGCAAAAGTGCATTTACACTTTTCAGATCCTGTAATGATAGAAAGCACTGAAGACCGGGAAAAAACAACACAGCTAATGAAACAGATAGAAACAGAGATGAATAAATTATAATGTTAGTCCTAAGCTACATATTTGGTTTTATAATCTGGGTTCGCTCTTTACTTTATAAGTTTGGAATTATAAAGCAATACAAGTCCAAGAGCTTTGTGATTTCAACTGGTAACATTATAGCTGGTGGAACAGGTAAAACACCTATTATAATACATATAGCAAACTTTCTTAAGAATAAGAAAATTAGAGTTGGAATAGTTTCTGGTGGTTACAGAAGAAAAGAATACGGCTTCAAAGTAGTTCACGATGGATACAAAATTTGCTCTACCGTAGCTGAATCAGGTGATGAGGCATTGATGATTGCCGAACAAACAGACACTGTATTAGTAGTCGATGATAAGAAGTATAAAGCATTAGAAAAACTTGATAAAATGTTCGATGTAGATGTAGTATTAATCGATGATGGTTTCCAACACAGAAAAATCGATAGAGATTTAGATATAGTTATAATCAATCAACGCACATTGGACGAAAAGTACTATCTGCCAAAGGGTTATCTGCGTGAAAAGAGAAGTAGTTTAAAACGAGCTGATATATTATTAGCAAGAGATATTGACAAGAAAGAACTCGAAAGTTTTGAGAAACCTACATTTGAGTTTAATGCAAATATTAGCCCATATCATGTGAACGAAACTCGCTCAGTTGTAATAACAGCTATTGCAAATCCAGATAATTTCGTTAACTTTTTGAAAACTAATAAGGCAAATATTGCAAGAGTTTTTGACTACAAAGACCATCACTTCTTTACAAAGAAAGACATGGAAGAGGTGATTAAGTATTGCAATTGGAAAGATATAAACAGAATATATACGACAGAAAAAGACAAAGTAAAACTCATACTATTCACTAAACTATTCGAAGATAATTCAATCTCAGTCTTCACTATTCCTATGGGATTGGAGTTTAGAGATGAAGCAAATTTTGAAAAACACATTCTTGAGAAA
Source organism: Chlorobiota bacterium (assembly GCA_034670025.1). Lineage (GTDB taxonomy): Bacteria > Bacteroidota > Ignavibacteria > Kapaibacteriales > UBA2268 > PGYR01. The sequence continues at coordinate 962,418 of JAXMOE010000001.1, forward strand.
ATAAATGAAAAATCTTAATAAAATTATACTCCTCGCATTAGCATCACTATTTATACTAACATCTTGCTCCGAAGAACCACTGACCATAGTCCTGTCAAAAGGAAGTGGTGGCAAATCTTATGAAAATTACTCTAAGTGGTTAGAAAAATATGATGATAATGTAATTATCGTTGATATGTACAGCGTTGAAAACCCAGAAGAAGCAATGACCAATGCTGATGCGTTAGTGCTAACTGGTGGTCCCGATGTTCACCCTGGCAGATTCGACAAGCCGTACGAGACGGACAGATGCTCGATAGATGAAGACCGTGATTCACTCGAATTCCAATTGCTACAATATGCTTTGCTTAAGAAAATGCCTATACTTGGTATTTGTAGAGGCCAACAGCTAATCAACGTTGCATTAGGTGGCTCACTAATCATCGACATACCAGCGGATATGCCAAATGCTGTTACACATCAAATTGATGAAGGCGATGCAAAACACAAAGTAATGTTAGAAGATGGCTCAAAGATAAAGGAATTAGCTGGAGTGGACGAAGCCGTAGTAAATAGCAATCACCACCAAGCAGTTGACAAGCTATCGAAAGAGCTGAAACCCACTGGCTACACAGCGGACGGAATAATAGAAGCTTATGAGTGGAAAGATGTTTCTTTCAAAAGCTGGCTTATGGCAGTGCAATGGCACCCAGAAAGATTAGATACTGAACATCCTCTCTCTGCCCCACTTGCAGAGTCATTTATTGATGCGGCTTATACTTATAGAAAGAAGATTAAGAATAAGTAAAGAATACCCAACAATGGGTTGCAACCCATTGTTACAATACTTTATTTTCCTGGACTCTTCGGATGCTAAGGCATCCTCTGAGTGACGGGGTGATTTGTCTTCTCAGTCCTCGTATTGCCTGGAATCAATCAAAATTAAACCTCAGCTGGAAAATAAGCTGTGTTCTGTTGTTCTCATCTATCTCATCATATCCGCTGCCAATGCTTGCATCACGATTTACAAACAAGTGATTCAACCGCACCCAAACGTCTAAGAATTCCAATGGCTCGTATTTTACGAATGCACTGATGCTATTTCCGCTATTATAAAACGGATAAACATACGCCAGCCCTGGCACTTGGTACTGATACGCATAAACAACTGACTCAAAGCTGTCCGTGTTAAAATTGATATAGTTTATCCCATAGTATAAGTTATTACCCCTGTCCCTTTTGCGAATATCAAGCATAATCAGATTACCTGACTCCGTGTCAACAATATCATTGAATGTATAAGAATACTCCGTTCTCCCTCTTAGCGAAAGTGTAGATGTAAGTTTTGTGTTTACCTCTAATCTGATATGCATTTTGTTGTTTGGTACTGTTATCCTCGAATTATATACCTCATCATCGCGAAACGAATCATCTTTTTGCTCATAGTTCAAGCGAAGAGTATAATTCGTTTTACTCGTCCCATAGAAAGCATTCACAAAATACTGTATTCCTTTTACTGGCTGGTTCGTTGTGAATGTGTTCAATATAGTAGAATACATATCAACAAAAGCCGATAAGTCTAACTTATCACGTGAGTAAGACAACCCAGTCAATATCGCTTTTTCATTCGCCACAAAGCTCTGCTCACCAAAATTTGAAGCATAAGGAGCTCGGTAATCTTCGTGAGCATATCGGCCTTCTATCATAAATGAGACATTGTCAGACACATTATTGAGATAATTCAACCGAGCTGATGGGTTGTTGTTTATATCAAAACTAGTCTCAAATTTCGTAGCTGTGTAATCAGTATTATAGTTCCCATAAATAGAACTCAACATCCCCTCTTGCCCTTGAAATGTGCTAAACGAGTTGGAGCTAATGGGTATATCATATTTCAAATAAGTACTCAGAACACCAAAACTGATGTTGTTCAGATTTGCTTCCACATTAGCACCGTATAGCTGTTCATTGAGTATTCCTTTCTTTTGCAGCTCCGTTTCTGTCCTAAAATAACCAGATTTGTAAACTGAACTTACTATTCCTTCCTCTTCCTTATATGTGGCGGCTCTGTTAGTATTCCCAACAAAACCCCGCAAGACTATATTGTTGAAATAATTGTAGTTGTGAGTGTACTCTAAGAACCCTCCACGGAAGAAATTACTCTCCAATGTGGAGCGATTTACCTTTGCCCCATATCCATATTCAGTAGATGTATTGATGAAATCTGTACCCTTCAAACTCAAAAAACTCTGGTCATACAAGTTACCCAATCCAAAAAATAAGTTATAATCCCCTGCTATCATTTTCAGATTTTCATAATTGTATTCCAACCCCACACTAGTGAAGTCCAGCACTTCCAACTCACCAGCATCTTTATCAGAAATAGCACTCAACTCTAACCCATCATACTTTACATTCAGCTTTTGGTAAAGGTCTAACCTGCTCCCTTGGTATTTTTCTCTTACGAAACCGTCTTCTTTCTGTATTGTGCTGTGATTCCTCACAGTGTATGTTGTCCCTTCTCGCTTTTTTCTACTTTTATCAATGGTCATAGTATTGATGAGTATATGTTTGATAAACTCATCGGTGGGGAGTGAGTTAATTGCATTGAATAGCTGAGACTTATTAGTGTAAGGGCGTTTCTTTTGAAGCTGATTGAACATCTCCCTACTTACCAAAGGTATATCTTCCAGTTTAGTAATTATTGCACTATTTATATTGAGTGGATATTTGCTATAGTAGGAATACAAGTCTTGAATCTGGGATATGTCTAATCTATTCTTATACATTGGGTTGAGCTCACCCATATATTTTTCTAACAGCAGATCGAAATCATCGGCAATGATAATTGTGGGCAGAAGAAATATTAGTAGCACTCTAATCAAAGCCATAAGCCAAGCCAAATTTGTGAGTAGCTCCCAAGTAATTATGATAATTAATATCGTAAACTATCTGAAGTCCATCAAAAGTATTTATCAGTAGATTAGCTTCAATCATCTGTGGGTTAGTGAGGTAACTAACACTCGCCGTCAACCAATCATCTAAATTATGGGCAACACCGAGCATCATTCCTGTAGTGCTCTCTAAGTAGATTTGAGTACCAACTTGCAAAATAAAATCATCTTCAATTTCATAAAGCAGTCCAAAATTTGCCTCTTGCCTTACCGTATGGCTCTCACTTTCATATCTATCATTTAGCAGATTAGTAAATGCAAACCCAGCTCTTAGATCATCGTCTAACTCAACTATTCCACTGAGGTTTATATCAAACTTATCATAAGACTGAAAGTTTTCTATATTCATAAATGAATAGTTGAATGTAATAGCCGTAGTCAATCTGCTTATCAATTTTGTTCCTGCCGAATACGATATATTGGAGCGATTGAAGTTATCCGAAAAAGTACCACCATAAGTTGCAAAATGGAATACACTGCCTGTTTCATAAGATACATAGACATTATTATAATTCAGACCTCGTAAACCAAAACTATTTGGCGTGTAACTAATAGCAATGTTATTTCGTTTTATAAACTGTAACTTAGTTGGGTTATCTACCACATCGAGAGTAGAAACAGAATAGACAACAGATTTTATATTTGGTGAGTTATCATTAGCAAACACTACTACTTGGCAGAAAATGCTAAGAGTAATTACTAAAATTTTCAATCTATTTGTTAGAATTCTATCCATTATGTTATCTTTGTAGAACTTCAATATAAATAAAATTATAGAATTATGATTAGAATAGCATTATTATTAGCAGTGGTTGTCGCAATATCAGGTAATATTTTTGCACAAGAAATAGAAGCCAATGTAAATGTAAACACCGAATTGTTGGATCAAGAATACAGAGTCAATGTTTCTACTATGGAACAAGACTTAGAAAACTACATCAATTCAACTCAATATTTAGATACAGAGTGGGAAGGCCGTAAGATTCCAGTTGATATATCTATCGTTGTTTCTGGCGGATACAACAACAGATACCAAGCGAGAGTTTTCATTGCTTCTAACAGATACATCTATGGACAAGACGATGGCAAATCAGTTGTTATGAAAATAGCTGATGACCAGTGGTCTTTTGACTACGCCCGTGGTGCTTATTTCAACTATGATTTGAACAGATACAACGAATTTTCGAGTTTAATTGATTTCTATATGTTAGCAATTATCGGATTAGATTTAGATACTTATGAGACACTCGGTGGCAACCCAGCTTACAGCAAAGCGAGAAGATTGGCAGGAGTAGCTGCTTCTAATGATATAGCTGGTTTTGATACCTATGTTAAACCTGGTGAATTTACAAAGTTTGCACTTATATCTGAACTTACTGATTTGAGATATGAAGATTTGAGAATACTCTTCTTCGAATATTATGTTGATGGATTAGATATGATGTCAGAAGACAGAGAGAAAGGATTAGAAAATCTTCGTTCAATCATAGCGAACATTGCTTTCTTCAAAAAAGAGAAAATGGTAGGGCCAAGTATATTACTTCAAGCGTTCACTGACTCAAAAGCAAGAGAGTTAGGAGCTACATTCGAAGGATACAAAGACCCCACTGTATTCAAAGATTTGAAATACTTAGCACCTAGTAGCACTACTATTTTTGAACAACACGAAAATAAATAACTATAAAAAAAGGAGTCAGTTTTTGACTCCTTTTAATATACAACTCACAACTCAAACTCATCATATATTTTTGCTATTCTAAAACCATTCTGAATTACTCTTCTTGCTTCCTCACTTTTAGGATCTAATATTGGATTAGTATGATTGATATGAATAAAGATTATCTTCTTTTTCTCGTTTTCATTTAATGATTCAAACTTATTCATACTCTCAACTACGAAAGGATGCGGAATTTCAGACATATCTCGATTTCCTAACTCTGCCCCATCGTAAAATGTTGCATCCAAGAAAGCATAGTCAATCTTCTTTATCTGCTCTATTATGTCTATATCCCATTTCTCCCACTTATCAATATCTGGAATAAACAGAGCACTTTTGTTTGGTCCATCTATTCTATACCCTACAGTTTCCGAATACTCGTCTCGGTGTGGAACTAACAAAGGAGTAACGCTTAATTCATCTGAAAGTATTACTTTTACACCATCTTCAAGTTTATTTATCTTTATGTTCTCCTCGCTTACCAACTGCTCCCAAGGGCCATTAGTTTCTAAATACTCTTTCATCTTTGGCATTGCATATACTGGTACTTTGTTAGCACTCATTGCCTCCTTCCCCAGATACATAAGACCAGTATAATGACCTATGTGAGCATGAGTTAAGAATATACCGTCTGGTACTTGTTTATCAGTTTGTTCACCATACTGAGATAAGAATTTCATTTGTCTTGTAATATCAGGAGTAGCTTCAAAAAGATATTTTTTTTGTGACTTATCATCATACAATCCGAGAGAAACAACTTGCCTTCTACTATCTGGATTTTCAAATAGACCAACACAGCATTTTTTAGTACATGCTATGTGAGGTAATCCTGCATCTTGTATTGTTCCAAGGACCGTGATGGAGGTGTTTTCGGAAGAATAAAGATAGCCTGTAAACAAAATGATTAAAGCTAAAATACATTTCAATTGAATACTCTATTATTTATTTATTGTTTGTATAATCAAAAATACGATTTCTTTCCCCTACTCCAACAAAAATTATTAAATTTGCAACTACTCAAAAGTAAAAACAACAAAAATAAAATGTCAGAAAAGAAAAGAATACTTAGCGGAATACAACCATCGGGGATATTGACCATAGGCCACTTAACTGGTGCATTGTCTAATTGGAACAAAATGCAGCGTGAGTTTGAATCATTTTTTATGATAGCAGACCTTCACGCAATAACGATGAGGCAAACGCCAAAGGACTTACGCTCGTGGACATTGGACACAGCTGCTATGTTTCTTGCTGCTGGTATTGACCCAGAAGAATCAGTAATGTTTACTCAATCACACGTACCGGCTCACTCACAATTAGCATGGGTTATGAGCACCTTTACAGGTATGGGTGAAGCCGAGCGAATGACACAGTTTAAGGATAAATCGAGCAAAAACAGCGAGAATATTAATGTTGGGTTGCTCTCCTATCCTATTCTTATGGCTTGTGACATATTGCTTTATCAAGCAAATGCAGTACCAGTTGGTCAAGACCAAAAGCAGCACTTGGAGCTTACTCGTAACTTAGCACAAAGATTTAATCATCATTATTCTGATACATTTGCTATACCTGAGCCATATATCCCAGAAGTGGGTGCAAAGATAATGAGCTTGCAAGAACCGACGGCAAAAATGTCGAAATCTGACCCAAATCAGAATGCTACTATTTTCCTTACTGATGACAATGATACTGTAATTAGAAAGATAAAGCGTTCCGTGACCGACTCTGGTTCGGAAGTGAAACCAGGCGAAGGCAAAGAAGGAATAGAAAACCTGATGATCCTGATGACTGTAGCAACTGGAAAATCAACCGATGACATAGTTTCTGAGTATGAAGGTGAGGGCTATGGTAAGTTCAAAAGCGATGTGGCAGAAGCAGTTGCCGAATACCTTGCACCAATAAGAAATGAATTTGAAAAATACAGAGAAGACAAAACATTTTTGACTGATACACTGAAGAAGGGCGACGAAAAAGCTAATAAAGTTGCTTTTAGAACGTTATCTAAAGTGTACAAGAAAGTTGGTTTTCTTCAATACTAATATTATTATTAACAATTGGAATAGGTTGATATGCCTACTTATGTTTATATATGTGACGCCACTGGCGAAGAGTTTGAATACATTCAAGGCATCAACTCCGACCCATTAGAATTTTGGCCCGAAGACGTAGAAGGTTTCGACCCAGCTAAGCCAAAAAAAATTCGTAGAAAAATTGGTACAGGAATTGGAGTTATGCTCAAAGGTACTGGCTTTTACGAAACTGACTATGTGAAGAAATCTGGTGGTAGCGACGACTAATAGTTGTTACCTTCCAGCTAACAATTCCTTTCTGATTGATAGAAACAAATCTACCAAGAGCAAGTCAGGAGTTACATTCCTATTGACTCTTACTATTGCGTTCTCAATCTGCTCAAACACTTTTGGGAAATCTATACTATCATAGTAATTAACAAATTTCTTGATTGATTCCACTTCACTTCTATTTACTATTAGCTTTTCTTCGCCATAATGCAAGTGCATAGCATCTTGTAGCCATTTTTGTAATAGCTTCAGGGTATTGATTATTAAGTTCTTATCCCTTTGTTTTGTCAACTGCTCTACCCTTTCCATTAACAATGAGCGATAACCAGACCTTTGCAGCGAAGCCCTAAGCAAATCAACGGAAGTGTTAACTATGCCAATCAAGTCTTCATCTACAAACTGAATCGCTTTACTAATTGACCCTTGTGCAAATGAAGTGATTATTGCTTTCTTTTCTTTATCTATCTCCGTGTAATGATCGTCAAGATATTCCTCAATTCCATCATTCGTAAGTGGTGTAAACTTTATTTTTTGTGAACGAGACAAAATAGTTTGAAGCATAGAATTTATATTCTCAGCAATCAAAATTATTGTCGTGTTTGGGTTGGGCTCTTCCAATGTTTTTAGGAATGAATTAGCCGCCGCATTGTTCATTGTGTCTGCACCCGATACAATTACGAATCTTCTTCCACCACTAGTCGAAGCCGATAGTTTTCGCTTTAGTATTCTTATAGAATCTACTCTAATTTGGTTAGCATTAGGAATTTCTACTTGATGGTAAGCGTTTTTCTGCTTTTTTTGCAATTCAATTCTTATATGCTCAACAACATCATTGGGATAATTGTCATAAATATTTTCACTTTTCTTAACAGATTTGTTTGCAGGTAATTTGTGTAAATAAGTAATATTCTCAGAATTTAGCCACTTGCCCTCGTCCAAACCGTTTACCATAGCCGCAAACTTTATCGCTACTGCTTCCTTCCCAACCCCACTCGGGCCATAAAACAGATAAGTAGATGCAATAGAATTAGTAGTGTGTGCGTTTTGTAGCAAAGTTAGAATTTTATGATTTCCATAAAGCTTTATCATAGTCTTGAAAAGTTGTTTTTTAAATGAGTTGATAAAATTGTAAATTGTAAAATTGTATATAACAACAATAAGAAAAATATTAATTAAAATTTGGTGAGTAAGGTATGGCGGCTAAAAAAAATAGCACATCTAAGGCTTCGGTCAAGAAAAAAAGCACTAAATCAAAAGCTAAAAGTTCAAACAAAAGTAAAGTAGCAGTTCACAGAGAACTGAATTTAGACAAACAACACTTGTTGGGTGCGTTGCGTAATATGATTACGGCAAGATCAACTGACAATATCCACTTAGGATTTGTGAAGCAAGGGAAATCTTTCTTCCACATAGGTGTAAGTGGTCACGAATGTATCCAAACAGCGATTGGTCTCCGTATGAGAGAAGACGATTGGGGTTGGACTTACTACCGTGATATGGCTATCACTTATGCAAAAGGAATGACTATGAAAGAATACTTCCTACTTGCATTTGCAAAAAAAGATTGTCCTGCAACTGGTGGTCGCCAGATGCCTGGTCACTTTGGTAATCCAAGACTAAATTTCCCAACTCAGTCATCACCAACAGGTACTCAGTTCCTGAATGCCACTGGTAATGCGTTGGCTCTAAAGAAAGAAGGTGGTGATCAGTTTGTTTATGTTGCATCTGGTGAAGGCACAACTTCACAAGGTGAGTTCTACGAAGCTGTAAACTGGGCTAACAGAGCTAAGTTACCTGTTCTTTTCTGTATTCAAGATAACAAATACGCTATCTCAGTAAGAAAGAAAGACCAAACAATGGGTGGCGATATATCCGATGCTTTTGGTAAATACGAGAACTTGAAGAAAATTAGAGTTGACGGAACTGATTACTTTGAATCTGTGAAAGCTGCAGAGGAAGCAATAGAGTGGATGAGGTCGGGCAAAGGTCCTGCAATGATTCACGCTGATGTTGTTAGACTACTTTCTCACTCATCTTCTGATGACCAAAGAAAGTATCGTGATATGGACGATTTGGAAAAAGAAGCACAAGATAAAGATTGTATCAAAATTCTTTCTGACTACTTAGTGAAAAACAGAGTAGCTACGAGAAAAGAAATTGACCAAATGCAAGATGACGTTAAGCAAGAGCTTCGTGATGCTGCTGATTGGGCTTTGGAACAAGAAGATCCAGTAGCTGAAGATTCTACAAAAGAGAACTTTGCTGACGAAAGCACTCACGATTTACCTTATGCTGAAAGCGAGCCAGAAGGTGAAAAAGAGGCTGTATTGGTAGATGCTATCAATCACGCACTACACGAAGAGATGGAAAGAAACGAGAAAATGGTCGTTTACGGTGAAGACGTAGAAGACGGCAAAGGTGGTGTATTCACTGCTACTCGTGGATTAAGTGACAAATTTGGAACTGAAAGAGTATTCAACTCTCCACTTGCAGAAGCATCAATCGTTGGTACTGCTGTTGGTATGGCAGTAAAAGGATGGAAGCCAGTAATCGAAATTCAATTCGGTGACTATATTTGGCCGGCATTCATGCAATACAAAAATGAAGTTGGAGCTATGAGATTCCGTTCTAACGGAGGTTTCTCAGCAGCTGTAGTAACTCGTGTTGCAGTTGGTGGTTATATTCACGGTGGTTTGTGTCACTCACAAAACATTGAGTCTATATTCTCTCACATTCCTGGTATTCTAATTGCTTATCCTTCTAACGCAGCAGATGCTAAAGGACTATTGAAAACAGCATGCCGTTTGCAAGATCCAGTTATCTTCTGTGAGCACAAAGGTATGTACAGATTACCGTTCGCAAAAACTGTTGAACCAGATGAGGATTACTTACTTCCATTTGGTAAAGCGAGAATAGTAAAAGAAGGTAATGACGCAACTGTAATCACTTACGGTATGGGTGTAAAAGATACAGTAAACGCCGTTAAGAGAATAGAAAAAGAGACAGACAAAACTATTGAGATAATTGACCTTAGAACTATTGTTCCTTGGGACAAAGATGCAGTTTGTGAGTCAGTTAAGAAAACTAACAGAGCATTAGTAGTACACGAAGACACAATGACTACTAGTATTTCAGGAAACGTAATATCAGCAATATCTGATGAGTGTTTCGAATACTTAGATGCACCTGTTAAGAAATTAACTGGTAAAGACTCACACATTCCTTATCACCCTAACTACGAGATGGATGTACTTCCGACGGAAGCTAAGGTCTATGATAAGATTATGGAATTAATCAATTATTAATAAATTGATTAAAGTTTTATATTTTACAAAAGACTGCTCAAAATGGGCAGTCTTTTTTTTTATGAATTTGGTCCATACAAAAAAACTCGACCACACAGCCGAGTTTTTAAAAATATAAAATCTATGGTTAGATTGTAGAGCTATGAAATCTTACCAATAACTAATGGTTCATCAGATTTACAAGCATCCATAATCTTATCAACATTCTCTTCCTTCGCAATTAATATCATACCAATACCCAAGTTAAATGCCTTACGCATTTCTTCATCAGAAATATTGCCCTCTTGTTGAATCAATTTGAATATAGGAAGCTGCTCCCATGAGTTCCAATCGATATCTAAGTTCATTCCTTCTGGCAAAATTCTGGAAGTATTACCAACTATACCACCACCCGTTATGTGAGAAATCCCTGTTAGCACTTGAGACTCGATTAATGGTTTAACATTGTTCAAATAAGATTTGTGAACGTGAAGTAGTGCTTCACCTACTGTCTCACCCAAACTCTCAGGGCTATCATTTACATCATACTTAGGGAATAACACCTTACGAGCTAAAGAATAGCCATTAGTGTGTAGTCCAGAAGACTTCAATCCTATTAGAACATCGCCTTTCTTAATATTAGACCCATTTATTATGTGCTTTTTGTCAACTACACCAACTATAGTACCAGACATATCATATTCGCCCTCGTTATAAAATCCAGGCATTTCGGCAGTCTCGCCACCAATTAGCACACAGTTGTTTTCCTTACAAGCAACAGCAAATCCTTTAATCACATCAGCAGCAACGCTGGGAACTAACTTTCCAGTTGCAAAGTAATCTAAGAAAAATAATGGAACCGCACCACCTGCCAAAATATCATTTGTGCAGTGGTTAACCAAGCATTGCCCAACAGTATCATGCTTATCTGACATAAAAGCAACCTTGAGCTTAGTACCAACACCATCAGTAGAAGAAACTAAAACTGGGTGCTCATAATCTGGAAATTTTGCATCATAGAATCCACCGAATAGACCCACGTCTGATAGCACATTCTTGTTCATTGTTTGCTTTATATAAGGTTTGATACTATCAACAGTCTTTTCCCCTGCTTCTATATCTACACCAGCTGATTTGTACGTTTCTGACATAATTATTACCTATCTTATTGGTTTCCACTCTTTGGAATATGATTTCCCAAAAAAAAGAACAGAAACTGAATTTAAAAACCATTTTGTTAAAGTGTTAATATAACCTTCTTTTTTGAACCTTCTCGGAGATTCGTAAACTACAATATCATCAATAAATTTGACTTTACCACTTTTCGCTAACCTATGATACAAATCAAAATCTTCACCTGCTACAATCTTATCTCTGTACCCACCAACTTTATTGAATGAGGAGGTCTTTATTATTTGGCACTCACCCCTACCCATTCCCATTCCTATTTGATTCAAAAACTTAAAATACTTATTCATACAGAAGTAGAAAGCAGAATCGAGCTTACCAGTTTCTTCTTTTATAGGCAAAACATTTGTAGCTATTGCATCAACATTCATTAGTTTTGGAGAACTATCCCATTTAAGTAAAAAATCAAAAATAGACTCTATATTCTCTGGATAAGTGTCGGCATTAATAAAGAACAATATATCACCAGAAGCAACATCGGCACCTCTGTTTCTCCCTTCTGCTATTGTTTGTCGTCTTTCTTCTTTGTGTTGTACTAGTTTATCTACTGAACCATTAATCATAGTTATAGTCTGATCAGTACTTCCACCATCGCTAACTATGACTTCCAAACTGTATTTTTTTTTCAGTTCATCAGTGTATATAGCAAGAGTATCACTAATGATTTTCTCTTCATCATAAACAGGAATAATAACACTTATCTTTATTTTTTTATCGATTTCTTGCTCTTGTAGTTTGAATCATTACAAAGTTATCAAATTATCTAAAATTCTACGAATGGATATATCAACATAAACTTAGTTTCTTTACCAAATTCGATTGCAGGTGCTGGCCATTTGACATAATTTAGTGATTGAATTATCCAATCAAAAGGTGGCCCCATCTCAGGTAATAGTTCTGGTAAATTATAATCCAAAGCCAATATAACTTTTCGTTCACCATGAACCAAATCGGTAGCTCTGTACGAATCGGAGCAATCAAAAGAAGGATCAAAAGGATCGCAAAGATTCCTAACAGCATAACCTACAGACAATTGCAACCATTTTGGCCAGTATTTATTATAATCTTCAGGTAGCATATTATGTACATTCATAGACATCCATAAGGTATGTGAACTATAATCATCTATAAAGGCAAAATGTGGTCTTCGTTGCCTCTCTCCGTGCCAATCAGCAGGAAAATAAGTAAATTTTGGAGTAAAGTTTTGTAAATATGGTACATAATGTTGTGCAAGAAAAAAACCTGCACCAAATGCATTCGCATACATGTCAGAAGGTGAAAACCCGAAGTTTTCGCCATAACCATCTAAAATTTCGACATAAGTTTGATATGTTAACCCTACCGCAGCACCCAATACATTAGATAATTCCCAATTAATACCAGTAGCTGCAAAAAAATCAGTATAAACATAAGAAACAAAATATCCACCAAATACATGCCCTGCTTTGTCAGCATATAGTGCATATTCCCCATCTTCAATAATTTTAAATTCGGCTTGGTCTTTCCAAATAGTATTAGACTGATATATGTGCTGTGAAACCATAAATGCAGTAGTCAATGTTGTCAATCCAACAAAATAACCTGTTTTAATATTTGTTTCTTCAAAAGGCAAATCCCCTGATAAAGAGTACCTCTGGGTACCAGCATATCTAAAATCAGACGAATCAATGAATAATTCTTCAGAAAATAAATTATTGACAGAGACTAATAAAGTTAAGATTATGAGTAGTTTTTTTGATTTTTTTACTATTTGCACTTTATTTTTGGCTTGATTATTGTTATATTGTAAATTAATATAAATTTATTAATATATCTAATGCAAGAACACGTAAAGATACTAAAGGATACTAGAATAGCTAAAGGACTGGACATTTCTGAAGTTTCTAGGAAAACTGGAATAAGAGAAAGTGTCCTGTTTGAAATAGAATCTGGAACAATGCCTAGTCTTCCTACGGTATATTTGCGTTCATTTGTAAAGAAATATGCTGACTTTCTTGGCCTGTCAGAAGATTCATATTCCCATCTAATTAGTGAACTCAATTCACAATTAACCCAAGAGCAATTATACCACAAACCTATTGCCAAAGACGCTGCCACAAGTATAGACCCAAGTGACCTCAAAGTATTAGATATAATCAAATCAGGTAATTATAAAAGCCTGTTGTCCGACAAACGATTAGTAACTTCTACTATGTACCTCGGAGCAGGATTAGTCATAATACTAATCGTATATTTTGTATTCTTTTCAACTGATAATAGCAATTCTGATAATGCAATAGACGAGATTGCGGTTACGGATATTAAATCTGATGATGATAAATCAGAAGATGAAAGCCTATTTGATTACTTTGAATCTGCTGGTGACAGTATTGTTTTAGAGGCATTTGCACTTGATAGTGCTTGGATGAGTATAACAATAGACGGCAAAACAAACGAAGAAGTACTAATGAAACCCGGAATGAAAAAAATCTGGAAAGCTGCAGACCACTTTACCATTACATCTGGAAATGCTGGCGGAGTTAAATTAAAAAGAAATGGTGAAGAACTAGAACCATTGGGTGCCAGAGGCAATGTCGTTAATAATGTAAAAATAACTAAAGACGAAATTACCAAATAATACTATCTGCCACTTTTAATCAAATCATGGATTCTCACCAATCCAATCAATTTATTACTTGGATCAGTAACTGGTAAAACACTAATTTGACTTTTTCTGTTTTCCATAATCGAAAGTGCACGTCCAACTAATACATCTTCACCTATTGTAATAGGGTTGTCAGTCATAATATCCGATAATTTTATTTTTGAAATGATATCATTGCTGCTCAACGCTCTTCTACAATCACCATCAGTTATTAATCCCATTAATGTACCACTATCAACAACACAAACACAACCTAAGGGCTTATTAGTCATTGCCATCAGTGCTTGTTTGAAATCACTATCAATCTCTACAGTAGGAATAGCATCACCAATGTGCATTACATCTCTGACATAAGTATTCAGGTTTCGACCCAATTGACCCAAAGGATGATTATTTGCAAAATCAACTTCACTAAAATTATTCATTTTCATTATACAAGCAGCAATTGCATCTCCTAATGCCATAGTGGAAGTGGTACTTGTAGTTGGAGCAATTTCTATTGGGCAAGCTTCTTTTTCGACTGGTACGTAAAGGTGAACATCAGAATTAGTTGCCAAATTTGAATTTTGCTGAGAAGTAATAGCTATTATTTTTGTTCTTTTCTTCAGATAAGGCAAAAGTAAAACGAGTTCATCAGTCGAGCCACTTTTAGAAATAAGAATAGACAAATCCCCTTCAGAAACTATTCCAATATCACCGTGGAGTGCTTCCACAGGGTGCAAGAAAAGAGCAGGGATACCAACACTTGAAAAAGTAGCGGCTATTTTTTTAGCAACTATTCCTGATTTACCAACTCCAGTAATTATAACTTTTTTGGCACTCTTTATCTCTGCACAAGCATTAATAAAATTATCATCTAGTGAATTGGACAGATCAATAATAGAATCTGACTCTTCTTTGAGTACTCTTCTTGCTTCTTCTAATAAATTCATATTTTTTTATCTGCAAATTAGTAAATTATTCTAACCTGGAGGCCATGTCATTTTTCTACCACCCAATAAATGTAGGTGTATATGGTAAACTTCTTGCCCCCCATCGGCATTACAGTTGAACACTAATCTATACCCATCCTCGGCCAATCCCATTTCTTTAGCTATTAACTTCGCCCTTATAATAATATTACCAATTAAATTAGAATCTGATTCTTCAATATCATTAATTGTAGCAATTCTTTTTTTGGGAATAATAAGAATGTGAATTGGTGCTTGTGGGTTTATATCTTTGAATGCCAATATTTGATCGTCTTCGAATACTATATCGGCAGGAATTTCTTTTTCTATTATTTTATCAAATATAGTTTTACTCATAATTATTTATCCTCGTTTTATTAATAAAAAAAGCCCTCGTTGATATCAACAAGGGCTTGAATTTTACAACTGTTAGTTACTTATTTTACTACGTTCATCTTACCCGATTGAGTTTCCCCATCAACAGTAAGTTTGTAGATATAAGTACCAGTATTCAATTTGTTACCAATTGCATCAGTAACATTATAATCTTTTGTATGAATACCAGCAGTTTGCTCTTCATTGCTCAATACTGTTTTAACAACATTACCTAATAAGTCAATGATTTCTAACGTAACTTTACTATTCTTTTCTAAAGAATACTTAAAGTTAGTTTCATCTTTAACTGGGTTAGGATAGTTAGTTAAAGTAACATTACCAGTAAAGTTAACTTCTACAATTTTTGAATCATAACAAGTTTGAGTACCATCAAAGTCAACTTGTCTTAGTTGATATTGGTAAGTAGTACCAGCATTAACATTCTCATCAGAATAGTTGTAATAACTAGTTGATTTAGTGTTACCGTTACCATTTACAAATGAGATTTGCTCCCATTCAGTAGTACCTTGATCTAACTTCATACGTTTTTCAATGTAGAAGCCTTTGTTGTTTTCTTCAGTAGCTGTAATCCAATCAAGATCAATTTGTTTCTCTCTTTGGTCACCTTTGAAGTCAACAAGTTCAATAGGAACATCACAATCATCAATAGGCATTTCTCCGCCACCAGAAGACTTACTACCTAAGTAAGGTCTAATTAGTGGTAACCAAGTACCATTTGTCAATGTTAGAGTTGTACCTTCTGCAGGAACCCAACCAAAGTGGTGTAAGTGAGCATAACCCACATTACCAACACTAGGAGTAAATGGTACCCAAGCACCAGATTCACGAGTGTTTTCCAATGCAAAATAACTATTGTTTAGTAAGTTACCATTAGCATTTCTTCTTCTAAATTCTTTATGAATATTCAAAGAAACACCAAATCCACCCACAGGACCAACTCTGTTTGTTGGAGGAGTAATATAAACAGACATTGTTCTCAGACCTGCTCTTTGTCTCGATCCAGCTAACTCTAAACCAGTTTCACCTAATTGAGATATAGCCATCCAGTAAGTACCAGGCTCTAATATCTGATGTTGTTTTTTAGGTAGTAAGTATCTTACATACTCACCAAATTTCAACTTGTCTGTTCTGTCGTCTCTACCTCTACCTCTATCAATAACTGATTCTTCAATTATACGAGAAGGTATATCGCTATCTTTTGAACCTTCGTATATAGCTAGTGATATTGCATCAGGAGCTTGGTTGATTCTTCCGAAGAAAGCTTCATAACCATAAATAGTATCAGTTTGAAGTAATTCAAACTTCATAGCTATTTGTCCTGAAATACTACCACCTATATAACCAGCACCCAATACAGCTTCATTATATCCACCAGATTGTCCGAAATGACTACCATTTCCACCAGATGCATACCCTTGTAAGTTCATACCTCTACCGTCAGGGAATGCTCCACCACCGATATCATTTTGAGGGCTTTCTACAGGAGAGTAAGAGAAAGTTGGACCAAACTTAAGACTGAAGTCAGTATAAGTAGTGTCATTTAGTGGCTCTAAGTCACCATCAATAACAACTACTATAGCTTGTGCTCTGTATTCACCTTCACCTATTTCTCTAGCATTGAAATCAGGGAAATTTCTTACAATTTCTTGATTTCCTTCGTGAGTAGTAATTGCTCTAGTTCTACAGTAAACTAAGTTTGATGGATCAGTGTTTTCACCCCTGAAGATTTGTACTTTCAAGTAGTAAAAAGGTGCATTTTTAGAAGTGTTATTAGTAGCAGTTACTTCAACTGGAACTTTAGTAGCTTGAGTTGCAGGCGCTTCAGTATAAGGCCAGTCAATTCTTACTGCACTAATTTCAATATCAGTTGCTTCCTTAGAACCAAATAATAAACTAATATTATCAACTAAGAAGTTATCATCATCATCAGATGTACAAGTTGGACATTTTTGATCGTTTGTTGCGTCCATTTTCAATCTAAATCTGAAATGTTTTGCACCAGCATTTTGCCATCTGATAAATGTATCAGGAATTGGAACAAAATACTTTTTGTAAACAAAATCAATACCATCATCATAGATGTCAGCTCTCAGTGAGTTAGCTTCTCTTAGTCCAAAGTTTGGTGGAGCTAAAGCAGAATCTCTATCACTTTCCAAGAAACCAGTTATGTGACCACCAGCTCCGAATATACCTAATGCAGGTACTTCTGTTTCTGGATCAACCTCGTCACCACCTCTTCTTGGGTGAACACTCCATCTTTTATCTTGAACATTAGTAATGTTAGCAACTCCATTATCAGAAGGAAGCATAATTTCTAACTTCAACATATCAGGACTAGCTGCAACAGAATTATTAGTATTGTTAAATACGTTGAACGGATCACGGTTAATAACTACTCTTGGCTCTGGGCCAATAAGTAAACCATCACCAAATCCTCTGTCCCAAAATTCTCTATCCAAAGTTCTTTGAACTGATAGTGAAATAACAGAACCATAACGACCTCTCAAATCAATTGGATGAGATCTTAACTCATCACCAGGTTGATTTTCTTGACCATTAAGAGTCTTTCTGTTTAGTTTAATAACAGGAGAACTCATGAATATCTTGTCATTATTGTCAGCAGCATATCTACCTCTTGGAGCAAGTGGATGTCTTGAAAGAGCATCACCACTAACTACGTCAGCATCTATAGAAACCCATTTTTGTACTGATGGAATTGGTTTTCCTTCAATAATATGGAATTCTCTAACATCATCACTAAATCGGTTGTGTAATTTCATTACGTGTAAGTTAACACCAGCAGTATCATCGAACGGCCATGTGTCACCCAATTTTTTACCATTGTTTGGATTAGTAGCATCCGCTACTACAAATGCTGCCATTCTACCAATTTGGTATAATTTATTGTTTTCGTCTCTTGCAAACTCATTCGGTTGGAAAGGAGGGAATCTCACCTCTACATAACCATAAGATGGAATACCATTTCTAGCTTGTCCGTTCCAAGAGTTTGTACCAGGGTAAGGAGCTACAGTTGCTTCATAGTTATTGTCATCATCGATAACAACATCTACTAATCTAACTCTAACATCCGGGTTACCTTCGCAGTCTTCCAATCTATCGTCTGGAGTTGATAAACATTTGTGATCAACCGGAACCGCTCTGTTATAAACCAATCTACCAGTAGCTTGATTTCTAACTCTAAATCTCGCATAGAAGTTTATATCTTGCTTAACAAAGTTAATACCTGTTGGCGATTGCAAGTCATTAGATACATTCTGAATGATTGCAACTGGCTGAATAGCACCTAAGTAATTATTACCAGCTAAAAGCTCATAATTATTTACTTCTTTTGTTTTTACAACTTCACTGAAATCCAAGTTAGCATTAGGATCTTGCTTTCTAACTCTGTACTGTATATCAACTACTCTAAGAGTATTTTGATGTTGTTTGAACTTAACAGAAGTAAAAGTTTGAGGATAACTAGCCGGAGCTCTTACATAAGAGAAGTAGTGAGTGTATTGCTCATACTCTTGAACCCAAGGGAACTCATCGTCATTCGCATTTGGTCCATTAGTAGTGTTATAGTTAGCGTGACGACCGAAGCCATAAACACCTACAACATTATTTCCTCTCATTATGTCTTTTGCTTGTATAGTTTGGCGACCAAATCTAACCCCACCGACGAATCTTTCATAAACAATAGTAATACTACTATCATTCTTATTCAAAACAGTTTGACCAGAAACAGCAGTATAACCATCATCACCAGGTCTCATATCATTAGGGTAATTAATAATAACAGGTGGATATGTTTTTCTTCTTACAGGTGCAAGATTCTCAAAATAAATAACAATTTTGTCATTAGATAAAGTTCTTCTATAACTAACATTACCGTGATG
Source organism: Chlorobiota bacterium (assembly GCA_034670025.1). Classification (GTDB taxonomy): domain Bacteria; phylum Bacteroidota; class Ignavibacteria; order Kapaibacteriales; family UBA2268; genus PGYR01. The sequence continues at coordinate 981,729 of JAXMOE010000001.1, forward strand.
ATCTACTTTGTTAGAAGTATTTGAAAATTGTGATAATTCATTATCACCATACATAAAACCAATTAAAGCTGGTTTGTATGTTCTAGAAGTAACGTCATTTAACCCATGTGGGTTTGCTAAATCACCTCTGTTAGCAGAGTTCCCTCTGATTCCACCATTAATATCATTAGGATTGTTACCTAAGATTGAATATTGGAATCCATAATCATCGGGTGTGTTGTCAGCAAGACCATTTCCAGATCTGCTTCTATTACCACCAACAAAATAATCCATTGAATTAGGATCATAAGCACTTTGCTCACCAGATGGGATATATCTATTACCTTCTTCATCATAGAAGTATCTTCTATTCGTTAAAGCAATAAGACCATTCGTTGTTACATAGAATGAATCATATCTGATACCATTGAAATAGAATCCACCAACAATTTTTAATGGCATTGGGCCAGCAAAAGCGTTGTCAGTTGTATCTTGCAAAAAGTCATTGTGTTCAAAATAACTATCACCATTTGTTGGGTAAGCAGGGTTTCTAAAAAATCTTAGCCCCTCTTCCTTATTATTAGTCCAATAAGTTGAATCTACAACTCTTGGTCCAGGTAATACATCAACCCAAGTTTCTGGGTCAATATCTTTTGAATAAATTGTCTCTGATGGTCTCCAGTAATCTGGTGCATCATCATCATTATCTACTAGGTAATAACCAGTAGATACAGCTATATTGAAGTGATTATTGTTCACTTCCGTAAAAGGTAAAGGTGCAGTTCCTAAAACATAAGAACTCTTCCTTTGTATTTCACCATTTTTACTATTAACTAATTGATTGTTATCAACGCTTTCTGTAGTACCAGCATCACCGTTATACGGCTCCAGTGTTACAGAAACATCGCTAGCAAACAAAGTAGTTGCAGCAAAAAGGGAAATGAGAAATATTGAGTAAATCCTTCTCATTGTAATCTCCTTAAATTGTTAAAAAAAATAATTATATTAAAATTCATATTCATTTGTTATCTCTTAAATCTCCAACCCTTGTCCTCATGTTCAAATATCCAACCAGCTATTTTGCCTGGTTCAATAGTATTGAAAAAATTCCAATATTCAACATCGTAAACGGGGCCAGAACTTGTATCTTCATTTGGAACTGACTCAGCTTGATTTATAATTTTATTAAGTCTTTCTTTCCAAATTTCTAAATTTTCTTTTCTTAAATCTATCCATCCATCATAGCAAAATTGATTTATGTTTGTTTCATTAAACTCAATTTCATTACTATTTTTTTGTACAGGAATTTTTACAAAATCCCCTCTTAGATATTTGCCATTATCTAACAATATTGGCAAACCGATTGATAATATTTGACTTCTCAGTTCATCATTCTGAACAACTTCATTATTTATTTCAGAAGTAAGTTTATCAACACTCTCGTTTACTAATTCTTTAACTCCTTTGCCTAATTGCCCCAATAAATTTGCTTCGTGAAGAAGTTTTGACAATCTAGGTGGTCCAAGTAGCTCAAAAGCGACACTTTTCTTATTAGTTTCTTTTTCAAGCAAATTAAGTCTTTTTATAGCTTCATTTCTCAAATACCCACCTCTGTAAGTCGGACCTAAAGCAAACGCATCGATACCTTGAATAATATCTTTACCAGTATTTCCGCCTCTCATTTCAAATACAGCGTATTCAGCAATTTCCTCAGGCGTTACTAATTCCATTTGACCCAAGGCACTTATAGCTTCAAACTCTCCCTTCGAAAATATACCATTTTCGCCAGTGTCAATATATACAGAATTGAGTTTTTTACCAGTCGCACTAACACCAAACTTGTTATCAAATTTGAAATTACCATTAGTTTCAATACCAGACTCAGGCTTCATATCAAAAAGTGAAATTTCTTTTCCACCTTTCTTCACGTTTCCGTGAGTAATTCTTTTCCAAGCTATAGTAGCTGCTGGCTTAATTTCTTTAACAATTGTATTGTTTGGAGTTCTTGCCAACAAATACATTAGCATAGTTTGTGCACCTGCAACTGCCGTTTTGGACATCAATACTCTCGACGGTCGTTCTTCACTGTGAGTGTAAGGAATATTCATCCCCATACCACCTGTGCCTGTAGTACCAATTTTCAAATACATAGTAGTTTCAAAATCAGTCATTGCTTTGTGTAATATTTGCACGTGTCTGATTAGCTGAGGTATATAAGAACTCGCAATTAACTTTTCTATATTTTCACTGTTTACATTACCAGTACTGATATCGTTAAGTACATTGTTTGATTGCTTATACACATTCAAATATGCAATAGCGGTAGCAGTATTAACACAATCAATTATTGCATCTGGTTTACTTTTCTTGATTAAATCAAATAGAGCAGAATCTTCTGCTATTTTGTCGTCCAAATCAGAAAAGACATCATTAATAAAACCCTGTCTCGAATCATCAGAATTAAACAACTCACCTGGGTTTATATCTTTCCACACTTTTCTAGTGAATATATTCCCCCACATTGGAGTAAACTTAGTTGAAGTATTTTTATACTTACTTTCTAAATCATCTACTGCTTCCTTAGCTTCCGATTCTTTTAGTGAAGTAATTATTAATTCAGAAGGGTTGTGTTGCATCAATTTTTTACAAATTGCAGAACCAACTAAACCCCAACCACCAATTACTAATATTTTTGAATTTTTTAATTGCATTTAAATTCCATTTTTATACTATAAATTCATATCGTATTTTTGACATTCACGTAAATTAAAAAAATGTTAATTATGAAACAAATAAGAAAAATCAACAGTTACTATTACATTAAGATTTAAGATTTCAAAGAACTTGTCACACTTTATACTTATAATGACACATGAACAGCAAAAACGTCTCATGATTTTGTAACTTTTTTTGATATTATTTTCCACAATTACATCAACTTTACCAGCTATTACTTATATTTCAATCACTTAAAGCGTTTTACATTATTATGGAATTTTTTTTATTTATCACAGCATTTCTTGTTTATTTCTCAAGAGCAGTGTTTTTTGTTCTTGGATCAAAAAAAGGAAGACTAAAACTTAGAGACATTAACATTGAAAAATATCCTTTGGTCAGTGTAATAATTCCTGCAAAAAATGAAGAAAATAATATAAAAAATTGTATTCAAGCTCTTAACAATTCAAATTTCCCAAAAGACAAGTTTGAAATAATAGTAGTAAATGATCAATCTACCGACAAAACTCAAAATATACTAGATGATTTAAAAGCGCAAATACCTAATCTTACTTCTTTAACAATATCTAACAATGACAAAAAAGTAATCCCAGGAAAACCTGGAGCTTTAGATAAAGGTATTGAACTTGCCAAAGGTGAACTATTACTATTCACCGATGCCGATTGTTTAGTTAATCAAAACTGGATCATGAGTATCGCAAAAACCTTTATAAACCAAAAATCTGACTTGGTTGCTTCTTTTACATTGGTTGAATATAATAAATTTTTTGGTAAGTTCCAAGCTGTAGAATGGCTAATGTCCCACACCATGGCCTCTGGCGGAATCGGGTTCGGATTCACTCTTGGTTGTTTTGGTAACAATATGGCTATAACTAAAGATATGTATAATAAAGTAGGTGGTTATAAGAAAATACCATTTTCAGTGACAGAGGATTTGGCTCTTTTGCAAGCTGTTGACAAATTAGGTGGTAAATTAAACTATATCTGTACAGAAGAAAGTACAGTAATTACAAAACCAATTGATACAGTTATTAATTATCTTAAACAAAGAAAAAGATGGGCTTTGGGTGGGAGAAGTCTCGGTTGGAAAGCCGTATTTTTTGTTGTTACATCACTATTGATATGGCTAAGTGCAATTGTTAGTCTTTCTGTGGGGAATTTATACTTAGCATCTTTGATACTTCTACTTAAAGTTATAAGTGACACAATATTAGTCCTACCTTCATTATTTACTGTTAAAGAGTATAAACTAATTCCTTATGTTATCCCCTCTAGTATTATATTTTTATTAGTAGAATTACTTCTTCCAATTTTAATTTTGGATAAAAAAGTCGAGTGGAAAGGGAACACATTTGAATTATAAATTTACTTCTACCTTTCATTTATATTTATAGATTCTATGATTTTTTCAAATGTTGGCTCAAAGAAATCAAAATCTTTAGCTGATGATTGAAAGTATCCATAAAACAGCTGATTATTTTTTGAAGTAACTAACTCATATAACTTCAACAACAATGAATTTTTATTTTGCTGTGAAAGCGTCAAGAACCGAGTAGCACTCCAACCATTCATTGTAAATTTCTTTTGAGAGAGCAAATCATATTGACTGTAAGCTTCCGTATTCTTTAATTGACTAGCCTGCCAAAAGGAAATTAACTCATTGGGATCACCTACACCATATAAATCTTGCATATTATAATTATAAGATAAAGTTAATCTGACAGCTCCAAACCTAGAACTTTTACTTTTTTGGGGTACAGTAATAATTATTTTATCCTCTCCGTCCTTTGCATGTTTTTCTACAATCCAATGGGTTGGTAAATTTAAAAAGAAGTTACCATCTTTGGAGTCAACTCTTTCAAATTTATAGTCCTTTGGGTTTTTAAACTCAACGCCTGTGAGTTTATACAATTTATCTCTGTCTCTTTCTGCTAAAGTTTTTTTCCCTAACCTGTCGTAACTAACTGCTCGATTGTTTAGTGCATCTGCATTTTTAGGGTTATCAGATAGTATTTGGGTGTAAGTATTGACCGCACTCTGATAATCACCACTTTTAAAATAAACCAAAGCCAAATTCATTAATGTTTGAGAACTGTTAAGCCCTTTTTTAGAAGCAATTTTATATTGCTTTATTGATGCTTTATAATTTTTCTTATCACTGTATAGTCTTCCTAACTGATAATTAATTTCAGGGTTCTTATTATCCAAAGACTCTGCAACTTTTAGATCTTCAATTGACTTATCTGTCTCCATCATTGAACTATAAGCACTTCCTCTGTTCAAATATGCTTGAGCAAATTTTGGATCTAATTCTATAGCTTCTGTAAATTCTCTAATTGCATCATTAACATTACCCATGTACGCTTCTGCCAACCCTCTTGCGTTATAATAGTCAGCTACTTTGGAATCAATTTTAATTGCATCGGAAAAAAACACCTTTGCTTCCTCATAATTTTCCAAAAATAGATGTGCAAAACCAATCTGTCCATTTATATAAGCACTATTCGGATCTTCGATAAGAGCTAATTCAAATTTATCTATTGCTTTTTCATATTTTCCATTTTTATAAAGGTTTTCTGCTTCATCAATAAGTCCACTTTGAGCTTGTAATAGATTTGTTATAGAAATTAAAATTCCGATAAATAGTAAATATTTTTTCATTTTCTTCGTGTTTAGTTTTATTATTAATTAGACAACGGATTAACTATGAAAAAGTTTTTGTTAGCATTATTTTTCCTTTCTCTTACTTATACAGCAAAATCGGACGTAGGTTTTGGATTAATGTTCGGTGATCCAACCGCGGTAACAGTAAAGTCTAGATCTGGTGGTGCAAATGATTTGATTTTCAATTTAGCATTCAAATCACATTACGGTGCATTTCGAGTTGATGGTATATACACATTTAATTTCCCAAATGTAATTAATCACAGAAATTTTAGTTTGTATGCTGGCTTAGGTGGTGTAGTTGGTGTTGGTGATGGAGATGGTTTTTTTCACGGTAAACACAAACACGACCATGATGGGGACGATAGTGACTTAAGCATTGGTGCAAAAGGTTTATTTGGACTAAATTTTACTCCGAGTAAGCAATTTGAAATATTTTTAGAAGTAGGCCCACTAATCTCACTGACACCTGGTATCTATACTGATATGGAAGGATCATTAGGTTTTAGATTTTATCCTTAATTAAATTAACAATTTTCAAAAATAAAGAGTTTATATATGAGATTAATCACTTTAGTGTTTTTAACAATAGCTTTATCTATTAATGCTTACGCTGATTGTTTACCAGGACAAGGGGAAACAATAAAAGACAAAGTATATTTTTCAGCAATTCATTCAATTGAAGTAAATGTCCCTATGGATTTAGTTTTAACTGAAGGAAATGAAGAAGATGTATTAGTAATTTCACAAGAAGACATATTGAAAAACTTGAATATCCAGTTTGATGATGGAGATTTAACTATAAGTGGCAGAAAAGAACTTTGTCCAGATAATTTGACAGTTTACATAACTATTAGTAAATTGACATCGCTGGAATTGAATAGTAAAGTAAATGTTACTGCCACCAACAAACTAAATGGTGAAGATGTAGAAATTGAAGTTAACGAAGGTTCTACTGTTCATTTAAGTATAAATGCTGAAGAAATATCATTAGATATAGAAGATGGTGGTAAAGTCACTTTAGCTGGTGAAACTGATGAACTATATGTGCATGTTGAAGGTTCGGGTAATGCCAATACGTCGAGCTTAGAAGCTAATTCGGTTTATGCTGAATTAGACGGTAGTGGACAGATATCTGTCAACCCAACTGAATCATTAGAAGCTCAGTTAAATGGCTCGGGTAAGATTCTTTACAAAAACAAACCAGCTAAGTTAGAGATAGAAAAAGACGGAACTGGTTCGATAATTAAAATGAGATAACTAATGAAAATACTCGTTATAGAAGACGACTATGCTCATTTTCATACCATCAAGATGGCTTTGAAATACGCATTGGATAAGCAAATTGCGGTTGATAATGCACTAAAGCTCAATGATGCTATTGAATTTATGAATGATAATGAATATGATTTAATTATAAGTGATTTATTCTTGCCGTATTCTACCACTCTTATGAACACCATAGAAAATGTGATTCAAAATAAAAGAATGGCAAAAGTAGTATTCTGTAGTGCTATGAATATTTCAAAAAGTGATTTAACTCATATCGAAAGTAAGGGGTGGGTATTTTTTCCTAAAGACGATAAATTCCCTCAAAACTTAAAAACTACGGTTCAAACGAATTTCGCTTGAACCGTTTTTTTATCTTTACTTATCTTCTGGATTCATAATCTTCCAAAGATTATTCTTCAGAATATCTACATTCTTATGAGTAACAGCTGAAATTAGCATTGGTTCTATCTTGCTGTCAAACTTCAACTCATTAATTTCTTGCATTTTTTCTTCATCGACTGCATCAATTTTATTAATACAAATCAACTCTGTCTTGTGTTCCATTTCTGGATTAAATTTCAACAATTCATTTTTCAAAGTTCTATAATCATTCTCAATATCTTCGCTAAACGCTTCCAATATATAAACTAATATTTTTGTACGCTCTACGTGGCGTAAGAACTGATGGCCAAGCCCCTTCCCTTCACTCGCTCCTTCTATAAGTCCCGGAATATCAGCCATAACAAAACTTTTTGATTCTGCTATTTTTACAACACCAAGGTTAGGTACTAATGTAGTGAAGTGGTAATCAGCAATCTTTGGTTTGGCAGCAGACATAACTGAAATTAAAGTCGATTTGCCAACATTTGGAAATCCTACTAAGCCAACATCCGCAAGTAATTTTAGCTCCAAAATAATATCTAATTCTTTACCCGGTATTCCAGGTTGAGCATAGCGAGGCGCTTGATTTACCGAATTTTTAAACTCTTCATTACCTTTACCACCTTTGCCACCTTTTGCTATTATTTCTTCTTGACCATCATCAGTAATGTCAGCTATTATTTTACCTGTGGTGGAATCTTTTATCAATGTGCCAACAGGAACTTTTATAACCATGTCCTTACCATTACGACCAGTCATACTGTTCTTTCCGCCATTCACTCCATTTTCGGCAGCGTACTTACGAGCATATTTGAAATCTAACAAAGTGCTTAGCTGTTGATTGCCTTTAATGATTAAATCACCACCCCAACCGCCATTACCGCCATCTGGGCCGCCTTTGTTTACAAATTTTTCTCTTCTGAAACTAACGTGACCAGCACCACCGTCGCCTGACCTTACTTCTATCTTTGCTATATCTATAAATTTCATAATCCTAACTTCTCTATTGCTTCTTCTATTTTACTAACTTTTATTACATTTAATTTTTTGGGCTCAAAACCCATTTTCTTCACATTTGGTACTATTGCATTACTAAAACCAAGCTTTTCCGCTTCCTTCAGTTTATTTTCGAGTGCTGATACTGGTCTTACTTCTCCTGTAAGCCCTATCTCCCCTATCACAATAGTATCCTTAGGGATTGGAATATTGTTCAAACTACTTAGCAACGACACTGCCACTCCCAAATCTGTCGATGTATCATTAACTTTTAGTCCACCTGCTATATTCAAAAATACGTCATTTTTGAAGAACATAGCCCCTAATTTTTTTTCTAATACTGCCAGTATCATCTGTAACCGTTTATTATCAAAGCCAGTAGTTGTCCTTTGCGGTACAGAATATCCAGTAGGAGAAACCAATGTTTGTACTTCTAATAGTAGTGGTCTATTCCCTTCTGTTGAAGATACTGTGACTGTACCTGGTGTATTATCCGTATTGTTTGATAAGAAATATTCTGAAGGATTTGTCACTTCCGTAAGCCCCTTCTCGAACATTTCAAATATACCAATCTCATTAGTCGAACCATACCTGTTTTTTATCGCTCTCAATATCCGATAGTTCTGCCCTTTCGTCCCTTCGAACTGCAAAACAGTATCAACCATGTGCTCTAATATTTTTGGTCCTGCTATTGCACCATCTTTATTGATATGTCCGATAGTAAATATTGGTTTGTTTAACCTCTTTGCTAATTGCATCAGCTTCGAGGTGCATTCCCTCACCTGTACAAAGCTACCGGGAGTTGAGTCCAAATCACTCAAATACACAGATTGAATAGAGTCAACTATAGCTATTCCACAATCATCACTATTTATTGCATCTATTATTACATTCAGCTCTGTTTCTGCTAATATATTCAGATTCTGCGGTATATTTGTAAGTCGTTCTGCTCTGTGTTTTATTTGGCTAAGTGATTCCTCACCTGTTATATAAAGAGGTTTTTTGTCAATCAACTCTCTTGTCATCTGCAAAGTAAGAGTAGATTTACCAATTCCTGGGTCTCCAGCAATCAAAACAAACGAACCGGGGATAATCCCACCTCCCAAAACTCTGTCAAATTCATTAATCCCAGTGCCGAATCTATATTCCTTACCAGTCTCAATGTCAGCTAACTTATGTACCTTGACATTAGTTTTTTTCTTCAGATTGAGTTTTTTGGTATGTTTCCCCTCTTGCAAAACCTCGTCAAAGGAATCCCAGCTATCGCACCTTGTGCATTTTCCCATCCATTTTGCAGATTCGTATCCACAATTTGAACAAATATATTTTACTTTCGTTTTCATTTCGTAAATTGAATATAGATATGATTGATTGGAAAAAAACACAATATAAGAAAATTTTAATCTCTACTCTTGCTATTGGGATAGTTTTACGTATAGCGAGTGTAATAGTATTGGGTCAAGAGAACCAAAATACTTGGGAATACGGCACCATAGCTGAGAACTTAGCAAATGGTAAAGGGTATTCATTCTATTATTTCGATGGTATTAATATAGAGTCCGAATACAGAGATGATAAAACTCCTGCACCCTCAGCTTATATGGCACCGGGCTATGTACTTACTCTTTACTTCTTTAAAATAATAAGTAATGACAGTACTTACAAATTATCAGTCTTCTTTTTTAACTTAGTATTGTTTTCAATCACGGTCTTGCTGCTATTCAACTTCACGTCTTGGCTTACAAATGACAAAGTTGCACTCTTTGCAATAGCACTATACTGCTTAATCCCAGAGTTTATATATACTACCTACTCACTTGGTGCTACTCAGCTCTATCACTTTTTTATAATAGCAATATTCTATTTGGCATTAGTTAAGACTAAGAGTAATCCAATATATTTAGCTGTCATATTTGGCATTGCTATTCTATTTAGATTTGAATTGATATTATTACTCCTTTTTTTTATAGCATTTTATATTTACAAAAAAGAAGTAAAAAAAGCTATTTTATTAATTATCATCCCTGCTCTTTTTCTTTCACCGTGGATAGTTAGAAATCATATAGTATTCGATGAATTTATTCCAACCTCAACGACTGGTGGACTTAATTTATTCAGAGGGAATAATAATGTCATTATAGGTGGATGGCATAATTTTGAAACATTGGACAAAGTTAGAAGCTACGATGGCGATAAAGATATGATAGAATTATATCTTAACGATATGTATAAAGAAGAAGCACTTGATTATATAACAGAAGATATTGGAAGATCAACATTAAATTTTGGAAAGAAATTCTTCTTCTTTTGGGTGTTAAACCCCAATGAGGAGGAAAGCACCAATATGGTCTATATCATTCCTTGGTTTCTACTATTATCGTTGGGTGTGGTTGGGTTTTACAAGACAAAAGATAAAAATAGTTTAATAAAACTATATTTTATATATCACACTACTTTAGCTATTGTATTTATTCCGTTGCTTAGATACCAGAGTATGATGAAAATAATGTTGATTCCATTTGCAGCTTACGGGATATACCAACTAATGAACACCAATAAAAGAGGAGTAAGTTTTACTTAAATAAAAGTTTCTTCACCTGTTTCAGAACCGAATAGTGCTTCAACATACTTGATTGCGTCGAATGGTTGGAGGTCAGTAATCTTTTCACCAACACCAATATACTTAACTGGAATCTTCAACTGATCAGAAATAGCTATTACAATCCCACCTTTAGCAGTACCGTCTAACTTAGTAAGGACAATACCACTTATTGGTGCTACCTTAGAAAACTCCCTTGCTTGTTGGAGAGCATTTTGACCAGTAGTACCATCTAAAACTAAGAATATTTCGTTCGGTGCATCTTCTCTGTGTTTTTTCATTACACGGCTCATTTTTTCTAACTCATTCATTAGATTAACTTTGTTGTGCAATCTGCCAGCCGTGTCAATTATTACTACATCACTGCCTTTTTCTAATGCGTCTGCCATAGTTTCATAAGCAACAGCAGAAGGGTCAGACCCCTTAGCTTTTTGAATAATATCAACATTTGCTCTTTGTGCCCAAACTTCTAACTGCTCATTTGCAGCAGCACGGAAAGTATCGGCTGCACCTATTACAACATTCTTTCCAGCATTTTTATAATTGAAAGCTAACTTGCCAATGGTAGTTGTTTTTCCAGCTCCGTTTACGCCAATAACCATAATCGAATGTGGCTTTTTAGTATCGTCTATCTGGTATGTTCTATCATTTTCTGCCGTGTCGGAAGTAATCATCAGTTTGATAATTTCTTCTTTTAAGATTACATATAGCTTCTCAGCATCTTCAAAATTTTCTTTCTTTACTCTTTCATTGAGCTTGTTTATTAGCTTTTCAGAAGTATCGACCCCAATATCAGAAGTGATTAATATTTCTTCAATCTCATCTAAAAGTGCTTGGTCTATCTTTCTGCCTTTCAGCAAATTAGATATTTTATCAGAGAAAGACTTCTTCGTTTTCTCAAGTCCCTTTTTTAGCCGATTAAAACCAATTGCTTCAGATGTTTTCCCAACAGCTTCTGTTGTTCGCTCTACCGTCTTTTCAACAGCTTCTGTTGTTTTTTCAACCGTTCTTTCAACGGTCTCAGTTACTTTTTTCTTAAACTTATCGAAGAAACCCATAATTCTATCTTATTTAGATTTTAATAATTTGTACGCACTATATATGTAAATTACAAAAGATAATACAAATGCACCTGCTGCAATTGCAGAACCATAAGTATAAAACCCATCTAATTTAAGTAGAATACCAATAAGGACTATTGCTGCTATGTTTACAGCACCCTTCCCTACTAAGTTTGATGCCATCACGATACCAGTTTTATTCTTAACATATATTCCACCAAGGAATATTAGAATATCCCTTGCAACAATAACAACAGCCAAATAGACAGGTATCATTCCTAATACAATCATTATAACTGCGGCTGTACCAAAGAATAATTTATCTGCCAGTGGATCCAATACCTTTCCAAAATCTGATATTTCTCCCCTGCTTCTTGCAAAGTATCCGTCGAGATAATCTGATATAAATGCCAACACACTTATAATTATTACTGCACTTATATTATTATTAATTAAATAATAAGCCAAAGGAACTGCCATTGCAATCCTCAAAATGCTAATATTATTCGATATATTGAATTTAATCTGCAAATCTAATTATTGATATTCTTAAAAAAATTAACAGTTTTATCTATTCCATCTTCAAAAGAAATAGCTGGAGACCATCCGTGTTTTGATTCAAACTTTTCAAAAGAACAAACACTTCGTCTTTGCTCTCCTTTCTTTGCTGGTCCATGAAATTCTTCTATTGTGCTACCAGTCTTGTCTTTTAGTACACGGAAGATTTTGTTCACATCTGTTTCAATTCCAGTGGTAACATTATAACTCCCTGAGACTTCATCTTCTAAAGACTTTACGTTAGCTTCAACTACATCCGATATATAAACATAATCTCTAGTTATGAGTCCATCGCCATTGATAATTGGCTGTTCACCTTGAATGAATTTATTTGCAAAGATTGCTATAACCCCGGCTTCACCATTAGGGTTTTGCCGTGGCCCAAATACATTCCCATATCTCAAAGCTGCGTAGTCAATTCCATATACTTGCTTGTAGTAATACAAGTAATATTCATTAGTCAACTTTCCGATTCCATAAGGAGAAACTGGATTTTTAGGATGTTCCTCATCACAAGGGAACTCATCCTGTTCTCCGTAAACTGTACCACCAGAAGAAGCAAATATTATCTTTTTCACACCATATTTATTGCAATTCTCATACAAATTCAGAGAACCAATAATATTATTATGAGCATCGAACTTAGGATCGTTTACCGAAACCCTAACATCCATTTGTGCTGCCTGATGTGATAATACATCAAAATTACCCTCTTCAAACACTTTACTAATGTCATCATCTTTGATGTCCATTTCTATAAATGTAGCTTTAGGATTGATGTTTTCTTTCTTACCAGTTGACAAATTATCAACAATTGTGACCTTGTGACCTAACTCTAAGTACTTGTCAACTATATGCGAGCCAATGAATCCTGCTCCGCCTGTAACTAATATATTCATAAAATAGTATGTATGATGTACGAAAATTTGACTTAATACGTCTAAAAAATAAACATATTTCAATAATACTAAATTAAACATATTTATGCATTATTCTATCCCAATTAGTCAAGGACAAAGAAAATTAATTAAATCTCTTTACAGAAAAGACAAAAGAGTCGAACACGATTTATTCATAGCAGAAGGACTAAAGCTGTGTGAAGAAGTATTAGACTCCGATTTTGATGTAATTCAATTAATTGTTCGAGAGTCCCCCTCTAAATCAATCGTCCAATTGGCTGACAAATATAATGACGTTGGAGTGCCGGTTTATTCTGCACCAAAACATAAGTTCAGACAAATAGTTAAGCAAACTTCACCCGAAGGTGTAGTTGCAGTTGTTGGACTTAGAGAATTAGATTTCACTCCTAACGAATCTTTTATAGCTTTAGACGGTGTTTCGGATCCAGGTAATGTTGGCACAATTATTCGAACGGCGGAATGGTACGGGATAAACCAAGTATTTTTGGGTGCCGAAAGTGCTGATCAGTTTAGTCCTAAAGTAATACGTTCTTCTATGGGTTCTATGTTTAGAGTAAAAGTTCAGTATAAAGAGAACTTAGCCGAATTTATCAAAGAGAATTTTTCTGAAATTGATATATTTGCTGCTGATAGCAACGCTAAAACACCAATTGAAAAATTAAAACATGGAAAAAAATTCGGAATAATTTTCGGAAGTGAATCGCATGGATTAAGTAAAGAATTAGAAGCATTAGTCAAGGATAAATATATTCTTGACGGTAAAGGTAGCTCCGAATCGCTTAACGTAGCTATTTCAGCTGGTATTTCTCTTCACTATTTTGCAAAAAATGGGAAATAGTAGTATATTAAAAAAATGAATAAATCTAAATTGTAGAAATGAGTACAACCTTAGCACTAATTATAATAGCTATATTGAGTTATCTCGTTGGTTCTATACCTATTGCAGTAATCGTTAGTAAGAAATTATACGGTTATGACATAAGAGACAAAGGTAGCGGAAACATGGGTAGCACCAATGCATTCAGAGTAATGGGATGGAAAGCAGGTGTTTTAGTTCAGTTATTAGACATTGCAAAAGGTTTTTTTGCTGTTGTTGTGATAGCAGGAATCTTGGGTGCAGAACTTACAATACCGAATAGCACTAGTTTTGATGATATCACACTCATTAAGATTATGGGTGGTATTTTTGCGGTTCTAGGCCATATTTTCTCTGCATTCGTCAACTTCAAAGGTGGCAAAGGTGTTAACACTGCTACTGGTATGCTAATTGGCATAGCCCCAATTGATGCAGGTGTTGCTGTTGTTTTCTTCCTAATCGCTGTAGCTTTTTCGGGGTATATTTCACTTGGTTCTATTTTGGCTGCTTTCTCATTGCCTTCATCTATGATATTTAGATATAATATATTACATGACTCTATTCCTGGCTATTGGACCATAGTCTATTTCTTAGTTGGTCTAAGTCTTTTGGTAATATATACTCACAGAGCAAATATAAAACGCCTTTTAGAAGGAACAGAAAACAGATTCCCTAAACTTCAGATATTCAAAAAATCTTCTGGTTGAAGTAAATAAATCAAATCCTATATTATTACTATGCAAGATAACATAATTGTAGTTGGAGCTGGTGGCTGGGGTACAGCACTATCTATGGTATTAGCCGAAAATTATAAAAATGTATATCTTTGGGCTAGAAGTCCAGAGATTGTAGATGAAATAAACAACCTCAGAACTAATCACCAGTATCTCCCCAATACAACTTTACCGAACAATATAACTGCAACTTCAGAACTATCAGTTTTCGAAGGAGTAGATATTGTTGTAAATGCAGTTCCGACCCAATATATTCGAGACTTTTACAAAAACCACAGTATCAACCTTGATGGAAAATATATAGTCAATGCCTCCAAAGGTATAGAAAATAATTCTATTTTGACTATCTCTGGAATTTTTGATAAAGTCTATGGTATAGATGGAAATCATTACTGCATTCTTACTGGTCCTAGCCATGCTGAAGAGGTCTGTAATAAAATACCAACAGCCATTGTGGCTGGTTCTAAGAATGAGAAATTAGTAGAACTAGTTCAAAAATCTTTCACTACAGATTATTTTAGAGTCTATGCTTCGGATGATGTTGTCGGATGTGAAATTGGTGGAGCTCTAAAAAATGTAATTGCCATAGCTGCAGGAATATTAGATGGACTCAAACTTGGTGACAACACCAAAGCGGCACTTCTCACCAGAGGACTTGCAGAAATTGCTCGCTTAGGAGTTGCACTTGGTGCAGATCATAAAACTTTTTCAGGTTTATCTGGTCTTGGAGATTTGTTTGTTACTTGTAATAGCACCCACAGTAGAAACAGAAACTTTGGTGAAAAAATTGGTTCTGGTCAAAAAGCACAAGAAATTTTACAACAAAGCAAAATGGTAGTAGAGGGTGTATTTACATCTGAGTCCGCTTATGAGCTTGGAAAGAGAAGTAAAATAGAAATGCCTATAACTGAAGAAATTTATAGTACCATATTTGAAGACAAAGACCCAAAAGAAGCCATCAATGAGCTAATGACAAGGGATAGAAAAAATGAATGGTATAGCTAAAACAATCATTCTTTTTGTATTTTTATACTTCCCAGTACTTTCCCAAACCCATTGGGCTGATACTGTTCACAGTTATACAAGTGAAAAAGGAAAGACACTAAATTCAGCCAATCAAATACTTGGGCCTCCCAACACTCTTAAAAACAACTCAACTGTTACCTCTTGGTCACCTATATTAACAGGCGAAAGACCTTATGAAACAATCACGGTAGGGTTTGATAATGAAGAAGTAGTAGAATTTTTATTTTTGAACAATAATACTGGAAAAAGTGCACTCAAAGGTATCACAACTATCGATATTAATAGTGAAGAAAATAGTATAAATATCACTAAATCTTTAATTTCTGAAGATAATGGAAAGTTTACTTTCACTATCTCCCCACCACAAAAAGTACAAAGAATAAAACTTATAATAGACCTAAATGAAGCTAGAAACGATGTAGAAATTGACGCAGTTGGCATTGGAAATGATATCACTAATGTATGGGAGCTAAATGAAATTAGCAGCAGTAAATTTTCTGGTATAGTCAAGAATATGGGCTCACGAATAAATTCCATATACTCAGAGTTAGCACCAGTTATCACTGCTGACAACCAAACTCTTTTCTTTACCAGAGACGAGCACCCTGAAAACATAGGGGCTGACAAAAAGCAAGATATTTGGATAAGTAAAAAAGAAGCAAATGAAAAATTTTCTAAAGCAATAAACCCATACAACCCACTCAACAATGATAATAATAACTTTGTATTCTCAACTAACTCCGATGGGAGTAAGCTTATAATCAGTAGTAATATTGGTGACGACAAGACTCCTCAATTAGCATACAGCAGTAATAGTGATAACAAATGGAGCGAGCTAAACAAATTCGACTTTGTAGATTTAAATAAAGAATCAAGTTTGGTTAGCTACAGTTTATCACAAGGACAGAACTTAATGTTTGTTTCTATGGAAAGAGAAGATTCCTACGGTGGGCTCGATATTTATTACTCTAAGAAAGTAAAAGGAGAGTGGAGTGAATTAGTTAACTTAGGTCCAACTATCAACACAGCAGCAAATGAAATATCTCCATTTATTGCAAACGACAACAAGACACTTTACTTTGCAACTGATGGATGGCCTGGCTATGGTGAAATGGATTTATTTGTATCGAGGTTTGATTATGAAAATGAACATTGGTCACAAGCAATTAACTTAGGAAGTGAAATAAATACAGAAGGTTGGGAAGCATACCTCACAATATCATCGAGCAATAATCAAGCATACTTCGTATCTACTTCTAACTCTATGGGTGCGGAAGATATATTTACAATTGAACTACCCGAAGATGCCAAACCAACAAACAGCATCATAGTAAAGGGCAATGTTACTACTAATATTGGGTCTCCCCTTCAATCAACAATTGAATATTATAATCTAGCTACCAATGAGCTTATTGGAACAGCGAACTCGAGAAGTAAAGATGGCTTTTATCAAATCACATTACCAATCGGTAATTACTATGGAATAAGTGCTAACTTGGGAGGTTATTACCCAATAAGCCAAACCCTAAATTTGACTAAAAAAACAGATGACGATGTAATTCTTAATCTCACATTGAAGAAAATAGAAAAGGATAGCTCATTTACTTTGAATAATATATTTTTCGAATTTGGAAAAAGTGAGCTAAATATCAAATCAACAAATGAATTAAATAAATTAGTTAGTTTGCTTAATAAAAATAAATCTATAAAATTAAGACTTATAGGTTTCACCGATTCTGTGGGTAGCATAGAAAGTAACAAAATATTATCGGAGAACAGAGCCAAATCAGTATATAACTACTTGATAAAACAAGGAATTTCAGCAGATAGGTTAGAATATATTGGCAAAGGTGAAATAAAGTCAAATAAAAATACTAAATTACAAGAACACAGAAAGGTTATTTTCAAAATTATAGAGATAAGCAAATGATTCTGAACGTCAATATAGATCACGTAGCAACACTTAGGAATGCAAGAGGTGGTACTGAGCCAAATGTATTGGAAGCTGCACTATTAGCAGAGAAAGCTGGTGCCAAAGGTATTGTTTGTCATTTGCGAGAAGACAGAAGACATATAAAAGATGATGATGTATATGAGCTAAAGAAACACATCAAATCACCTCTTAATTTTGAAATGGCAATGTATGATGATATAATTGCTGTAGCTCTTGATGTTGTCCCTGCAGTAGTTACCATAGTCCCAGAAGGAAGACAAGAACTAACAACAGAAGGTGGACTCGATGTTATGAGCTTACAACAAGAGTTAGTAGAGCTCTGCAAAAAAATCCACGAGAAATCAATAAAAGTCAGTTTATTTATTGAACCAGACAAAACTCAAGTTGAGCTTTCCAAAAAAGTTGGTGCAGATATGGTTGAAATCCATACTGGTAACTATGCTAATATAGAAGAAGAATCAAGAAAGAATGGCGAATTAATTAGAATAAACGAAGCAGCTCTATTTGCCAAATCATTAGGTATGGGAGTAGTAGCTGGTCACGGACTGAACTTAGACAATACCGCTGCAGTAGCTAAGATAAGAGAAATAGACGAACTAAGCATAGGCCACTCACTAATTTCTAATTCATTGATTTACGGGTTGGAAAACACTGTTGCCAAATTCGTAGAAATCATAGACTCGAACAAATAAGGTAAATCAATTATATATGTGTGGCATAGCTGGAATAATAGATTACAACCAAAACCCAAACACTACCCGAAAATTATTAACCCAAATGACAGATGTCATTGAACACAGAGGGCCCGATGCTGGTGAAATATGGCAATCGGAAAACCAAATCTGTGGCTTGGGTCACCGAAGATTATCAATAATAGACCTATCGGATGCTGGTGTGCAACCAATGTCTACTCCCGATGGCAGATACACTATTGTTTTCAATGGAGAGATATACAATTACAAAGAAATTCAGACCGAACTTATAGACATGGGTCTAAATTTTACTTCTTCCTCTGACACAGAAGTATTACTCCAAGGTTATAAGCATTTTGGCAAAGGGATAATTGACAAATTAGTTGGTATGTGGGCCTTTGCAATATGGGATTCAGAGAACAACGAACTGTTTGCTTGCCGGGATAGAGTAGGTATAAAGCCCTTCTATTTTCACTATGATAATAATAAATTTGTATTCGGCTCTGAGATAAAATCTATTCTCAAACACCCCAATATCGCTCCAAACTTAAATCTTGCAGAGCTACCTAATTATCTGAATTACGGTATGTCAAGCAAAAAAGAAAGCTTGTTTTCGGGAATAAGAAAATTAGAATCAGGAAGTCACCTAACTCTAAATAAGAATGGTTTAGAAATAAAGAAGTATTGGACTCCCCTATCGACATTAAATAATGACATAACATTCGAAGAAGCAGGACAGAAAACTGTTGATTTACTAAGGCAAGCCGTAAAGTCGAGAATGATAAGTGATGTGCCATTTGGTGTATTTTTAAGTGGTGGTATTGACTCCTCGCTCAACGTAGCACTGATGGCTGAACTAATGGATAGACCAATAGATACTTACACCGTTGGCTTTAAGGAATTAGAAAAATACAATGAACTGAAGTACGCTAGTCAAGTCTCAAAAATATACAATACCAATCACAACGAAATATTAATTGACCACAATGATTGCAAGGATATAATTGATGATATAACTTGGCACACTGATGAGCCAAACGGTGACCCTGTCTGTATGCCTCTTTACTTTCTTAGTAAGCTAACTCACGAATCTGGCACTACAGTTGTTCAAGTTGGAGAAGGAAGTGATGAGCAATTTGTCGGCTACAAATGGATGCTTCAAGGATATAACCTAAGTAATAGCTATTGGAAGTATTATCAAGCACTACCAAAGTTCATCAGAAACGCCAGCTATAAATTTGCACAGATTTTCTCCCCTGCTATCAATAGCGAATTAGCTATGGAATATATGCGAAGAGCAACAGCAGGACAAGAATTTAGCTGGAGTGGAGTACCAATCTTCGGACAATATTCTCAAAGCAAAATGAAAGGCGACAGTAGATTAGATGAGACGATACCTTACAAGTATGCTCAAGAGATATATGGTGAAATAGAATCCATTAAGTCTAATGCCGAATACTTTGAAAAGATAATGTATATAGAACAACAGCAGCGGCTTGCTGAAATTTTACTAATGCGAGTTGACAAAATAGGAATGGCTCATCACTTAGAAGCAAGAGTACCATTCTTAGATCACAGATTAGTAGAATTTACAACCTCATTGCCTGATAAGATAAAAGTTCCGAACACAAAAGAACCCAAGACATTACTGAAAAAAGCAATTGAAGATATACTACCAAATGATATTATTTACAGAAAGAAAATGGGCTTTGCTGCACCTGTCCACGATTGGTTCCGTGGCCCTTGGAAGTCACTAGCTTACTACCATCTATTTGAATCTAGCTTTGCAAAAACAGGTATAATTAACACTGATTACAAGAAAAAGTTAATCAAAGATTTGGATAATGGAGGTAAACTCGGCTCTCACGTATATAACTTAGTTGCACTTAGTTCTTGGTACGAAAGATTTATAGACTAACATTCTAATTATTTAGAATAGAGCATTTCGTAATATTCTCTAAAGTCTTTCTCCTTACCATCCTTTACTTTAACAATTGCGTGAATGTCTGTTTTGTAAATAACATTGACTAATTCCGCATACTTTTCTATCATCCTAACATCAGTTAAGATAAATACTTCATTATATAATTCTTCCAAACCATATCTGTATTCAAGATTAGTACCCTTTTGATAAATATATTGGTCATCAATATAGAAATTCTTTTGTGTGACAAATTCAATGTCAGGATAACGATAAACTTCTGAATTAATGCTCAATAAAGATGTTTTTCCATCAAAAATTGTAAATGTTTTGTACTCAGAACCTAAATAATCAATACACTCATCAAATGAATCAAAATATTCCCCTCTATTACTAATACGGGAATAAGTATGTAAATAACCATTGTTCAGTCTGTTCCAGACTATTTCTACTAATGATGATTCTCTGACACTTCTCTTAAATTGTATTTCTAAATTTATCTTAGAATAAGGGTAGAATGCAAAGAATAAAACTTGCAACACAATAATAAATATTAATAATTTACCAGAACTCTTATCCAACCAAAGACCCGTTAGTATCATTAAAGCAGGATAAATCAGCAGTATATACCCTTTGGAATAATGTCCAAATATGAAAAAAAATAGACCTGGGACAATCAAGAACAGGAGAAAATACTTATTATAATTTGAACTTAAACTTACCTTTTTCTTCTTAACTAATTGATAGATTCCAATAATAAAAAATGGAATCCCAAAAGTTAAAGCATAAGATGAAAAACCTACTATATTTTTAATAATCCCGATAGCTGGCATTGGGTTACGAGTTTCATAAAGTTGAAGGTAAGCACCCAATCCTCCAACAGAAATTAGTAATGGAATAACCCAAAGTGCGGTTACGACTAAACCAAGCAAATTTGCTGACAGCAGAGATTTAACATCTACTCTCCTCTCCCTCCAATAAATGTAAGTTATATATCCATAAAGAGGAATTAAGAAAAAAGCCGAACTCATCCGTATTCCACCCATAATTGAAATTATAGGAAGAAAGTAGAAATACGACCACCGTTTGTAGAAAATTAATGCTATCAAAGATGAAAAGAATAAATCATATATGTAAGATTCAGGTGTGCTTTGGTAAAACCAAACCAATGGATTAGTAAATATTATCAATGTATATAAAAAAGAGTTCTTCCCATTGAAATGAAATTCGAATAATTTGAAAATAATAATAGCCGAAAGAACAGATAGAAGAATGACAAGTATCTTCATTGAAATAAATGAACTACCGGTAATTACATTAGCAACAGATATTGATTTTATCAACAAAAAGTATCCAGGAAGGTGGGGTCTGGACTCCTCTATATTATAGTCATAGGCAGCTAAAGCAAAGCCCGCATCGTCATCAGAGAGGAATACATCTGTATCAAGAAATGTAACCATACGAGAAATTAGCACAAATAGAATTATACTTATAAAATAAATCTTCGTATTCTCGTTCTGCATTTACTTGGTTAATTGTTATATTTACGAAATAAGAAATTCAAATTAAAAAAAATAGGTTTAAATATGTACGGAAGTATCAAAGATTATTTAAAATCAGAAATTGAAACGCTAAAAGACGAAAAATTATATAAAACTGAAAGAAAGATAGATTCAGAACAAGCATCTGAAATAACTGTAAATGGCAAAAGAGTTTTAAACTTTTGTGCCAACAACTACCTTGGTCTTTCTTCACATCCAAGAATAGTAGATGCTGCACACAAAGCAATGGACGAGCGCGGCTTCGGACTTTCGTCTGTCAGGTTTATCTGCGGTACTCAGGACATTCACCTTGAATTAGAAGAGAAAATTTCAAAATTCCTCGGCATGGAATCAACTATCTTGTTTAGCTCTTGTTTCGATGCAAATGGTGCATTCTTCGAGCCATTCTTTGGAAAGGAAGATGCAATCATAACTGATTCACTAAACCACGCATCAATCATAGATGGCATAAGATTAAGCAAAGCACAACGCTGGATTTTCAAACACTCTGATATGAGAGACGTGGAAGAAGTTGATGAAGCAACAGGCAAATCAGCTAAGGGGTTAGAAAGATGTTTACAAGAAGCAAAAGATTGTAGATTTAAAGTCATCGCAACTGATGGTGTTTTCTCTATGGATGGAGACATTGCGAAATTGGAAGAAATATGCGATTTGGCAGAAAAATATGATGCACTTGTAATGGTTGATGACAGTCACTCAACTGGTTTTATGGGTAAAAACGGACGTGGTACACACGAGCATTTTGATGTGATGGACAGAGTTGACATTATCACTACTACATTTGGTAAAGCTCTCGGCGGTGCTTCTGGTGGATGTATATCTGGTAGAGCAGAGATGATAGAGTGGTTGAGAAACAAAGGAAGACCTTATTTGTTCTCTAACTCATTAGCTCCAGCTGTAATTGGTGCTACTTCGGAAGCAATCGATATGATTACAGAATCGAGTGAATTGCTTGACCAAATTAGAAAGAACACTGAAAGATTCAGAACAGAACTAAATGCCGCTGGATTTGACATTATTGAAAGCGATCACCCAATTGTACCTATTATGTTCCGTAACTTCGACGACAGTGCTAAACTGGCAGTCGAGTTTGCAGACAAAATGTTAGAAGAAGGTATATACGTTATTGCATTCTCATTTCCAGTTGTTCCAAGAAAAATGGACAGAATTAGAGTACAGCTTTCTGCTGGTCACACTGATGAGCAAGTAACAAAAGCTATTGAAGCATTTATAAAAGTTGGTAAAGAACTAAATGTCATCGACTAATGAATTGAAAGAAGGCCGCGATTATTATATTGATGATCGTGGCTTTTTTGTATTTACAGAAGAATATCACAAAAAGTGGGGTTTTTGCTGCAAATCTGGTTGCAAGCACTGCCCTTATGGATTTAAGAAAAAGAATGTATAAAATATTCAAAAACATATTAATCTACGGATTCCTAATATTAGGATTCGCTCTATCATATTATTTCTATGATTTGGGTGATAAGCTATTAGCACTAATCTTCTTAATAATTGGTGTCGGCTATTTATTAGAAATTATATTCAAAAAGTCCACCAATAAGAAAATTCAATTTATTGTTGATTTAGTTATAGTTACCGGGTTCACTTGCTTAATTAGCTATTTCCTCATTCAGCTTTTTAACTAATTCCCTCCAAATCTAACGGATAGATGTACCCATAAGTAGAATCAATTTCGCCAATCATTTTTGCTATTTCAATAGTAATATTATTTTCGTCATCTCTCATATATGTTTTAGAAACAATCCAATCATCATTATTATCTGATATATTTCTTACAAAAAGCAAATTGGTACTAACCTCCTCTATTTCTGGTGCATATTTGAATGCCAATAGAGCATATATCTTCATTTGTAAGTCATAACTCTTAGCAACTGAATCCAATCCTTTATTACTACTAATCTGATTTGTTTTCCAATCCCATATCGTAGCACTATTTCCATCTATGTGTAATAAATCAATTTCACCTTGCAGTATTTGAGTACCAAAAATAGATTTTAAATCAAATTCTTTTCTTGAATTAAGTAATACATCTTTATTCTGCTTAATAAAATCATTGGTCAAAAGATTAGTCAGTGTTTGACTAATTATACCAAATGCTTCCTCCTTAATCCCTTCTGTTTCATTTATATATAGTTCATTTATAATCCCATGAAGTTTACCACCATCCAAATTCAATTCAGAATCAGTGAAGCTATCAACTCGTTCCATAGCATTATGAAATAAACTACCGAACTTAACGCCAGAAAGTGCAGACAATTGCTTGTTTTCAGCACTTACTGATTTTAATCTTTCTGCTATGTTTGGTAAACCATAGATATAAATTTCTTTGAATACGTGACTTTTTGTCTGCTTCGATTGATCAAATTTATTCAATTTTGTTGCATTAAATTGGATATATTGCTCTCTTGCTGGTATTTGCTCAAAATTTTCTGTGTATGTATATTTTGATTTATGATCACTTAAATTGCTATAATTTGAAAAATCAAATTCTGCAATGTTATACTCCGAAAAATCAAAATTTACTTTGTAATCACAATCAATCTCTGATATTTTACCACATACTGTATCATAACAATCAACTTTATCATTGACTTCCTTAGATATTACTTCTTTGTGTAGTTCAGTTCTATCTTTATTACCTAATGTCTTTTTTTGGCCTTCTAAAATTTCACCCATTCCAGGGAAAATACTATCCCACATATCTTGTTGATTTACCTTTTCTAATGGTGGAATTAGGGTTATTGACGATTTTGCCCTCGTCATTGCTACATAGCTCAACCTAATATTCTCGGCCTCTTGTTTCATTTTATCTACACTATCGATATAGTCATCAATGAAAGTATTAGCTTTACCGAAATTATCAAACGAGTCTATAGATTTTGGAACTTTTAACTTTGGTCCATATTCTTCATCAATTGTCGGACTATCATTTCCTCTACTCCGCTTGACAGGCTGCAACTCATAGTCTAATAATATCAAATGTTTATACTCTAATCCTTTAGCACTGTGTATTGTTGACATTTTTATAGAATCAGTTGTATTTCCATACTCTTCTGACATTCTACCTGATGCAAAGATCTTGTCCAGATATAGGAATAAATCAGCTAGCGTAGTGTAATCTCTCCTTTCTACTTCCCTAATAAAATCCATAAATTTATAGAGATTTCTAAAAACAGCATCACGCTCAGTTTCAGATGTATTATAATAATAATTCCAATTGGATTCATCGACTATCTTCATTACCAGATTAGTAATAGGTAATTTGTTCGATAGCTCAATAGACTTACAAAGTACATCATAAGTCTCGTCATCTATAATATCATTACCCTTTTTTTTCTGATGTATAATACTTTGCCAAAGAGTTTTGCCTTTCTCTTTTTTCAATTGCTGCATCATCATTCTGTCAGAATAGTTAAAAAGTGATGACTTCAATGTAGCAGCGAGAAGCAAATCATTATCAGGATTATCGATGAACTGCAAATAAGCAATTAAGTCCTTAATCTCATTTCTGTCAAAAAAGCCCGACGAGCTAGTAACATAAGAATAAACACCATGTTCCTTTAACAAATTAGACAAGTTTAATAGATGCTCCGACCGACGAGACAACACACATATATCTTTGTGGGCGACACCTTTTTCCAACAATTTATGGATTGCTTTCAGTGCCATTGTCTCCTTAGATTTATCTCCCAACTTAGCTTTATAGTGAAAATAGACATCAACGTCCTTGCAATCTGCCTCAATTTTTCCAAGATAACTCGCAGTAGTTATTTTTTGATAATCAACATCATAATCACTATTGTCAGCACTCATAAATGGCTTGAAGAACTTGTTTACAAAGCAATTCAGATGATGAGTAGCACGGAATGATACATTCAGCTCCAGATTGTTCTTATTTCCACACTGTTCCGTAATACTGCCTCTGAACTCTTTGAACACCCTAACATCAGCGTCTCTAAAGCTATAAATACTTTGCTTGTCATCACCAACCACAAATAGAAGGGTTGACCCGTCTTCACTCAAACTATTTGCTATTTCTAATTGTCTTTCGTCAGTATCTTGAAATTCATCAATCATTAGGTACTTAACATCGAATCTTAGCAATCTTCGCACAGTATCATGTTTTAGCAAATCAACAGCATAGTTTATGGTGTCATCATTATCCATCACATTATTCTCTATGCTGTAATTATTATAGTCTTCTGATACTTTTTCTTCGATAGCTATCAATGATTTTATTAGATTATATCTGTTTTCAAAAACAAAATCAAAGTCATTATACTCCAGTACCTTACTTGTCATATTTTTCCACAATTTATCGTTATTCTCACCGATAGATTTTTTCATTATTATGGAATTTCCATATTTATATTTCCTAGCTTCATCCATTTTTTTAGAAATCTCTTCCAAATCAGGTGGATTAGTTTTCAATAGAGTAGAAAGACTATTCAAAGTACCTTCTAAACTTTCAATTCTACTGTGATATTTTTCAGGAATATCAATTTTGTGGTTGTTCTTAAAATAATTGTTAATTATGCTATCTAAATCAAGTAACATCGATTGTTTTAAACTAATAAAGACTTTGTCTAATGTCTTATTATAATTCTCCTTCTGCTTGTCAAAGTAATTCTTCTTGCCTAACATTTTCCTAATCACAGTAACAGCATCACTGAATCCGAGATAAAAAATAGCATTCTTAATATCAGGTGTCAAAGGATTATTCGCTGCTTCTGAGCTTAGTACATTGTGAATTAATTTTTCTAATACTATCTCTTTCTCTATCTCATCAATAATTTTCAAATTTGATTGAAGCCCAATCTTATACCCATAATCACGGACTATTCTTCTACAAAAACTATGGATAGTGCCGACACTCAAGCTCATTAGGTGTCTATTAGTTTCTTTCAATATTGATGTTTGCTCATCAGTTAAATCATAATCACCTTGAAGCAATTTGTCAATCTCTTTCCTAATTTTAGCTAATATCTCCGATGCCGCTTTCTTAGTAAAAGTAATAGCAACTATATTCTTATAATTGAACTTATCAGAATGAAATAGTAATAGGTATAGGTATTTAGTTACCATCATAGTAGTCTTGCCCGAACCAGCATTTGCTGTTACCGATACTTTTGGGCTTATGTTTATTACTGCTGCCCTTTGCTCTTCTGTTAGTCCTTTTAGTAAGTCATTCTCATTCATATTAATCTGATATTTTTCTTTCTTAAAACATTGATGTTGCAAACAAACTAGAATAAATTGCTGCAATAGATACTGTAATTATATTTAGTACAAAGCCAATTCTCGACATATCCTTTACCCTAATCTTATTCGAGCTAAATACGATTGCATTCGGCGGAGTGGCAACAGGAAACATAAAAGCATAAGACGCTGCTACAGTAGCTGGAACCATTATCTCCAAAGCATTAATATTTAGCGATATAGCGATTGAAGCTATAATTGGCAACATAGTATAAGTAGTTGCCGTATTAGAAGTCAACTCCGTAATGAATGTCATTAGCAAGCAAACAGACAATATAATAATAAAATTTGGTACATCAGCTAAATGCTGAAAATATCCACCTATCAACTCTGATAGTCCAGTTGACTCAAAACCATGAGCCAATGCAAATCCTCCACCAAATAGTATTATTATGCTCCAAGGCATTTTTCCTATTGCTGTTTTGTCTAATATTCGTTCCCCTTTCTTATTTCTAGAAGGAATAATAAATAGCAACAAAGCCATGAAAATAGATACTGTACCGTCATCTATCAAGCCAGAATTACTTAACAATCTGTTCCATCCAGGAAGAGTAAAGCTACCTAATATTATATCAGCCCTAAACATCCAAAGTAGTGAAGCTAAAGTTAGGATAACGAAAACAATCTTTTCCTCAAAACTAATTCTGCCCAATCCATTTAGCTCACTTTTAATAAGGTTTTTGTCTAATTTTAATTTACCGCTGGGCTTATAAAACACATTCAATAAAAATAGCTTTACTACTATGAATGATAGAATAGCCAAAGGAAAAGCAAATATAAACCAATTTGAAAATGAGATTACAACATCACTCGTTATCATTGATTCAAAAATAGATTTGAATGCCAAATTTGGAGCTGTACCTATCAAAGTAGCAGTACCACCGACCGAAGCAGAGTAAGCTATGCCCAACATCAGAGCTATCGAAAAATTGCGTGTCTCCGATTTACTAAAATCACTTTCTAATTTGCTAATTATTCCAAGGCCAATAGGCAGCATCATTATAGTAGTTGCAGTATTAGAAATAAACATAGACAGCAAAAAAGACGAGACCATAAACCCAAGAATTATATTCTTAGGGTTACTACCTATTTTATCTATAATATTTAGTGCCAACCGCCTGTGTAACCCCCAACTTTCCATAGCAATAGCAATTAGAAAACCACCTATAAACAAGAAAACTATTGAGTTAAAATAGAGTGATGCCACTTGCTTGCCCGAATCAATCCCGAATAGTGGAATTAGCACCAAAGGCACCAATGAAGTGGCGGCTATTGGTATTGCTTCAGTAGTCCACCAAACAGCCATCAACACGGCCACAGCAAACATATTGGAAGCAAGTAAGTTTGATTCAGAGATTGGGAAAATGATTAAAAGAACAAATCCCAATAGCCCCAAAACAAGATTATATTTATTTAACTCAATGTACTTTATCATAATTTCAATTTGCTCATAACCCCTTTCGGAACGCCATCTTTATGAAGTGTGATAGAAGTAGTTTTGTGCATAAAGTACGAGTAAGACACATACAAATAACCATCCTTACCTCTGTCCTTAGTACCCCATGAATTTTTCACAATGAAGTATTTTCTATCCAATTTATCCTTTGCTATCCCCACTATGTGCATACCGTGGTCATCTTGCGTGAGATAATTGTCAAAATCATTCTGTCTTATTTCTTGTGTTATATCCAATTCTGTGTAGATAGAATCCCACTTAATCTTATCCTTATCGATTATAATTTGCTTCATATCTTCTGGATTGATTGCCAAACCATAGTCTGACTCAAATGATTTCTCAGACACATCGGCACCCCAATCAATCGAGTAGCCATTTTCTAATGCACTTTCTGTTATTTTTAGCAGCTCCGTCATCTTCACATTATAGAAATGTCCCTGTGAGAAGTTGTCTGGCACCTCAAGTACAAATGGCTCATAGAATGGATGATGAGTGAATGATGTGAAATCTATATAATCATCAGTATCTATTCCTAAGTAATCTCTGTAAGTAATTGGAGTGTATTCTACTCCATCTACTGTGAATTTTTCTGGGGCTTCACCCATATAGACATCAATCACAGAATTGAAAGCATCTTTCCACTTTGTGGTTCTGTTCTCAGGTGAAGTAGCGACAACCCTCTTAACTATGTCAGCTAATATTCCTGACATTTCATTGTGGTTCAGAAAGCCATTCTCAGGTCTTGCAGAGTACACAGACTCAGGCACAACACCATATTTTTTGATAGACCTCATAACATCGTGAGTCAGCGCCCCCTCACCGAACTGAGTCTTGCCGTGGTAACGTACATATCTATCAGCTTTTTCTGGGTACATATTTCTGACAATAAACATTTCGGAAAGGTCAATGCCCTCTTTCCCTTCTCTCATCAGCTCCGACTCGATGAAAGAATTACCAGCAAAAGTCCAACAAGTCCCCGTTCTATTCTGATTTTTTATGTCTGTTCTCTCTACATCAACAACTACTTCAAACTCATAAACAGAGTCAATTTTTGCTTCCATTTCTTTTGATTTGTCTTCATCATCGGCAAACAAATTGAAATGAAAACTAACGATGATAAGTACGGCTAAGGAAATATATTTCATATATTTTTTACTTTTTCGGTTAATAAAGTTTAAAATATAATCAATTCAGATTAATATTATCTAATCTGTTCAAAAGATAGTGGGCTTATTTTGAGGTCGTTGTTATGACACAGTTGCCTAACCTATTTCTATACTTAAGTTTGGTGGGTTGCTATCCTCCGCTGGCGGAGTAGGTATTGAATCTTTCAACTTCGTTCAAGATATTTCTACTTATGTTTTAATACCTGTTTTTTAATTACTTATCACATACTTAATCATTCATAACCGTTCAGTGCAATACATAGTATTTATTAATTTTGTTAAGCATTATGTTATAACAATTATATCTTTTATTCGTACTATAATGAGATTAAATAATTAAAGGTGTTATTATGATGCGAGTAAAATACAATTTAATCACAAGAAGCAAAGATGTTTCTCCAGTTCAAATGTCTGTAACTTGGGACGGGAATAGAATCCAAAAGAACATTGGACATTCAGTAGAGACAGAATTTTGGGACAGCGACCGATATAGATTAAAACCAAACCACCCAAATTCCCTTATATTTAATTCATACTTGCATGAATTAGAATCTTCTGTAATAAGTAAATATAATGAAAAATTAGACTTTAATAAAAGTGTTTCAAAGAATGTAATGAAAACAGAAATAGCTTATATCATTAACAATGGTGTAAGTGAAGACTTAAAGAATCAAAACTTAATAGATGTATTCATTCTGTTTATTGAGAAATATAGACCTAATGGTAAAAAACCAGCTAAGAAAACCATTGATAGTTATATTAACACTAGAAATAAGCTTATTCGCTATATGAAACATACAAAGCAGAGTTTAAGCTTTGATGATATTGATGTAGATTTCATTCACAGATTTATTGACTATTTAAGAAAAGAGAAGGAAAACAGCGACAATACAATTGGCACTAATGTTACAAAAATTAAAACTTTTATGAAATGGTCGCACCAAAAGAAATATCACAATAATGATGAGTATCAAAAATTTAAAACCTTAAAAAATGAAGCGTTGTTTTCTATTGCTCTAACAGAAGATGAATTAAAGAGATTATATGATTTGAAAGTAGAAAATAAAGAAATGGAATTTTCGAGAATGTTTATGATAGTCAATTGCCATATTGGATTAAGATATTCAGATTTGATGGATGTAATCAAAAACCATACAGTGAACAGCAATAAAATTAGTAAGTTTCAAGTAAAAACAGGAAAAAGGGTTTCACTTTATATCAACGATAATATGATAGTCATGATTAATAAATTAAAAGAACTGTATGAAATTAGATATGACAGAAAATTGATTAATAGGAATCTTAAAAAGATTGGTAAACTTTGTGGTATGTATCAAATAGAAACATCAACCAAGATAGTTGGTAATGACAGATATACAATAGAAAAACCTAGATGGGCACTTCTAACTACACACGTAGGAAGAAGAACATTTGCTACTACAGCCGCTAATAATAATATGCCACTACACTCAATCAAGAAATATACTGGTCATAAAAGTTTGGACTCACTTGAAAAGTATTTGAACGCATCGAACTATGATGATAAGGAAGTATTGGAAAATTTGTTTAATTTGGTATGATTTATAAAAATTAAATTGTTTTGAGAAACTATGAAAATTACTCCGCTATCATTTCTTCAATATGCGTATGCTAAGTATGTTACTAACTTAGTAATTCAAAGAGAAATATTTTTTATTAGAAAAGAAAATAATATTAAAAGGTCAGAAAAATTAATAGGAAGAATAAAATTTACACAACTTCTAATGCCTTCAAAATACAGTACTGATTACAATGGAGCTTTACCAACTTATTTAGATAATAGTATTCATTATGATGAGACTGTCTACTACTATGATAGGCATAATAAACTTCAAAATGGAGATGATGAAAAAGATGGTACAAAAGGGTTTATACAAAAAGTTCATTTTTGTTGTGAAGAGTATTTGCCACTTCTAGAAAATCTAAAAAAAGAATTACACGATAAACTAGAAGAGAATTTATCTCAAAATGAAAAGCAAAATAAAAGAAAGGAACTGATAAGTAAAATCCATGATATTATAAAAAAGTATTTTATTAATTCATGTACAAAAGAGACCTTTGTAAATCTAGAATTAACAGAAAAAGTAATTTTAACACAAATCAAAACAGATTTATTTCCTAAAGAACTATTTCTATACCAATCAAGCATTTTAGTAAAGAAAATTTGTGAGCTTGACGCATCACTTGAAACAAGATTACAATACAAGTTAAAGAAGACGAAAACACATTTTGATATTATTGGATATAGAGAAGCCAAAAGAGAAATTTCTAAATATGAATCATCATTAAAAAAACGAAAAGTTCCTGACAATTATAACTCGTTTAGAGCTTTAGTGAACATGATGTTTACAGAATTGGACAGTTTTTAAAGAAAACAGACAAAAACTCCTGATATTAGACAGATTTGCAGACAACTAGTCTAAGAAATACAACAGAACTTACACCTAATAATTAATTCAATTCAAAGAATTTATTTTTTATATAACTAATTATAAGGTGATAAGATGAAATCGAGTGAAAAACGATTAATCACAATTCCTGAGCTTTGCCAAAAGCTTCATATATCGTCTACAACATTATGGAGGTTACGTAAGAAAGGAGAAATACCTTTCATGAAGGCAGGTAACACTGTCCTGTTTGACCTTGATAAAGTTATAGCTTCACTGGAAGCAAATTCTAAAATGGGAGGTCAAAATGGGAAAGCATGAGTTCAGCCAGTTTGACAAACCTATTTCAAACAAGTATAACCCTACAACTGTAGGGTTATATGAAATAGCGAAACGTATAGAATCAGATCCTTTATTGCGTTCTGATACAATGAAGGTAAGAGAAGGTGGTGCAAACAAGCTCTATCAATTAGACTATGTCACCTTCTCTGGTGAGTTTTCACAAAGAGGAAATAAATTTTTAATAAATCATTCTGATCTACTCTGTTTGGACATAGATGATATAGAAGACACTGAAGAGTTAA